>NZ_JBVUAC010000001.1:0-759054 GCF_055791005.1 Leucobacter holotrichiae
GGAAGCTAAGACTGACAGCGCCAATGGTACTGCGAGGGGGACCTCGTGGGAGAGTAGGACACCGCCGGACACCCATTACATTGAGGGTCGTACCAGTGAACGCCGAAGACGGCACTCACCGGTACGACCCTCAACACATTTACAGGCTCAACTCGATCGCGCTCAGAAGCCGCCGGAAGCGGGCTCGGGCATTATCACCAGGCCCTGCGGCGAGTAGGAGGACCTGATGAGCTGCTGCAGCCACTCCCGGGAGATCGGCACTCTCGTGTCGCTGGAGAAGCTGAAGACGAGAGGAACGGCGGGGGAGATCCAGAGCGACGTCGTCACCGTCTGTCGATGGCGCTGAGCTGTCCAGGTGAGGAAGAACGACTCGTTCTTCTTCACTCTCGACGTGATCACGACGCGCAGGTGTTCGAGCGTGCGGTCGTCGAAGTCGTATTCCTGTGTCCGGCCATAGATGAGTGTTCCCACGGTCCCCTTCGCGTCGAAGCCTGAGGGTGCTCCCGCGACGCTACGCGTCGCCCGATCCTCGGCCTGTCGACCAGTGATGGAGCGGAAAGCCGCATGCTTCCCGCTCCAAACTGTAACGGCAGCGGCCTCACCCTTGGGGGTGTGGTTTGGGCTTCGCGACACCGCTAGAATTCCGCGGAATCACGCCGATTATTCAGATTGCGGGGAAGCAGTCGGCAGGTCTCCGGCCCCCTATACTCATCGTGTGAGCAAGGAACCACTGCGGCTGCGTCTGCTGAACGATTATGAGGTAGTCGTCGCCGGTCTGGCGGCTATGCTGCGACCCTTCGAGAGCCGGGTGAAGGTGGTGGAGGAGGACGTCCGAGGCGTTTCGGACCGACGCGTCGACATCACCCTTTACGACACCTTCGGACGGTCTCGCCCCCGGCAGGGAGAACTCGAGGCGCTGGCGGCCGATCCTCATGTGGGAACCCTCGTGATCTACGCCTGGGCGGGCTCTGATCTCGCGGTGGAAGCGCCCTGGGCCGCCCAGGGCTTCGCCTATCTGGATAAGTCGCTCCCCGCAGCCGAGCTCGTCAGCGGCCTCGAACGGATCGTCGGTCGGCGCGCGGCCGAGCGCAGACCCGCGGAAGCGGTGCCCCGGCTCGCCGAGCCGCAGACCTCGTGGCCCGGCAAGCAGGAGGGCCTCAGCGTTCGTGAAGCCGAGGTGGTCGCCCTGATCGTGCAGGGGCACACGAATACGGAGATCGCCGCGTCGCTCTTCCTCAGCCCGAACTCGCTGAAGTCGTACATCCGCTCGGCCTATCGCAAGATGGGGGTGGAGCGGCGGGCGCAGGCCGTGAAGTGGGGGATGGAGCACGGTATGCGTCGGTCGACCGGCGCCTGAGGTCGTCTGAAGACTGATCCCGCCCTCACTCGAAGGCTTCTGCCCTCATACCCGTGATGTAGGCGGCCTGCGCGACGTGCTCGGCGGCGTCGACCGAGATGCTCACGAGTCGCGAGGCCCTGGTCACCGGTGGATCCCACTGGTCGTCGACGATCTCGTCGAGCGCGTCCGCGTCGAGGGTTTCGATATACGCGATCTGCGCGTCGATGACGGCCGAGAGGTGTGCGAGCAGCAGATCCGGATCCTCGACGATGATCGCTCTGGCCTGTTCCGGGGTGTGGCCGTACCCCATCTCGTGGGCGTCGATGCCGAGGTCGAAGCGCCCGTCGAAGCCCTGCGCGGTCCACAGCGGTTCCGTCCCGGCGAGAGCGGCGAGCTGCTCGTCGATCTCCCTCGCCGCGTGCCACAGCAGCCAGGCGATCGAGTTGTCGTGGTGGGGGTGGTCGTTCAGGAGGCCCGGTGTGAGCGCGATCCGCAGCGCCTCCGCGGCGTCTCTCGGCCGGCCGGCGAGGTCGATGAGTGTTCTCTGTGCATTCATATCGCTGTTCCGTCGGAGCCGCTGTTCACAGCGCGGCGACGGATCCTCCGTCCACTCGATAGTTCGAACCGGTCACGAAGGAAGCCCGCTCGGAGCACAGGAACGCGATCACGGCGGCCACCTCCTCCGGAGTGCCTCTTCGCTTCAGTTCGAGGAAGGGGCGCTCTTCGTCGAGGAAGGACCGGATGGCCTCCTCACGCGTCACTCCGAGTCGCTCGGCCCGACGATCCATCATCGCATCCGTCATCGGGGTGCGGATGAATGCGGGCGAGACCGTATTCACGAGCAGACCTTCTCGGGCGTAGCTTCGGGAGAGCCCTTTCGCGAGCGCGAGTACCCCGGCCTTCGCCGCGCAGTACGGGAGCTCATCGTCGTAGGGTTGCACGGCGTCCTCCGAAGCGATGAAGACGATACGTCCTCGCCCGCTGGCTCGCAGTTCGTCGAGGAAGGTCCTCGCGACGCGCACGGGGGCGAGCAGGTCGATGTCGAGTGTGGAGATCCAACCGTCGTCGCCGATCTCGTGGAACTTGCCCTGCGCGCCGGTGATGCCGGCGCAGTGCACGAGCGTGTCGATGGGGCCTGCGGAGGCGGTGACACTGCGGTGAAGCTCTGCGATGGCCTCCGGATCGGTGAGGTCCGCCGCAAGGGCGTGCAGCCGGCCCGCAGGGGCGTCGAGCTTCGACGCGGCCTCGTCGAGTTTCTCGGGGTCGCGATCGCTGAGCACGACCGTCGCGCCCTCCCTGAGGAGCTCGGCGGCCGTGCTCCATCCGATGCCCGAGTCTCCGCCGGTGACGAGGGCGATGCGCCCCGCGATGCCGAGATCCATGATGCTCCTTCCGCTGCGGTGTTCCGTTCAGTGCTGATGCCGGGATCGAGGACCGAGCAGGGATCAGTCTCCGCTCTCGCCGTCGTCGGTCGGGATGCGTCGTCGAAGGGCCTCGGGATCCGATCCGTCGGCGTGGTCGATGGCCTCGCGCGCGGCATCGCGGCGTCCCTGCACGTTCCAGAGGAGCACCCCCGCGACGCGGTCGCCGTCGAGGTAATATACGACTCCGCGGTCGCCGTCCCAGCGCTCGACGGTTTCGAGGGAGGAGTCGAGCGAGCCCACCGCCTCGTAGCGGTTGCCGAAGACCACCGAGTAGAAGTACGGGGTGTGATCGTAGGGTTCATCTGCGCCGGCGAGATTGCGGCCGGCCTGGTGCCCCATCTCGATGGCGTTGTCGACGTGCTCGATGCGGCGGCGCCCCAGAATGGCGTCGGGGTAGGAGGAGATATCGCCCGCGGCGAAGATCCGAGGATCGCTCGTGCGCAGCCGATCGTCGACGAGCACCCCGTCGCCGGTGTCGAGGCCGGCTCGTTCCGCCAGTTCGATGTTCGGGGTCACTCCGACGCCGATGACGGCGGCGTCGCACTCCACGACCGCTCCGGTGGAGAGGAAGAGACGGATCGGGCCGGTCGAGTCGACCTCCGCGGCCTCGACCTTGGCGCGCGGCACCAGGGTCACGCCAGCCCGCTCGTACAACCCCTGAAATCGTTCTGCGAGATCGGCCGGGAACTTCGTGCCGCCGAGCACCTCGTCGGGGAAGACCAGGGTGACCTCGGTGTCGTTCTGCACGAGGGCGGCCGCCAGCTCAGTGCCGATGAAACTGCCGCCGATCACGGCCACGCGCCGCTGACCGCCGGAGAGCTCGCGCAGGCGTCGGTAGTCCTCGACCGAGCGGAAGTAGACGATTCGCTCGTCTTCGGGGAGCTCGAGCCTGTTGGGCGTGCCCCCGGTCGCGAGCAGCAGCTGCTCGTAACGGATCGTGAGGCCGTGCTCGGTGCGAACGATGCGCTCGGAGCGATCGATGCCGACCGCCCGCTCTCCGGCGTGCCTGGTCGCCCCCGTATCCGCTTCGGTGTCGAGCCATGCGTCGTCGAACGCGAACGACGCGTCGGTCCACAGCTTCTTCGAGAGGGCGGGGCGCGCCACGGGTGGGGTCTCCTCCTCCGCGACGATGCCGATCGTCCCCGCGGGATCGAGCTCGCGAATGCCGCGGGCGGCGCTGTCCGAGACCATGCCGCCGCCGATGATCAGATATCGGTACTCGCTGTAATCAGACATGACCTCACGGTAACGAGGTCGGCCCTGCCCGCGGCAGGGCCTTGCCAATACACGATCTCAGGTGCTACCCGGCGCTCGCGGGTATGGCTCCGGGCACGGTGGCGGATCCCCGATCCTCACGCGGATACCGTGCCGCCCGACCCTGGTGCGCGGATATCCAGCGCCGCCATGCCGATGCTCGCGACGAGGGAGAGCGCCGAGAGGTAGTCGGCCTCGACGGCATCGGTCACGGCCCCGATCACCTGGGGCAGGGGCAGCAGCTGGAGCAGCCAGTTCACCGCGATCGCGACGGCGGCGTCCCTACTGTGAGACGGTTCGCGCTCGCCGTCGCGCGAGCAGCCGGGTGGCGATAAGCCCCTGCCTGGGGCCGAAGAGGTAGGCGAGCGCGAAGGCGGCACCCTGTGCGAGCACGATCATCGGCCCCGAAGCGGTGTCGAGGTAGTAGCTCGTGTAGAGACCGATGAACGCGCAGGCCGCGGCGAGGAGCGGGGCGAGCAGGAGCATGCGCGCGAAGCGATCGGTCAGCAGGTAGGCGGTCGCCCCCGGGATGATGAGCATCGCGACGACGAGGATCACACCCACCGCCTGCAGGGCGACGACGGAGGTCATGGCGAGCAGGCCGAGCAGGATCGCGCCGAGCACCCTCGGGCGGAGGCCGATCGCGTGCGCGTGGGTGGGATCGAACGCGAAGAGGGTGAAGTCGCGGCGCTTGATCACCAGTACCGCGAGCACGAGCGCCCCGAGCGCCGCGATCTGCAGCAGATCGGCGGAGGATACTCCGAGGAGGTTTCCGAAGATGATGTGCGTGAGGTCGGTCTGCGAGGGTACCACCGAGATGATCACCAGGCCGAGTGCGAACAGCGTCGTGAAGACGATCCCGATCGCCGCGTCCTCCTTCACCCGGCTCGTGTCGCGCACCGCCCCGATGAGCGCGACGGCGAGCAGCCCGAACACGACGGCGCCGAGGGCGAAGGGGGCGCCGACGAGATAGGCGAGCGCGACGCCCGGCAGCACGGCGTGCGACACGGCGTCGCCCATCAGGGACCAGCCGATGAGCACCAGCCAGCACGAGAGCACCGCGCACACCACGGAGGCGATGAGCGCGGTGAGGAGCGCGCGGGCCATGAAGTCGTAGCCGAGCGGCTCGAGGAGGAGATCGAGGGGGTTCATGCGCGATCCTCCCCGCCCATCACATCGAGGCCGAACGCGAGTGCGAGCGATTCTGGCCGCAGCACCTCGCGCGGAGCGCCGTGCATGAGCACGCGGCGCATCAGCAGTATCGCCTCGTCGGCGAGCGTCGGCAGCGCGTGCAGATCGTGGGTGGAGACGAGGATCGTGCGCCCGTCGGCGGCGAGCTCGCGCAGCAGGCGGGTGATCGTCGCCTCGGAGCGCTTGTCGACGCCCGCGAACGGCTCGTCGAGCAGCAGCGTGGTGGCCCCCTGCGCGATCCCGCGGGCGACGAAGGCGCGCTTGCGCTGGCCCCCTGAGAGGCGCCCGATCTGCCGGTCGGCGTAGTCGGTGAGTTCGACGCGCTCCAGCGCGTGATCGACCGCTCGGCGATCGTCCCGGCGGGGACGGCGCGTGATTCCGAGGCGGCCGTAGCGCCCCATCATGACGACGTCGCGCACGGAGACGGGGAAGGCCCAGTCGACGTCTTCGCTCTGCGGTACGTAGCCCACGCGGCCGGCGTGGAGCGCACGCGCGGGCGGATCGCCGTCGATGAGCACCGACCCCGAGTCGGGGCGGATCATGCCCATGATCGTCTTGAACAGCGTCGACTTGCCCGAACCGTTCATGCCGATGAGGCCGCAGACGCGACCGGAGTCGAGGGAGAAGTCGACGCCGTCGAGGGCGGTCACCTCGCCGTAGTGCACGGTGAGCCCCGAGACGCTGAGCGCGGGAGCGGTCGTGGCGGTCATGCGTCGCCCCCGTTCGGAGCTGCTGCCCCGGTGGGCGTATCCGCCCCGGTCAGCGCGTCGGCGATCAGCTCGGCGTCGTGGCGGATCAGCTCGAGGTAGCTCGGCACGGGCCCGTCGGGTTCGGAGAGCGAATCCACGTAGAGCGTGCCGCCGAACTCCGCGTCGGTGGACTCGATGACCTGCCGCATGGTCTTGTCCGAAACCGTCGACTCGCAGAACACGGCGGGGACCTCGTTGCTCCTGACGAAGTCGATCACCGAGGCGATCCGCTGCGGGGTCGCCTGCTGTTCGGCGTTGACCGCCCAGATGTAGCGCTCGGTGAGGTCCGCGTCCCTGGCGAGGTACGAGAAGGCGCCCTCGCACGTGACGAGCGCGCGCTGCTGCTCGGGGAGCGACGAGAGGTCGGTTACGAGCTCCTGCTGCACGGCGACCAGCTCGGCGCTGTACGCCTCGCCGTTGGCGGCGTAGTCGGAGGCGTGCTGCGGATCGAGCTCGCTGAATGCGTCGACGATGTTGTCGACGTAGATCCGGGCGCTTTCAGGGCTCATCCACGCGTGAGGATTGGGGAGTCCCTCGTTCGCGTCGTCGGCGATCGGAATGGGATCGACACCCTCGCTCAGCACGCGGTGGGGCACATCGAGGTCGGCGACGAACTGTTCGAACCATGCCTCGAGGCCGAGGCCGTTATCGAGGATCAGGTCGGCCTCGGCGGCCTTGCGGATGTCGCTGGGGGTGGGTTCGTACCCGTGGATCTCGGCCCCCGGTTTGGTGATCGACTCGACGCGCAGGTGGTCTCCGGCGACGTTCCGGGCCATGTCCGCGAGCACCGTGAAGGTGGTGAGCACGACCGGTCGTCCGTCGTCGGCATCCGGGCTAACGGGGGCCTCTTGGCCGCACGCCGTGAGAGCGATGGACAGCAGCAGTCCGGCGACGAGCGCGCGGGCTCCGCGCGGTGCGGAGCGTGAGGGGCGGGACGACATGGATCTCCTTCGCGTGCCTTCGGATCGAGTGCGGGCGATGCGCTTCGATCTGGATTCGATGGTACCTCATCATAAAGTTCGTCATGACGAACTTTCAAGTTCACCCCAGCAGCGATCTGTGCGCGCCCGGCGAAACGCGCCGTTGCGGCACCCTCGATGCTCTGCTGCGTCTCGGGCTTGGCTTGCAATAGCACTCGCGGCCCGCAAAGGTAGAAAGGTCGAATTTGTTCGTCGAACGAGATAGGGGAACGACGATGAGCTCAACCGAGCGGGCGCACGAGGACGGCGGGACGCAACCGGAGGCGGGGCACGAGGCTCCCTTCGATGCGGGCGCACCGTCCTCCGCGGCGCCGGTCACCGGAGCCGCCGCCGCGTTCCCCGCGGAACCGGGGATTCCGGACACCGTTCACCTGCCGCAGTCCGTGCAGATCGCCGAGGACGACTCCGACGCTCGCATCACCGAAAAGCTGCGCCGGCACGGCGTCCACATCGGCAGGGGGATGATCTCGCCGCGGGTGTTCTGGCCCGCGCTGATCGTGATCCTGCTGGTGTCCGCGTTCGCGATCCTGGCCCCGGACAGTGCTGATCGCGTGTTCCGGTCCGTGCAGAACTGGATCGTCGCGAACCTCGGTTGGTACTACATGCTCATCATCGCCGCGTTCATCGCGATCGCGATCGGCATCGCGTTCTCGCGCCTCGGACGCATCAGGCTCGGCCGCGACGACGACGAGCCCGAGTTCGGCGTACTGTCGTGGTTCTCGATGCTCTTCGCCGCGGGCATGGGCATCGGCCTCGTGTTCTACGGGGTAGGTGAGCCGCTCACCTACGCGACCGTGCAACCGAAGCCCGGCTGGGAGGGGGACCAGGCCGAGCTCGCGGGTCTCGCGATGGCCCAGACCTTCGTGCACTGGGGGCTCCACCCGTGGGCCATCTACGCGATCATCGGTCTTTCGATCGCCTATGCGATCCATCGCCGAGGGCGTCCGGTCTCGATCCGCTGGTCGCTCGAGCCGCTGTTCGGAGAGCGCGTGAAGGGCTGGGTCGGCGACGTCATCGACGTGCTCGCCATCTTCGGCACTGTCTTCGGCGTCGCGACCTCCCTCGGTCTCGGCGTGCAGCAGATCTCGGCGGGGATGGCTGAGATCGGGATCGTCGACACCGTGAGCAACACGATGCTGGTCGTGCTCATCCTCGTCATCACTCTCATCGCCATGATCTCGGTGATCAGCGGCATTGGGGCGGGCATGAAGTGGCTCTCGAACATCAACCTCTCCATGGCGGGCGTGCTGCTGATCAGTGTGCTGCTGCTCGGCCCGACGCTCTTCCTGCTGCAGAACTTCACCGAGTCGATCGGCTTCTACCTCGCGAACGTCATGCAGATGACCTTCGACGTGGGCGCGTACCAGCGAGGCGACGCGACGAGCTGGTTCTCGGGCTGGACGATCTTCTACTGGGGATGGTGGATCTCCTGGTCCCCGTTCGTGGGCATCTTCATCGCCCGCATCTCGCGCGGCCGGACGGTGCGCGAGTTCATCGCGGGTGTCATGCTCGTGCCCACGATCGTCGGCATGATCTGGTTCTCGGTGATGGGCGGCGCCGGCCTCTTCCGGCAGCTGTTCGGCCCGGGAGACCTCGTGGAGAACGGCGAGGTGCACGTCGAGAGTGCGCTGTTCAAGGTACTCGGCGACCTGCCGCTCGGCACCATTCTGTCAGTGATCGGTATTCTGCTCGTCGCGATCTTCTTCATCACCTCCTCTGACTCCGGATCGCTTGTCGTCGACATGCTCGCCTCGGGCGGCCACCCCAACCCGCCGACCTGGTCGCGGGTGCTCTGGTCGGTGCTGGAGGGTCTTGTCGCTATCGCGCTGCTGCTCGCCGGCGGGCTGCAGTCGCTGCAGGCGGCGGCCCTCGCGACGGCGCTGCCGTTCAGCGTCGTGCTGCTGCTTATGGCGTGGTCGACGCTGCGCGCGCTGCGCATCGACGATCGCGTGCTCGAGCGTGCCGAGCGCATCGCGCGGCTGGATCGCGTGACCGAGCACATCTCGAACGAGCTCGCGGGATCCATCACCGACATCCCCGAGCTCGAGACGTGGGTGGACGACCGCATCGACTACCGCCTCACCCGGACCCGCGGCGCCTTCGGGAGGCGAGCGCCGGAGAAGCGTTAGGTCGGTCCGCCGGCCGCCGAGGCCGAGTGCGGGGTTACACTGCTCTCACACGCGAAGGTCGGCGGAAGCGAGGTGCACCGATGGGCACGGATGCGGTGATCGAGGTGCGGGGGCTGACCAAGTCCTTCGGCAGATTTCGAGCCCTGAACGGCCTCGACCTGTCGGTGGAGCGGGGGAGTGTGCACGGCTTTCTCGGCCCCAACGGTGCCGGCAAGTCGACCACGATCCGCGTGCTGCTCGGCCTGCTGCGGGCCGACGGCGGCGCGGCCAGCGTGCTCGGTCGCGATCCGTGGCGCGACGTGGTGGAGCTCCATCGGAGACTCGCCTACGTGCCCGGTGACGTGTCGCTGTGGCCGGGCATGACCGGAGGTGAGGCGATCGACCTGCTCGGGTCGCTGCGCGGAGGCCTGGACGAGCGCCGGCGCGCGGAGCTCGTGGAGCGGTTCGAGCTCGACCCGACGAAGCGGGGGCGCCAGTACTCGAAGGGCAATCGGCAGAAGGTCGCGATCGTTGCGGCGCTCGCCTCGGACGTCGAGCTGCTGATCCTCGACGAGCCGACGAGCGGCTTGGACCCGCTCATGGAGAACGTGTTCCAGGAGGTCATCGGCGAGGCCAGGGCGCGCGGCGCGTCCGTGCTGCTGTCGAGCCACATCCTCGCGGAGGTCGAGACGCTCGCCGACCGGCTCTCGATCATCAGGGACGGGAGGATCGTGGAATCCGGCACGCTCGCTGAGTTGCAGGGTCAGGCCCGCACCTCGATCCACGCCACGCTCGAGCGCGTGCCCCAGGCGACCGAACTCGCGTCGCTGCACGACGTGCGCCTGGACGGGAACCGGCTCACCGCGACCGCCGACGCCAATCGCGTGGGTGAGGCGATGACGTTGCTCGCCCCGTATGGGCTGGTGTCGCTCACGGTGGAGCCGCCGTCGCTGGAGTCGCTGTTCCTGCGGCTCTACGATGCAGACGCTGCGAGCGCCTGATGAGCGCCTTCGCCGGGCCGCGTCTCTGCTGCGCGCGTCCCTGAAGCACGAGGGCCGCGGCTTCGCGCCGTGGATCGCGATCGCCACCGCGCTGTCGGCCTCCTCGGTGCTCGTCTATCCGTGGGTCTTCCCCGATCAGCAGGAACGCGCGGGCCTTGCCGCTGCCGTCGGCGCGAACCCCGCGCTCGGCCTGATCTTCGGGCCCGCGTTCGACCTCTCGACCGTCGACGGGTTCAACGCTTGGCGATCCCTCGCCCTCGGCGGCTTTCTGACTGCGCTGGGCGCGATATTCGTGGTGGTGAGGGCCACTCGCGGGCAGGAGGATTCCGGGCAGGCGGAGCTGCTCGCGTCCGGGGTGATGGGCCGCGCGGCTCGACTCCTCGCCGGATCGGGCCTCGCGGTCATCGGCTCGCTGCTGGTCGGCCTGATCGCCGGGGCCGTGACGGGGCTGTGCGGGGGCGACTGGCCATCCTCGATGCTGCTCGGGGCCACGTTCACCGCATCCGGGTGGATGTTCGCCGGGGTTGCGGCGGTCGCGGCGCAGCTGGGCGGCGACTCCCGCACGGCGAGCTCGATGGCCGTCGGCGTGCTCGGGGTGCTGTTCGTGCTGCGCGGATTCGCGTACTCGATCGATGCCGGCCCCTGGGCGATCTGGGCGAACCCGCTGGGCTGGATGACGGAGACCCGCCCCGCGAACGGGAATCACTGGTGGCCGCTCCTCTACGCCCTCGCCTTTGCGCTCGTCGCGTTCGGGGTCGCGTTCGCGCTGCAGGCGCGCCGAGACTTCGGTCAGGGGGCTATCGCGCCCCGTCCCGGCCCCGCGCGCGGGGGACCGCGCTCGACGGGGCGGCTGGCGCTCCGCCTGAACGCCGGCCCGATGGCCACCTGGACGATCGCCTTCGCCGTGCTCGGGGTCGTATTCGGGTACTTCGCCACCTCGATCCAGGACATCCTCGGCAAGGACAGCGCGGTCTCGCAGATCCTCGCCGCCGGAGCGACCACCCACGACGCGCTGATCTCGGCGTTCCTCGTCACGATCCTCAGCCTCGTTGGCATTCTCGCGGCGATCCCCGGGGTGCAGACCATGCTGAAGGTGCGAGGCGAGGAGATGGAGGATCGGGTCGAGCCCTTGCTGGCCGGAGCCGTCGCCCGGTCGCGCTACTACGGCGGCAATGTGCTCATCGCGCTTCTGGCTCCCGCCGTGTACGTGCTCATCGCGGGGGTCGTGATCGCATCCCTCGCGTCGAGCGCCGACATCGGCGTGCGGTTCGGCGACGCACTGCTGCAGGCGCTCGTGACGGTCCCCGCCGTGTGGACCGTGGTCGCCCTGTCGGTCGCGGTGATCGGCGCGCGTCCGGAGGTGTCGCTCGCGGCCTGGGTCGGCGTGCTCGCCTCGTTCGTGCTCACTCTGCTCGGCCCGACGTTCAAGCTCTGGGCCTGGGTGCTGGCGATCAGCCCGTTCTGGCACATCCCGAACGTCACCTCGCCCGATGCGGATCGGTGGGGGCTCGTCTGGATCAGCCTCGTCACGGCGCTCTTCCTGCTGGTCGGATTCGCCGGATTCAGCCGTCGCGACCTCGCTCGGCAGTAGCTCGGCGGGTTGTTCTCCCTCCTCACGATTTGCGCACCGTTCCATTCTTGATTGATAATCGTTCTCATTATGGTTATCGACAGTACTCGGCGGGCAAGCTCCGGACGAACGGCGACTCCGGGGGAGACCGCGCTCACGACGCCCGACGCGACAGCCCTGCCCGATGCTCCGCTGATCGCATTGCGCGACGTCGTCGTGCGGGCGGAGTCGGACGGGCGGATCCTGCTGCGGATCCCGAAGCTCGATATCGCCGCCGGCGAGCGCGTCGTCGTCACGGGCCCCTCGGGCAGCGGGAAGTCCATGCTGCTGAGCTGCCTCTGCGGACGGTGGGCGGCGGGCTTGCGCGCCGAGGGAGAGCGCACGGCGAGTGGATCGCGGATCGGTTTCGTGCCGCAGCGCGGCCTCGATGCCCTCCACCCGCTCATTCCGCTCGGGCGGCAGCTGCGGAGCGTGACCGGCGCGAGCTCCGGGCGGATCGCCGAGGTGCTCGGCTCGGTCGGGCTCGACGATCCCGAGCTGGGCCGAAGACGCCCCGCGGAACTCTCCGGCGGACAGGCGCAGCGAGGCGCTCTCGCGCTTGCGCTGCTCACACGGGCGCCGCTGATCCTCGCCGACGAACCCACCAGCGCCCTGGATCACGAATCGCGCGACCTCATGCTCGGCCTGTTGACCCGCATCGTGAGCCCCAGCCAGGCGCTGATCGTCGCGACCCACGACACCGTCGTCGCGGAGGCCTTCGCCACACGGCACATCAGGGTGGTCGACGGACGCGTCACCGAGACCCCGATCGGCGAGGGCCGGGGTGCCGGAGATCCGACCAGCGAGCACGAAGGCGCCGCGTGATGAATCCGCACGCCGCGACCGACGCATCGACCGCCGCTCCGGCCATCGAGGTCTGCGAGGTCACCGCTTCCCATGGGCGGGGCGCCGGCTCCCGCACCGTGCTCGCCCCGACGAGCCTCACCGTTCACCGCGGCGAATCGCTCGCCGTCATCGGTCGATCCGGCGCGGGCAAGTCCACTCTCGCCGATATCGTGCTGGGCCTGCGAGCTCCGGCGACCGGAGCAGTCAGGGTGTCGGGGAACGACTGGTGCGCGCCCTCGCTGCGACCGGCGAAGCACATGCGTCGACTCGTGCAGGGCGTATCCCAGGATCCCGCGGCATCCTTCGTGCCGCGCTGGTCGATCCGACGCTCCATCGAACAGGCCCTGCGCCGGCTCGTCCCCGCAGCGGGTAACGGCGCCAGCGCCGCTGCAGAGGCGGAATCACGTATCCGCCGCGCCGCCGAACTCGCCCACCTCGACCGCGAGCTGCTCGACCGCCGACCCGCCGAGCTCTCCGGCGGACAGGCGCAGCGCGCCGCAATCGCGCGGGCGCTCGCGGTGGAGCCCGCAGTGCTCGTGGCCGACGAGCCGACCAGCGCACTCGACCCTGCGACGGCGCTCTCCGTCTCATCCGCCTTGCTCGTCGGCGTCGCGCAGGCCGGCATCGCGCTGCTCCTCGTCACCCACGATCCGGAGTTCGCCGCGCGCTGCTCCCGAACGATGACCATCGTTTCACCGACCCGACCCGAATGACATACGAACAGGACCCTTCGATGCCCCTCTCCAAGCCCCGATCTCGCTCCCTCGTGCTCGCAGCGATCCCGCTCGCCGGCATCCTCGTACTCTCCGGATGCTTCTCCGACGGGGGCGGCGGCCACCGCGGCACCGGCGACCGCATCTCCGTCGCCCACATGCAACCGCCGCGCTCAGGCCTCAGCCCGCTGAGCGACGACGCGTTCAAGCTGTCCCGCTGGTCGGCGTCCGAGACGCTCGTGGTGCTCGACGAAGCGGGCGAGGCCCTGCCCGGCCTCGCATCCGAGTGGGAGCGCGAGAACGACCTGACCTGGCGCTTCACGATCCGTGACGGGGTCACCTTCCACAACGGGCAGCCGCTCACGGCAGATTCCGTGGTGAACTCCCTGCAGCATGCCATCGATGCGACCCCCGTGCCGCGCATCCTCGACGGGGTGCAGCTGACCGTGCGGGCGGAGGGCGAGCACGAGGTGCGCGTCGAGACGGGCGAACCCGATCCACTGCTGCCGCACCGGCTGTCGAGCCCGCAGCTCGCGATCTTCGACGCCGCCGCCTACACGGAGAACGGCGTGAACCCCGTCGGCACCGGCACCGGGCCGTTCGAGATCGTCGACGTCGACGGCGTATCGGGCGCCACGCTCGACCGATACGACGACTACTGGGGAGACCCCGCGATCGCGGGCGGTATCGATGTGAAGTTCGTGCCCGACGGCACGGCTCGATCCGCCGCGCTGCGCACGGGCGAGGCCGACGTCGTCGAGGCGATCCCGGCCGGCCAGGCCGCCTCGGTCGACCAGGACCTGCTCACCGAGGTGCCCATGCCGCGCACCAACACGCTCTACCTGAACACCGAGACCGGTCCGTTCGCCGACCCCGCGGTGCGCGCCGCAGCCCGCGAGGCCATCGATCGCGCTGCGATCGTCGAATCGGTGTACGAGGACCGCGCCGATGTCGCCGAGGGCCTCCTCGGCCCAGCGCTGCCCTACGCGGCGGGCCTCCGCGACGACGCCGACTACCGCGAGCTGCTCGAGGGCCGTGCCGAGCCCGCGAAGGTCGACGGCGTGAAGATCACGCTGGGCACCTTCACCGATCGCGCGGAGCTGCCGGAGGTCGCCGTGATGCTCGAGCAGCAGCTCGAGGCCGTCGGTTTCGACGTGCAGCAGGACGTGCGCGAGTACCAGTACATCGAGGCCGACGCCCTCGACGGCGCCTTCGACGCCTTCATCCTGTCCCGGGCGACGGTGCTCGACTCCGGCGATCCCGTGGCATATCTCGCCTCCGACTTCACCTGCGACGGCGGCTTCTCCATCTCGCAGCTGTGCTCCTCGGAGGTCGACGAGCAGATCCGAGTCGCCTCCGAGACCGAGGCCGGCGAAGAGCGGCAGCGCAGCATCATGCTCGCCGAGGCGAGCGTGCTCGGCACCGATGCCGCGATCCCGCTGCTGCACGAGCGGGTGATCCAGGGAGAGGCGCTGAGCGTGCACGAAGCCGCCCGGGACCCCCGCGAGCGAATCCTCATCACCGCCGACACCCACCTCGACGCCGAATAAGAGAGACGGGCACCGTGAGGCACAGCAACACTCTCGGACTCCTCTCCCGCGTGCTCAGCGGGTTCGTGCTGCTGCTCGTCGCCGGGGCACTGCCCTGGCTGTCGCGGTTCGACCCCGCGGCCGCGGTGCTGCGCGCCCGCTACGCGGAGCTCGAGCCGACGCCCGAGGCTCTCGCGGCGATCCGGCAGGAGCTCGGGCTCGATGGCGGGCCGCTCGTCACGAGCCTGAGATGGTGGTCGGGAGTGCTGCGAGGAGACCTCGGCACCTCCTGGGTGAGCGGCGGTGAGATCGGTCCCGGCGTGTGGCAGGCGCTCGGCACCTCTGCGACGCTGACCCTGTTCGCCACCGTCGTCGCGCTCGCGATCGCCGCGGCCCTGATCGTCCCCGCCGCCCTACGAGTGCTGCGGGATCAGCCGCAGCGCGGCTCGGGGCCGGTGGGCGTCGCGCTCACCGCGCTCCCGGAGTTCCTGCTCGCGAGCGCGCTGCTCGTGGTGGTGGCCGTGCAGCTGCGGTGGTTGCCGCCGTACGGGTGGACGGGGTTCGGCACCGCGATCCTGCCGGCCCTCTCCCTGGGGGTGCCCGCGGGAGGTCTGCTCGGCCGCCTGCTCTCCGATGCCGTATCGGGCGTCGCCGAGGAACGCTGGGTGAACGTCTGGCGGCTCGCGCGAGCGCCGAGACGGGTCATCCTCGCCGGCGTGCTCCGGCGGGCTGCTGCAGCGGTCGCCGATCAGCTCGGGCTCGTGTTCATCGGGCTGCTCGGCGGAGCGGTCGCGGTGGAGCAGATCTTCGCGATCCCGGGTCTCGGGCGCTATCTGCTCGGTTCGGCGAACGCACAGGATCTGCCTGCTCTGCAGGCCGGAGTGCTGCTCATGGCGCTCGCCGCGGTGCTCGTCGGCGTGGTGACGAGCTTCGCCCGGAGGCTGCTGCGCGGCGGCTCGCTGCCGCCGGGGTCGCTGCCGCCTCCTCCCGAGGCTCGCGGCGACGGCCGGACGGCGCGCTGGACCGCGGTGCTGACCGCCGCGGTGCTGCTCGCGATCCTCGCGTTCGGCCTGCCGCGCGATCCGTACACGATCGCCTACCCGCGCCTCGCACCGCCGAGCATGGAACTCCCGTTCGGGGCGGATGCCAGCGGGCGCGATCTGCTCGCTCGCGTCGCGCACGGCACCATCGGAACACTGACCCCTGCATTCCTGATCGTGCTGCTCGCGATCGTCGTCGGGTTGCTGCTCGCCGTGCTCGGGGAGGTAGCGCGCGGGCCGGCGGAGATCGCGAACGCGACGCCGCCGATCCTCGCCGGCGTGATCATCGCCGCTTTGCTCGGCCCGTCGGTAGGCGGCGCGGCGCTCGCCGTGCTGTGGGTGACGTGGCCGCCGCTGACCGCGCACGCGGCGGCGCTCATCGATGAGGCGATGGCGCTGCCGCACGTGCGCTGGCTGCCGCTGTCAGGCGTGTCGCGGTTCGAGATATGGGCGCGGCATGTGCTGCCCGCGACCGTGCCGCCGCTGCTGCGCCACGGCATGCTGCGGCTGCCGGGCGTCGCGCTCGCGCTCGCCGCTCTCGGCTTCCTCGGCCTCGGTCCGCAACCGCCGCTGCCCGAGTGGGGGCTGCTGCTCTCCGAGGGCATTGATTACGTGGAGCGCGCGCCATGGACCACGGCTGCGCCCGCACTGGCGCTGATCCTCACCTCGGTATTCGCCGTCGCGCTCGCCGGCCTGCGGCGTGCTTCACCCCGCGAGCGCGGCGGCGATCGCCTGCTCGGCGGTCGGGTGCTCGAACTCGAAACCGGAGCGCTCGAGCACCGCGGGGCGAACGTCGGCATCCGCCAGCAGTAGCGACTCGGCGGCTTCGCTGCCGAGCCCCAATCTTAGCGCCGGCGCGGGCGCGGGCAGCAGGAAGGGCCGATGCAATGCGGCAGCGAGCGCGCGGCCGATCTCGTCCGCGGAAGCTCGGGCCGGGCCGCAGAGGTTGACCGGACCCTCGATGTCGGTGCCGATGAGATACCGGATCGCCCGCACCTCGTCATCGAGCGAGATCCAGGGCCAGAGCTGCGTGCCCCGTCCGAGCGGACCGCTCAGACCGAGACGCGCGAGGGCGATCATGGGTTTCAGCACGCCCTCCGTGTGGAGCAGCGGTGCGGTGCGCAGCAGCACGACCCTCGTGTGCCGTCCGGCGGCGAGCGCCTCGCGCTCCCACGCCCCGCACAGCTCGGCGAGGAACGTGGATCCCTGCGAGCTCGTCTCGTCGAGCGACTCCCCAGGGCGGTCGCCGTAGTAGCCGACGGCGGAGGCGCAGAGGAACGCGGGGGCCCGCGTGCCCAGCTCCCGCAGAGCCGTGGCGAGCGTGCGGGTCGGGATCAGCCGCGACTCCCGCAGGGAGCGGCGGTAGGAGGCCGTCCATGGTAACCGGCCGATGCTCGCGCCGTTGAGGCAGATCACCGCGTCGGCGCCGTCGAGCACGGCCGGGTCGAGGTGCTCGGGTGCGGCCGTGAGCCATTCGACCTCGTGCGACCCGGTCGGTGGGCGCCGCACCAGGTGGGTGATCCGGAATCCCTCGGCCTGCAGCAACCAGGTGAGGGCGCCGCCGATCAGCCCTGATCCGCCCGCGATCACCACGTGTCCGCTCATCGTCGCCCCCTGTCGTCATGCACGGTACGCCTGCGACAGCGGAGGAGCCGCCGCTCCATCCCGCCTGCGCCGTCGTGCTCCCGATCCTACGCCCGCCGCCACCTGAGTGCGCGGGGAGGAACCGGGCGTACGCTCGGGTCATGGCCACCACCGAGACCAGCGACGACGATACGATCGCCGATCATCCGCGGACGGATCCCGCGGCCCCGCATGCGCGGTCGCTCGGCAGCGGTCCGCTCCAGAGCATCGAGCTCGGCAGCTCGTTCGCGGATCGTATCCCCGAGCTCGCCCTGCCCTGGAACGCGATGCGGCCCGAGCATCCGGAGATCCTCGCCCTGAACGAACCGCTCGCCCGTGAGCTGAGGATCGATCCCAGCATCCTGCGAGGGGAGCGCGGCGTGCGCTGGCTGCTCGGCAACGAGCTCTCCGAGGGCAGCCGGCCCGTGGCGCAGGTCTACTCGGGGCATCAGTTCGGCGCCTACTCGCCGAGACTCGGCGACGGTCGCGCGCTACTGCTCGGTGAGATCGTCGATATGGCCGGGGCCCTGCGGGACCTGCACCTGAAGGGATCGGGCCGCACGCCGTTCGCGCGTGGGGGCGACGGGTTCGCCGCGGTCGGGCCGATGCTGCGAGAGTACCTCATGGGTGAGGCCATGCACGCTCTCGGTATCCCCACGACCCGCGCGCTCGCCGTCGTCGCGACGGGGCAGCGGGTCATGCGCGACGACTCGCTCGACCCGCTGCCCGGCGCCGTGCTCGCGAGGGTCGCGAGCAGTCACCTCCGCGTCGGCACCTTCCAGTACGCGCGATCTCTCGGGAATATCGAACTGCTGCGGCGCCTCGCCGACTTCGCGGTCGAGCGGCAGTACCCCGAAGTCGGAGCCCGAGAGCACCCCTATCTCGCGCTGCTGGAGGCTGTGATCGATGCGCAGGCGCGCCTCGTCGCTTCCTGGATGCTCGTCGGCTTCGTGCACGGCGTCATGAACACCGACAACATGACGATCTCGGGCGAGACCATCGACTACGGGCCGTGCGCGTTCATGGACGCGTACGACCCGGCGACAGTGTTCAGCTCGATCGACCATCGCGGCCGATACGCATACGGGGCCCAGCCGGCCGTCGCGGGATGGAATCTCACCCGCTTCGCCGAAGCCGTGCTGCCGCTACTCTCCGATGACCCCGGCGAGGCCGAACGGCTCGCGCTCGAGGCGCTGCAGCGCTTCGGGGGAGCCTATGACGAGGCCTGGACCGCGGGGATGCGGGGCAAGCTCGGGCTGGCGAGCGGGGGTGGGAGCCGGGCCGCCGGGGCTGCTGGGATCGCCGGGACTGATGGGGCCGCCGGGACCGCCGATGATGGGGTCGCGCCGTCTGCCGATGATGAGCTCGCCCCGTCCGCCGATGATGAGACGGTGGCCGCGCTCGCCGCGGAGCTGCTGCGCGAGTTGCACGAGCAGAGGCTGGATTACACGGGAGCGTTCCGCGCCCTCGCCGAGGCGGCCCGGGTGCAGAGCCGCCGGACTGCGGGCGCTGGTGCTGGTGGCGCGGATGCTGGCGCTGGTGGCGGTGCTGGTGCTGCTGGTGCTGCTGGTGCTGCTGGCGGCGCGGATCCCGAATCCTATGCAGAGCTGTTCCGGGACGGGAAGAAGCCGGGCCCCTGGTTCGAGCGCTGGCTGTCGCTCGATCCCGATCCCGCTGCTATGGACGCGGTCAACCCCGTCTACATCCCTCGCAACCACCTCGTGGACGAGGCGCTCGTCGCGGCGACGGACGGGGATCTCGCCCCCTTCGAGGAGATACTCGATGCGGTGACGAGGCCGTACGCGGTTCGCCCCGGTCTCGAGCGGTATGCGGCTCCGGGCCCCGAGGGGCGCCTTCATATCACCTACTGCGGGACGTGAGCCTCCCGAGCATCGCGGCTGCGCGCCGGCCCTGTAGGTTCTTCGATCGCCCAGACTTCTGCGATGAAGATCCTTCGGTCGACGTGCAATGCCTCGTCGAAGTTGATGCGAAGCCTATAAATATCCAGTTCAGGGGCGGGTTTTCGTCCAAGAATGTCAGTGGTGGCTGCGAGACTGCGGTCATGCGAAATCTCCCGTTCCCCGATGGCAGCCCCCAGCTGCGCAGCCTGGGTGTGCTGGCCATGAGATATGCCGACGCGACTCGGCAGATCCGCAAGATCGAAGCGGAGCGGTTGCGGCTGCTCACCGAGATGGAGCGGCTCGCGCACGAGGAGTCGCTGCGGCTGGGGCGTCGGCCTTCCCGCAGCGACGGCGCTCCGGGCAACGATGCTGTCGACGATGGAGACGTCGGTGATAACGCCGTCGGTGATAACGCCGTCGGTGAGAGTGCCGTGGGCAATAGGCCTCCGGGCGGTGGAGCCCTCGGCGACGTGGATAGTGTGAGTGGCGCGGCGGCTGAGATGAGCTATCGTACCGTGGCCGCGGAGGTGGGGTTCGCCGTGCGGATAGCGGATCGCGAGGTGATGCGCGACTTGGAGCTCGCGATGCGGCTCGACAGCGACTACCCGGTGCTGCACGAGCAGATGAGCGCGGGGCGGATCGGCATTCCGCATGCTCGGGCGGTCGTCGATGCCGGCGGAATCATCGCAGAGGGGCGGGATCGTGCCGCCTACGGTGCCGAGATGGCAGAGATCGCGGTGGAAGAGACCCCGAATCGTGTGAGACGTCTGGCGAGAGTGGTCGCTGCGAAGTACGTGCCCGAGCGCGAGGAGCGAGAACGGGTTGCACAGCGTCTGCGTGCGCGAGTCGAAGTGGTCGATCTCGACGACGGGCTGGCGGAGTTGCGGGCGGTCATGGAGGCCGTGCACGCGCATGCGATCAAGGATCGTCTCACGCGGCAGGCCCGTTCCATTCAGAGGCGCGAGCTGTCGTCTGCCCGAGAGGCCGAGGTGCAAGCCGCCGGTGCTTCTCTACGCGGATCCGGGGAGCGCGCATTGGCTGGGGTGCGCCCGCTCGATCAGATCCGGGTGAGTATTCTCACCGATGAGCTGCTGCACGCGGCTCCTTCCAACGAGACTGGAGATGTTGATCTTTCCGGCGTCAGCGCCCGCATCCAAATCACGGTCCCCATCCTCGGCCTGTTGCCGGAGGAACAGCGTCCCGAGCATCGCACCGGTATCGCCGGGTTGCAGGGCGCGGCGATGCTCGCGGGCTGCGGGCCGATCGATACCGATACTGCGAGGTTTCTCGCGTCGATCCAGCCGACATGGGACAGGGTGAGCTGCCACCCCGAAACTGGCGAAGTCCTGGCGGTCGACGCCTATCGACCGAGCGAGGGGGCTGCGGCGGCGGGTGTTCGCGCGCGACCAGCACTGTCGGTACCCGGGGTGCCTCGTCGTGCCTCACCGCGCCGACATCGATCACGCAGTCGATGCCGCCCTCGGCGGAGCGACGGCCACCGACAACCTGCAGGTGCTGTGCCGTTACCATCACACGATCAAGCACAACACGGGAGTCGAGGCACGCATGCTCGCAGACGGTGAGATCCGCTGGGTCTCTCCGCTCGGCACGGTGGTCACAGACAGGCCGCGCTCACGGGTAGCTTTCAGACCAGTGCCCCCGCATGACGAGGACACGAGCCCACCGGGAGGCGGTCGGGTTGGCTGGTGTCCTCGTGAGGGGAGGGCTCGCGAGGGGTGTGCTTGTGAGGCAGGCGCCTTCGTGAGGTGAGCGCCTTCGTGAGGGGCACTCAGGCGGCGGGACTGCTCGAGGGAGCGCGCTCGTGAGGCGGCGGGCGCCCATGAGGGGGACGCGCCCATGAGGCGGGCTCGCTCATGAAGCGGGCAAAGCGCTGCGGCCGGTGGCAAAGCGCTACTACCGGTGGCGTCAGAGCCCACGGCTTTCGAGCCGATCGCGCCCCCGAAGGTAAGGTGGCTTACGCAGTGCAGGCCCCGGTATGACCGGCCCGACACGCGAAGGAGCGCATAGTGGGGCTCTGGGTACGGGGAAGGTAGCGTGCCTAGGCCGCAGCACAGCTGGGACGAGCGCAGGGAGGAATGCACCGTGACTGATTCTCAGCGGCGATCCGCGATCGTCACCGGAGCCGCGAAAGGACTGGGAAGGGCGATCGCCCTCGAACTCGCGCGACGCGGGGAGCGGGTAGCCCTGCTCGACCTCGATTTCGAGGGCGCCGCCGAAACGGCGCGGCTGATCCGGGAAACGATCGCCGGTGCCGGTGCCAGTGCCAGTGCCAGTGCCAGTGCCGGCGTCAGCGCCAGTGCCGGTGCCAGTGCGAGCACGAGCGCTGGTGCCAGAACTGGTGCTGACGCGGACACCGGTGTCGGCCTCGGACCCGTAGCAGAACCCTTCGCCGTCGATGTGAGCGACGAGGAGAGCGTGCGCGACACGGTGTCGGAGGTTGCGAGCCGCCTCGGCCCTCCGCTGATCCTGGTGAACAATGCGGGTGTGCTGCGCGATGACCTGCTGTTCAAGATGCCGGTCGAGAACTGGGACGCCATCATGAACGTGCACCTGCGCGGAGCCTTCCTGATGAGCCGCGAGGTGCAGCAGCACATGGTGCAGAGCGGTTGGGGGCGCATCGTCAACATCTCGAGCACCTCTGCCCTCGGCAATGCGGGCCAGGCGAACTACTCCGCGGCGAAGGCGGGTATCC
This sequence comes from Leucobacter holotrichiae, assembly GCF_055791005.1. Classification (NCBI taxonomy): domain Bacteria; kingdom Bacillati; phylum Actinomycetota; class Actinomycetes; order Micrococcales; family Microbacteriaceae; genus Leucobacter; species Leucobacter holotrichiae. Next base: position 22,021 of record NZ_JBVUAC010000001.1, read on the forward strand.
AGGGCTTCACGAAAACCCTCGCCATCGAACTCGGCCGGTTCGGGATCACGGCGAACGCGGTCGCGCCCGGCTTCACCGTGACGGACATGACGCGCACCGTGGCGGAGCGGCTCGGCATCAGCTTCGACGAACTCGTCGAACGCGAAGCGGCCGCGGTGCCCGCCCGGCGCGTCGGAGCGCCCGAGGACGTCGCGAACGCCGTGGCCTTCTTCGCCTCCGAGGCGAGCAGCTTCGTTTCGGGGCAGGTGCTGTACGTGGCGGGCGGTCCTCGGGGCTGAGACGGGCACCGACCGCTCGCCGAGCGCGCAGGGGCTCGTCAACGCGGCGGCGGGGGCGCGCGGTACTCCGCGCGCCCCCGCCGCCGCGTTCACCTAGGCGGTCTGACCGCGGTGCTTGCCCTCCGCGATCTCCTCGACCAGCTTGGCGTTGAAGGCGGGCAGATCGTCGGGGGTCCGGCTCGTCACGAGGCCCTGATCCACCACGACCTCCTCATCCACCCAGGTCGCGCCCGCGTTCCGCAGATCAGTTCGCAGGCTCGGGTACGACGTCACCTTCCGTCCCTGCAGCACATCGGCGTCGGCGAGGATCCAGCCTCCGTGGCAGATCGCTCCGACCGGTTTGTGCTGCTCGAAGAAGTCGCGGGTGAACGACACCGCGTGCTCATCCATGCGGATGTGATCTCCGTTCACGACCCCGCCCGGCAGCACCAGCGCGTCGTAGTCGCCCGCGCTCACGTCGGACGTGGAGCGGCTCACGTTGGCCTCGTGACCGTTCTTGCCCCGGATGGTGCCCGTGTTCGTCGATACGATATCGACCTCGGCCCCGTGCTCTTTCACCGCGGCGAGAGGCTCCGTCAGCTCGGAATCCTCGAACCCGTTCGTTGCGAGGATCGCTACGCGCTTTCCGCTCAGATGCGACATGGTGTTTCTCCAATCTCGTGGCGTGCGTCGGATACCTCCAGTCAATCGCCTCCCCGTCCCGCTCCGCACCCCGTTGCGTGCACCCGTTCGATTCGCTATCTTGCGGGGCGTTGTGCCCTGTGCCCTGTGCCCTCGCCGCCCGGGCCTGTCGCCCTCGCGCCCCGGCGCGTAGGGTGGGTCCCATGGCACGCATCATTCTCTTCGGCGGACACGGCAAGATCGCGCTCCTCGCGGAGCCGCTGCTCACGGAGCGAGGCGACTCGGTCACCGCGGTCATCCGCAATCCCGACCACGTCGACGAGGTGCGCGCCGCCGGAGCGGAGCCCCTCGTCGCCGACATCGAGCAACTGGACGTCTCCGAACTCGAGCGCCTGATCGCGGGGCACGACGCGGTCGTGTGGTCGGCGGGTGCCGGCGGAGGCGATCCCGAGCGCACCCGTGCGGTGGACCTCGAGGCTGCGGTGCGCACCATGGACGCGGCCGAGCGCTCGGAAGTGCGGCGCTACGTGATGGTCTCGTACTTCGGGTCATCGCGCGACCACGGCGTCGATCCGGGCGACTCGTTCTTCGCCTACGCGGAGGCCAAGGCGGCGGCCGACGAGCATCTGCGGGCGTCCTCGCTCGACTGGACCGTGCTCGGTCCGAGCAGGCTGACTCTCGACCCCGGCACCGGTCGGATCGATACGGCGGCGGATCGCTCGGGCAGCGTACCGCGGGCCGACGTCGCGACGGTGATCGCCGCGGTGCTGGCCGACGAACGTACCGTCGGTCGCACCATCCGCTTCAACTCGGGTGACACGCCGATCCCCGAGGCGGTGGCTGCCGCAGCTGCGTGACTCGGCGTGTGGCGAGCAGCAGCCCTGGACCTCGCGGCTGCATCTGTCGTCCGAGCGCCGCGGGATCCACGACGCGCGGGTCGCCCCGGGTAGAATCGCTGGGATGATCCGCGGCAGAGTGCGGCGCAGGGCGCCACGAGCGGTCCCGATCCGATACGACGACGGCTTCCGGGGCGGCATCGCGATGCTCGTTTCGAGCCCGATCCTCGCCGCCCCGTTCATCGTGCTGGGACGCGCCGGGCTGCGTGAGAATCCCGGGCTCGTGCTCGCCGCGCTGTGCGCGAGCTTCACCGCCTTCTTCCTCGTATATCTGGTCTGGACGCACGCGCTTTTCTCCCGCACAGACCCCGACGAGGCCCTGCGGATCGCCGCGGCGCAGCACCGCCGCGGAGCCAGCCGCCTCTCGAGGGTCATCGGTCTCAAGACCGCGGAGGACTGGGGCATGACGGCCGCTCTCGTCGCACTGATGGTCTCAGTGGTCGCTGCGGTCTTCGGTGTGCGCGAGGGCGGCGACTGGATGCCGGCGCTCGTGCTCATCACGGTCGGCGCGTCGTGGGCGACCGTGGTGTACGCCTTCGCGCTGCGCTACTTCCGGCTGCACGCCGCCGGGGAGACCATCGAATTCAGGATTGTCGAGCAGCCCGACTTCACCGATTTCGTCTCTATGGCCGTGATGGTCTCGTCGGTGGGAGCGATGGCTGCGGGGGAGCCGCGCACGCGCGCAGGGCTCGCCGCGGTGCGCACCCACACCTTCATCTCCTTCGCCTTCAACGCCCTCGTCGTGGCGATGGCGGTCTCGCTCATCTCGAGCCTCATCACCGCGGGCTGAGCGCGGGAACCCGGCGGCCTTCGGGGCAGAACCCGGCGGCCTTCGGGGCAATCGTGCCGTAGCTCGCCGCCGTCGATGTGGCGTCAGCGGGAACCCGGCCCTCGGAACCGATCCCGTCACTCGCTCGTGGTGGTGGCCCGTTCGAGCACTCCATCGGGCAGCACCGCGATGAGGGGTCGCAGCAGGCGGTAACGCCAGTCCGAGACGACGACTGGCCGCCCGCGGTACAGGCCGCGCAGCCCTTCCCGGGCGACCCGGGCGGTGTCGGCCCACGCGATGCGTGGCAGGCGCGGCAGGTGATCCTCGCCCATGCGCACGTGGAACTCGGTGTCGAGGAGGCCCGGGCACAACGCCGTGACGCGCACTCCGCGGGCGCGGTAGCGGGCGCTGAGGGATCGCGAGAGCGACACGACCGCCGCCTTGGCCGCGCCGTAGGTGCCGCTCGGTGTGAACGCGGCGACGCTCGCTACGTTCAGGATCCACCCGCGGCCTCGGGTCAGCATTCCGGGGATCGCCGCGTGCGCGAGCCGCAGCGGCACCCAGGAGAGCAGCTCGTGCAGGCGGCGCTCGTCATCGATGCGGCTGACCTCGAAACCGTCGTAGACGCCGAAGCCCGCATTGCTGACGAGGATGTCGACGGGGGAGCCGGCCTCCGAGACCCGGTGGGCGACGCGCTCGAGATCCCCGTGATCCGTGAGGTCCGCGGCGAGCACCTCGACGCTCACGCCGTACTCCCGGCGCAGCCGATCCGCGAGCCGTTCGAGGCGCGTCCGATCGCGCGCGACCAGCACGACATCGATGCGCCGCTCGGCGAGCTGCCGGGCGATCTCGGCGCCGAGTCCCGCGGACGCCCCGGTGATGAGTGCGCGATATCCCATGCGCTCAGTCTCTCATCGGCGACGGCTCCGAGGCGCGCCGTGAGCTCATCGGCTCCCGCCCCTGCGGCGCGAGCACCGCCGCCACCCAGGTGGTGATGGGCACCGCGAGCACGAGCCCGATGCTCCCGCAGAGGGTGCGCACGACCTCGATCGCGATGTCTTCGTGGGTGAGGAGCGAGAGCAGTGGACGGTCGTAGAGATAGAGCAGGATCAGCACCCCCATGGCCGCTCCGACGTACGCGAAGAACACGGTGTACACCGTGGAGGCGATGTGGTCGCGGCCGATCCGCATGGCGCTCGCGTAGAGTTCCCGCCGCGGCATCGCGGGGGCGGCGGCCCGCAGCTCCCAGACCGACGACGCCTGGGTGATCGTGACGTCGTTGAGGATCCCGAGCCCGGCGATGATCACCGAGCAGCTGAGCAGGCCGCGGAAGTCGATCTGCTGCACCATGCCCGCGAGCACGCCCGAGGCTTCGTCCCCGATGCCGCTGAGGCGCGTCGCCTGCATGGCGAGCAGCGACACTCCGGCCATGATCGCGATGCCGCAGAGCGTGCCGATGAGCGCCGAGGTCGTGCGCATGTTGAAGCCGTGCACCAGGTAGAGGATCACGAACATGATCGCGCTCGCGGCGACGACCCCCACGAGCAGGCCGGGGGCACCCGTCACGAGCGCCGGCAGCAGGAAGGCGAGGATCACGGCCGCGCTGATCCCGAGGGCGAGCAGCGCCAGCAGGCCGCGCAGCCGGCCGACCGCGATCACCACGGCGGCGAAGACGAGGGTGAGGATCGCGAGGGGCAGCCCGCGGAAGACTCCCGACACGCTGTAATCGTTGTTCAGCTCGTAGCGCGACCCCGCCTCCTGGCCGGCGTGCGCCAGGAGTTCGAGGCGGTCTCCCGGTTGCAGGTCGGCGCGGGTGATCGCGCCGCGGACGGGGAGGTCGATGACCCGACCGGCGTCATCCCCGGTCCTCAGACCGATGGCGAGGGTCACGCACCCGTCGGAGTGGGCTTGGGGTTGGGGCTGAGATTGGGTCTGTGTCTGGGGTTGCGCCTGTGGCAGTTCGCAACCCTCCGAGAGGCTCAGCAGCTCGCCCGTCTCGAAGGTGGTGTCGGCAGCGACGAAGGGGGTTCGTTCCGCCACCCGACCCACCTCCGCGTAGTCGGGCCAGAGCGCCGCGAGCCCTCCGGCGGTAACCGCCGCGATCAGTGCGAGGAGCGCTGCGATCACCAGCTTCATAGGTGTAATGATTCTCATTACGTTTAGAGTAGCGTGCCCGCGCCGCCCGGCGTCATCTCGATACCCCGTGTCGGAGGGGAATGAGCGGATCCCGCCTCCCACCGGCACGGCGCGTTATCTTCGCACCCGTGTCGGAGGGGACGGCTACCCTGGGAGCATGAGCAGCGAGATCGACGACCCCGTGACGCCCGTGACCTCCGAGCCCTCGGCAGCCTCAGGTGCCTCAGAGGCAGCCGTGACCTCCGAGGCCGCCGGAACCCCCATGGCCGGCCTCTCCGAGACTGCCCGGGTTGCGCGCGACCTCATCCGCATCGACACCACCAACCGCGGAGGCGGCGACGCCGAGCCCGAGCGCCCCGCCGCCGACTACGTCGCCGCCTATCTGCGCGGTCTTGGCCTCGAGCCCGAGATCTTCGAGTCGGCACCGGGTCGCGCGAGCGTGGTCGCTCGGGTGCCCGGCAGCGATCCGGCGCTGCCGGCGATGGTGCTGCACGGCCACCTCGACGTGGTGCCCGCCGACGCGGCCAACTGGACCGTCGATCCGTTCGCCGGGGTGGTGAAGGACGGCATGCTGTGGGGGCGCGGCGCGGTCGATATGAAAGACATGGACGCGATGATGCTCACCGCCGTAGCCGAGCTGCTGCGCGCGGGGGAGCGGCCCCGCCGGGAGATCGTCCTCGCGTTCTTCGCCGACGAGGAGAACGGCGGCGTCTACGGCTCGCACTACCTGGTCGAGCATCACCCCGAGCTCTTCGCGGGCGCCACCACGGCCGTCAGCGAGGTCGGCGGGTACTCCATCGACGTCGAGGGTACGCGCGCCTACCTCATCCAGACCGGCGAGAAGGCGCTCGACTGGATCCGGCTGCGCGCCCGGGGCACGGCGGCACACGGATCTCGCGTCTGGCACGACAACGCGGTCACCCGTCTCGCCGAGGCCATCGCGGCGCTGGGGCGCCACGAGTGGCCCATCGCGCTCTGCGACACCACGCGCGAGCTGATCGATCACCTCGCGGCGATCCTCGGCGAGGATCCGCAGCAGGTCGCCCCCGACGAGCTGGTGCTGCGGCTCGGCAAGGGCGGCGGATTTATTCAGGCAAGCCTGCGCAACACGAGCAACCCGACGGTGCTCGCCGCCGGCTACAAGCACAATGTCATTCCCGACACGGCCGAGGCGCTCGTTGACGTGCGCTCGCTGCCGACCCAGCAGGGCGAGGTGCTCGCCGAGGTGCAGCGCATCGTCGGCCCCGACATCGAGATCGAGACCGTGCACAGCGACATCGGTCTCGAAGTGCCCTTCGGGGGCGAACTCGTCGACGCCATGACCGAGAGTCTGCGCCGGGCCGATCCTGAGGCGCGCGTGCTGCCCTATCTGCTCTCGGGCGGCACCGACAACAAGGCTCTCTCGCAGCTCGGCATCACGGGTTACGGCTTCGTGCCGCTCCGCCTGCCGGCCGGCCTCGACTTCCCCGGCATGTTCCACGGTGTCGACGAGCGCGTGCCGCTCGACGCACTCGACTTCGGGCACCGCGTGCTCGTCGACCTGCTGCGCACGTACTGATCGACGGTGCACGTCGCGACCGGCCTCGCCGTCGAGCACCGATCTGCTGAGTGCGCACTGATCGATGGTGCATGACGCGCCCGGCCTCCCCGTCGAGCACCGACCTGCTGCGCGCGCACCGGCCGACGGATCTCGCCCAGGGGCGGATCCTGCGGCTCGCCGGCTGTCAGCCGGGCCGTCGGGGGACTGGGCTATCCTTGACGGCGGCCCGAAAGGGCCGCATGCGTTCATCCGCCACGAAAGGACATGATGAGCTTCTTCGACGCGATCCTGCTCGGAATTCTGCAGGGCCTCACGGAGTTCCTGCCGATCTCGTCGAGCGCCCACCTGCGCATCGCGAGCGAGCTGCTCGGCATCGGCGATGCCGGGGCCGCCTTCACCGCGATCACGCAGATCGGTACGGAGGCGGCGGTCATCGTGTTCTTCTGGCGCGACATCGTGCGGATCATCGGTCACTGGTTCCGATCCCTCGCCGGCCGGGTGCCGCGCAACGACCCCGACGCGCTGATGGGGTGGTGGATCATCCTCGGGTCGATCCCGATCGTGGTGCTCGGCCTGCTGTTCGAGGACGCGATCGATACGACTCTGCGCTCGCTGTGGTTCACCGCGACGATGCTCATCGTCTTCGGCCTGCTGCTCGGCCTCGCCGACTGGGCGGGCCGCAAGACCCGTCCGCTCGAGAAGCTCACCTGGAAGCACGGCCTGATCTACGGCTTGGCGCAGTCTCTCGCGTTGATCCCCGGCGTCTCCCGTTCGGGCGGCACGATCACGGCCGGCCTGTTCATGGGATACAAGCGCGAGGCGGCGGCGCGCTACTCCTTCCTGCTCGCGATCCCCGCGGTCCTCGGATCCGGGTTCTACAAGCTCTTCAAGGAGGTGAGCGAGCCGAGCGGCGGCGCTCCGATGTCGATGACTCTTGTGGCGACCGCCATCGCCTTCGTCGTCGCGATCTTCGTGATCAAGTTCTTCATGGGGTACATCTCGAAGCGCAGCTTCATGCCGTTCGTGATCTACCGCCTCGCGCTCGGTGCACTGCTCTTCGTGCTGCTCGGCACCGGTCTGCTCGACGCCGAGGGCGGCGCCGTCGCCGCTCAGGCCATCGATCCCTCGACGACGGGAGCACTCCGATGAGAACCTGGACGCCGCCCGAACTGCCCGAGCTGCCCGGCACCGGCCTCACCCCGAAGCTGTTCAACACCGCGACGGAGCGCTTCGAGTACCCCGCGATCTCCGAGGGGCGCGCGCTCCTCTACGTCTGCGGCATCACCCCCTACGACGCCACGCACCTCGGCCACGCGTTCACGTACCTCGCGTTCGACATCATGCAGCGAGCGTGGCGCGACGCCGGCATCGAGACCACCTACGCGCAGAACATCACCGATGTCGACGATCCGCTGCTCGAGCGGGCAGAAGCCACCGGAGTCGACTGGCGCGCTCTGGCGGACGAACAGGTCGGGCTGTACCGATCCGACATGTACCGCATGGGGATGATCCCGCCCGAGCACTACATCGCCGTGACCGAGCAGATCGACGAGATCGCCGCCGCCGTGCGCGAACTCTCCGAGCGCGGTCTCGCCTATTCGGTGCCGACCCTCGACGCCGAAGGCGACGACATCTACTTCGACACGGACGCCGCCGAGCGCGAGTCGCAGTGGCGACTCGGCGACGTCGCGCCCTACGACCACGGCACGATGCTGCGGTTCAGCGCTGAGCGCGGCGGCGACCCGCAGCGCCCGGGCAAGCGCAACCCGCTGGATCCGCTGCTGTGGCGCGCCGCTCGGGCGGGCGAGCCGAGCTGGGAGAGCGCGGTGGGCGAGGGGCGCCCCGGCTGGCACATCGAGTGCTCGGTGATCGCGACCGGCGCCCTCGGCGGCGCGTTCACGGTGCAGGGCGGCGGGTCCGACCTCGTCTTCCCGCATCACGAGTTCACCGCGGCGCACGCGACGGCGATCTCGGGCACGCCGCTCGCGCACGCCTACTGCCACGCGGGGCTGGTCTCCTACCAGGGGCACAAGATGTCGAAGTCGCGCGGCAACCTCGTCTTCGTGTCGAAACTGCTCGACGGCACGCACGGCGCGTGCGCCGGCATTCCCGCCGACCCCTCCGCGATCCGCCTCGGGCTGCTCGCCCACCACTACCGCTCGGAGTGGGAGTGGCACGACGCTGATCTCGAGACAGCGAATCGCAGGCTCGAGGGGTGGCGCGAGGGTCTGCGTCGCAGCAGCTCGGCCCCGGCGTCGTCGGCCGCGGTGCTGCAGCAGTTGCGCGCCGCGCTCGCGAACGACCTCGACACACCGGTGATGCTCGCCACGCTCGACGCCGCTCTCGACCGCGGGGTCGACGATCCCGAACTCGTGGCGGACGCCGTCCAGGCGCTGCTCGGCGTCAGGCTGTAGAGAGGAGAGCCGAGCCCGCTCGAGCCGCGGGTCAGCTCTTTCCCGGCTCCGGGGGCGTGTCAGACCGATCGTCGTCGCCGTGATCGTCGTCGCCGGTGCCCGCGCCCCTTTGCCCGGCAGTGCCCGAGTCAGTCTGCCCGGCGCTGTCGGATCCAGCCCACCCGGCATCGTCGTCACGGGGGCGCAGGTCGGCGCCGCCCGTTCCGCCCTCGAGGAACTTCTCGAACTCGAGGGCGATCGCGTCGCCGGTGGCCTCGGCGGCCAGAGCCTCGTCGCGCGATTCCTCGAGGCCGCGGATGTAGCGGGACATGTCCTCGTCCGCGGCGGCGATGCGGTTGATGTTCGCCTCCCACTCGTTGGCCTGCACCAGCAGATCGCCGCGCGGAATCACGATGTCGAGCAGCTCCTCGAGCTTGTCGAGCAGGGCGAGCGTGGCCTTGGGGGAGGGCGTGCTGTGCACGTAGTGCGGCACCTGCGCCCAGAGGGAGATCGCGGCTATGCCTGCCTGGGCGAGCGCGAGGTCGACCACGGTGGCGATGCCCGCCGGTCCCTCGTAGTTGCTGCGCACGGCGCCCGTCTCGGCGCGGCGTTCGGCGCTCTCGGTCGAGACGGAGACGGCGATGGGCCGGGAGTGCGGGGCGTCAGAGAACATCGAGCCGAGGATGATGACGGTGTCGATGCTCCAGACGTCCACCAGCTCGACGATCTCGTCGGCGAAGTTCTGCCAATCGCGCGCGGGTTCGACGCCCGCGAGCAGGAAGAGGTCGGTGACGGGGGTGCCGTCGATGCGGCGCAGCGTCTCCTCGCCGGGGCGGGGAGGCGGCGGCTGCTCGCCCGGACGCTGCACGGTGCCGTAGAGGCGGGTATCGGGCCACTCGAGCACGCGGTTGCCCTCGGAGTCGAAGAGCAGCTTCGGGCGGTGCACCTGGAAGTCGACGTACCCCTCCGAACTGATGACGTGCAGCACCTCGGCGTCGATGAGCCCGCCGAGATGCTGCAGCACTTCGGTGGTGGCGTCGCCCGCATCGCTCCAGCCCTGGAAAGCGACGATGAGCACGCGGGGCTGCGGGAAGGCGGTCTCAGACATGCCTTCCAGGATATCCGTCGCTCAGCGGGGAGAGTGCCGGGCGCGGCTAGACTTGACCGGATGAGCGCTCCTATCGGAAAAGAAGCACCCGCTGCCGTGCTGTGGGACATGGACGGCACCGTGATCGATTCGGAGCCGCTGTGGCTCGAGGCGGAGCTCGCGATGCTCGCTCGGTACGGCATCGAGCTGACCGCGGAGATGCGGGATCGCCTGATCGGTTCGGGGCTGCGCCGCGCCGCGGGGGTCTTCCAGGAGCTCGGTGTGCCGATGAGCGTCGACGAGATCATCGCCGAGTGGGAGGCCGGTGTGATCGCGGGTCTGCGCGAGGCGGGGCCGCGGTGGCGACCCGGGGCGGTCGAACTGCTCGAATCGCTCGCGGCCGCGGGGATCCCCTGCGGACTCGTGACGATGGCCGTGCGCTCCATCGCCGACGCCGTGGTCTCGATGCTGCCCGCGGGGGTCTTCCGGGGCATCGTCGCGGGAGACGAGGTGGCTCGGGAGAAACCGGATCCGGATCCCTACCTGCGCGGAGCAGCCATGCTCGGCGTGCCCATCGAGCACTGCCTCGCGATCGAGGACTCGTTCACCGGCCTCGCGGCGGCCCACGCCTCCGGCGCGGTCGCCATCGGCGTGCCCAACCTGCTCGACCTGGCGGGTGCGACGGCGCACGAGATCTGGCCGACGCTGGCCGGGGTCGACGCGGATAGACTTTCCGAGCGTTTCCGCGCCCTGCGGAACGAGAGCGGAGCGGATACGAGTGTTGCGAGCGGAGCAGAGATGAGTGTTGCAGACGGCGCGGAGACGAGCAGCGCAGAACCCGGGCCCGCGGCGCGCGGCCCCCTGGGCTACGGCGACCGCGTGCAGCTCACCGGCCCCAAGGGGCGCCTCAACACCATCACCCTCATCCCCGGGGGCGAGTTCCACAGCCACCGGGGCATGATCCGGCACGAGGAGATCGTCGGTCTCCCCGACGCGTCGGTCGTCGTGAACAGCAGCGGTGAGGAGTACCTCGCGCTGCGTCCGCTGCTCTCCGACTTCGTGATGTCGATGCCGCGGGGAGCGGCGATCGTCTATCCGAAGGACGCGGCCCAGATCCTGTCCCTCGCAGACATCTTCCCCGGCGCGCGCGTGGTGGAGGCCGGTGTCGGCTCGGGCGCGCTGTCGCTGCATCTGCTGCGGGGGATCGGCCGGGACGGCCGCCTGTTCTCGTTCGAGCGGCGCGAGGAGTTCGCCGATGTCGCGCGCGGCAACGTCGCGGCCTTCTCGGGCGGCGCCCCCGAGAACTGGACGGTCACGGTCGGCGATCTGCAGGAGACGCTGCCGTCGACCTGCCAGGACGGCAGCGTCGATCGTGTCGTGCTCGACATGCTCGCCCCGTGGGAGTGCGTCGACGTCGCCGCGGGCGCGCTCGCCCCCGGCGGTGTGCTCATCTGCTACGTCGCCACGGTGACGCAGCTCTCGCGCACCGCCGAGCAGATTCGCCGCAGCGGCCTCTTCACGCATCCCCAGTCGTCGGAGACGATGGTGCGCGGCTGGCACGTCGAGGGACTCGCGGTGCGGCCCGACCATCGCATGGTGGCGCACACCGGCTTCCTCATCACCGCGCGCAGGCTCGCACCGGGTGCCAGGCTGCCCGAGCTCAAGCGGCGCGCCTCGAAGAGCGAGTTCACGGATGAGGATCTCGCCAGCTGGCTGCCCGACATGGGTGATCAGGGCGACCCGAACGCGTGGACCCCCGAGGCGGTCGGCGAGCGCAGCAAGAGCGATAAGGTGCTGCGCAAGAAGGCGCGCGAGGCCCAGCAGTTCGCTCGCGAGCGCGGCGCCGGGGCCGAGTAGGCCGTCTTGCTCCGCAACCCCGCCCTTCGGCGAGCGTCGAGCACGAAGCGCGATAGGATAGCGGGGTTCAGTTCGGCCCGCGCGGGCCAGAATCGGCTTCTCCGAGAGGTGCACATGCTTCGTCGACTCGTTCCCGCCACCGCAGCAGCAGCGCTGCTCCTCGTCGGGGTCACAGGCTGCGGTGCGCAGCAGGCCGCGGCGGCGGACTGCGAGCCGGCGCTCCAGCCCGGCGCGCTGAGCGACACCGTGCGGGTGACCGGAGGCTTCGGGGAGGCCCCCGAGGTCTCGGTCCCCGAGGATATCGATGCGCTCTCCTCGCAGCGGAGCGTCGTCGAGCGCGCCGGGGATCGCGACCGCGCCGTCGGAGACCAGGCGCTCGTGGGCGTCAACATGGCGTTCTTCGACGCGGCGAGCGGCAAGCCGCTCTACCAGAGCCCCGCGTTCGCGGACTCGACTCAGTCGGCGGAGTTCCTGCTCGTGTCGCAGGACGCGCCGAACCCTCTGAGCGACTCGCTGCGCTGCAGCGCACCGGGCGACCGCCTGGTGGTGGCGCTCTCGCCCGAGGACGGCGCCCCGTTCGCGACGCAGCTCGGCGGAGATCCGAACGCCGCGCTCGTGGGCGTGATCGACGTCGTGTCCGCCAGCCCGCTCGCGGCCCAGGGCGCTGCTCGGGGCCTGCCGAACGGCTACCCCGCGGTCGTCACCGATCACGAGGGCCGGCCGGGGATCGTGCTGCCCCCGCGGAACGCGCCTGCGGGCACCTCTTCGGCGGTGCGGATCGAGGGCGACGGTGCCGAGGTCGAGGCCGACGACAGCGTCATCGCCCAGGTGCTCTCCGTCGGCTGGGACGGCACCGTGCAGACCAACAGCTGGAACACGGGTGTCATGGGCCTCGGCAACGAGGAGCAGATCGCCCAGTCGGGCTTCACATTCCGCAGCGAGCTGACGGGCAAGAAGGTCGGGTCGCAGGTCGTCGTCGTCGAGAACGAGTCGGACAGCGACGCGAAGGTCGTGGTCGTCGACATCCTCGGGGTCGGCTGAGGCGCGGGTGAGCGGTCGCGTTCCCGGCGAGCAGCGCGTCTTCAGCCTCGTTCTCGCCCTCGTCGTGAGCCCGGCCGGGCTCACGAAGCAGGAACTGCTGTCGTCGGTGCACGGGTACGCCGACCGCGCCCGATCCGCATCCGATCGCGCCGCGCTCGACCGCCAGTTCGAGCGCGACAAGGAGCAGCTGCGCGAACTCGGCATTCAGATCGAAACCCTCGACTCTCCGACGGAGCCGGGCAACAACCAGCTCACCCGCTACCGCATCTCGAAGGATCAGCTCGAGTTTCCGAGTGAACTGCGCTTCGACGAGCGCGAGCTCATGCTGCTGCGCCTCGCGGCGCTCGCCTGGCGAGAGGGCAGCCTGAGCGTCGAGTCGCGCCGCGCGGCCATGAGGCTCGAAGCCCTGGGCGCCGGACTCGACGTGCAGCACCTCGGTGTCGCGCCGAGCCTCGGCACGGCCGAGCCCGCGGCGGCCCCGTTGCAGCGCGCGATCGACGGCGGCCGCACGGTGCGCTTCGACTACACCGTGCCGGGGCGAGGCGCGCCGCTCGAGCGGCGAGCGGCGCCCCTGCGATTGCACCGGCTCGACGGCCGCTGGCACCTCGTGGCGTGGGATCTCGACAGGGACGCGGATCGCACGTTCCTGCTCTCGCGCATCGTCGGCGAGGTGCGCCTGACGAGCGAGCGCTTCGACCCATCCCTGCGGGAGCGCGGAGACGCGGCGATCGCCGAACTGCTCGCCCTGCGCGAGAGCCGCAGAGCCGAGCTGCTCGTGCGACGCGGAAGCATCGCCGAGGCGCGCCTCGCCCCGCGCGCGCTCGAGGCGCCCCGCTCGGGCGAGGACGGCGGCGCACTCGGCTCGGAGACCGCAGGCCGCATCGCACTCGTGGTCGGCATGCTCGACCCTCACCTTCTCGCGGAGGAGATCATCGGATACGGGGCGGAGGTCGCGGTGACGGCCCCCGCGAGCCTGCGAGACCTGGTGACCGGCGGCCTGCGGAGGATCGCGGCGGCGCACGGCGGATCTGCCGCTCCCCGCGCACGCGCCTTGCCCGGGGGAGACGCCGATGCGTAAGAACGTGCTCGCCCCCGAGCGGGTGCTGCTGCTGCTCTCCCTGATCCCGTATCTCCGCGAGCACGGCCCGACACCCGTGCCGCAGCTCGCGGAGGCCTTCGACGTCGCCCCCGATCTGCTGCGCCGGCTTGTGCGCTTCCTCGGCACGGCGGGGGTGCCGGGCGAGACGCTGAGCTATCAGCACGAGGATCTCTTCGATATCGACTGGGACGCGCTCGAGCGAGACGACGTCGTCAGCCTCACGCGCACGGTCGCCGTCGACGATGCTCCCCGGTTCGCCCCCTCGGAGACCGCCGCCCTGATCGCGGGCCTGCAGGCGCTCATGCCGATGCTGCCCGAGGTCGACGCGCGGCTCGCGCAGCAGACCGCCGCGAAGCTGGGCGCGGCGCTGGGGGCGGGAGCCCCGACGCTGTCGGTGACGGCAGACGACCGGGATCCGCGGATCCCGATCGTCGTCTCGGCGATCGACGCGGGCCGCGCGCTGGCCTTCGACTACCGCGACGCGGCCGGACGCGCCAGCTCGCGCACGGTCGATCCGCTCGTGCTCACCCAGCAGGCCGGCGCCTGGTACCTGCACGCGCACTGCCGAGACCGTGACGCGCCGCGCAGTTTCCGCGTCGATCAGATGAGCGAGGTTCGCTCATTGGAGCTCGCGGCTGATCCGCACGATCTGCCCGCCGAGGAGACGCGCGTCTCCTTCGATCTCGTGGCGAGCCTGCCGGCGCACCTGCTCCCGCGCATCAGGGGATTCGAGCCCGAGACGATCGGGGAGTCCCCGGAGGGGCGCGTTCGGGTGCGCATCGAGGCGTGGCACGAGGGAGCCGCGATCCGGCTCGTGCAGACCGCGCCGGGCGAGATCGTGATCGAGTCGCCCGAGCACGCCCGCGAGGCGGTGCGCGCCTGGGCCGACCAGGCGCTCGGGGTGGGCTCTGCGGTGCATAACCCGCGCACTGGGATAAACTGAGCGAATGGCAGAAAAGGCGCGCAAGAAGCGCAATTCCGAGGGGCGCATGAGCCTCGGGGAGCACCTCGTCGAGCTCCGCAAGCGCCTCCTCATCTCGGCCATAGCGATCGTGATCGCGCTCGTCGCCGGCTGGTTCCTCTCCGACTGGGTATGGGACGTGCTCCGGCAGCCCGTCATCGATATCCAGGAGCAGCAGGGACGCAACGCTCAGATCAACTACGGCGACATCACGAGCGCCTTCGATACGAAGGTGCAGATCGCCCTGTTCATCGCGATCCTGCTCGCCTGCCCCGTCTGGCTCTACCAGATCTGGGCCTTCATCGCGCCCGGGCTCACCCGCAAGGAGAAGCTGACCGCCTTCGGCTTCCTCGGCACCGCGGTGCCGCTCTTCCTGCTCGGGGCATACGCGGGCTGGCTCGTGATCCCGAACATCGTGCGCCTGCTCACCAGTTTCGCCCCCCAGGAGGACGCGGCCTTCATCACCGCGCGCGGCTACCTGGACTTCGCGATCAAGCTGCTGCTCGCGATCGGAGTGGGCTTCGTCATGCCCGTCTTCCTCGTCTTCCTCAACTTCATCGGGGTGCTGAGGGGCAAGTCGATCCTGAAGAGCTGGCGAGTCGCGCTGCTGTGCATCATCCTGTTCGCGGGGATCGCGACGCCTGCCGCCGACCTCATGAGCATGTTCCTGCTCGCCGCGCCCATCGTCCTGCTGTACTTCGGCGCGGCACTCGTCACGATCCTGCACGATCGACGGGTCGACAAGCGGCAGGCGAAGGAGCTCGCCGAGTACGGCCTCGCCGAGGAGCCGTCGACCCGCCCGGGCAAACGCGGCGCCGGGGACGCGGTGTGACCGGGCAGAGCGCCCTCGACGCGTTCGCTGCGCGCATCGGCTACCCGCTCGACGCGTTCCAGCGCTCCGCCTGCGAGCGGCTCGAAGAGGGCCGCAGCGTGCTCGTCGCGGCTCCGACCGGGTCGGGCAAGACCACCGTGGCGGAGTTCGCCGTCTACCTGGCGCGGCGGGAGCGCGACGCCCGCATCTTCTACACGGCGCCCATCAAGGCGCTCTCGAATCAGAAGTTCCACGAGCTGTGCGAGGAGTACGGCGAGGACGAGGTGGGGCTGCTCACCGGTGACGTCAACCTGCGCGGCGACGCCCCCATCGTGGTGATGACGACCGAGGTGCTGCGCAACATGATCTACGCCGAGGGCGGCGAGGACAGTGGCGGTTCGCGCGGTTCGCGGGCCGGTCTCGACGGTCTCGCCTTCGTCGTGCTCGACGAGGTGCACTACCTCGGCGACCGCTGGCGCGGCGCCGTGTGGGAGGAGATCATCCTGCACCTGCCGCGCGAGGTGCGGCTCGTGTCGCTCTCGGCGACGGTGTCGAACGCCGAGGAGTTCGGCGACTGGATGCACGCGGTGCGCGGCGACACCGACGTGATCCTGTCCGAGCACCGCCCGGTGCCGCTCTACCAGCACGTGCTCACATCGAAGGCGCTGCTGCCGCTGTACGTCGGCCGCGACGGCGAGACGGCCGCGACCGCCTCGGGCGGCCGGCTCAACCCCGAGCTGCGCATGCTCGACGGACGCGGGCACTCGCGCGGGGGCGGCCGGGGCGATCGCGAGGGCGGCGGCCGGGGCCGCGGAGGCAGTCGGGGCGACAGAGACAGCCGGGATGACCGCATCGGCCGGGGCGATCGCGGCGGCCGCAGCCACGGCTACGCCGATCGCGGGCGCACCCGCGGCGGCCCGCCCCTGCGCCGCGCGCGCCGCGTCTCCCGGGCCGACATCGCCCGGGCGCTCGACGAGACCGACCTGCTGCCCGCGATCGTCTTCGTGTTCAGCCGCAACGGCTGCGACCAGGCCGTGCGGCAGTGCCTGTTCGAGGGCATCGCGCTGACCTCGCGCGAGGAGCGCGAGGAGATCAGGCGCATCGCACGATCCGCTACCCGCGACATGAGCGACGAGGAGCGCCGCGTGCTCGGCGTGCGCGAGTGGGTGGCCGGCCTCGAACGCGGCATCGCGGCGCACCACGCCGGTCTGCTCCCGACGTTCAAGACGGTGGTCGAGCAGCTGTTCCAGCGCCGTCTCGTCAAACTCGTCTTCGCCACCGAGACCCTCGCGCTCGGCATCAACATGCCCGCGCGAGCCGTGGTGATCGAGCGGCTCGACAAGTTCAACGGCGAGCAGCGCGTGCCGCTCACTTCGGGGGAGTACACGCAGCTCACCGGGCGGGCCGGTCGGCGCGGCATCGACACCGAGGGGCACGCGGTGGTGGCCTGGAGCGACGGGGTCGATCTCGAGGCCCTTGCGCACCTCGCGGGGGCGCGGTCCTTCCCCGTGCGCTCGAGCTTCAGGCCCACCCCGAACATGGCCGTCAACCTGCTGCAGCGCATGGACACCGAGCAGGTGCGCGAGACCCTCGAGCTCTCATTCGCGCAGTTCCAGGCGGACCGTGCGGTGGTCGACCAGGCCCGCGAACTGCGCGCCGAGCAGGAGTCGCTCGCCGGTTACGACGCCGCCGCAGCGCGCGCTCAGGGTGCCGATCGCAAGCGCTGGGAGGATCGCGCGCGTAAGCTGCGTCGTCGCGTCGAGCGCGGCCGCAGGCAGATCGCGTCGCGCACGGGGACCATCGCCCGCACCTTCGACCGGGTGGTCGATCTGCTCTTCGACCTCGACTACCTCGAGGGCCCCGCAGATGAGCCGGAGGTCGCCCCGTGGGGTGAACTGCTGCGCCGGATCTACGGCGAGCGGGACCTGCTGGTGGCCGAGTGCCTGCGCCGAGACGCGCTGCGAGGGCTCGACGCGGCGGGCCTCGCCGCCATGTGCTGCGTGCTCACCTACGAGCCGAGGCGCGATGACGAGGGGGAGCCCAGGCTGCCCGGCGGCCGGCTCTTCGCCGACGCCCACGATCGCGTGCTCGACCTGTGGGTGGAGCTCGACGACCTCTTCGAGCGCTACCGGCTGCCGCGCAGCGAGATGCCCCATGCCGGGCTCGCCTCCGCGATGCACTCCTGGGCCTCGGGCACGCCGATCGAGGTCGTGCTCGAACGGTCGGGGATCGGTGCCGGCGACTTCGTGCGCTGGGCGAAGCAGACCATCGACCTGCTCGACCAGATCGCGCAGGCGTGCGAGACCGCCGTGCAGACCGGGGCGGCGCACGAGCCCGGTGCGGTGCGCGATGCCGCTGCGGGGCGCGCGGCCGGGCTCGACGAGGACCGCCTGGGCGAGCTCGCGAAGCTCGCACGGGAGGCGAAGCGCGGGGTTCGCCGCGGCATCGTCGAGGCGTCGAGCGCGTCGTGACGGGGAGGATCGTATACCTGCCGTGGTGGGCCTCGGTGCTCGCCGCGGCCGCGGGCGGGTACCTGCTCGACGTCGCGAGCCCGGACCTCGCGTGGTGGCCGGCCGCCTTCGCGGGTGCCGCGCTGATCCTCGCGTCGGTATGGCAGCAGCGCTGGGCGCTCGGACTGCTGGCCGGTTTCGTCGCGGGCGCCGCGTACTGGATGCCCCACATCTCATGGCTCACGCTCTACCTCGGCCCGGTGCCGTGGCTCGGCCTGTGCGCGGTGATGATTCTCTGGTTCGCGCTGTTCGGGATCGCGGCCGCGGTCGCGACGCGGGGTCTCGCGTTGCTCGGCCGGAACGGGTCTCGCGTATGGGGAATAGTGCTCTGCCAGGCAGCGGTGGCGGCCGGGCTCTGGGTGCTCCGCGAGGAGGTGCAGGGGGCCTGGCCCTACGGCGGCTTCGCGTGGGGGAGGCTCGCGCACACGCAGGCCGACGCGCCGCTCGCCCAGGCGGTGTCGTGGCTCGGTTTCGCCGGGCTCTCCGGGGTGATCGCCTTCGCGATCGCGCTTCCGGTCGCCGCGGTGTTCCTCCGCCGTCCGGGCCGGGTCGCGCTTCCGGCTCTCGCCGGCTCGCTCGCGATCCTGATCGTCCTGGCGCTCGCCCCCGCGGCCGCTCTGCCCCAGACCGGAACGCTGCGGGTCGCCGCAGTGCAGGGCAATTCGAAGTCGGGTATCTTCGACGACCGCGAGTCGGGCGACGTGCTGCGCGATCACCTCGCGGCGACCGAGCGGCTGCTCGACGAGCTCGACGCACAGGGTGAGGCCGTCGACGTGATCGTGTGGCCTGAGAACAGCGCCGAGTTCGGGCTGCCCGACAACCCGCTCGCGTCGCAGCGGATCGCGCGCCTCGCGAAGCGCGCCGACGCGCCCGTGGTCGTGGGCGCGGTCCTGGAGAACCCCGACGGCAGCTACACCAACAGCTCACTGGTCTGGGGCGCCGACGGCCCGGAGCCCGCGCGCTACGACAAGCGCTACCCGGTGCCGTTCGCCGAGTACATGCCCAACCGCGAGTTCTTCCACGCCCTCGCGCCCGACCTGGTCGACCTCGTGCAACTGGAGTACGCGCACGGCCGACTGCCCGCGGCCTTCGACGTGGCGACGCCTGCCGGGGTCGTGCGCGCCGGTCTCGCCATCTGCTTCGACATCATCTTCGACGCTCACGCCGTCGCGATGGCCGGCGAGGGCGCAGAGGTGATCTTCGCGCAGACGAACAACGCGGATTTCGGGCGCACCGATGAGAGCGCGCAGCAACTCGCGATCGCGAGGCTGCGCGCCGTCGAGACCGGGCGCGCGCTCATCAACATCTCCACGGTCGGCACGAGCGCCGTCGTGGATCCGAGCGGGCGCGATCTCGCCGGGCTCGAGCCGTTCACCGCCGACGCCATGGTCGCGGAGGTGCCGCTCGTCACGGGGGAGACCCCCGCGCTGCGCCTCGGGTCAGCCATCGCCGCGGCGTGGATGATCGCGGGCGCACTCGGGCTCGCCGCGGGAGCGCTGTCGCGGATGAGAGGGCGCCGGTAAGCGCTGCGGGGCGTGTATATGCGCTACTGCGAGCCGCGCCTCGCGCGCAGCAGCTGCAGGCGCTCCTCGAGCAGTTCCTCGAGCTCCTCGCGGCTGCGGCGCTCGATGAGCATGTCCCACGGCGTGCGCTGCGAGGACTCCTTCTCCTCGAACTCCGCGCGAGCGGCCCGGCCGGCCTCGTCGTCGAGGAATCCGATCTCGCCCGTCTTCTGATCCACCCACTCGGCGGGCGGCTCGGCGTCGGCGTCGAAGAGCACGCTGAACCGCACCCCTCTGTCCGTGAGATATTCGACGGTGCGTCTGGGCGAGAGCTCGACGCCCTCCTCGCCCTGCAGACTCGTCGCGCCGATGCGCGTTCCTCTAAGCGTTCGATCAGCCATGCTGGACCTCCTCGCCGGTGGTGGACGGACGGGGCACTCGTGGTTCCGCGGGCGCCCCTGCCGTTCCTTGCAGCGTACTCGCTTCCGTCGGGTTCGCGATACCCCTTGAGAAAGCCGGACACTTCGCCGGCGCGCGCTGCATCGACCACGATCCGGGCGGTGTCCGGTCGCTGCCGGTCCACTACTCTGGGAGGCACGTATTTCGAAACGACGAGGAGCACTTGTGACTCAGATTCTTGAACCGGGCAGTCTGGCCGGCCGCCGCGCGCTCGTGACGGGGTCCTCCCGCGGTATCGGCGCCGACACGGTGCGGTATTTCGCGGAGGCCGGCGCGGACGTGGTGGTCAACTTCCGAAACAAGGCTCCGCGGGCCGAGAAGCTCGCCGGACAGTTGCGCGAGCTGGGGGTCCGAGCCCTGGTGCAGGGCGCCGACCTCACCGATCCCGAGTCGGTCGCGGCGATGATGGAGGCGGTGCGCGAGGAGTTCGGCGGCCTCGACATCCTCGTGCTCAATGCCTCGGGCGGCATGGAGAGCGGCATGGAGGAGGACTACGCGCTGAAGCTGAACCGCGATGCGCAGCTCTCGGTGCTCGACGCTGCGCTGCCGTTGCTGGGTGAGGGGGCTCGCGTCGTCTTCGTGACCAGCCACCAGGCGCACTTCATCCGCACCACTCCCACGATGCCCGAGTACGAGGGCGTGGCGCTCTCGAAGCGGGCGGGCGAGGACGCGCTGCGCGAACGGATCCCGGAGCTGGAGGAGCGCGGGATCGGCTTCACCGTGGTCTCGGGTGACATGATCGAGGGCACCGTCACCGCGACGCTGCTCAACCGGCTCAACCCCGGGGCGATCGAGGAGCGGCGCGAGCAGGCCGGCAAGCTCTACAACGTGTCCGAGTTCGCGGCCGAGGTCGCCCGGGCCGCGGTGGACCCGGTTCCCGCCGACAACACCCGTCTCGTGGGCGATACGAGCAGCTTCGGCGCAGCGGACAAGTAGTAACGCACCAGCCGGCGTCCGATAATCGAACGGTCAAACCCGACCGTCGCGACTATCGGACGCCGGCTTTTGCGTGCCCGGTTTCGAGGGTGCGACGACAGTGTTTCGATTATGTTTCGTGAAATCGGACTGTTCGGGGATTGTCAATAACTTCCGAAGAATATTTCAATCATGCGCCGCACTTCGTGAATCCTCTGCATAAAGTGCGTCGACTGATTAGTTTCACCGAAGAAACGATTGGTAAACTGGGGTCTCCAGATCCACCGTGGCTCACTGGGACGGCGCTGTCGCAGACCGATTCCACCGGTGGTTACGCCAGGGCCGCCGACGTCCCGCCGAGAGAAAGGACGTCGATGAGCGAGCGAGCCAAGACCCCTGCAGCACAGCCCGCGGGCTTCCCCGAGCGCGTCGGGCTCTACGACCCGGCCGACGAGCGCGACGCCTGCGGCCTCGCCTCCGTGGTCTCGCTCACCGGCGAGCCGAGCCATGAGATCGTCTCCCTCGCGCTCGAGGCGCTCGAACACCTCGAGCACCGAGGCGCGGTGGGCTCCGACGCGGGCACCGGCGACGGCGCAGGCATCCTCAGCGACCTGCCCGATCGTTTCATCCGCGAGGCGCTCGGCGAGATGGACTCGACGCTGCGGCTGCCCGCCGCCGGCGGCTACGCTGCCGGCCTCGCCTTCCTGCCCCGGGCGTCGACCGAGCGGCAGGCCGTGCGCTACCGCATCGGCGCGATCGCCGCCGAGGAGGGACTCTCGGTACTCGCCTGGCGGCCGGTCGCGGTGCGTCCCGAGGTGCTGGGGGAGAGCGCCCGCGCGGTGAGCCCGGCGATCGAGCAGCTGATCCTCGTTCCTCAGCAGGGTGCCTCCGAGCCCGGCGGACTCAGCGGCTACGGCACCGTGCCCTCTGCGCGGCCGCTCGACACCGACGACCTCGAGCGCCGGGCCTTCCGCACCCGTAAGCGCATCCAGCACGAGACCGGCTGCTACCTGCCCTCGCTCAGCGCGCGCACGATCGTCTACAAGGGCATGGTCACCACGCTGCAGCTGCCGGCGTTCTACCCCGAGCTGTCGGACGAGCGCTTCGAGAGCCGCTTCGCGATCGTGCACTCGCGCTACTCGACCAATACCTTCCCGTCGTGGCACCTCGCCCAGCCGCTGCGCCTCGTGGCGCACAACGGGGAGATCAACACGGTGCGCGGCAACCGCAACTGGATGCGGGCGCGGGAGGCGCAGCTCGAGAGCCCGCTGCTTGGCGACGTGCGGCAGCTCTCGCCCATCTGCTCCGAGGGCGGCAGCGACTCGGCGAGTTTCGACGAGGTGCTCGAGCTGCTGGTGCGGGCGGGGCGCTCGCTGCCGCACGCGCTCGCCATGATGGTGCCCGAGGCGTGGGAGTCCGAGACCGGCCTGCACCCCGACCTCGTGAGCTTCCTGGAGTACCACTCGCTCGTGATGGAGCCGTGGGACGGGCCCGCGGCGATGATCGCCACCGACGGCGTCGAGCTCGTCGCCACGCTCGATCGCAACGGGCTGCGGCCGGGGCGCTTCCTGGTGACGGGCGACGGAATCATGGTGATCGCGAGCGAGACCGGTGTGCTCGACATCGCGCCCGGCCGTGTGATCCGCCGGGGGCGCCTGCAGCCGGGACGTATGCTCGCCGTCGACCTCGTCAGCGGCACCATCCGCGACGACGAGGCCGTGAAGGGCGAACTCGCGAACCTCGCGCCCTGGGGGGAGTGGCTCGAGGAGGGGCGGATCCGGCTCTCCGAGCAGCCCGAGCGCGAGCACCTCGTGCATCCTCCCGCGTCGATCACCCGTCGCCAGCGCACCTTCGGGTACACCGAGGAGGAATTGCGGCTGCTGCTCACCCCGATGGCGCGCGACGGCATCGAGCCGATCGCGGCCATGGGCACCGACACGCCGATCGCGGCACTGTCGGAGCGGCCCCGGCACATTTACGACTACTTTGTGCAGCAGTTCGCGCAGGTCACCAATCCGCCGCTCGACGCACTCCGCGAAGAGCTCGTCACGAGCCTGGTCACGAGCATCGGTCCGCAGCAGAACCTCCTCACCCAGTCAGCGGACCACGCGCGCCAGGTGATCCTCGATTTCCCGGTCATCGACAACGACGCACTCGCCCGCATCCAGCACTTCGGCGATGACCCCGAGCGCGAGCGCGCGGTCACGATCCGCGGGCTGTACCCCGTCGACTACGACGCGAAGGGCCTCGCCGACCGCCTCGAGGCCATGTGCTGGGAGGCGAGCGCCGCGATCGAGGCCGGGGCGGAATTCCTCATCCTGTCGGATCGCGATTCGAACAAGGATCTCGCCCCCGTGCCGTCGCTGCTCGCGATCTCCGCGGTGCACCACCACCTCATCCGCGAGGGGCAGCGCATGAGCGTCGCACTCATCGCCGAGGCGGGCGATGTGCGCGAGGTGCACCACGTCGCCGCGCTCATCGGCTATGGCGCCGCGGCGGTCAACCCGTACCTCGCCATGGAGACCGTCGGCCTGCTCGTGCGCGACGGCTCGATCACGGGAGTCACCGAAGAGGAAGCCGTCGCGCGGCTCATCAAGTCGCTCGGCAAGGGCATGCTCAAGGTGATGAGCAAGATGGGGATCTCGACCGTGGCCTCGTACTGCGGCGCGCAGACCTTCGAGGCGATCGGGCTGTCGCAGCAGCTCGTCGACCGCTACTTCACCGGCACCGCCTCGCGGCTCGGGGGCGTCGGCCTCGATGTGATCGCCGCCGAGGTCGCGGCCCGCCACCGCGCGGCCTACCCCGACGACCCGGCCCCGCTGGCCCACAAGAAGCTCGAGACCGGCGGCGAGTACCGCTGGCGGCGCGGCGAGGAACCCCACCTCTTCGATCCTGAGACGATCTTCAAGCTGCAGCACGCGACCCGCACCGGCAAGCGCGAGATCTTCGCCGAGTACACGCGGCGCGTGAACGAGCAGCAGGAGCGGCTCATGACGCTGCGAGGCCTCTTCAAGTTCGCCCCGCAGCGGCCTCCGGTGCCGCTCGGAGAGGTCGAGCCCGTGAGCGAGATCGTCACGCGCTTCGCCACGGGCGCCATGAGCTACGGCTCGATCTCGCCCGAGGCGCATCAGACGCTCGCGATCGCCATGAACCGGCTCGGCGGCAGGTCGAACACGGGCGAGGGCGGCGAGGCCGAGGATCGGCTGCTCGACCCCGAGCGGCGCAGCGCCATCAAGCAGGTGGCGTCCGGCCGCTTCGGCGTGACCTCGATGTACCTCACGCACGCCGACGAGATCCAGATCAAGCTCGCCCAGGGGGCGAAGCCGGGTGAGGGCGGTCAGCTGCCCCCGCAGAAGATGTACCCGTGGATCGCCCGCACCAGGCACGCCACCCCGGGCGTCGGCCTCATCTCGCCGCCCCCGCACCACGACATCTACTCGATCGAGGATCTGAAGCAGCTGATCTTCGACCTGAAGCGCGCCAACCCGTCGGCGCGCATCTCGACGAAACTCGTCGCTCAGAGCGGCATCGGCCCCGTCGCCGCCGGCGTCGCCAAGGCGCTCTCCGATGTCATCCTCGTCTCCGGCCACGACGGCGGCACCGGCGCGAGCCCCATGAACTCGCTGAAGCACGCCGGCTCGCCGTGGGAGCTCGGCCTCGCCGAGGCGCAGCAGACCCTCATGCTCAACGGCCTGCGCGAGCGCGTCGTGCTGCAGGCCGACGGGCAGCTGAAGACCGGCCGGGACGTGGTCGTCGCCGCGCTGCTCGGCGCCGAGGAGTTCGGTTTCGCCACGGCCCCGCTCGTCGTCTCGGGCTGCATCATGATGCGTGTCTGCCACCTCGACACCTGTCCCGTCGGCGTCGCGACGCAAAACCCCGAGCTGCGTGAGCGCTTCACCGGGCAGGCGGAGCACGTCGTCAACTTCTTCCGCTTCATCGCCGAGGAGGTGCGCGAGATCCTCGCATCCCTCGGCTACCGCACGCTCGCCGAGGCCGTGGGCGACACCGCGGCGCTCGACGTCGACGACGCGATCCGGCACTGGAAGGCCGAGGGCCTCGACCTCACGCCGATCCTGCGCGGCCCCTCGTTCCCCGAGAACGAGCCGCGTCGCCACGGCCGCGAGCAGGACCACGAGCTCGGGGAGCACTTCGACCGCGGCCTCATCGAGATGGCCGCCGACGCTCTCGAGCGCCGCGAACCCGTCGTGATCGACCTGCCGATCCGCAACATCGACCGCGCCGTCGGCACGATGCTCGGCCACGAGGTCACGAAGCGCCACGGGGCGGACGGCCTCGCCCCCGAGACCATCGACATCACGCTGACCGGCTCGGCCGGGCAGTCGCTCGGCGCCTTCATCCCGGCGGGTATCACGCTGCGGCTCGTAGGCGACGCGAACGACTACGTCGGCAAGGGCCTCTCGGGCGGCGAGATCGCGATCCGGCCGCACCCCGAGGCCGGCCACGCCGCGTGGGGCAATGTGATCGCGGGCAACACGATCGGCTACGGCGCGACGCGCGGAGCGATGTGGATCGCGGGCATGGTCGGCGAGCGCTTCCTCGTGCGGGGATCCGGCGCCACCGCGGTGGTCGAGGGCACGGGCGACCACGCACTCGAGTACTTCACCGGCGGCTTCGCGCTGATCCTCGGGCAGACGGGACGCAACATCGGCGCGGGCATGTCGGGCGGCGAAGCGGTGATCCTCGATCTGGACCCGGCGAACGTGAACTCGGCCGAGCTCGGCTCGGGCGCGCTCACCCTCACACCGCTCGACGACCCGCTGCGGGAGAAGGTCGTGACGCTGCTGAAGCGGCACGTCGAGCAGACCGGATCGGAGCTGGCGAGCGCGCTGCTCACCGGGATCGACACCGACGCCGAGAGCGTGTTCGCGCGGTTCACCCGCCTGATCCCGCGCGGCTACTCGCGGGTGCTCGAGATCCGCGAACGCGCGAACGAACAAGGCATCGACCCCGACGGCGAGCGGGTGTGGACCGAGATCCTGGAGGCGACCCATGGCTGATCCCCGCGGATTCCTGAAGGTGCGCGAGCGAGAACTCGCTCCCAAGCGTCCGGTCGCGCTGCGGCTCAAGGACTGGCGGGAGGTCGTCGATCCGGCCGACCCCACGGTCGTCGCGCGCCAGGCGTCTCGCTGCATGGACTGCGGCGTCGCCTTCTGCCACCAGGGCTGCCCGCTCGGCAACCTCATCCCGGAGTGGAACGACCTTGTCTACCGGGATCGCTGGCGGGAGGCCATCGACCGCCTGCACGAGACCAACAACTTCCCCGAGTTCACCGGCCGGGCCTGCCCCGCGCCCTGCGAGTCGGCGTGCGTGCTCGGCATCAACCAGCCCGCCGTCACGATCAAGCAGACCGAGAACAGCATCATCGACGAGGCCTTCGCGCGGGGCTGGGTCGTGCCGCAGCCCCCTGCCCGCCTCACGGGCAAGACCGTCGCGGTGGTCGGATCGGGCCCCGCGGGCCTCGCCGCCGGCCAGCAGCTGACCCGCGCCGGCCACACGGTCGCGGTGTACGAGCGCGACGAGCAGCCGGGGGGCCTGCTGCGGTACGGCATTCCGGAGTTCAAGCTCGAGAAGCACCTCGTGACGCGCAGGATCGAGCAGCTCAAGGCCGAGGGCACCCGGTTCCGCTGCGGCATCGAGATCGGGCGCGACATGTCGTGGAGCGAACTGCGCCGCCGCTTCGACGCCGTCGTCGTGACGACCGGCGCCACCGTGCCGCGCGAGTTGCCGCTGCCCGGTCGCGAGCTCTCGGGTGTGCACTACGCGATGGAGTACCTCACCGCGCAGAACCGCGCGCTGGAGGGCGCGGGCGGGGGCCCTCCCGCCGAGCTCGACGCCGCTCAGGTGCCTCCGGGACTCGACGCCGCGGGCAAGCACGTGGTCGTGATCGGCGGCGGCGACACCGGCGCCGACTGCATCGGCACCGCGCACCGGCAGGGCGCGAAGTCGGTGACCAACCTCGCGATCGGCCGCAAGCCGTCGCCGACGCGCACCGACGCGCAGCCCTGGCCGGTGCACCCGACGCTCTTCGAGGTGTCGAGCTCGCACGAGGAGGGCGGTGAGCGCAGCTACCTCGCATCGACCGTCGAGTTCGTGGGCGACGACTCGGGCGCCGTGCGGGCGCTGCGCGTGGCGGAGACCGGGTTCACGGAGCGCGGGCGCGAGCCGATCCCGGGCACCGAACGGCTCATCGACGCCGACCTCGTGCTGATCGCGATGGGGTTCACCGGGCCGGAGGGGATCGAGGATCCGGCTGTGCCGCTCGGCCGCGGCCCGCGGGGCGCCTTCGAGCGCACGAAGGACTACGCGACCGAGGTGCCGGGTGTGTTCGTGGCCGGAGACGCCGGGCGCGGTCAGTCGCTCATCGTGTGGGCCATCGCGGAGGGTCGCGCCGCCGCAGCGTCGGTCGACGCCTACCTCACGGGCGAGACCGTGCTGCCGAGCCCCGTCACCGCTCACGACCGCGCCTTCGCCTGAGAGGAGAACCCGGGAATACCCCGGCCCCGCGCGCCGTTCTCGCAGGAGCACCCGCCGCATCGGCGGGCCACGACTCGAGGAGGCAGACATGACCAGCGTGACGGTGATCGGCGGCAGCGGCTATGCGGGATCGCACATCGTGGAGGCGGCCGCGGTGCGCGGCCTCGCGGTGCGGAGCATGAGCCGCGGTGAGACGGCGGAGCAGATCTCCGGGGCCGAGTACCTGCGCGGCTCCATCACCGATGCGGCCGACCGTGCCCGGGCCCTCGAGGGCGCCGACGTCGTCATCGTCGCGGTGTCGCCGCGCGGTGACATGGAGGGCCGCGTGCGCGCCGCGATCGCGGAGCTCGCCTCCGAAGCGGCGGCGGCCGGAGTGCGTCTCGGGGTGATCGGGGGCGCCGGCTCCCTGCTGCAGAGCGAGGGCGGCGAGCTCGTGATGAACGGCCCCGACTTCGCCGAGGCGGTGAAGCCCGAGGCTGCCGAGATGGGCGGCGTGCTCGACGACCTGCGCGCCGCGCCCGAGGAGCTCGACTGGTTCCTCATCAGTCCGCCGGCCGCCTTCGGCGCCTGGGCGGCGGGCGAGTACCGGGGCGAGTACCGGGTGGGCGGCGACGTGCTGCTCGCCGATGCCGAGGGCCGCTCGGAGATCTCGGGAGCTGACTTCGGCGTCGCCGTGGTCGACGAGATCGAAGAGCCGAAGCACCACCGCGAACGCTTCACCGTCGCCTACTAGGGGCGGGGTCGGGACCCGCGCCGCCGTAAGCAATACGCTGGTGGGGTGGATCCCGAACTCATCGACCGTCTGCACACCGATCTCGACCGCGCCGGCTACCGCGCCGCGACCGTCACCGGGTTGCTCGGAGCGGCGGCCGACGCCGCGCGGCAGCGCGGGGTGTTCGCGCCGGCGCTCCGGGTGCTGCGCGAGCGCGGAGACAGCCCGCTCGCCTCGCTCGTGCGGCTGTTCCTGCTCGCCGATCCCGTCGACGAGGCCGAGCTGGCGCGCGCCCTGCCGGAGCTCGGCGTCGACGGGGCGCTCGCGCTGGGGCTGGTGCGCGTCACTGACCCGGAGGGGGAGCCCGCCGTCGAGGGGGCGGGGGACCCCATCGGCGAGGAGACGGGGGACGCTGCCGTAGGCGAGGCAGCGTCAGTAGCCGACGGGGGAGCCCGCCTGCTCCGCGCCGCCCTGTCGCTGAACCCGATCGAGGTCGCGGACGCGCGCCTCGAGGATCCGGCGCGCTGGTGGATCATCTCGGACCTCGACGACCAGCTGCGCCGCGCGCCCGCCCGCCCCGATCACGTCATGGGCGTCGGCGGCGCGACCCGCTCCCTCATCTCCCAGGTATCGCCCGGTGATGCGGAACGCTGCCTCGACCTGGGCACCGGGTGCGGCGTCGTCGCGATGCACCTCTCCCTGCGCGGCCGGGTCGTCGCGACCGACATCTCTGAGCGCGCGCTCGCGATGGCGCGGGCGAACGCGCGCCTGAACGGGGTCGAGCACCGGATCGAGTTCCGTCTCGGCGACCTGTTCGCCCCGGTCGCGGGCGAGCGTTTCGACCTGATCCTCTCGAACCCGCCGTTCGTGATCACCCCGCGCGGCGACGGCGATGCCCCCGTCTACGAGTACCGTGACGGCGGCATGGCCGGCGACGCGCTCGCGGAGCGTGTGGTGACGGAGGCTCCCGGTCACCTTGCGCCGGGCGGCACGGCCCTCTGCCTCGCCAACTGGGAGTCGCCGTGGGGCGCCAACGGACTCGAGCGGGTGCGGGGCTGGATCGAGGCCGCGGCCGGTTCCGCAGGAGGAACGGAGGGGGCTGCTGGGGAAACCGCGGGGCCGCTCGACGCCTGGGTGGTCGAGCGCGACCGCGTCGATCCTGCGCAGTACGCCGAGACCTGGGCGCGCGACGGGGGAGCGCGGCCCGGATCGCCGGAGTTCGAGCGGCTCATGGCCTCCTGGCTCGACGACTTCTCCGCGCGTCGCATCACGGCGATCGGCCTCGGCTCGATCCGGATCCGCAGGCGCGTGGAGGCCGAAGCAGGGACACCCGGCCCGACCCGCGTCGAGATCGATCAGGCCGCGGGCGCCTACACGACCGAAGCGCTCGGGGCGTGGTTGGAGGCGGCGTTCGAGGCCGGCGCCGCCGCGAGCCGCATGAGCGACGCCGAGATTCTCGCGACTCACTGGGTGCGCGCCGAGGCCGTCGTGGAGGAGCGCGAGCACACGCCGGGTGAGGAGGCGCCGCGCGCGATCCGCCTCACAACCGATCGGCCGATCGCTCGGAGGGTCGCCGCGGATCCGCTGATCGCGGCCGCCGTCGGCGTGTGCGACGGCGAGCTCTCGCTCGGTCGGATCGCCGACGCGCTCGCCACCCTGCTCGAGGTCGACCCCGGTGCGGCGGCCGAGGCGCTCGTCGCGAGCACGCGGGAACTCGCGTGGCTCGGCATGCTCGCCCCCGTCGAGTGAGCCGCGGATCATCCGGCGCGGATCGAATCCCGTTCCCGGATCCGATCCGCGATCCGCGATCCGCGATCCGCTCAGACCAGCAGCTCGACCAGCCCCTGGACCACTGACGCCGCCGCGCCCGCGAACGCCAGCAGGATCACGACCCGCCGCACCTGTCCCGCCGTGACCCGGCGCAGCAGCTGCTCGCCGAGCCAGATGCCCGCGAGCAGCGCGAGCACGACCAGACCCCAGAACCACCAGCCGGTCGTCGGCAGCGCGCGCGGATCGAGCAGCAGCTTCGCGGTGGCGGACGTCACGCCGATCAGCAGGAAGTAGGGCTGCAGCGTGGCGGCGAACGAGATCTGCGGCCATCGGGTGAGCACGGCGTAGGCGCTCACGGCGGGGCCGCCGACCCCCGCGAGCGAGTTCGTCAGGCCCGACAGCAGCCCCGCGACCGCTCGCGGAGCGCGGGGCTCCGTCGTGAGGCGGCCGCTCCGTACGAGCAGTGAGCCGCCGAGGCCGACGATCACGACCCCGCCGACCGCCACGGCCATCACCGGAGGTGAGAACAGCCCCGCCACCCACGCCCCGGTGAGCGAGCCGACCACGGCGAACGCGCTCAGCCAGCGGAACATCGACCAGTCGATGGAGCGCCACACCCGGGGCACGATCAGCGCGCTCGACAGGACGCCGAGCACGTTCACGAGCACCACCCCGGAGTGGGCCCCGATGAGGAGCGTCATGAAGGGCGAGATGAGCATGGCGAAGCCGAGCCCGGCGACGCGCTGCGCGACGGCGCCGATGACGACGAGGCCGAGGATCAGCGCACCCGTTGCGAGGGTCATGCCCGTGCTTCTCTCTTGCGCATCCTTCCCATCCTCGCAGATGCGGGCGGGGTACGAATCATCGCGGTGCGCTCACCGGTAAACTGGTCGGGTGATGCGAACCATTGATCTGCGGGGGCGGCAGCTCTCGCGCGCCGACCTGTTGCGGCTCGTGCCGCGCGCCGCGCTCGACATCGGCACCGCCGTCGATCGGGTGCGCCCGCTCGTCGACGCGGTGCGCGATCGGGGCGAGGCCGCGCTCAGGGAGCAGGCCCGTGATTTCGACGGAGTGGAGGGGCACGCGCTGCGGGTCCCCGTCGAGCGCATCACGGCCTCGCTCGACACCTGCCCGCCTGAGATCCGCACCGCGCTCGAGCTGCTCATCGAGAAGCTCCGGCTCGGCTCGGCCGCCCAGGTGCCGCCCGAGCAGATCACCCGCTTCGGCGACGGCGCCGTGATCCGGCAGCGCTGGCAGCCGGTCAGCCGCGTCGGCCTCTACGCGCCGGGCGGCAAGGCGGCCTATCCGTCCTCGGTCATCATGAACGCCGTCGCCGCTCAGGCCGCAGGCGTTCCCGAGCTCGCGCTGGCATCGCCGGCCCAGCCGGACAACGACGGGCTGCCCCACGAGGTCGTGCTCTGGGCCGCGGCGCTCGCGGGGGTCGACGAGGTCTACGCGATCGGGGGCGCGGGCGCCGTGGCGGCCTTCGCGCACGGCGTCGAGAGCATCGCTCTCGCCGCCGTCGACAAGATCACCGGGCCTGGCAACATCTTCGTCGCAGCCGCGAAGCGGGTGGTGAACGGGCTCGTTGGCATCGACTCCGAGGCCGGCACGACCGAGATCCTCGTCATCGCCGATGCGACGGCCGATCCGCGCTTCGTCGCAGCCGATCTCATCAGCCAGGCGGAGCACGACGAGGCAGCGGCCTCGGTGCTCGTCACGGACTCCGCGGAGTTCGCCGGGCGGGTGCTCGAGGAGATCGGGACCCGATCGGCGGCGACGCGGCACGCCGAACGAGTGGCGACCGCGCTCGGCGGCCCCCAGTCGGCCGTGATCCTCGTCGACGATCTCGAGACCGCCGCGCGCGTCAGTAACGCGTACGGGCCCGAGCACCTCGAGATCCAGACCGACGACGACGAGGCCGTGCTCGAGGGCATCACCGATGCCGGCGCGATCTTCATGGGCGGCTACACGCCGGTGAGCCTCGGCGACTACCTCGCCGGCTCCAATCACGTGCTGCCCACCGGCGGCACGGCGCGCTTCGCTTCGGGCCTCGGGGCCCACACCTTCCTCCGCCCCCAGCAGGTGATCGGCTACGACCGATCAGCTCTCGCCGAGGTCGAGCGGCCGCTGCTCGCCCTCGCCGGCGCCGAGGGGCTCCCGGCCCACGGCGAGGCCGTCAGCGCGCGGTTCGAGGGGGATCAGCCCGGCCCCGGAGGCGCGCGGCCCGGGACCGGTGACGCGGGGAGCGCCGGCGGGGGTCCGGGGAGCGCAGCCGGGGATCCGGCGAACACAGTCGAGACCTCGGGGAGCGACGCCTGATGCACTGCCCCTTCTGCCGTCACCCCGACAGCCGCGTGATCGACTCGCGCACCGCCGACGACGGGCTCTCGATCCGTCGTCGGCGTCAGTGCCCCGAGTGCGGCCGCCGCTTCACCACGACCGAGACCGCGAGTCTGACCGTGATCAAGCGATCCGGTGTGGTCGAGCCGTTCAGCAGGGAGAAGGTGATGAGCGGCGTGCGCAAGGCCTGCCAGGGCCGGCCCGTCACCGACGCCGACCTCGCCGTGCTCGCGCAGCAGGTCGAGGAATCCGTGCGCTCCAGCGGCATCGCCCAGTTCGATGCGAACGAGATCGGTCTCGCCGTTCTCCCGCATCTGCGCGAGCTCGACGAGGTCGCGTATCTGCGCTTCGCGAGCGTGTATCAGGCGTTCGAGTCCCTCGCCGATTTCGACGCGGCCATAGCCGAGCTGCGCGCCCACCCCGCCGGTGAGGCATCCGCTACGGCGCCTCCGGAGGACTGAGGCCTCCGCGCTCTGTTCCCACCGCCCGCAACCTATCATCGGCCATAACCCCCCCGGAGGACTGACCATGCGTCTCTACCCGCTGCTCTTCAACGCCGTGCTGCGACGCATGGGTCCCGAGCCCGCCCACCACCTGGCGTTCAGGGTGATCCAGGCGGCTCCCTTCACCGCCGGCATCGTGCGCCGCCTCTGCGCGCCCCACCCGAGTCTCCGCACCCGCGCTCTCGGCATCGACTTCCCGAGTCCGTTCGGGCTCGCCGCAGGCTTCGACAAAAACGCCCAGGGCATCCTCGGGCTCGGCGAGTTCGGGTTCGGACACGTGGAGGTCGGCACGCTCACGCGCCACGCCCAGCCCGGCAATCCCAAGCCGCGCATGTTCCGCCTGGTGGGCGACCGCGGGCTCATCAACCGCATGGGGTTCAACAACGGCGGATCTGCCGCGGCCGTGCCCCGAATCGAGCGCGCGCGTCTGTCCGGCCGCCGTCCCGTGATCGGAGTGAACATCGGCAAGAGCCGCGTCACCGAGGTCGACGACGCCGCGCAGGACTACGTCTGGAGCGCGCAGCGACTCGCGCCGATCGCCGACTACCTCGCGGTGAACGTCAGCTCGCCCAACACGCCAGGGCTGCGCGGGCTGCAGGAACTCGAGATGCTCGAGCCGCTCCTCGCCGCGGTGCGCGACGCCGCGGGATCGACGCCGCTCCTCGTCAAGATCGCACCCGACATGGGCGACGAGCAGATCGACGGCATCGTGGCGCTCGCGCAGCGGCTCGGACTCGACGGCATCATCGCCACCAACACCACGATCTCGCGCGAGGGTCTGACGGAGTCCGCCGCCGAGATCGAGCGCATGGGCGCCGGCGGGCTCTCGGGCGCGCCGCTGCGCGAGCGCTCCCTCGAGGTGCTCACCCGCATTCGAGCCGCCGCTCCCGACCCCGGCTTCTGCGTGATATCGGTCGGTGGAGTGACCACCGCGGACGACGTGCTGCAGCGCCTGCGGGCGGGGGCCACGCTGGTGCAGGGGTTCACGGCGTACATCTACGAGGGTCCGCTGTGGGCGCGAGCGATCAACCGCGGCCTGCGGCGCGCCGGATGGCGTCAGGCGGGCTAGAGGCCGGGCTTCAACCCGGACGCGCGGGCTCGGGAGAGACCCTTTCGTCCGGCATGAAATCGAACGCCCCGAGTTCATCCGCACCGCTGTGCTGCGGATGAACTCGGGGCGTGAAGCCGCAGGCGGCCCTTAACTCGGGAACTCGCCTCGTTTGACCTGAGGCTTGGGAACGCGTAGAGGGCGGAACTGGAAGGCGCGCATCGCGGCGTACCAGCGGAAGCCGGGCTGCACGCGATCCTCACCGAACTTCTCACCCAGGCGCTTCTTCAGCCGGAAGCCGAGGAACACGGCGTCGAGGATCGCGAGCCCGACGAACGCCCAGATCACGATGAGGCTGACGACCTGCATGACGCCGGGGATGAACGTCATCACCAGCACCACGAGCATCATCGGGATGAGCAGTTCGCCCACGCTCCAGCGCGCGTCGACGTAGTCGCGCACGTACCGCCGCTGCGGGCCCTTGTCCCGCGGGGTGAGGAAGCGGTCGTCGCCCTGCATCATGCCGAGGCGGGCCCGCTCCCGGGCTTCGGCCTGCTGGCGGCGCTGCTGCTTCAGCAGCGCCTTGTCCTTGGAGCCGACGATGGGTCGCGCGTTCGCGGCCTCCGCCTGCTTGCGCGAGGGGGTCGGCCGACCCTTGCCGACGATCGCCTCGCTGTCGTTCGCGGCGGCCGCGTTGTCAGGGCCCTTCTTAGCCACGCCTGTCCTCTCGATCGATGCGCATGAGCGCGTTCCGTGTAGACCTCTGTCGAACTGCTTCGACTGCTGCGTCCAGACTACCGTGCGCGACTGACGAGATCTCGGGGAGCGGGCGTAGAATCGAGGGGATACGGTTCACGAGCGAGCGAGGAGTTTACGCATGAGCACTGAGACGATCGCCGCGGAGACCGCGGCGGCTGAGCGCGCGCACGGAGTCGCACTCAGCCAGGCCGCGCAGGAGAAGGTGCGCAGCCTGCTGGCGCAGGAGGGGCGCGATGACCTCCGTCTGCGCATCGCGGTGCAGCCGGGCGGCTGCTCGGGTCTGATCTACCAGCTGTTCTTCGATGAGCGGGAGCTGGAGAACGACGCCGTGGTGAGCTTCGACGGGGTCGAGGTCGTCGTCGATGCGATGAGCATTCCGTACCTCAACGGGGCGACCATCGACTTCGAAGACACCATTCAGAAGCAGGGGTTCACCATCGACAATCCGAACGCTCAGGGCAGCTGCGCCTGCGGCGACAGCTTCAGCTGAAACGCTTCGGGCATCGAGAGTTCGCGACACCCGGTGTCGGTTCGGGGAATGCTCAGGATCGCGCTAAGCTATCAGGGAGTCATCAGCTTCGCCCGCCATCCGAGCCGGCGAGAAAACAGTTCGAAAGGTATGCGGTGCGTTCCAATCGTCGAATGAAATGGGTCGCGGCCCCGGTGGCGCTCTCGGCAGCGCTGCTGCTCGCCGGCTGCACCCCCGAGCAGCAGCGGGGCTTCCTGCCCGAGGGCTCCGAGGGAGCCACTAACCATACGGACGGCATCACCGGCCTGTGGGTCACCTCCTGGATCGTGCTGCTCGCCGTCGGCGTCGTCACGTGGGGCCTGATCATCTGGGCCACCATCGCCTACCGGCGTCGCAAGGGCCAGACCGGCCTGCCCGTGCAGCTCCGCTACAACATGCCGATCGAGACCTTCTTCACGGTCGTCCCGGTCATCCTGGTGCTGGGCTTCTTCGCCTTCACCGCGCAGGAGCAGAGCAAGATCGAGACCAGGGTCGACAACCCCGACAACACGGTCGAGGTCATCGGCAAGCGCTGGGCCTGGGACTTCAACTACGTTGATGACGACGTCTACTTCCAGGGCGTCCAGGTGCAGACCGACGCCGACGGCAACCCCGACGAAGACACTATGCCGGTGCTCTACCTCCCCGTTGACCAGACCACCGAGATCCGTCTCGAGACCCGCGACGTCATCCACTCGTTCTGGGTGGTCGAGTTCCTCTACAAGAAGGACATGATCCCGGGGCAGACCAACTACATGAGCTTCACTCCGACGAAGACCGGCACCTTCATGGGCAAGTGCGCCGAGCTCTGCGGCGAGTACCACTCGATGATGCTCTTCGAGGTCCGTGTCGTCGAGCAGGACGAGTACGACGCCTACATCGAGTCGCTGCGCGACGCCGGCAACACCGGTCAGGTGACCGCCGAGTTCAACGCGAACCAGGAGCGTCTGCCCATCGACAACGATCGCGCGAAGGCGCAGAACGACTAACTGAGGGAAACAGAAACATGAAGAAGGGCAACGTCATTGTCTCGTGGCTGACGTCCACGGACCACAAGGTGATCGGGTACATGTACCTGATCAGCTCCTTCGTGTGGTTCCTGATCGGCGGCCTGATGGCTCTCCTGATCCGCGCGCAGCTGTTCGCGCCGGGTCTGGAGATCATCGGTACCAAGGAGCAGTACAACCAGCTGTTCACCATGCACGGCACGATCATGCTCCTGATGTTCGCCACCCCGCTCTTCGCAGGGTTCGCGAACGTCATGATGCCGCTCCAGATCGGCGCACCGGACGTCGCGTTCCCGCGACTCAACGCCTTCGCGTTCTGGCTCTACACATTCGGCTCGCTCATCGCGGTCGGCGGCTTCCTCACCCCGCAGGGCGCTGCGTCGTTCGGCTGGTTCGCGTACGCCCCGCTCTCTGAGATGACGTACTCACCGGGCGTCGGCGGCAACCTCTGGGTGCTCGGCCTCGGCATCAGCGGCTTCGGCACCATCATGGGCGGCGTGAACTTCATCACGACGATCATCACGATGCGCGCCCCCGGCATGACCATGTGGCGCATGTCGGTGTTCACCTGGAACACGCTCATCACCTCGATCCTGGTCCTGCTGGTCTTCCCGGTGCTCGCCGCCGCGATGTTCGGTCTCGCGGCCGACCGCATCTTCGGCGCCCACATCTACAACGGCGAGGGCGGGGCCATCCTCTGGCAGCACCTGTTCTGGTTCTTCGGACACCCCGAGGTGTATGTCATCGCGCTCCCGTTCTTCGGCATCGTCTCCGAGGTCTTCCCGGTGTTCAGTCGCAAGCCGATCTTCGGCTACAAGACGCTCATCTACGCGACCATCGCCATCGCAGCCCTCTCCATGACCGTGTGGGCGCACCACATGTACGTCACCGGCTCCGTGCTGCTGCCGTTCTTCGCCTTGATGACGATGCTCATCGCCGTGCCCACGGGCGTGAAGATCTTTAACTGGATCGGCACCATGTGGCGGGGCTCGATCACCTTCGAGACGCCGATGCTGTGGTCGCTCGGCTTCCTGGTCACCTTCGTGTTCGGCGGTCTCACCGGTGTGATCCTGGCGTCGCCGGCGCTCGACTTCCACCTCTCGGACACCTACTTCGTGGTGGCGCACTTCCACTACGTCGTGTTCGGCACCGTGGTGTTCGCGATGTTCGCCGGTTTCTACTTCTGGTGGCCGAAGTGGACGGGGCGCATGCTCGACGAGCGACTCGGCAAGATCCACTTCTGGGTGCTGTTCATCGGCTTCCACATGACGTTCCTCGTGCAGCACTGGCTCGGCGTCATGGCGATGCCCCGCCGCTACGCGACCTACCTGCCCGCCGACGGCATCACCTGGGGCAACCAGCTGTCGACCATCGGCGCGATGGTGCTCGGTGCCTCGATGATCCCGTTCCTCCTGAACGTGTACGTCACGGCCCGCCGTGCTCCCAAGGTCACGGTGAACGATCCCTGGGGTTACGGCCGCTCGCTCGAGTGGGCCACGTCCTGC
This sequence comes from Leucobacter holotrichiae, assembly GCF_055791005.1. Classification (NCBI taxonomy): domain Bacteria; kingdom Bacillati; phylum Actinomycetota; class Actinomycetes; order Micrococcales; family Microbacteriaceae; genus Leucobacter; species Leucobacter holotrichiae. The sequence goes on from NZ_JBVUAC010000001.1 coordinate 59,546, forward strand.
CCGCCGCCCCGACACAACTTCACGTCGATCCCGCGCATCCGCTCCGAGTCGCCGGCCTTCGATCTCAACCACCCCGAGATCAGCGGTGTCGAGCAGCCGGTTCGCGAGCCCGCGCTCGCCGAGAAGAAGTGACCTCGAGGAGATACTGAACCATGAAATCCAATATCTTCATCTTCTGGCTGCTGACCGCGTACTTCCTGCTCCTGGCCTCGGTGTACACGGTATGGAATCTGATCGCGCACGGCTACATCGAGTGGGCCGGCTCGACGACCATCCTGCTCTCGGGCGGTCTCACGGGCTTCATCGCCTTCTACCTGGGACTCGTCAAGAGGAAGCAGGGCGGCGTGCTCGTCGAGGATCGTCTCGAGGCCGACATCGACGACGGCGACCCGGAGCTCGGCGAATTCAGCCCCTGGAGCTGGTGGCCGCTGTTCCTCGCCTTCGGCGCCTCGATGGTCGTGCTCGGCATGTGCGTCGGCTTCAACTTCTGGCTCTCCTTCCTGACGCTGCCGCTCGTGATCGTCGGTATCGTGGGCTGGGTGTACGAGTACTACCGCGGCAACTTCGCGCGATAGAGGCATTCGCTTGAGTATCATCATCCGCCGTGGCCGGAGCGAGGACGGGCAGTCCGTCTTCGCTCTGGCCCGACAGTTCACCACCGGGCGCGAGCCGATCGGCCGCGACGAGTTCCTCGTGGCCTTCGACAATGTGCTGCGGCACCGCGACCAGGAGACCAATGTGCTCTTCGTCGCGGAGCTGGAGGGACGCGTTGTCGGCTACTCGCTCATGACCGTCTCGCGTCTGCTGCACGCACCGGGCCTCACGGCGCACCTGCAGGAGATCGTTGTGGACGAGGGCTCCCGCGGCCACGGCGTGGGGGATCGGCTCATGCAGGCCAACGAGCACTACTGCATGGGACGCGGTGTACGTCAGCTCTCCGCGTCGACCGCGCGTATCGGGTCGTTCTACAACCATCGCGACTTCGAACCCGTCGGCGAGCACTACCGCAAGGTCCTCGACCTCGGGTGAGCACCGCACAGCGTCGCGCACGGCGACGTCCCGGAGAGAACCGGGAACGCCTGTTGGAGGCCGGACTCGTCGAGTTCGGCCTCTTCGGCTATCACGCCGCATCGACGAGTTCCATCGCGGCCCGCGCGGGTGTGCCGCAGCCGCACGTCTACGCCAACTTCGAAACGAAGCAGGCGCTGTTTCTCGCGTGCTTCGACAGGCTCCACGGTTCACTGGTCGGAGCAGGCGCTGAACGTGTCTCAGAGCGCGCGCTGCGCTTCGTCTACCAGGCAGTCGGCGCGGCCTCCGCACCCGAGATGGGAGAGGTGCTGCGACCTGCCCTGCGCGAGCTGCGCGAGGAACTGGGGGAGTCGAGCTTCGATCGCCTGCTCGCCGATGGCGCACGCGTGCTCCTCTCGACGCACTCGGGCGGTAGCGCCGCTGGTGCGAGCGGCTCCGTGGCGCCCGGAACTTCCTGACCGGGCCCTTCAGCGCTTGATCGCGAGCACCGATGCGTGAGGACGGGCATCGGGGTCCCGCCGCTGCTCCGAATCGATAGTTTCGAGGCCGGCCTCCTCGAGCAGCGCGCAGATCTGCTCGACCGAGTGGAAGTAGGCGGTGGTCACCGCGTGCTCGAAGGCCTCGTCGGCGTTCCCTTCGAAGAAACCGATGAGGATCTGGCCGCCGGGCTCGAGCACGCGGGCCGCCTCGCTCAGCTGCCGGGGGAGTTCTCGAGGGTCGGTGTGAATCAGCGAGTACCAGGCGAGCACGCCCGCCAGTGACCCGTCCTCCGCGTCGAGAGACGACGCGTCGCCGATCGAGAACGTGACGTGGGGGAAGCGGTCTCGCGCGATGCGCACGAACTCGGGGGTGAGGTCCACTCCCGAGACGGAGACATCGTGGCGAGCCAAGTGAGCCGTCCAATGGCCGGGCCCGCAGCCGAGATCCAGCACGGGCCCATCGATTGCGCACGCCCACGACGTGATGCGCGCCCGATCGAGCGGGTTCATCGCCTCGACGCTGCCGAGTAGGCTGGTGTACTCCGCCGCTCGGTCTGAGTACGCTGCCTCGACGCGTCGCTCTTCGAGCTCGTGACCCTGATTCCGCTCCTGATCCTGTTTCATCTCCCGAAGGCTAGCAGCTCATAGCGGCTCAGCATCGAAGAGGCGGGCACGCACAGGAGAGGCGTGCACCCGCAGAAGAGGGAGCGCGTGCTCGGATGAGCGCACGCAAAAACGTGTGAGGCCCCGCAGGAATGAACCTGCGGGGCCTCACACACTGGGAGAGGGTCAGTGGCCCTCGTGGTGACCCTTCTCGATCTCGCCCTGCGAGGGTGGCACGATCCGGTCCTCGAAGAACCAGCGGCTGAAACCGGCTCGAAGACGCTTCGAGAACGGGATACGACCGTTGTCGTCGGGGCGGAGCATGAGCGGAGCATAGTCGTGGTAGCTGACCAGCTCCCAGCGCTCGTAGTCGCTGACGGGCTTGTGCACCTCGATGAACTCGCCGCCGGGGAGACGCACGATGCGTCCCGACTCGTAGCCGTGCAGCGCGATCGCGCGGTCCTTCTTCTGCAGACCGAGGCAGATGCGCTTGGTCAGGAAGTAGGCGAAGATCGGACCGAGGATCAGCAGCGCCTGCAGCGCGTGGATCACACCCTCCATGGAGAGCTGGAAGTGCGTGGCCATGAGGTCCGAGCTCGCACCCGCCCACATCACCGCGTAGAAGACGACGCCGGCGGCGCCGATCGCGGTGCGGGTGGGGGCGTTGCGGGGACGGTCGAGGATGTGGTGCTCGCGCTTGTCGCCGGTCACCCAGGCCTCGATGAAGGGGTAGACGGCCACCAGCACCAGGAAGACGCCGATGATGATGAGCGGCAGCAGCATGTTCCACGACCAGGTGAAGCCGAACCACTCGGTCTCGAGCCCCGGCGGGACCAGACGCAGCATGCCGTCGGCGAAGCCGATGTACCAGTCGGGCTGGGTGCCGGCGGAAACCGGCGAAGGATCGTAGGGGCCGTAGTTCCAGATCGGGTTGATGCCGACGAAGGAGGCGATCAGCACGATCATGCCGAAGACGATGAAGAAGAAGCCGCCGGCCTTCGCCGCGTACACGGGGAGCACGGGGAACCCGACCACGTTCTGCTGGGTCTTGCCCGGCCCGGGGTACTGCGTGTGCTTGTGGATGACCACGAACGCGAGGTGCAGTGCCACGAAGAGGATCACGAGTGCGGGCAGCACCATGATGTGCAGCATGTACAGGCGGCCGACGATGTCGGTGCCCGGGAATTCGCCTCCGAAGAAGAAGTACGACAGGTAGGTGCCGATCACCGGAATCGCCTTGATGATGCCGTCGATGATGCGGAGGCCGTTGCCCGAGAGCACGTCATCGGGAAGCGAGTATCCGGTGAAGCCCTCGGCCATCGCGAGCACGAAGAGCACGAAGCCAATGAGCCAGTTGAGCTCGCGCGGCTTGCGGAACGCGCCCGTGAAGAAGATGCGCAGCATGTGCAGGCCGATGGAGGCGACGAACAGCAGCGCAGCCCAGTGGTGCACGTGACGCATGAGCAGACCGCCGCGCACGGAGAATGAGATGTCGAGGGTCGACGCCATGGCGACCGACATCTCGAGGCCCTTCATCGGCACGTAGGGGCCGGTGTAGTGCGTCTCGACCATGGAGGCCTGGAAGAACAGGGTCAGGAAGGTGCCCGACAGCAGGATCACGACGAAGCTGTACAGGGCGACCTCGCCGAGCAGGAACGACCAGTGGTCGGGGAAGACCTTGCGGCCGAACTCCTTGACCGCGACGCCGATCTTGGTGCGCTCGTCGATGTAGTTCGCTGCGGCAGCGGTGAAGCGGCTCGAACCGCTCTGCGCCTGCCCGTTCGAAGCGGGGGATTCGGTTACGGTGCTGCTCACTTGAGGCGCTCCCAGAAGCTCGGGCCGACAGGTTCATGGAAATCGCTCTGCGCGACGAGGTAGCCCTCGTCGTCCACGGTGATGGGCAGCTGGGGCAGCGGACGCTTGGCGGGGCCGAAGACGACCTTCGCGTGCTCCGAGACATCGAACTGCGACTGGTGGCAGGGGCAGAGGAGATGGTGGGTGTGCTGCTCGTACAGCGCAACGGGGCACCCCACGTGCGTGCAGACCTTCGAGTAGGCGACGATCCCGTTGTAGGACCAGTCCTCGCGCTCGGGGAGCTCCTTGAGCTCCGACTGATCGAGACGCATCAGCAGCACGATGGCCTTCGCCTTGGCATCGAGCAGGTTCTCGCTTCCGCCGCGCTCGTCGAGGCTGAGGTTGTGGAAGTCCTCGTGGTTCAGGGTCTCGGGGATCACGTGGAACGCCGAACCGATGGTGACCTCGCTGGCCTTGATCGGAACGCCGGAGGGGTCGCGGGCGAGACGGACGCCCTTGTCCCACATGGTGTGCTTCAGGAGCTGCACGGGGTCGCGATCCTGCGGGGCGAGGCTGCGGAGCAGCGTGATGCCGGGGAGGGGGAACGCGATGAGCGCGCCGATGAGGCTGTTGCGGACCAGGGAGCGGCGGGAGAACCCGGACTCCTCGTCGGCGAGCTTGAACACCTCGGCCGAGGCCGCACGGGTCTCTTCGTCGCTGGGCACCGGGTGGCGCACGTCGATCGACTCGTGGTCGGCCATGATGGCCTTGCCCCAGTGGACGGCACCGACGCCGACGGCGAGGAGCGCGAGCGCCATGCCGAGACCGACGAACATGGTGTGCAGTCGAATCGCCATCATGTCGCCCGTTTCGATCGGGAAGAACATGTAGGCGAGGACCGCGCCGAGGCTGCCCGCGATCGAGATGTAGAAGAGCGTGTAGACGGTGCGCTCAGCGCGCTTCTCCCTCTTGGGATCGAGATCCGTGACGCGCTTCCGGTGCGGGGGAAGGCCCGGATTCTGCACAGCATCGGCCGCGATGACCGCGGTGCCTGCCGCAGCTTCGGCCGAGCTGTGGCCCTGGGCGGCGACAACGGCGTCTGCGCCGCCGTTGTTCTTCGCTTCCTCTGCCATGTTGCTCCTTGACTCCTGACTCATGAACTCTTTGTGCGCCGTCGGATCAGTTCGACTTCGCGGTGACCCAGACGGTGAGGCCGACGATCGCGCCGAGGCCGATCACCCAGATGAAGAGGCCTTCCGCCACCGGTCCGATCGATCCCAGGGTGAGGCCGCCGACCGCGGGCTGCTCCTCGGTGTACTTGAGGAACGAGATGATGTCGGCCTTCTCCTGCGGAGTGATGTTCGCATCGTTGAAGACGGGCATGTTCTGCGGGCCCGTGACCATGGCCTCGTAGATGTGGGTGGCGGGAACGCCCGTCAGCTTCGGGGCGAACTTGCCCTGAGTGAGGGCGCCGCCGGCTGCGGCGACGTTGTGGCACATGGCGCAGTTGATCTTGAACAGCTGGCCGCCGCGGGCGATGCCCTCTTCGTCGCTGTCGGCCTGGATGTAGCGGCTGTCGGGCAGCGCCGGCCCCGGGGCGAGCGATGCCACGTAGGCGGCCATCTGCAGGGTCTGCTCCTCGGTGAACTGCTGGGGCTTGACCATGCCCTGCGGGCCCTGGAAGGCGAGCGGCATGCGCCCGGTGCCGACCTGGAAATTGACCGAGGCCGCACCGGCGCCGATGAGCGACGGGCCGTCATCGGTGCCCTGCGCATTGGCGCCGTGGCAGGTGGCGCAGTTGGCGCCGAACAGCTTCTCGCCCGCTTCGATGGTTGCGGGGGATTCGAGGTCGATCTCAGCGGTGGCGGAGGTCTGGCTGAAGCCGGTGTAGGCGGCTCCGGTCACGAGGAGGCCGACCGCAACGAGAGCGGCGGTGGCAAGCGGGTGCCGTCGGCCGGACTTGCGAACGTTTTTCTTGGCGCGAGCCATGTTCTCGATTACTCCTGACCCCTACTTGAGGACGTAGATGACGATGAAGAGGATGATCCACACGATGTCGACGAAGTGCCAGTAGTAGGACACGACGACCGCGGTGGTCTCCTCCTTGTGCGTGAAGTTCTTGACGGCGTAGATGCGGCCGATGACCAGCAGGAACGCGACGAGGCCGAGTGCCACGTGGATGCCGTGGAAGCCCGTGGTCATGTAGAAGGCCGAACCGTAGGGGTCCGAGCTGAGCGTGATGCCCTCGGAGACGAACGTCGCGTACTCCCAGACCTGCCCGGAGACGAAGACCGCGCCCATGAAGAAGGTGAGGAAGAACCACTCGACCGTGCCCCACTTCGCCGGGCTGGCGCCCGTCGCGCGCGGCTGCATGCGCTCGGCTGCGAACACGCCCGCCTGGGCCGTGAAGGAGGAGGCGACCAGGATGATCGTGTTGACCAGCGCGAACGGGAAGTTGTGCAGCGCGGTCTTCTCGGCCCACAACTCGGGGTTCATCGCGCGCAGCGTGAAGTAGATGGCGAAGAGGCCCGCGAAGAACATGACCTCGCTGCCGAGCCATACGATCGTGCCCACGGCGACGATATTCGGTCGCTTCACCGAGGGCACGGCTGACTTGGTATTCATAGTGGTCGTTGTCACCCCTCCATTATGGCTGAAAGTTTGGTGTGCGTTTTCACTCGGACCCGGCGCGCCGAACTTTCTGCGAGTTTCCCGATCAGCCTACCGTGTTGAAGGGGGTCGGATGTGCACCGGAGGCCCTTCCCACATCAGATGAATACCGGTTGCCTGCTGGGGTTTTCGGGTCGCCGTGCGGGAGGAGCGGCGTCGTTTCGCTCGATAGGATTGGCGCATGATCGACGAACGCAGCTGGCCCACCGTGCTCACGACGCTCCTCGAGGGAGACGACCTCAGCGTCTCGCAAGCGGAGTGGGCGATGGCGCGCTTCATGACGGGCGAAGCCAGCGGCGCCCAGATGGGTGCGTTCCTCGTCGCGCTGCGGTCGAAGGGGGTCACGGTTGACGAGATCGTCGGTTTCCGCGACGCGATCCTCGCGGAGTCGGCCCCCATCTCGCTTCCCGCCATGTCGCTCGACATCGTCGGAACGGGGGGCGACCGCTTCGGCACGGTGAACGTCTCGACCATGGCCTCCATCACTGCGGCGGCGGCCGGGGCGCCGGTCGTGAAGCACGGCAATAAGGCCGCGAGCAGCAAGTCGGGATCCTCGGACGTGCTGACATCGCTCGGGATCGGCCTGTCGCTCGATGCGGATCAGCTCGCGGAGGTGTTCGCGCGCGCGGGCATCGCCTTCGTGCACGCGGCGCGTTTCCTACCCGGGTTCCGCCACGTCGCCTCCGTGCGCTCGGATCTCGGGATCCCCACCGTCTTCAACTTCCTCGGACCGCTGTGCAACCCCGTGCGGCCCGAGGCCTCGGCTGTGGGTGTCGCCGATCCCGCTGCAGCGCCGCTGATCGCGGGGGTCTTCCGGATCCGCGGTGCCTCGGCGCTGGTGTTCCGCGGCGATGACGGGCTCGACGAGCTCACCACGACGGGGCACTCCCGGCTGTGGGAGGTGAACCGCGGCGGCATGACTGAGCACGACATCGATCCTCGGGACCTGGGGATTCCCCGCGCCTCGATCGAGGACCTCCTCGGCGGCACTCCCGACGAGAACGCGGAGACCGTGCACCGGGTGCTCGCGGGGGAGCGGGGGCCGGTGCGCGACATCGTTCTGCTCAACGCCGCTGCGGGGCTCGTGGCCTACGAGCTGGCGGAGCGACCGGAGTCGGCGGAGCGCGCGCTGCTCGAGCGGCTCGGGGAGAAGCTGAGCGTGGCGGCAGACGCCATCGACTCGGGCCGAGCAGCTGCGAAGCTGGCCGAGTGGGTCGACGCCACCTCCGGGTTCGCCGACGCCTGAGGCGGCCTGAAGGGCGCGCTGCCCGGAGCCGTGTTGGCGCGCCCGAACCCGTCGCGCGAAGATCTTGGCGCCGCCCGGGCGGGGCTGCTCAGGGAGCCGCGGGCGTGGCGGTCGACGGTGCGGTGGTCGTCGATGCGGCGGTCGACGGGGCGGCGGTACGCTCCATGCGCGTGTACTTCGAAAGGAAGGGCATCGGGTCCACCGGCTCGTCCTCGACGCGGAGCGCCAGATGGAGGTGCGGGCCGAAGGACATGCCGGTGTTGCCCACCTTGCCGGCCTGGTCGCCCATCTTGACGATGTCGCCCACCTGGTAGGAGTGCGAATCGTTCTGCATGTGGCAGTAGCGGCTCGTCACCGTCTGTCCGTCGATCTCGTGCTCGACCTTGAGGCCGAAGCCGCAGCCGTCGCTCGCGAAGCCCGCTTCGAGCACCTCGCCGTCGGCGATCACCTGGATCGGCGTGCCCGCGGGGGCCGCGAAGTCCTGTGCATCGTGGAACTGCTCCACGGGGGCGGTGCGGTAGCCGAACCCGTCGGTGAGCGTGACGCTCGAGGCGAAGGGGTAGTTGACGAGCGCTTCCGGGTGGAACACGTATTCGGCACGCGCCTCGAGCTCGGAGACGGCGCCGTCGATCTCGGTGAAGGACCTCGGCAGCTCCTCGAGGGATACCTCCGAGAAGAGTTCCTGCGCCGCGACCACACCGCCGGCCGCGCTCGCTTCGCTCGCCGTGCCCGCGCCGGTCGGGGCGAAGAGCGGCAGGGCGACGGTGAGCACCAGGCCTCCGACGCTCGCCGCGGCGGCCGCCGCGGCGAGACGGCGGCGGAACGGAACCTTCGCCGGCTTCGACGTCTCACCCGCCGCCGGATCGGGATGCGCTGTCGGATCGTGCTCGATGAAAGGGAGCCGCACCGAGCCGGTGGGGGTCATCGGCACCGAGGGGGACGGGGGTGCTGCGGGGTGTTCGGACTGCGAATGCACGGCCTGCGGTTCGGGTCGCTGCTGCTCTCGGAGCGACCTGCGTGACGGGTAGCCGGAGACGGCGGTGGCGCGGGACTCGCTGAGATCGTTGGCGTCGGTCATTCGGTCTTTCGTGGGTTCGTGGATCGCCGCGCTGCCACGGCAAAAGATAACGTTTAGGTTACAGCGTCTGTGTGAGAAACACCAGACGCAAGTTCCTCCGCCGCGAGAGCCTGGTGAGCCGAGGCTGCGGAGCCGGGGGAGTCTGAGGCGGGGGAGAGGGGCGCCTCATCGGCGCCGATCCATTCGAGCACGTGACGCGCGACGGGCTGGCCGGAACTGATGAGGGCTTCGTGCCCGCGATCCTGAATCTGCCGCATCTCGGCGTCGGGAAGGAGACCGGTGATGCGCACGGCCCAGCCTCGCGGGGACACGTGGTCGCGGGTACCTCGTATCACGAGCGCCGGTTGGGAGACCCGGGGCAGACAGTGCTCGAGGCGATGCGCGAGCATCTGCCGCAACTTGCGCAAGAACCAGACGGGGCCGGCCTGAAGGTAGGTCTTCGTGGCCTTGCTCAGCACCGAGAGCGGCTCACCCTCGGCGAGGTCCTGAATCATGCGGTACCCCTGCATCAGGGCGGTGCGCTCGGCCGGATTCACGGATGGAGCGATGAGCACCACGCGCCGCACGAGATCCGGATGGCGCGCGGCGAGCTCTGAGACGACCTGCGCGCCCATGGAGTGCCCAACGGCGACCAGCGAGCCGATTCCGAGCGAACGAAGGGCCGCGGCTACGAGGTCCGCGGTCTGCGGCATCGTGAGGGGATCAGCCGGTTCGGGGCAGTCGGCGAACCCCGGCAGGTCGATCGCGATCGCCTCGCACTCGGTGCGGATCTCGGCGAGGAACCGGTCGTATACGCTGTGGCCCATGCCGATGCCGTGCACGAGCAGCACGCGGGGCGCTCCGGGCCGAGACCATCGGAAGAGATGGAGCTCGCGCGAGTCGAGTTGGAAGTCGATCCGCTCGGGCTCGGGGAGCGCCGGATCTGCCTGGTTCATCGCCGTGCCGTCGGGGTCTGGCGCGCGGTCGGCCCCGGATTCCTGCCGGTGCCGTCTCACGAGCGTGCCGCCCGGATGAAACGCGTGATCAGATCGGGATCCTTCTCGCCGGGAGCGCGCTCGACACCGCTCGAAACGTCGACCCCCGCTGGGCGGGTCGCCGAGATCGCGGCGGCGACGTTCTCGGGGTTCAGACCACCGGCCAGCAACCAGACGTCGCCGAGCGCAGCGCCGTCGATCAGTGAGAGGTCCCACGGCCGGCCGGAGCCGGGGGAAGCGCCGTCGACGAGCAGGCGCTCTTCGCCGAAGGCTCCGGCGCGAAGCGCGGGGTGCCGGGCGAGGGAAGTGGCTCGCCAGAGGCGGGGGAGGATCTCGCGGGCGGCCGCGAAGTCGTCCGCGGTGTAGGCGCCGTGCAGCTGCAGCACATCGAAACCCAGCTCGAGAGCCGTCTCCGCCGCCTCGTGGGCGGGCATGCGGTTGACGACGAGGGCCGCGTCGACGCGGCGATCCGCGGATCGCGCCGCCGAGACGACATCAGCGGCCTCAGCGAACGTCGCGTGGCGAGGGCTCTGCGGGCTCATGACCACGCCCACCGCATCAGCCCCGGCGTTGATCGCGTGGATCGCGGTGCTCGCGTCGCGGAGGCCGCAGATCTTGACGTACATCGTTCGCTCCAGTCGGAATCGGTGGGGCCGCTTCGCGCGCCAGGCGCGCGAGAGCGCTTCTCATCGTACCGAGTCGAGGTGGGAATGCGTGAGTCGACGCAGCAGCGCCTCGGCCGGGCCGCGCGCGTCGCGGCGATCCAGGATCACCGCCGGCACGAGCGTCAGGAGCCACACGCCGAGGGCGATCCCGAACGCGGCCGTTGTGTTGATCCGAGCGCCGATCCCGAATCCCCACGCCGACAGCAGGGGAGCGAAGACCACCGACTGCAGCAGGTACCCGCTCAGTGAGCGCCTGCCCAGCGCGGAGACCGCGCGCGTCACCGTGCCGGGGCGGGGCTTCAGCCGGACGCTGTGTCTTCTGGACTGCAGCCGTGTCCCGATCAGACCGAAGAGCGCGGCGTAGCCGATACCGCCCGCCGCGCCAGCGAGCTGGTCGAGCAGTGCGAGCGCCCATGCGATGGGCTCGAGGGCCGGAAGCAGGCCGAGGTAGAGCAGCGCCATTGGTGCGGCGAGGAGCGTGCTGACGAGGAGGCCCCAAGCGGCGACGGCGCCGAGGCCGACGCGCGACGCCGCACCCTCCAGCCAGCGGTGGCGCCCGGCGATCCAGCCGAGTAGCACGCACGCGGGAACGAGCAGGGAGAGCACGGTCGTCGGGGTCGCCACGAACCAGAGGCCGAGCCGCGCGAGCAGCGCCCATCCGTATCCTGCGATGCCGCTCAGCATGTCCGCGTTCGTACCGAGCGCGTCGGCGGTGAACACCGCCTGAGCGACTTCGGGCGCCGTGGCGGCGATCAGCAGCGAGAAGCCCAGCATCGCGGCGGCGCCGAAGGCGAAGAGGATCAGCATCGTCCAGACCGCGAACTGCAGCACGCGATCAGAATGCCGGAACAGCGTGCCGGTGAGCACGAGGCCGGCCAGACCGTACGCGCCGAGGATGTCGCCCGCGAACAGCAGCATCGCGTGCGTGAAGCCGAATGCCAGGAGCCACCAATGGCGTCGCCAGAGCATGCCCCGCACCGCGGCCTGCGACACTCCGCGCGCCTCGCGCGAGCGCGCGAACTGCACCATCCCGTATCCGAAGAGGAACGCGAACATGGGGTACACCCTCGCATCGACGAAGAGAATGGTCAGCGCCGAGAGGGCCCTGTCCACAGGCGACCCTTCCGTCGGGTGTGTGGTGAACGGCGGGATGTCGTGCCCCCAGAGATATGCGGAGACGTTCGCGACCGCGATGAGCAGCAGCATCCAGCCGCGGGCGAGGTCGGGGGCGAGCGCTCGCGCCTCGGGGTGCGGCGACTGCGTTCGATGCGGGATCGCCGGAGCGGGCTCGGATGGAGCAGGCTCAGGCGGATGCTGCGGATGCAAGGAACTCCCTGGACGAGACCCGTCGGGGACGAGCTCCGTCAGTGACGAGACCCGTCCGTGACGAGTGGGACACGGTTGTCATCCATTCAACCAGGGTCCGTGAAGCAGCGAGCCGTCCAGCGGCGCAGATCTGCCCAGAAGCACAGCCGATGCGCCGGTTTCTTGTGTTCGACGGCCGATCTGTGCGGGTAGCGTGGCGTGGTTCTTGTTCGGGTGGGGTGGCAGGCGAGTGAGAGGTGAGGTACGCGCAACCTTAAAACTGACATAATATCGATTATCATGCACTGGGCGCTTGCGCCCTCGTGCATGATAATCGACCGGTGATGAGCGCTGGACGGGATGGGTGGGAACGAGCGCTGGTGTGATGGATGGGAACGAGCGCTAGGCGTGATGGTGGGAATTGGGCGGGAATCTCTGAACTTCCGCCAGGCGGTCTGCGGTGAGCGGATTTCCTGCCTTCGATCGGCGCGAGCGCTGAGGCGTGCGTGATCGGCCGTCGAGAAGGAAGGCTCGTAGCTCGTAGTTCAGAGACCGCCGGGTCGGATTATGTCAGCTTCTCCCCACGCTGAGCAGCAGCAGCGCGCGAGACGCGAGCGTCGCCGCTCCGATGCAGCCGAGCTCCCCCGCGGTCAGGAGCGTCACGGCGTTCTCGTTCCATACGGCAATCGCGCCGAGCACGAGCGCTCCGGCGACCATGAGCCAGCCGATCGACAACAGGCTCACCGCGACCGTGCGCCCCAGGGCGATGCTCCCCCGCGAGGTCGCTGGGCGGATCAGGCACGCGAGCGCGAACGCGGCGGTGCCGAGCGCGATCCCGCCCAGCACATCGCTCGGCCGGTGCCATCCGTACGCGAGCAGCTGCCAGCCCACCGCGGCGAGCAGCGCCGCGCCGCCCACGGCGACGATGCCGCGCACCCGCGTCGGAACCGCCCAGACAAGCGCTGCGGTGACCGCGGTGAACACGGTCATGTGTCCGCTCGGGAACGTGTTCGGCACGTCGAGATCGAAGAGCTCCGGGCGAGTCAGCCACACCTGCTTGAGCAGCTGCGACGCGACGATCGCGAGCACGGGGATCACCGTGACGACGATCGCGCGCCGGATCCCGTGCGAGAGGAACGCGATCACCGCGACGACGCCCAGTGCGACCGCCACTGCCGGAATCGAGACCAGGTTCAACGGCGGTGGCGGGCTGTACGTGAACTCCGCGGCGTCGAGCGCCGTGTCCTCGGCGCGCTGTCCGAGTTCGAGTTGCACGCCGAGCACATATGCGCCGACGCCCACGGCGATCCAGAACATCGCGAACCAGAGAGCCCGCCTGCGGCCTCCCCCGCCGATCATGCCGGGCTCCCCGATCCCGCTGCGGGTGCTCCCCCGCTTCCCCGGCGATCGGCGGTGCGCACCGCCCAGAGTGCGAGTGCCGCCGCGGTCGCGACGTTGAGCGAGTCGACGCCGTGCTCCATCGGGATCACGACCGACCGCGCGGCCGACGCCAGCGCGCGTCGCGACAGCCCCGGGCCCTCGGACCCGAACAGCAGGGCCAGGCGCTCGGGCAACTCGCTCACGTAATTCGCGAGGTCCTCGGCGTCGTCGCGCAGCGCGAAGGCGGTCAGTTCGTACCCCTCCTCGCGGAACATCGGCCCCGCGACCGGCCACTCGGGCAGGCGCGCCCACGGCACCTGCAGCACAGCGCCCATGCTCACGCGCACCGCGCGGCGATACAGCGGATCGGCGCAGGCCGGCGACAGCAGCACCGCATCGGCGCCGAGCGCCGCGACCGAGCGGAAGATGGCGCCGACATTGGTGTGGTCGGTGAGGTCCTCGAGCACGACCACGCGCGTCGAGGCGCGCAGCAGTTCGACCGGATCGAGCGGGGCGGGCCTGTGCATCGATGCGAGTGCGCCTCGGTGCATGTGGAAGCCGGTGAGCGCCTCGAGCTGCCGCGAGTCCCCCACATACACCGGCACGTCGGGATGATCGGCGAGCAGGGGCTCGACTCCCGGCAGCCACTCCTCGAGCAGCAGCACCGAGCGGGGGCGGTGGCCCGCGCGTAGCGCACGCTCGATCACCTTCGGGGATTCCGCGAGGTACAGCCCCTCCTCCGGTTCGCGCACGCGGCGCAGCGCCACGTCCGTCAACCGGGTGTAGTCGGCGAGCTCGGGTGCGGCGAGATCGTCGATGCGGGTGAGCTTCACGCGGCGGCCTCGCTCTTGCGCGCTCGGGAGCCGACGAGGAACTCCGAGACGAAGGCGACCGCGTCATCGACGGCCTCGTAGTGTACGAGGTGGCCGGTGCCCGGGATGATCCGCAGCCGCGATCCGGCTACGCGGTGCTGCAGCTCGAGCTGCTTCTGCAGCGGCGTGATGTCGTCCCGCTCCCCCGCGATCAGCAGCGTCGGCATGGTGAACGCCGACGCGAACTCGGGGACGGTGTGCGACACGGAGGCGCGGAACGCCTGCAGCAGCGTGGTCGGATCCGAGAAGGTGCTGAAATAGGCGCTGTGCTGGCCGTGGATCCACGATCGCAGCTCGGGATCGCCGGTCTTCGCCATGACCTCGCTCATCACCCGCACGATCAGCGGATTGCCGAGCAGCTCGCGCGCGGCGCGACCCGGCAGCAGTCCGGCGGCGCGGTAGTAGCCGACGGCGAGCTGCGTCAGAGCGGCCTGCGGCCCCTCGAGGGCGGGCGCGGAGATCGGGTTGATGAGGATCAGCCGGCTCGGTGCCAGCCCGCCGGCGATGGCGGAGGCGACGACGAGCGAGCCGAACGAGTGGCCCAGCACCGCGAAGCCGTGCCGACCGGCGGAGTCGGTGGAACTGTGCGGCTTGGCGGGGTCGGTGGAGCCGTGTGGGTCGGTGGAGCTACCGGAGCCGCCGCGTGCGACCTCCCGCGCGAACGCGCGCAGCCACTCGCCGTAGAGTTCGAGGTCGTGCTCGCGACCGGGGATCGCCGGGGACTCCCCGAACCCGGGCAGATCGGGCACGATCGCCCGCATCCCCGGCAGCGCCTCGACGAGCCCCTGAGCGAGGCCCTCGAGGCCGTGGTGGTCGCCGCGGAACCCGTGCACGAGCAGCAGCGGGGCGGCCTCGGGGTCGCCGTACTGCCACGCGCGGGTGTCGATATCGAGCGTCGGCACGCGCAGAAGAGTCGGAGAAACGGTCACTCCCCGATGGTACCCGTGGGCTCCTGGCAGCGCCCTGCGGGCGAGTGTCGGCGGTGCTCGATAGCATTCTGGAGAACGAAAGGACCCCCGTGACCCAAGAACTCCCGCTCTGGGCGGCGAACCTCGCGGTGTTCGATACCGAGACCACCGGCATCGACACCTCCCACGCGCGTGTCGTGAGCTCGACGATCGCCCTGCTCGGACCGGCCGGGGAGGTGCAGGAGCGCTATGACTGGCTGCTCGACCCCGGTGTCGAGATCCCCGAGCCGGCGGCCAGGGTGCACGGCATCACCACCGAGATCGCCCGGGCGAGCGGCATCGATGCCGCGGTCGGGGTGCAGCAGATCGTGACCCAGCTGCTCGAGATGATCGAGCGAGGCTTCCCGATCGTAGCGTACAACGCCCCCTTCGACCTCACCCTGCTCGCCGCCGAGGCCGCGCGTCACGGCGTCGCCTGGCCGGGTGAGCTCTCGCCGGTGCTCGATCCGCTGATCCTCGACAAGCAGTTCGATCGCTACCGCAGGGGCAAGCGCACGCTCGAGGCGGTCGCGGCTCATCACGGCGTCGAGATCGGAACCGCCCACGACGCGGGCGACGACGCCATCGCGGCGGGCCGTGTGCTGCAGTGCATCGCCCGCAAGTACGCTGACGTGATCCCGGGCGACCTCGACGAGCTGCATCGTGCGCAGGTCTCGTGGGCCGCCGCGCAGGCCGAGAGCTTCCAGGAGTACATGCGACGGGTGCGCGATCCCTCGTTCATCGCCGACGGCCGGTGGCCGATGCGCTGAACGGGCGCAGAATTCAGCGGGCACAAAAATGGCGGAGGCACTGCCTCCGCCATTCTCGTTGAATCCGAGCGTTTACGCGCCGAAGCCCTTGAAGCGCTGGTTGAACTTCTCGACGCGACCGGCCGAGTCCATGATGCGCTGCTTGCCCGTGTAGAACGGGTGCGAGGCGCTGGAGATCTCGACGTCGATGACGGGGTAGGTCTCGCCGTCGAGCTCGATCGTCTTCTCGCTGGTGAGCGTGGAGCGGGTGAGGAACGTCTCTCCCGAGGCCAGGTCGCGGAAAACGATTGCGTTGTACTCGGGGTGGATGTCGGTCTTCATGAGTGTTCCTTATTGTTGCCTTGATGACGGTGTGTAACAGCACACCTTGAGGTCTTGGGATCGGCGGGGCCACCGGGGCTACCCGCGCCAAAGATCTAGCTTATCAGATCTACTGGCTCATTCCCGTTGGAGGTTACATATTTCTACGGGCGGGCGACCGCGGCGTACCGTCCGTTCGAGACCGAGAGGTCGAACGGCATGCCGAAGGTCGCCTCAAGGTTCTCGGCGGTGAGCGTCTCGACGATGGGGCCCGCGGCCTGCACGCGCCCGTCGCGCAGGAGCAGTGCGTGGGAGAACCCGGGCGGCACTTCCTCGACGTGGTGCGTCACCATGATCATCGCGGGCGAGTGCGGCGACCGGGCGAAGCCCGAGAGCATCTGCAGCAGCCGCTCCCTCGCACCCAGGTCGAGGCTGGCGCTGGGCTCGTCGAGCAGCAGCATCTCGGGGTCGGTCATCACGGCGCGCGCGATGAGCGCGCGCTTCCGTTCGCCGTCGCTGAGGGTGCCGTAGGCGCGGTCGACGTACTCGGCGAGATCCCACTCGGCGAGGATGCGCTCGGCCTGCCGCACGTCGACCTCGTCGTAGTGCTCGTTCCACCGGCCCTCGACACCGTAGGCGGCGGTCAGCACGAGGTTGCGCACGGTCTCGGAAGCGGGGATGCGCCGACCGGTCGCCGACGACACGAAGCCGATGCGGTTGCGCAGCTCGAAGATGTCGACCCGACCGAGTCGCTTGTCGAGCACCTCGACCGTGCCGGTGGTCGGGTAGTCGTTCGCCGTGGCGAGCTTCATGAGCGTGGTCTTGCCGGCGCCGTTGGGGCCGAGGATCACCCAGCGCTCCGAATCCTCGACCGCCCAGTCGATCCCGTCGAGGATCGGACGGCGGTCGCGCACGTAGGTGACGTCGTTGAAGCGGAGCACGTTGACCATGGGTTCTAGCCTATCGCCCCGGGCGGGCGCACTAGGCTGCTTCTCATGACCGTTTCACCGCTTGTTGTGCTCGATTGCGACTCCACTACGATCCAGGACGAGGTGATCGAACTGCTCGCCGACGCCGCGGGCAGTCGAGAGCGGGTGGCGGAGGTCACCGAACGCGCGATGCGCGGCGAACTCGATTTCGCCGAGAGTCTCGCCGAGCGCGTCGCGACGCTTGCCGGCACGCCCGAGACGGTGTTCGCCGAGGCCTACGGCAGGGTGCGCCTCTCCCCCGGCATCCGCGAACTCATCGCGGCCGTGCACGATCGGGGCGGCAAGGTGGGCGTGGTGTCCGGCGGGTTCCACGAGGTGCTGGATCAGATCGCGGAGGATCTGGGGCTCGACTTCTGGCGCGCGAACCGGCTCGAGATCGGCGACGGACGGCTGACCGGTCGCACGGTCGGGCCCGTCGTCGATGCGGCCGTGAAGGCGGCGTCGCTGCGGGAGTGGGCCGAGGCGAGCGGGATCCCGATCTCCGCCACGATGGCGATCGGCGACGGTGCGAACGACCTCGAAATGATGGCGGTCGCCGCCGTCGGCGTCGGCTACAACGCGAAGCCGGTGGTGCGGGATCGCGCCGATGTCTCGATCGAGGGCGATCTGGCGCTGGCGATCCCGCTGTTGGATCGACTGGCGTAGCGGATCAGGCCCTGAAGCGGACCGGGCTCGACCGGGCGCCGGGCGGTCGGTCGGTGTGGGTGCGCCCGGTGGGACTGGTCCAGTGGAGCACCCCGCCGGATCGCTGTTCGACGCCCCACCCGCCGTGGTGTTTCAGGGTGTGGTGTCCGCGACACAGGTGTGCGAGGTTGTCGGTGGCGGTCGGCCCACCCCTGGCGGCGTCGACGGTGTGATCGAGGTCGCAGCGTGAGATCGGGACCCGGCAGCCGGGGAATCGGCAGCGCCGGTCCCTGGCGCTGAGCAAGCGGCGCATATGCTCGCTGGGCCGGTATCGGTCCACGCTGATCACCCCTCCCGAAGCATTGGAGAGCACCCTGTCCCAGTGCTCGGTTCGTGCTGCGAGGTCCCGGACAGATGCGGGGTCGACCGGACCATATCCTGAGAGCTCGCATACCGCGGCGCCGCCCGACGCGACTTGTGCGGCGGATCTCTCTGCGGCCCCCGCGGTGCCGCCGGCGGTCCCCGCCTTGCTGTCGGCAGTCACCGCGGTGCTGCCGGCGGCGACTGCGGTGAAGGCGTCGACCGGG
Organism: Leucobacter holotrichiae; assembly: GCF_055791005.1. NCBI lineage: Bacteria > Bacillati > Actinomycetota > Actinomycetes > Micrococcales > Microbacteriaceae > Leucobacter > Leucobacter holotrichiae. Next base: position 77,858 of record NZ_JBVUAC010000001.1, read on the forward strand.
GCGATGACCTGTACGCGCGCCCGGATCGCCTCCGCGGGCGAACCGGAGAACATGGTGTCTTCGCTTCCGCACAGCAGGAGATCCGCGAAGGCGTCGGCGCGCAGCTGATCGCGCGACCGCGGCACGTCGGCACCCGCGGAACCATCGGCAGGATCGTGTGCAGCAGAACGGTATGCGGTCGGATCGGATGCGGTGGCTGGGAGGCACTCCGCCGGCACAGTGCGTTTGCCGCGCTCGGCGGCTCGCGCGATACGGGTGAGCCGGTCATGGATCGCGTACGCCTGCGTCGCGGGCAGCGTGGCGACGAGGTCGGCCATGCCGTCCTCATCCTCGATGACGCGCACGCACCGTCTGGCCACAGCCTCGCGGTGACGTTCCTCGAGCGGGCGCTCGGCCCACCGCTCCGCGATCCGCCGTGCGATCGGACGCAGACGGTTCGGAGTCTCCCGCCGTGCAACGTCCAGTACCTCGGCCTCGTACCCCGCGCGCCGCTCACGGATCTCGAGGGTATCCCCTGCGCCGATCACGAGCGCGGCGTCGGCGATCACCCTCCCGTGAGAGAGGGATACCTCACCGCGCTCCAGCGCGTCGACGGTGGCCGAGAACCCGTGGACGAGACGAGTGGCGAGGTCCATCTGCCCCTCGATCTGGTGCTCGCTCAGTGCGACCGCGGTCGCGAGCTCGGCCCGCAGCGATCGATACCGCAGCTCCCGGGCGGATCCCGAACCGAAACCTTCCGCTCCGCCCCGGGTCGCCTCGTCGATCGCCGCGGCGATCAAGCGCAAACGCGTCGCGTCGCACGCCCGCTGCTGCAACTCGAGCCGCTCCACCCAGGACACCGCCACCTCGACACCGCTGCACCGGGCCGGGGGCTCGTCGCCGAGGCCGGGAGTCTCGCTGTGGTGCTGATCGGTCATGAGACCATTGCATCAGTGACCACTGACATTCATGGATCCGGGCAGTTCAGACCCGCGCCGGGCTCGATGCCCCGCGACGGCATCAGTGAGCTGGGGTCGCCACTGCTTCGGACCTTACCCGTATTTCGGACGGTATCCCCCGGTTCGATCCGAAATACGGGTGAGAACCGAAGAACAGGACAGCGCACGAGGATGCGGAGGGCGGAGCGCGGAGGATAAGGGTGCGGAGCGCGGAGGATAGGGGCCGAGCGCGGAGGACTAGGAGCCGAGCGCGGAGGATAAGGGGCGGAGCGCAGCGGGACGCTCAGTGGCCCATGCCGAGGCCGCCGTCGACCGGGATCACGGCGCCCGAGATGTAGGCGGCATCGTCTCCGGCGAGGAACGATGCGACGCCGGCGATTTCGGCGACCTGGCCGAAGCGGTTCGCCGGGATGCTCGCGAGGTACTGCTTCTGCTGCTCCTCGGGCAGCGCCGCGGTCATGTCGGTCTCGATGAACCCCGGGGCGATCACGTTGGCCGTGATGTTGCGGGCGCCCAGTTCGCGGGTGAGCGAGCGGGCGAAGCCGACGAGCGCGGCCTTCGAAGACGAGTAGTTGATCTGGCCGGGGCCGCCGTAGAGCCCGACGACCGACGACATGAGGATGACGCGCCCGAAACGCCCCTTGAGCAGCCCCTTCGACGCGCGCTTCACGACGCGGAAGGTGCCGGTGAGGTTCGTGTCGATGACACTCGTGAACTCCTCCTCGGTCATGCGCAGCAGCAGGGTGTCGCGCGTGATGCCGGCGTTGGCCACCACGACCTCGACCGGGCCGAGCTGCGCCTCGATCTCGGTGAACGCCGCATCGATGGAGTCGGAGTCGGTCATCTCGGCGCGCACCGTGAGCGACCCCTCCGGCCCCTCCCCCGAGCGGGCGGTGACGGCGACGCGGTGCCCGTCGGCGATCATGCGTTCGGCGATCGCGTAGCCGATCCCGCGGTTGCCGCCGGTGACGAGTACGGTGCGCGAGGTGCTCATGGGGGTCCTTCCATCGGTACTGCTGGCGCGATCTCACCAGCCTATTGCATGTGGGCGCAGTCCCAGGCGGACGGCGTAGGCTGGGCTGGTACTGAGGAAAGGGCGCATGGCGAAGAATTCTGGTGCTGCACCGAGCTACAGCGTGACCTCGGCGGGAGTGAATCCGGCCGAGGACCGCGCGCATCGCATGCGCATGTACTTCACGGCGATGTCGCTGCGCGTGGTGTGCGTGGTCTCGCTGTTCTGGCTGCACGGCTGGTGGGTGCTGCTCGCGGCCGCGGGCGCGGTGCTGCTCCCCTGGTTCGCGGTGATGGTCGGCAACGCCGTCGCGCACAACGGGGGCGAGGCCCCGGATGCGCCGCAGCCGCTGAGGATCGAGGGCGCCTCCTCTCCCGAACCGGGCGAGGCTGAAGACACGCTCATCGTGATCGATGTCGAGCCGGAGCGTCGCGCGGCCCCGGCGCACGAAGCGGGAACGGCCGCGCAGGAGGCTTCTGATGAGCAGGCGGGTGTCGCGGATCGCGAGAAACCCGGAACACCCGGATCCCCGGGCGGTGCCGCGTGAGCGGCGGGGTGATGAGCGCCGTGACTCTGGGCGGCGCGCCCTCGCACCGCTTCGAGTGCTCTCGGGCGGGCTGCCGGGAGGCGGCCGACTGGGCGATCCTGTGGCGCAACCCGAAGATCCACGACGCCGATCGCCGCAAGACCTGGTTGGCGTGCGAGGCGCACCTCGAGGTGCTGCGCGAGTTCCTCGCGGCGCGCGACTTCCCGCTCGAGGTCCGAGCAGTGGGTGATCTCGATGGGTGAGGCACGTGAGGTGGGCTGGAGCTTCCTCTACTCCGGGCGCTGGATCGGCTATTTCGCGATGCTCGCGATCTTCTCGGTCGCGTGCGTCTTCCTCGGCAACTGGCAGTTCGACCGACGCGACGAGGCGAGAGCTGAGATCGCGCGCATCGACGCGAACTACGATGCGCCGGCGACGCCCCTCGCGCAGGAGCTGCCCGATCCGACCGCGTTCGACGAGGACGCGCAGAAGTGGCGCACGGTCGAGGCCGTGGGCGAGTACGTCGGCGATCCCTATCTGGCCCGCAACCGGCCGGGTCGCGAGGGCGTCGGCTCGAATCTGATCCAGGCGCTGCGCACCTCCGACGGGCGCGTATTCTTCGTGGATCGCGGCTGGGTGCCGATCGACGGCCATGAGGCGGAGTCTGGCGAGGTCCCCGCCGAGGATCTGCCCCAGCCACCGGGCGGAGAGGTGCGCGTCGAGGCGAGGCTGCGCGCCTCCGAACCCGCGATCCCGGGCCGTACCGCGGTCGGGAGCACGGTCGCGAGCATCGAGCTGCCCGAGCTCGCGCGTCTCAGCGGTACCGAGGGCGACGCGTACACGGGCGCCTACGGCATGCTGATCTCCGAGACCCCCTCCGGTGAGCACGGCGCGCTGCCCGAGAAGCCGGAGCGCGACGAGGGGCCGCACCTCTCCTACGCCCTGCAGTGGTACGTCTTCATCGGCATCGCGGCGATCGGTGTCGGGTACGCCGCGCGGCGGGAGTACCGCGGACTGAACCCGGACAGCAGCGCCGTGCAGGAGCAGGATCGGCGCAGCGCCGAGCGCAGGCGCCGCCGGGGGCCGAGCGACGCGGAGGAAGAGGACGCGCTGATCGGGGGCTGAACGCGCGCCCCGCCGGTGCGGGGGCTTGCCGAGGCGCGGGGTTTCCCTCGGTGTTCTCGTTCCAATACTCTGAGGGCTATGAGTGCGGTGAGACAGGTGCAGGTCACCTTCGATTGCGAGCGGCCGCGCGAGGTCGCGGAGTTCTGGAAAGCGGTGCTGGGGTACGTCGATCCGCCGGTCCCCGAGGGCTTCGCGTCGTGGAGCGACTTCGATCACTCGCTCCCCGAGCAGGACAGAGGCGCATTCTGGGCCTGTCAGGATCCCGACGGTGTGGGGCCCCGGCTCTTCTTCCAGCGCGTGCCCGAGGCGAAGATCGCGAAGAACCGCGTGCATCTCGACGTGCGCGTCGGCGCCGGGCTGCACGGGGAGGAGCGCCTCGCCGCGCTCGAGCGCGAAGCCGACCGGCTCGAGGCGCTGGGCGCGAAACGCCTGTATCTGATGCCGGCCGACGAGGAGAACGAGTCCTGCCAGGTGATGCAGGATGTCGAGGGAAACGAGTTCTGTCTCGACTGACGCGGGCGGCACGCGCCGGGAGGCGGGGGCGGATCGACGACCGCCGGAGGTCGCAGCACGAGTCCCGCGTGGAGCCGACTCCAAGGGCGGGTCGGGCTACCCTGGAGTGTGGTTTCCTCGATGCTCTCCCGACGCGCTCCGATCGTGACGATGCTCTGCGCTGCGGCCGTGCTGATGACGATCGCACTGACGGGCTGCGCGACGTCCGTGGACCCGGCAGCCACGCGCGAGTCCCTCACCGAGGTGACCGAGGAGCCGACCCCGCCCGAGGCGGCCGAGCTGTACGACGCCGAACGTCATCCTGAACCCATCGTGGAGCCGGAGGACTGCTCCCGGTACCTCGTCATCACGGTGCGGGGTACCGGAGAGCCCGCGAAGGGGCAGCTGCTCTCCCCGGTCGCACGCGAGATATCCGAAGCGCGTCCCGATCAGATCGAGGCGCTCGACCTCGACTACCCCGCCGACACCGATGTGAATGAGGGCGGCACGCTCGGAGTCCGCACGCTCGTCGACACGCTCAACGTGCAGGCCGAGGCGTGCCCCGACCAGCGCTTCGTGCTGCTCGGCTACTCGCAGGGCGCGCTCGTGATCGGAGACGCGCTCGCGCAGCCCGACGCACGGCTCGTCGGCGCCACGGTCGGAGAGGTGGGGGCCGACGCGGCCGAGAGGATCCTCTCCGTCGTGCTCTACGGGGATCCGCGCTTCGTGGGCAGCGAGCCGTACAACGCGGGCGACTACGATCCCGCGGTAAGCGGCCTCCTCGCGCGACCGGAGGGCAGCCTCGACGCCTTCGCCGACCGCCTGCGCGACTACTGCGCCGCTCGCGACTTCATCTGCCAGAGCACGCTCGACCTCGACGAGTCGGGCCATGTCGAGTACTTCGACAACGGCATGCAGCAGGACGGTGCGGCGTTCGCGATCACGAGGCTCGACCCGCACGACCGCGCTGACCCGTAGGGAGAGCCGTGTAGCGTGTATGGGAGGCGAGTGCCCGCAACGCGGCGGGCACGGCGAGGAGGTACCGATGCCCGGCAAGTACGACCATCTGTTCGTGAAGCAGATGCCCGTCTGCGGACCCGACGACTTCAACAACGAGGGCGAGGCCGCCGAGCTGGCGCCGCCGAAGAATCTCGGCGAGGCCAACTGGCTGCTGCACGCGGGCCTCGTGCCCGACGCCAAGGTGAACATGACCCACATCTGGATCCACGAGACCGAGGTGCCCGAGCTCTGGGTCGTGCCGCACGTGCACGACTACGACGAGATCCTCATCTGGACGGGCGGCGATCCCGACAACCCCCACGACCTCGGCGCCGAGATCTACATGGACATCGAGGGCGAGCGGCACACCATCACGACCTCCGGTTGCGTGTACATCCCCGCGGGGGTCGAGCACTGCCCGCTCGGCTTCAACCGCGTCGACCGTCCGTTCCGCTTCGGCGCGCTCTCGCTCGCCCCGCACTACGTGTCGGACCGCGAGGAGCGCGCCGCCGAGCGCGCGCGGGCGTCGCTCGAGGATTGACGGGTGGCACCGCTCGCGGATCGGCGGGCGGTGCCGGGATGGGGCTGGCCCCAGGGCCCGGCCCCGAGGTCGGTCCCAGGGCCCGGCCCCGGGCTAGGCCAGCTCGATCAGCTCGAGGTACTCCTTCGACCAGTGGTCCTCGGTGGCCTCCGGCATGATGAGCACCCGCTCGGGGTTCAACGCCTCGACGGCGCCCGGATCGTGCGACACGAGCACGACCGCGCCCGTGAAATGCGCGAGGGCGTCGAGGATCTCCTCGCGGCTGGCAGGGTCGAGGTTGTTCGTCGGCTCGTCGAGCAGCAGCACGTTGGCGCTCGACACCACGAGCATCGCGAGGGCCAGACGGGTCTTCTCTCCGCCGGAGAGCACGCCCGCGGGCTTGTGCACGTCGTCGCCGGTGAAGAGGAACGAGCCGAGCACCTTGCGCGCCTCGGTCTCGGTCAGGTGCTGCGACACGGAGACCATGTTCTGCAGCACGCTCGCCTTGACGTCGAGCGTCTCGTGCTCCTGGGCGTAGTAGCCGACCTTGAGCCCGTGTCCGGCGATGATCTCGCCCGTGTCGGGTTCGTCCACCTGGGCCAGCAGACGCAGCAGCGTGGTCTTGCCCGCACCGTTGAGCCCGAGCACGACGACCTTCGATCCGCGGTCGACCGCAAGGTCGACGCCGGAGAATATCTCGAGCGAGCCGAACGACTTCGAGAGGCCCTGCGCCATGATCGGGGTCTTGCCGCAGGGTGAGGGATCGGGGAAGCGCAGCTTCGCGACGCGATCCACCTGGCGCTCCTCCTCGAGGCCCGCGAGCATCTTGTCTGCTCGCGCGACCATCTGGTGCGCGGCGGCGGCCTTCGAGGCCTTCGCCCCGAATCTCGCGGCCTGATCCTTGAGCGCCGACGCCTTCTTCTCGACGTTCGCACGCTCCTTGCGGCGGCGCTCCTCGTCGGCGGCGCGCTGGCGCAGGTAGAGCTTCCAGTTCATGTTGTAGACGTCGATGACCTGGCGGTTCGCGTCGAGGTAGAAGACCCGGTTGACCGTCTCCCCCACGAGGTCGACGTCGTGCGAGATGATGATGCAGCCGCCCTTGTAGCTCTTCAGGAACTCGCGCAGCCACACGATCGAGTCGGCGTCGAGGTGGTTCGTCGGCTCGTCGAGGATCATCGTGTCGGCGTCGCTGAACAGGATCCTGGCGAGCTCGATGCGACGTCGCTGGCCGCCCGACAGGGTCTTGAGCGGCTGGTCGAGCACCCGGTCGGGCAGGCCGAGGTTATGCGAGATCGAGGCCGCTTCCGACTCGGCGGCGTACCCGCCGAGCGCGTGGAAGCGGTCGGTGAGGTTGCCAAAGCGCTTCATCGCCTTCTCGGCGACCTTCGGGTCGTCGGAGGACATCTCCTCGGTCGCCTTCGCGATGTTCTTCGTGAGCGTGCCGAGGCCGCGGGCGTCGAGGATGCGGTGCCGTGCGATCTGCTCGGGGTCGCCGGAGCGCGGATCCTGCGGGAGGAATCCGAGCTCGCCCGACACGGTGACCTTGCCCTCGGCGGGCTGCAGTTCACCCGAGAGGGTGCGCGTGAGCGTGGTCTTCCCCGCGCCGTTGCGCCCGACGAGACCGACCTTGTCACCGGGGTTCACTCGGAAGCTGACTCCCCCCATGAGGCGACGGGCGCCCACATCGATGGCGAGATCTTCGACGGTGATCATGCTGGAAAGCTCCTTGAACGTGCGGTGAACGTGCTGCGGCCGGTCGGCGAGCGCGCAACCTCACTAGTCTACTCGGCGCGTCAGGATCCTGCGACTCGCTCCGCTCGCGCAGGACGAGGGTGGCCCGTGCGGGATGGCGGGGGCGGCGCAAGACGACGCGGTGCTACTCCCCCAGCGCCGCCGGGTCCGCCCAGAGCACCGTCTCAGCGCGTCCGGCCAGGCGCGCGGCGGGCACGAGCGGCTCGGGCCGCGCGAGCAGTGCCCGCACGGCGTCGGCCTTGCCCGCCCCCGCGGCCAGCAGCCACGAGCGCTCGGCGCGATTCAGCGCGGGCAGCGAGAACGTCACCCGCTCGGGCGGCGGCTTCGGAGAGTCGCGCACCGCCAGAGCGGAGGGGCCGTCGACCAGCAGCACCTCGGATCGCCCCGGGAACAGCGAGGCGACGTGTCCGTCCTCCCCCACGCCGCTCAGGGCGACGTCGATCCGCTCCACGCGATCCACGATGCCGGCGTACTCCGCGGCGGCCTCGTCGAGCGAGAGCCCCGAGTCCGCGGCCGGTACGCGGTGCACCAGCGTCGGGTCGGTCTCGACTGCCGCGAACAGCGACTGGTCGGCGAGCAGATCGTTGCGATCCTCGTGGCCGGCCGGAACGAACCGCTCGTCGCCCCAGAGAAAGCGCACGCGGCTCCAGTCGACGGAGTCGCGCTCGGCGTGGTCGCGCACGGCCAGCAGCACCTGGGCGCCCGCGCGCCCGCCGGTCAGCACCGCGCACGGCACGGCCCCGGCCTCCTGGCGCTCGCGGCAGACCTCGATCAGAGCCGCCGCGACGGCTTCGCCGAGCGTCTGCAGGTCAGCGACCCGCTCGACTCGCGGACTCACCATCGCTACGCCTCCACCTCGGTGCGGTCCCCCGACCAGCGGGTGTGGAACACGCCCTCACGATCGACGCGTCGGTAGGTGTGGGCGCCGAAGAAGTCGCGCTGCCCCTGGATGAGCGCGGCCGGCAGGCGCTCGGCGCGCAGGCCGTCGTAGTAGGCCAGCGACGAGGAGAACGCCGGGGCCGGGATGCCGGCCGTCGTCGCAGCGATCACGACCCGCCGCCATGCGGCCTGGCCGCGGCTCAGGGCATCGGCGAAGTAGGGTGCGGCCATCAGCAGCGGCAGATCGGGCTGCTCGGCGTAGGCGTCGGCGATCCTGCCCAGGAACTGCGCGCGGATGATGCATCCCCCGCGCCAGATCTTCGAGATCGCGCCCAGGTCGATGCTCCAGTCGTACTCCGCCGCACCGGCCCGGATCTCGTCGAAGCCCTGCGAATACGCGACGATCTTCGAGGCGTAGAGGGCCTGGCGCACGTCCTCGATGAATTCGGCCTCGTCGGCTACCGCGAAGGCCTCGGCAGGCCCGGGCAGGTCGGCCGCCGCGGCGCGCTGCTCGGGGTGCGAGGAGAGCGAGCGGGCGAACGTCGCCTCCGCGATCCCCGAGACCGGCACGCCGAGCGCGAGCGCGGTCTGCACGGTCCAGGCGCCCGTCCCCTTCGCCCCCGCCTGGTCGAGGATCACGTCGACGAGCGGTCGGCCGGTGGCGGCGTCGTTCTGCCGCAGCACCTCCGCGGTGATCTCGATGAGATACGACTCGAGCTCGCCCCGGTTCCACTCGGCGAAGATCTCCGCGATCTCGGCGGGGCTCTTGCCGGTGCCGCGGCGGATCAGGTCGTAGGCCTCGGCGATCAGCTGCATGTCGGCGTACTCGATGCCGTTGTGCACCATCTTCACGAAGTGGCCCGCGCCGTCGTGGCCGACGTGGGTGACGCAGGGCTCACCCTCCGCGACCGCGGCGATGGACTTCAGGATCGGGCCGAGCGTGACCCAGGATTCGTCGGATCCGCCCGGCATGATGCTCGGGCCGTTGAGGGCACCCTCCTCGCCGCCCGAGATCCCGGCCCCGACGAAGTTGATGCCGGTCTCCCGCACCGCGCGCTCGCGGCGGATCGTGTCCGGGAAGTGGGCGTTGCCGCCGTCGACGATGATGTCGCCGGGCTCGAAGACCTCGACGAGGGCGTCGATCGTGGCATCGGTCGCGGCACCGGCCTGCACCATGATGATCGCGGTGCGCGGGCGCGTGAGGCTCGCGGCGAACTCGGCGTAGGAGTAGGCGGGGACGAACCCGGCCTCGGGATGCTCGGCGACGAGCCTCTCGGTGCGCTCGGGGCTGCGGTTCAGCACCGCGACCGTGTTGCCCTCGCGGCTCGCCAGGTTGCGGGCGAGGTTCGCCCCCATCACCGCGAGGCCGACGACCCCGATGTTCGCCGTCGGCGTCTCTGCTGCTTCGGTCAAGGCTGGTGCTCCGTTCGATCGTTCGCTTCAAGTGGGGTGAGTGCTCGCACGACGCCGCCGTACATCGAGTCCTCGTCGAGGATGCGCAGCTCCTCGGCCAGGCACTCCCGCAGCGTGCGGCGCGGCAGCGAGATCTCGTGCCGCGGCTGCCCGGGCTGGCTCAACACCGCGCGGTCGGTGGAGACCCGCTCGAGCACCGCGTCGCCCGAGGCGCGCCGCAGCGTCACCGAGCGCACACCGCCGGACACCGTCGAGCGATCCTCCAGGCGGCAGTCCACGGGCACCTGCAGCATGAGCTCGAGCCAGGTCGCGAGCAGCTTCGTCGACGGGGAGTCGGCCCCGCCGACGACCTCGACGGAGGTCACGGGATCGAACGGCGGCTGGTCGAGGATCGCGGCGAGGTATTCCCGCCAACGCGTGAGACGCGTCCAGGCGAGGTCGGTGTCGCCCGGCGTGTAGTCGGAGGCGCGAGCGGCGAAGGCCTCGGCCGGGGAGGCCGCGCTGTCGGTGATCCGGCGCTGGGTGATCCTGCCGAGCGGGTGCGCGCCGGGGCGCTCGGGGGCGTCTCCGGGCCACCACACGACGACCGGCGCGTCGGGCAGCAGCAGCCCGGTGACGAGGCTCTCGATCCCGGTGCAGACCTCGCCGTAGGCGCGCAGCACGACGACGTCGCTGGCGCCGGCGTCGGCTCCGACGCGGATCTCGGCGTCGAGCCGGGGTTCGGCCGACTCGGGGTTCGCGACGAGCACGATGACGCGCATCGGGTGCTCGCTCGAGGCGTGATTGGCCGCCTCGACCACCGACTCGTCGATGGGCTCGGAGGTGGCGATGATGAGGGTGAGCACGCGACCGAGCGCGGAGACGCCGCCCTCGAGGCGCATGGCGACGAGACGGCGAGCGACCTTGCTCACCGTGGTGTTGGGAAGATGCTCGATCACGGGCGCCTCCAACTGCGGCCGTCGCGGGCCAGAAGATCGTCGGCGGAGGCGGGGCCCCAGGAGCCGGGAGCGTACTGCTCGGGTGTCTCGCCCCGCGATGCCCAGAATTCTTCGATGGGATCGAGGATGCGCCATGACAGCTCGACCTCCGCCTGGCGCGGGAAGAGCGGCGCGTCGCCGAGCAGCACATCGAGGATCAGACGCTCGTAGGCTTCGGGGCTCGCCTCGGTGAATGCGTGCCCGTAGCCGAAGTCCATGGTGACGTCGCGCACCCGCGTGCCCGTGCCGGGCACTTTCGCGTCGAAGCGCATGGTGATCCCCTCGTCGGGCTGCACCCTGATCACGAGGGCGTTCGAACCCTGATCGCTGCCGTGCGCCTTCGCGAACAGCTCCCCCGCCTCGCGGCGGAACACCACGGCGATCTCGGTCACCCGTCGTCCGAGGCGCTTGCCGGTGCGCAGGTAGAAGGGGACGTCCGACCATCGTCGGGTGTTCACGAACAGCTTCATCGCCGCGTAGGTCTCGGTGCGGGAGGCGGGATCCATCCCCTCCTCCTCGAGGAACCCTCGCACCAGCTCGCCGCCCTGCCAACCGCCGGCGTACTGCCCGCTCGCGGTCGCGGTCGCGAGGTCCGCGGGCAGCCGCACCGCCTCGAGCACCTTCTCCTTCTCCGCGCGCAGGTGATCGGCGCTGAGCGAGATGGGCTCCTCCATCGCGGTGAGGGCGAGCAGCTGCAGCAGATGGTTCTGGATCACGTCGCGAGCAGCGCCCACGCCGTCGTAGTAGCCGGCGCGACCGCCGACCCCGATGTCCTCGGCCATCGTGATCTGCACGTGGTCCACGTAGTTGCGGTTCCAGATCGGCTCGTACATCGAGTTCGCGAACCTCAGCGAGAGGATGTTCTGCACCGTCTCCTTGCCGAGGTAGTGATCGATCCGGAAGATCGAGTCGGCCGGGAAGGCCGACTCGAGGGTGTCGTTGAGATCCCGCGCCGACTGCAGATCCTGCCCGAACGGCTTCTCGATGATCACGCGCCGCCAGCGCTGGTCGTCGACGGTGCGATCCACGAGACCCGAACCGCTCAGGTGCCGGGCCACCTCGGGGAACGACTTCGGCGGGATCGACAGGTAGAAGGCGTGGTTGCCCATCGTGCCCCGCTCCCGATCCAGCGCGTCGACGGTCTCGCGGAGGCGGGTGTACGCCTCGGGATCGTCGAAGCGGCCCTGCACGAAGCGGATGCCCTCGGCGAGCTGCCGCCACGTCGACTCCCGGAAGGGCGTGCGGGCGTGCTTGCGCACCGCATCGTGCACGATCTCCGCGAAGTCGCGATCCGCCCAGTCCCGGCGGCTGAAGCCGACGAGCGCGAAACCGGGCGGCAGCAGCCCGCGGTTCGCGAGGTCGTAGACCGCCGGCATCAGCTTCTTGCGCGACAGGTCGCCGGTCACGCCGAAGATCACGAGAGCACTCGGCCCGGCGATCCTGTTGAGACGAGGATCGCCGGGCGAGCGCAGCGGGTTGGCAGGACTCATCTAGATGGCGAAGCCCAGGGCGCGCATCATGTCCCGTCCGTCGTCCGTGATGCGCTCCGGCGTCCACGGCGGCATCCACACCCAGTTGATGCGGAACGCCGCGACGAGCCCGTCCAGCGCCTCGGCGATGTCGTTCTCGATCACGTCGGTGAGCGGGCAGCCGGCGCTCGTCAGCGTCATGCTGATGACCAGGGCGTCATGCTCCTCGTCGTAGGCCAGATCGTAGATCAGACCGAGGTCGACGATGTTGACGCCGAGCTCGGGGTCGGAGACGTTCTTCAGCGCCTCCGTGGCCTGCTCGCGGAACTCGGGATCGATCGACTGCGGAACCGTCGTAGTCTCGTCGCTCATACGACCAGCCTACGCCCCTAGGCCGACACGAGGAAGCGGTCGTAGCCCTCTTCCTCGAGACGGTCCGCGAGCTCGGGGCCGCCCTCCTCGGCCACTCGGCCGTTGACGAAGACGTGCACGAAGTCGGGCTTGATGTACCGCAGGATGCGGGTGTAATGGGTGATGAGCAGCACGCCGAGACCGGTGTTCTCCTTGGCGCGGTTGACGCCCTCGGAGACGACCTTGAGCGCGTCGACGTCGAGGCCCGAGTCGGTCTCATCGAGCACCGCGAACTTCGGCTTCAGCAGCTCGAGCTGCAGGATCTCGTTGCGCTTCTTCTCGCCGCCCGAGAAGCCCTCGTTGACATTGCGGGCCGCGAAGGACTCGTCCATGCGCAGGTTCCGCATCGCCTCCTTGACCTCGCCCATCCAGGTGCGGATCGAGGGGGCCTCGCCGTCGATCGCGGTCTTGGCGGTGCGCAGGAAGTTGGCGTTGGTCACGCCGGGGATCTCGACGGGGTACTGCATCGCGAGGAAGAGGCCGGCCTGGGCGCGCTCGTCCACGCCCATCTCGAGCACCTCTTCGCCGTCGAGCAGGATCGACCCGCCGGTCACCTCGTAGCGGGGGTGGCCCGCGATGGCGTAGGCGAGGGTCGACTTGCCCGAACCGTTCGGGCCCATGATCGCGTGGGTCTCGCCCTGCTTGATGGAGAGGTCGACCCCCTTGAGGATCTGCTTCTCGCCCTGCTCGGTCTCGACGCTGACATGCAGGTCCTTGATTTCAAGAACGGAGCTCATTGTTCAATCTCTTTCGTAACGTTGGGGTCGATGTACACGTCGCCGTCTTCGATCTCGACAACGTAGACGGGAACCGGCTCGTAAGCCGGGAGGTTCTGCGGGATGCCGGTGCACAGCGAGAACGCGGAGCCGTGGGCCCAGCACTCGAGCGTGTCGCCCTCGACGAATCCCTCGGACAGACTGATCTGCCCGTGGCTGCAGGTGTCGCCGATGGCGTGCACGACACCCTGGGAATCGAGCACCACGGCGATCGGCACGTCTTCGACGACGACGCGCGTCGCCTGATCCTGCACCAGATCGCCGAGTGCGAGCACCTTGTGGCGCGACATCAGCGGACGGAGTCCGCGAGTTCGGCCTCGACGGCCGCCTGGAGCCGCTGCTCGGTCGCCTCGTCACCGATCTGCGCGATGACCTCGAGCAGGAATCCGCGCACCACGAGCTTGCGGGCCTCCTCCTCGGAGATGCCGCGGCTCTGCAGGTAGAAGATGTGCTCGTCGTCGAAGCGCCCGGTCGCCGAGGCGTGGCCCGCGCCCTCGATGTCGCCGGTCTCGATCTCGAGGTTCGGGATCGAGTCGGCGCGGGTGCCCTCGGTGAGCACCAGGTTGCGGTTCTGCTCGTAGCTGTCGGTGCCGTTCGCGTTCTGCCGGATGAGCACGTCGCCGATCCAGACCGTGTGCGCGCCCTCGCCCTGCAGCGCGCCCTTGTAGGTGACACGGCTGCGGGTGTGGGGAGCGTTGTGGTCGAGGTAGACCTGGTGCTCGAGGTGCTGGCCGGCGTCGGCGAAGTACGCGCCGAGGGCCTCGCCGTTCGCGCCCTCCGTGTCGAGGTGGATCGACGGGTTCAGGCGCACGACCCGTCCGCCGAGCGAGACGACGATGTGGGTGAGCGAGGCGTCGCGGCCCACGGTGGCGTAGTGGCTCGCGAGGTGGATCGCGTCGTCGGCCCACTGCTGCACCGAGACGACGGTGAGCTTCGCGCCGTCGCCGACGACGATCTCGACGTTCTCGGAGAGCTGCGCCGATCCGGTGTTCTCGAGGATCACGAGCCCCTGGCTGTGCGGGGCGGCCTCGATGACCGTGTGCCCCGCGCGCGCCTCGGTGCCGAGCGCATCCCGGGTGATCACCGCGGTGGTCTTCTCCTCGCTCGCGAGCGTGACGAGGTGCGCCTCGCCGAACGCGCTCCACGCCGCCGCGGCGCCGCGCTCCTCGGGGATGCCCGCGCGCCCGATGCGGGCGTCGTCCCGGGAGATCCACTCTGAGGTCACGCCGGGGGCCTCGGATCCCGCACCCTCGGCGCCGTGCACCTCGACGGGGATGCGCGAGCCGTCGAGCTCGCCGTTCAGCAGCGCGTCGAGCTTCGCGACGGGGCTGAACTTCCAGACCGCCTCGCGGCCGGTCACCCGGGCGAAGTCGGCGACGTCGGTCGACTTGGGCCGCTCGGAGCGCGTCTGCACCGGCACACGGTTCTCCCAGTCGCCGTCCGAGTGCGCGGCGAGGCCGTGCTGGGCGGTCTTCTCTGCTACAGCTTCGGTCATTATCCGACGGATCCTTCCATGCCCATCTCGATGAGCTTGTTCAGTTCGAGGGCGTACTCCATGGGCAGCTCGCGCGCGATCGGCTCGATGAAGCCGCGCACGATCATCGCCATGGCCTCCTCCTCGGCGAGACCGCGGCTCATCAGGTAGAACAGCTGATCCTCGCTGACGCGGGAAACCGTGGCCTCGTGGCCCAGCTCCGCGTCATCGGTGCGGATATCGATGGCCGGGTAGGTGTCGCTGCGCGAGATCGTGTCGACGAGCAGCGCGTCGCAGACGACGGAGTTGGCGGCGTGGTGGGCGTTCGCCTCCACGCGCACCTCGCCGCGGTAGCCGGTGCGGCCGCCGCCGCGCGCGATCGACTTCGACAGGATCGACGACTTGGTGTGGGGTGCGAGGTGGATCATCTTCGCGCCCGCATCCTGGTGCTGGCCGGGGCCGGCGAACGCGACCGACAGGGTCTCGCCCTTCGCGTGCTCGCCGGTGAGGAAGATCGACGGGTACTTCATCGTGACCTTCGAGCCGATGTTGCCGTCGACCCACTCCATGGTGGCGCCCTCTTCGGCCACGGCGCGCTTGGTCACGAGGTTGTACACGTTGGTCGACCAGTTCTGGATCGTCGTGTAGCGCACGCGCGCGTTCTTCTTCACGATGATCTCGACGACCGCCGAGTGCAGCGAATCGCTCTTGTAGATCGGGGCCGTGCAGCCCTCGATGTAGTGCACGTAGCTGTCTTCGTCCGCGATGATCAGGGTGCGCTCGAACTGCCCCATGTTCTCGGTGTTGATGCGGAAGTACGCCTGGAGCGGGATCTCGACGTGCACGCCCTTCGGCACGTACACGAACGATCCGCCCGACCAGACAGCCGTGTTGAGCGCGGCGAACTTGTTGTCACCCGACGGGATGACCGTGCCGAAGTACTGCTCGAAGATCTCGGGGTGCTCGCGCAGCGCGGTGTCGGTGTCGAGGAACAGCACGCCCTGCGCCTCCAGGTCCTCGCGGATCTGGTGGTAGACGACCTCGGATTCGTACTGCGCGGCGACGCCCGCGACCAGACGCTGGCGCTCGGCCTCGGGGATCCCGAGCTTCTCGTAGGTCTCCTTGATCTCCTCCGGCAGTTCCTCCCACGTGGTGGCCTGCTTCTCGGTGGAGCGCACGAAGTACTTGATGTTGTCGAAGTCGATCTCGGAGAGATCGGCGCCCCAGGTGGGCATCGGCTTGCGGCCGAAGATCTGCAGCGCCTTCAGGCGTCGCTGCAGCATCCATTCGGGCTCGTTCTTCAGCGCCGAGATTTCACGCACGACCTGCTCGTTGAGGCCGCGCTTCGCCGTAGCGCCCGCCTCATCACTGTCGTGCCAGCCGAACTCGTACTGGCCCAAGCCTTCGAGCTCGGGTCGGTCGATCAATACCTCTGGCATGATCACTCCCTCAATTCTTCGTCTCGCCGAGCTCAGACGCACGGGCACACGATTTGACATCGAGCGCACAGGTCTGGCTCTGCAGCGGTGCAGTAGTCTGGGCTTCGGACGGAGCCGGTCCGGTGCTGAGCACCCGATGCCGGCTCGCCGTACGCAACCACAGCTTCCCATTCTACAGGTTCCCGCCTGAAACGGGAGGGGCGCGCCCCTGGGCACGACCTGTGCATGACGAGAAGCTCATGAGAGGAGACGCGTTGTCCGACGCGAGCAGTTCGACCGCCACTTCAGCGCCTCGCACCGGGGGCACGGACTTCGGCTTCGTCGGAGGAGCCGCCCGCCCGTCGGGGCTCCTGCGCTTCTCCGCCTGGGCCTCGTTCCTGCTCAACGTCATCATCATCGGTACGGGCGGCGCGGTGCGGCTCACGGGGTCCGGCCTCGGCTGCAGCGAGTGGCCGCTCTGCACCCCCGAATCGCTCACCCCGACGCCCGAGATGGGCATCCACGGTCTCATCGAGTTCGGCAACCGCACGATCAGCGGCCCGATCCTGCTCTTCGCCGTGCTCGTGGTCGTGCTGAGCTGGCGGCTGCACCTCAAGCTGCAGCGCGTGCTGCGACGCGACCTGGCCGTGCTGTCGACGCTGGTGCTCGGCCTGGTGCTCCTGCAGGCCGTGGTGGGCGGGGTCATCGTGTGGCTGCACCTCAACGCCAACCTGGTCGGATTCCACTACGTGGTATCGCTGCTGCTCGTGTGCCTCACCGCCGCCTATCTCGTGCGGATGTACGAGGCCCCCGCGCCCCGCGAGCTCGCGGTGCCCATGCCCTTCGCGATCCTGACCCACATCACCACCCTGGCGATGGCGATGACCATCTTCGTGGGGGTGCTCACCACGGGTGCGGGCCCCCACTCCGGCGACGAGAACGTGGTGCGCGACGGCTTCGACGCGACGCTACTCGCGCACATCCACGCGTGGCCCGGATACATCGCCCTGGCGCTCACCCTGGCCGTGACCGTCTGGGCCGTGGCCGCGAAGCTGCGCCCGGCGAGGTGGACCCTGGCGCTGCTGCTCGCGCTGCTCGTGCAGATCGGGGTGGGCGTCTACCAGGCGCGCAGCGGTCTGCCCCCGCTCGCGGTCGGCGTGCACATGGTGCTCGCCTCGCTCACCGCGGCGGCGATGACGGTCACCGTGCTGCGCCTGAAGCGCCCCGCCGCGGCCGCGGAGTAACGCGCGAGAGGTCGAAAGGGTTCGGCTCGTCGGGAACGGGAGCCGTTTCGACGTTTCGTCGGGCAGGAGCTCGGGATCCCGGGAGTGCTCAGGCGCCCGCCGTGCCTGCCGCTCCCAGCGCCTGCTCCAGATCCGCCCAGAGATCCTCGACGTGCTCGATGCCGATGCTGAGACGCACGAGCGCCTCGGGTACATCCACGGGCTCGACGGCGTGCCGTCGCCTCCGCTCGGCGAGCGACTCCACGCCGCCGAGACTGGTGGCCGGCGTGAACAGCTCGACCGCGTCGACGAAGCGATCCGCGGCCTCCGCTCCCCCGCTCAGTTCGATCGAGACCACGGCGCCGAAGCCGGTGAGCTGCGCGCGGGCGCGACCGTGGTTCGGATCGCTCGGCAGCCCCGGATACCGCACGCGGCTCACCGCGGGGTGCTCGAGCAGCCGCCCGGCGAGCTCCCCCGCGCTGGACTCGGCGCGCTCGAGACGGAGGGCCATGGTGCGCAGCCCGCGCAGGGCGAGCCAGGCCTCGAAGGGGCCGGGGATGCCGCCGTGCAGCGTGCGGTGCCGGGCGAGCCTCGCCCGCAGTTCGGCGTTGCGCGCGACGACGAGGCCGAGGAGCACATCCGAGTGCCCGGCGATGAACTTCGTGGCCGAGTGCACGACCACGTCGGCTCCGACGGAGAGGGGCCGCTGCCTGAGGGGCGTGGAGAAGGTGTTGTCGACGACGGCGGTGACTCCGCGGCGACGCGCCTCCGATACGAGCCGGGGCAGGTCCACGACGTCGAGCATGGGGTTGGTCGGGGATTCCAACCAGAGCAGATCGGCCCCGTCGAGCGCCTCGATCACGGCGTCGATGTCGAGCGGATCGATCTCGCGCAGCACGAGCGCCCCGGACGCGGCGAGCTCTCGCGCGAGACCGATCGTGCCGTTGTACGAGGCGCTCGGCACGACCGCGACGCCCCCGATCGGTGTGAGCGAGAGCGCCGCCGAGACCGCAGCCATGCCGGAGGCGAAGGCGAGTCCGGCGACTCCGCCGCCCTCGAGCGATGCGATCGCCTCCTCGAGCGGCTCCCACGTCGGGTTGGAGTAGCGGGCGTAGACGCGATCCTCAGGATCGGGTGCGCCCGCGCTGCGGAACGTGGAGCTGAGCGAGATGGGCGGGTTGAGCGGGCCGTCGGGGGCGGGATCGGGCCGTCCGAGTGCGACGACCGAGGTCTCCGGGCGAAGGGACGGTTCGAAGCTCATGCCAGTCAGGCTACACCGCTCAGAACGACAGCAGCGGGTCGATCGCGATCGCGAGCGAGAGCACCGAGAGGTAGGTGATGGAGCCGTGGAAGACCTGCATGGGCTTGCCCTCCTGGCCGCGGATCGCGCTGCCGTAGAGGCGGTGGGCCTGCAGGATGAAGTAACCGCCCGCGAGGAGGGCGACGGCCGTGTAGATCCAGCCGATGCCTGGTGCGGGGATGAGCAGCAGGCTCGACGCGACGGTGGCCCAGGTGTAGAGGATGACCTGCAGACCGACGGTCGCGCGCCCCCGCACGACCCCCAGCATCGGCACGCCGGCAGCGGCGTAGTCCTCGCGGTACCGCATCGACAGCGGCCAGTAGTGGGCCGGCGTCCAGAGGAAGATGATCGCGAAGAACACCCAGGCGGGCCAGTCGAGCGATCCGGTCACAGCCGCCCAGCCGATCAGCACCGGGAAGCAGCCGGCGATCCCGCCCCAGATGATGTTCTGCTCGCTGCGGCCCTTGAGCCACATCGTGTAGACGACCACGTAGGTGAAGATCGCCGCGGCGCCGAGCGCGGCGGCGAGCCAGTTGGTCGTGGCGGCGAGCCACGCGATCGAGAGCACCCCGAGCACCCACGCGAACACGAGCGCGTTGCGGTCGGAGATCTCGCCGGTCACCAGCGGGCGGTTCTTGGTGCGCTGCATCAGGCGGTCGGCCTCGCGGTCGATGTAGCAGTTGAACGCGCCGGCCGATCCCGCGCTCATCGCACCGCCGATGAGGGTCGCGAGCACCAGCCAGAGGTCGGGCAGGCCGCCCTGCGCGAGGATCATCGCGGGCACCGTGACCACGAGCAGCAGCTCCATGACACGGGGCTTGGTGAGCGCGACGTAGTTCTTGATGACCCGGCCGAGGGGACGGCGGGGTCGGGGCCGTTCGGCTCGCGGGGTCTGCGTCTGGGCTGAGATCTCGGTGGACATCACCCTCTATCGTACCCCGGGTGGACCGCAGGAGGTCGACACGCGCGAACCCGTCCACATATTTCTACCGATAAACCCGGCCCCCGCTGCCGTAGGATTGTCGGTGTGTGCGCGAACGCGCTCGGATTCTTCCCGTCGAAAGGTGACTCTTGGGAAACGAACTGCAGTGGGACGAGCTCGATGATCGCGCGGTCGACACCGCGCGGGTGCTGGCCGCTGACGCGGTGGAGAAGGTGGGCAACGGCCACCCGGGCACCGCGATCAGCCTGGCTCCCCTCGCGTATCTGCTGCATCAGCGGGTGATGCGGCACGATCCGACCGATGCGGACTGGCTCGGCCGCGACCGGTTCATCCTGTCCGTCGGTCACTCCTCGCTCACCCAGTACGTGCAGCTCTACCTCGGGGGCTACGGGCTCGAGCTCGAAGACCTGAAGGCGCTGCGCACCTGGGGTTCGAAGACCCCCGGTCACCCCGAGTACGGCCACACCGCGGGCGTCGAGATCACGACCGGCCCGCTCGGCCAGGGCCTCGCCTCCGCCGTCGGCTTCGCCTACGCCGCGCGCTACGAGCGCGGCCTCTTCGACCCCGAGGCCGCCCCGGGGACGAGCCCCTTCGACCACTTCGTGTACGTCGTGGCGGGCGACGGCGACCTGCAGGAGGGCGTGACCGCCGAGGCCTCGAGCCTCGCCGGGCATCAGGAGCTCGGCAACCTCATCGCGTTCTACGACTCGAACCAGATCTCGATCGAGGACGACACGGACATCTCATTCTCCGAGGACGTCGCGAAGCGCTACGAGGCGTACGGCTGGCAGGTCATCGAGGTCGACTGGAAGAAGACCGGCGAGTACGTCGAGGATCTGGTCGAGCTGAACGACGCCATCGAGGCGGCGAAGGCCGAGACGGGCAAGCCCAGCCTCATCATCCTGAAGACCATCATCGGCTGGCCCTCCCCCGGCAAGCAGAACACGGGCGGCATCCACGGCTCCAAGCTGGGCGCCGAGGAGCTGGCGGGCCTCAAGCGGGCGCTCGGCTTCGACCCCGAGCAGCACTTCGCGGTCGCGCCCGAGGTACTCGCGCACGCCCGTAGGGCGGTCGACCGGGGTGCCGAGAAGCGCGCGGAGTGGCAGCGCTCGTTCGACGCCTGGGCGGCGGCGAACCCCGAGCGCAAGGCGCTGCTGGATCGCCTCGAAGCGGAGGTGCTGCCCGAGGGTGCGGCAGAGGCGCTGCCCGAGTTCGAGGTCGGTGCGAGCATCGCGACCCGCTCGGCGAGCGGCAAGGTGCTCGCCGCGCTCGGCCCGATCATGCCCGAGCTGTGGGGCGGCTCCGCCGACCTCGCCGGCTCCAACAACACCACGATCCCGGGTGCGCCCTCCTTCGTTCCGAGTCGCCGATCGACCTCGGTGTGGCAGGGTGACCCCTACGGCAGGGTGCTGCACTTCGGTATTCGCGAGCACGCCATGGCTGCGATCCTCAACGGCATCCAACTGCACGGGAAGACCCGCAGCTACGGCGGCACCTTCCTGCAGTTCGCCGACTACATGCGCCCCGCGGTGCGTCTCGCCGCGCTCATGAACGTGCCCAGCATCTTCGTATGGACGCACGACTCCATCGCGCTCGGCGAGGATGGGCCGACCCACCAGCCCATCGAGCACCTGGCATCGCTGCGCGCGATCCCGAACCTCGCGATGGTGCGCCCCGCCGATGCGAACGAGACCGCGTTCGCCTGGCACGAGGTGCTGAGCCGCCACGCCGGCCCGACCGGCATCGCGCTCACGCGCCAGAACGTGCCGGTGCTCGAGGGCACCTCCTCAGAGGGGGTGCGACGGGGCGCCTACGTGCTCGCCGACTCCCCCACCGGCTCGCTCGACGTGCTGCTCATCGCGACCGGGTCCGAGGTGCAGCTCGCGGTGGAGGCTCGGGATCGCCTCGCCGTAGACGGTATCGGTGCCCGCGTGGTGAGCGCGCCCTGCCTCGAGTGGTTCGCCGAGCAGAGCGACGAGTACCGCGAGAGCGTGCTGCCGGCCGCAGTGCCGGCGCGCGTGAGCGTCGAGGCGGGCCTCGCGCTCGGCTGGGAGCGCTACGTGGGTGACCGCGGCCGCTCGGTCTCGATCGAGCACTTCGGGGCATCGGCCGACTACGAGACCCTGTTCGAGAAGTTCGGGATCACGGCTGACGCCGTGGTCGAAGCGGCGCGGGAGAGCCTCGCCGCGGTCGAGCGGAACACCGAGGAGGCAGCACGATGAGCGCATCGACCAGTTCCCTCAGCCGCGCGGGCGTCAGCATCTGGCTCGACGACCTCTCGCGTTCGCGTCTCGAGACCGGAGAGCTGAGCGCCCTCATCTCCAGCCACGACGTGGTCGGCGTCACCACCAACCCGACGATCTTCGCGGGTGCGATCGGCAGCGGCGTCGGATACGGCGAGCGGATCGCCGAGTGCGCCGAGCGCGGCCTCGACGTCGCCCAGACCATCGTGGAGCTCACGACGGCGGACGTCGCCGACGCCTGCGATGTCTTCGGCGAGGTCTACGCCGCGTCGCACGGCCGCGACGGCCGCGTATCGATCGAGGTGGAGCCGGGTCTCGCTCGCGACACTGCGGGCACGGTCGCGCAGGCCCGCGAGCTGTGGGCCAAGGTCGACCGCCCCAACGCGATGATCAAGATCCCCGCGACCGTCGAGGGCCTCGAGGCCATCACCGAGACCATCGCAGCCGGCATCAGCGTCAACGTCACGCTGATCTTCAGCCTCGAGCGCTACCGCCAGGTGATCAACGCCTACCTGACGGGCCTTGAGCGGGCCCGCGAGGCGGGGCACGACCTGTCGGGCATCCACTCGGTCGCCTCGTTCTTCGTGTCGCGGGTCGACAGCGAGATCGACGCGCGCCTCTCGGCGGTCGGCACGCCCGAGGCGCTCGCGCTCAAGGGCCAGGCCGGTGTCGCGAACGCGCGCCTCGCCTACGAGATCTTCGAGCAGTCCTTCTCGTCGGAGCGGGCGCGCTTGCTGCTCGAGCTCGGGGCCAACGCGCAGCGCCCGCTGTGGGCGTCCACCGGCGTCAAGGATCCGTCGTTGCGCGACACCCTGTACGTCGAGGAGCTGATCGCGCCTGAGACCGTCAACACCATGCCCGAGGCGACGCTGAACGCGTTCGCCGACCACGGCGAGGTGCGCGGCGAGACGATCACGTCGGAGTACCTCGAATCGAATCAGCTGCTCAACGCGCTCGACGCGCAGGGCGTCGACTACGTCGATGTCACCGAGAAGCTCGAACTCGAGGGGCTGCAGAAGTTCGACGCTTCGTGGGCCGAGCTCTGCGACACCGTGGAGCGGGCGCTCGCCGAGCGGGCCTAGAGGCAGCGGGCGGGCCTGGAGCAACGAGCGGTCTATCGAGGCAGTAGCGAAGAGGGGAGCCATCATGGGTGGGATTGGGATCGCCTTCGGCGACGACATCGAGCACGCGAACGGCGGACGCACGGATGAGCTGCTCGAGAGCCTGGTGCGGGATCGCGTGGCGAGCCGGATCTTCGCGCACGATGCCGGCCTGTGGGGCCCCGCCGCCGAGGCCGAGGCCTCGATCAGGCTGGGCTGGACGGACTTCGCCGCAGCCGCCGACGAGCTGCTCCCCCGGGTCGAGGCTCTGCGTGCGGAGCTCTCGGCCGCGGGCGTGGATCGTATCGTGCTGTGCGGGATGGGAGGATCGAGCCTCGCCCCCGCCGTCATCGCCCGCTGGGCGGACGCCGGCCTCACCATGATCGACTCGACCCACCCGGCCGCCGTCGCGCGAGTGCTCGGTGGCGACCTCGCGAGCACCGCGGTCGTGGTCAGCTCCAAGTCCGGCAGCACGATCGAGACCCGCAGCCACCTCGCCGCCTTCGAGCAGGCCTTCCGGGAGGCCGGCATCGACCCCGCCTCGCGCGTGGTGATCGTCACGGACCCGGGATCCCCGCTCGATGACGAGTCCCGCGACGCCGGACGTCACGTCTTCAACGCCGACCCGAACGTCGGCGGCCGGTTCTCGGCGCTCACCGCTTTCGGCCTCGTGCCCTCGGGCCTCGCGGGCGTCGACGTCCGGCGACTGGTCGACGAGGCGCAGGCCGTGCGAGAGGCGCTCGCGGTCGACGGGGCGCAGAATCCGGCGCTGCGGCTCGCCGCCGCGATCGCCGCCGGGCTGCCCGAGCGGTGCATTCTCGCGGTGCGGGAGGCCGAGAGCGCTCGTTGGGGCCTGGGGTCATGGATCGAGCAGCTCATCGCCGAGTCCACGGGCAAGGAGGGGCACGGGGTGCTGCCGATCGCACTGCCCGTATCCGCCCCCGAGTTCCGGGACGCGCCGCCCAACACGGTGGCGGCGACGGTGGCCGGCACCGGGGACGCCGCAGCGGGACTCTGCGACACGGGGATCCTGGTCTCCGCTCCCCTCGGCGCTCAGATGCTGCTCTGGGAAGTCGCGACCGCGGCGCTCGGACGCCTCATGGGTATCGATCCCTTCAATCAGCCCGATGTCGAGGCCGCCAAGGTGGCCGCCCGCTCGGCGCTCGCCGAGGCCGGCAGGACCGTCGGCCTCGATGGCGCGGCCGAGTCTGGAATAGCCGGGCCCGGAGCGGCCGGAGCCGACGGCGCGGGGGCTCAGCAGGCGCCCACGACGCCGTCGTCCGCCGGGGAGATCCTGAAGCGCCTGCGCGAGGCCGTTCCCGCCGAGGGATATCTCTCGATCCAGGCCTACGTCGATCCGCAGGGAGCACTCGCCGTTCCGCTGCGCGAGCTGAGGGACCGCCTGTCGGCGCACCTCCGGGTGCCGGTGTCGCTCGGCTTCGGGCCGAGCTATCTGCACTCCGTCGGCCAGTTGCACAAGGGCGGCCCTGCCCTCGGCGCCTTCCTGCAGATCACCGATGAGGGCGCGCCCGATGTCCCGATCCCCGACTCCCAGAGCTTCGGGGTGCTCATCGCGGCTCAGGCGCGCGGCGACCGGGAGGTGCTGACCGAGCGAGGTCGCCCGGTGATCGCGGTGACGCTCCCCTACGGTGATACCGCGGTGATCGACGCGCTGCTCGCCGAGGCCTGAGCGGCATACGAACGCGGCCCCGGGATCTTCCGATCCCGGGGCCGCGTCTCGTGGAGTGCTATGCCGACTGCTTCGCCGTGCCGCGACGAGTGCGCAGCTTCTGCAGCGCGGCCTCGAGCAGCTCCTCGGCCTCCTCGGGCGTGCGACGCTCCTTCACGTACGCGAGATGCGTCTTGTAGGGCTCGTTCTTGGGGAGCAGCGGTGGGTTCTCGCGGTCGCGTCCGGCGGGGAGGCCGGTGGTCGGCGAGTCGATCTGATCGGGAATGTCCTCTGCGGCGACGTCGGCCGCGAAGTATCGGACCGTCTCGTTGCCGAGAGCATCCCAGTACGAGATCTGAATGCGTTCGGCGCGCGCACCGTGGTCCTTCTCCCCCATGGGGCCGGATCCGACGCGGGCGCCGCGAATGGCGTTACTGCCAGGCACTGAATACCTTTCTACTACGAAAACTGCGGCGATCGAGGCGGGGTCAGACCACCGAGAACCGGGCGATGAGCCCGAGCCCGATGATCGAGGCGACCCACACCAGCGACACCACGACGGTGATGCGATTGAGGTTGCGCTCCGCCACTCCCGACGAGCCGAGGCTCGACGTCACGCCGCCGCCGAACATGTCGGAGAGGCCGCCGCCGCGGCCCTTGTGCAGCAGGATGAACAGGGTGAGCAGCAGGCTCGTGATCACGAGGAGGACGATCAGGGCGATCTTGAGGATGAGCACGCGGGTCACCTTTCAGGGGTTGAGGGCGCGGTAAGCCAAAGTTCAGTATACCTCCGCGAGTCGGGCGCCGCGCACAGGATCCCGCAGGCGGAGGGTCATGCGGCTCGCACTGCTCGCGCGGAGCGGCGTTGCGAGAGCACGTGCACGGCGTTTCGATCAGGCGGCGGTGACGTGCTTCTTGAACTGGATGATGCGGGTGAACTCGTCGGCCTTCAGGCTCGCACCGCCGACGAGCGCTCCGTCGACGTCGGGCTGGCGCAGGAAACCCGCGACGTTCTGGCTGGAGACCGAGCCGCCGTAGAGCACACGAGTCGCATCGGCCTGCTCGTCGCCGCGCAGCTCGCGCAGCGAGTCCCGGATCGCCTTCGCGACCTCCTGCGCCTGCTCCGGGGTCGCGGCCTGGCCGCTGCCGATCGCCCAGACGGGCTCGTAGGCGATGACGACCTCGGCATCCTGCGGGAGCGGCGCGAGCGCCGCCGCCAACTGCGCGAGCGGAATGGCGGCAGCGCCGTGCTCCTCGAGATCCTCCGCGGTCTCACCGACGCAGATCATCGGCACCATGCCTGCGCGATGCGCCGCGAGCGCCTTCTGCCCCACGAGCTCGTCGCTCTCGCCGTGCCCGTGCCGGCGCTCGGAGTGGCCGACGAGCACGTAGCGCACCTCGAGCTTTCGGAGCATCTGGGCCGAGACGTCACCGGTGTAGGCGCCGCTCTCGTGTGGAGACACGTCCTGCGCGCCGAGCACGAGGGAGAGCTTGTCGGCGGCGAGCAGCGTCTGCACGGACCGCAGATCGGTGAAGGGAGGGAAGACCGCCACCTCGGTATCGCTGTAGTCGTGCTTGACATCCTTCAGCCCCCACGCGAGTTTCTGCACCAGGGCGATGGCCTGCAGATGATCCAGGTTCATCTTCCAGTTGCCGGCGATGAGCGGCGTGCGCTGTGCGTTCTGGGTCATGCGAGAACCTCCAGTCCGGGGAGCTGCTTGCCCTCGAGGAACTCGAGGCTCGCTCCGCCGCCCGTCGAGATGTGGCCGAATTGGCCGTCGGAGAAGCCGAGTGCGCGCACCGCCGCAGCGGAGTCGCCGCCGCCGACCACGGTGAAGCCGTCGGTCTCGGTGAGTGCCCGAGCCACCGCGCGCGTGCCCGCTGCGAACGCCTCCATCTCGAAGACCCCCATGGGGCCGTTCCAGAAGACGGTGGCCGAATCCGCGATCACGGCGGCGAAGGCCGCGGCCGACTCCGGCCCGATGTCGAGCCCGATGCCGGCTTCGCCGAAGCTCGATGACTCGATCGCGTCGGCGGGCACCACCTCGTGGGCCGCGTCGGCGGCGAAGGCCTCGGCTACGACCACATCGGTCGGCAGCACGATGCGCACGCCGCGCCTCTCGGCCTCGGCGAGATACCCGCGCACCGTCTCGAGCTGGTCCTGCTCGAGCAGGCTCGAGGCGACGCCGTGGCCCTGGGCCGCGAGGAAGGTGAAGAGCATGCCGCCGCCGATGAGCAGCGTGTCCACGCGCTCGATGAGATGGGAGATGACGCCGAGCTTGTCGGAGACCTTCGATCCCCCGAGCACCACCGTGTAGGGGCGTGCGGGATCGACGGTGAGGCGCTGCAGCACCTCGAGCTCGGTCGCTACGAGGCGGCCGGCGGCGCTGGGCAGCAGTTCGGCGAGATCGGTGACGCTGGCCTGGCGCCGGTGGACCACGCCGAAACCGTCGGAGACGAACGCGTCGCCCAGCTCGGCGAGCTGCTGCGCGAACGCCCGGCGATCCGCGTCGTCCTTGCTCGTCTCACCCGCGTTGAAGCGCAGATTCTCGAGCATGACGACGTCGCCGTCGCCGAGAGCGGCGACGGCCGCCGAAGCCTCGGCCCCGACAGTCTCACCGACGAACCGGACCGGCGCGCCCAGCAGCTCCGACATGCGCACCGCCACCGGCTCCAACGAGAACCGGGCCTCGGGCTCCCCCTTGGGGCGGCCCAGGTGGCTGATGAGAACGACTCTGGCCCCCGCCTCGCGAAGCTCGCGGATCGTGGTGAGCGAAGCGCGGATGCGGCCGTCATCGGTGATGACGCCGTCTGACAGCGGAACGTTCAGATCGCAGCGGACGATAACGGTGCGGGAGCGCAGGTCTCCCAGAGTGTCGATGGTGCGCATGTCGGGGCGGGCCTCAGATCAGGCCGGGGGTCTGCGCGCGGGCAGCCTCGAAGCGCTTCGCGACGTCCTGCCAGTTGGCGATGTTCCAGAACGCCTTCACGTAGTCGGCCTTCACGTTGAGGTAATCGAGGTAGAAGGCGTGCTCCCACATGTCGAGCATCAGCAGCGGCGTGAGGCCGAGCGGCGCGTTCGCCTGCTGATCGAACAGCTGGAAGATCGCCAGGCGCTGACCGAGCGCATCCCAAGCGAGCACGGACCAGCCCGAGCCCTGGATGCCCGTCGCGACCGCCGTGAAGTGGGCCTGGAAGGCCGCGAACGAGCCGAACTGATCCTTGATCGCCTCGGCGAGCTCGCCCTCGGGCTCCCCGCCGCCCTCGGGCGACAGGTTGTTCCAGAAGATGGTGTGGTTGACGTGGCCGCCGAGGTTGAATGCGAGATCCTTCTCGAGCTTGTTCACCGCCGCCAGGTTGCCGGACTCGCGGGCTTCGCCGAGCTGCTCGAGCGCCGTGTTCGCACCGGTCACATAGGCCTGGTGGTGCTTGTCGTGGTGCAACTGCATGATCTTGCCGCTGATGTGCGGCTCGAGAGCTGCGTAATCGTAGGGAAGCTCGGGGAGTGAGTAGGTAGCCATAAAGTGCTCCGATCTCTGCGTTCGACGATGGACGATTCAAGTCTATGGCTCCGCGGCTCCGAAATGTTGGAGAAATGGACCGTTCGCCGCGGGGCCCGAGTGCGCGGGAGCGCGGCTACATCGAGTCGAGCTCCTCGGGCAGGCTGGCCTCGGTGCCCGGGATCCCGCGGGCCTCGGCCTCCTTGTCGGCCATGGCGAGGAGGCGACGGATGCGACCGGCGATCGCGTCCTTGGTGAGCGGCGGATCGGCGCGCGTGCCCAGGTCGTCGAGGCTCGCCTCGCGGTGACGCAGACGAAGCTCCCCCGCGTACCGCAGGTGGTCGGGCACCTCGTCCCCGAGGATCTCGAGCGCGCGCTCCACACGAGCGCACGCGGCGACGGAGGCCTGCGCAGAGCGGCGCAGGTTCGCGTCGTCGAAGTTCACGAGACGGTTCGCCGTCGCGCGCGTCTCCCGGGCACGGCGGAGCTCATCCCACGCGGAACGGGCCTGCTGCGCGCCCATCGCGCCGAGCATCTCGCCGATGGTCTCGCTGTCGCGGATCATGACCTTGTTCTGGCCGCGGATCTCGCGGCTCTTGGCCTCGATCCCGATCCTGCTCGCCGCACCCACCAGCGCCATCGTGACCTCGCTCGTGGGGCAGATGATCTCGAGCGCGGCGGAGCGGCCCGGGGCCGTGATGCCGCCCCTCGCGAGGAAGGCGCCGCGCCAGATGGCCGCGAGCTCGGGCTGCGCGCCCGTGGTGAGACGATTCGGCAGGCCGCGGATCTGACGGCGGCGCTGATCCAGCAGCCCCAGCTGGCGCGCCAGCGTCTCGCCGTCGAGCACCCGCACGAGGAACTGCGGGGCGCCCGGGCGCGTGCTCGACGGGGGCAGCTGCTTCGCCTCGGAGCGCACGCCGTACAGCTCCGCCAGATCCTTGCGCACCCGCTGCACGATCTGCGGCGTGTGCAGCTCGGCCTCGAGCGCGATGCGGCCCGAGATCGTGTGGAGCCCGCCCGCGAGACGCAGAATCGTGGCGACCTCGGCGACGCGCTCGCCGGTGCGCTGCACCGGGAACCGTACGAGTTCGCTCTTCACCTCGGGAGTAGACAGCACGAATCGGATCCTTTCGGAGAATGAGGTTGGAGAGGTTTCAGACGAAACGGATCGCGGATCACTCGCGACCGAGGTCGCGGTGGCGCAGACTGACGCTCACACCGGGCAGTCCGGCGAGGCGATCGGCGAGTTCGCGGGCCGTTGCGACTGAGCGGTGTTTGCCGCCGGTACACCCTACCGCGAGCGAGGCGTGACGCTTGTTCTCCCGCTGGAAACCGGCCAGTACCGGGGTGAGCGCCGCGATGTAGTGGTCGAGGAACTCCTCGGCGCCGTCGCGGCTCATCACGTAGTCCTTCACCTCGGGGTCCACGCCCGTGAGCGGGCGGAGCTCGGGGATCCAGAAGGGGTTCGGCAGGAAGCGCATGTCGACCATGAGGTCCACGTCCGTCGGTGCGCCGTACTTGAAGCCGAAGCTCAGAACCGAGAGCTGCAGGCCGGGCGTGTTGTCGTCGGAGAACAGGTCCCGCGTCGCGGTGGAGAGATCGTGCACGTTGTAGCGGGAGGTGTCGATCACCACGTCGCTCGAGGCCCGCAGCTCCTGCAGGCGCTCGCGCTCGAGGCGGATCCCCTCGAGCAGGCTGCCGGCCTCGCCCTGCAGCGGATGCGGACGACGTACCGACTCGTAGCGCCGAACCAGGATCTCGTCGGTCGCGTCGAGGAAGACGACGCGCACGGTGGCGCTCTCCCGCAGCTCGTCGATCACGTCCTGGATCTCGGCGAAGAGATCGCGGCCGCGGACGTCGACGACCGCCACGATGCGTGGCAGCGCTCCCCCGGAGCGGTCGGCCATGTCGGCGAGCGTCTTCAGCATCGAAAGGGGGAGGTTGTCGACGACGTACCAGCCCAGGTCTTCGAGCGTGTTGGCGACGGTGCTGCGACCGGCTCCCGACATACCCGTGACGATGAGGATTTCCTGCCCGGATACCTGCTCGTTCACGCCGTGTTCCCCTCGTCTGGTGCGCCGCCTGATGCGCTCAGCGATGCCGCATCGTTCGATGCCTCAAGTTTAGCCTCTGCCGGTGGGATGGACCCGAGGTGGCTCAGGATCTGCTCGGCGAGCTTCGGGCCGAGGCCGGGGGCGGACGCGAGCTCGTCGTGGGAGGCGGCTCGCAGGCGCGCCACCGACCCGAAGTGCTTGAGCAGGCCCTGCACCCGCTTCGGGCCGAGCCCCGGGATCTCGGAGAGGCGGCTCGCGATCGACGTGCTGCGGCGCTGCCGCTGGAAGGTGATGGCGAAGCGGTGAGCCTCGTCGCGCACCCGCTGCACGAGGAACAGCGCCTCGCTCGTGCGGGGCAGGATCACCGGGAACGGATCGGCCGGCAACCAGATCTCCTCGAGGCGCTTCGCGATCCCGCACAGGGCGACGTCGGTGATCCCCGCCTCCTCGAGAGCCCGAGCCGCGGCCCGCACCTGCGGCTCGCCGCCGTCGACGATGAGCAGCTGGGGGCGGTCGCGGTAGACGCCGCTCGGCTGCTCGCCCGACTCGCGGGCGGCGTTCAGCTGCGCCGCGCGGCGCGAGACGACCTGGTGGATCGAGTCGGTGTCGTCGCGGGTCTGCTCGATGCGGTACTTGCGGTAGGCCCCTTTTGCGGGCAGGCCGTCCTCGAAGACGACGAGCGAGGCCACCACTCCCGTGCCCTGCAGGTGAGAGACGTCGATGCACTCGATCCGCAGCGGCGGCTCCTCCATGCCGAGCGCCTCCTGCAGCTCGGCGAGGGCATCGGTGCGGGCGGTGAGATCCGCGGCGCGCTTGAGCTTGTGCCGGATCAGGTTCTCCCCCGCGTTCAGCACGGCGCGCTCCATGAGCTGCGCCTTGTCGCCGCGCTCGGGTACGCGCACCTTCACCCTGCCGTGCCGCGGCCGCTGCGCGCTCAGCGCCTCCTCGAGCGCGGGGGCGTTCTCGGGCAGCACGGGCACGAGGATCTCGGGCGGCGGTTCCCGCTCGCCGTCGTAGGCCGACTGGATCACCTGCTCCAGCAGCGTCGTGGGCGAATCGTCGAGCTCGACGTCGACGATCCAGCTGCGTTCGCCGCGGATCCTGCCCTCCCGGATGATGAACTGATGAGCCGCGGCCGCGAGCTCGTCGGCGCGCAGCCCGAACACGTCGAGGTTGACGCCGGTGCGCGACCCGCTGCCGAGCACGACGGCGTTCTTCTCCATGACGTGCTCGACCGCTTGGGCCTGATCCCGCAACCGCGCCGCGTCCTCGTAGCGCTGCTCGGCCGCCGCGTCGCGCATGGCCCGCTGCAGCGTGCGCAGATGTCGCGTATCGCCGCCGGCGAGGAACGAGACGAGCTCACCCACGCGCTCCCGGTGCTCTTCGATCGTGATGAGCTGGGAACACGGGCCGTGACAGCGGCCGATCTGCCCGGCCAGACAGGGGCGGCCGCTCTGCATGGCGCGCTTGTAGTCGGCGTCGTTGCAGGTGCGGATCGGGAACGCCCGCTGCAGCAGCCGGGTGGTCTCACGGAGCGCCCACACCTTCGGGTAAGGGCCGAAGTAGCGCGCGCCGCGGATCTTCTCGTTGCGCGTGATGATGAGCCGCGGAGCCTCCTCGCGCAGCGTGACCGCGAGATAGGGGTAGGTCTTGTCGTCCTTGAACTGCACGTTGAAGGGCGGCTTGAACTCGGTGATCCAGGTGTGCTCGAGCACGAGCGACTCGGTATCGGTCGCGACCACGGTCCAGTCGACCTTCGCGGCCAGCGACAGCATGGTGCGCGTGCGCGGCATCAGCGAGTGCAGCGGCTGGAAGTAGTTGGACAGCCGGGCCCGCAGGTTCTTCGCCTTGCCGATGTAGAGCACGCGCCCGTGCTTGTCGCTGAACCGGTAGACGCCCGGGCTCGTGGGGATCTCGCCCGGGGCGGGCCGGAACGCGGCGCGATTGTCGACGGGTTGGATCAAGCGGACGCCCTCGCGTTTTCGGGGGCCTGCGCGGCGCGCGCCGATTTGGCCGGTTCCCCGGCCTTCGTCGCCTTGGAGGCGTCGGCCGTTCTCGCGGCCTTGGCGGTCTTCGCGGCCTTGGCTGACCTGGTCGCCTTGGCCGACTTGGCGGCCCGCCCCCCGAGCACCTCGGCGAGGAAGCGTCCCGTGTGGCTCTCGGGGTGCTTCGCGACCTGTTCCGGGGTGCCGGTCGCGACGATCGTGCCGCCGCCGGAGCCCCCCTCGGGGCCGAGGTCGATGACCCAGTCCGCGCTGCGGATCACGTCGAGGTTGTGCTCGATCGTGATGACCGTGTTGCCCTTGTCTACGAGCCCGTTCAGTACCAGCAGCAGCTTGCGCACGTCCTCGAAGTGCAGGCCGGTGGTGGGCTCGTCGAGCACGTAGATGCTGCGGCCGTTCGAGCGCTTCTGCAGTTCGGTGGCGAGCTTGACGCGCTGCGCCTCGCCGCCGCTGAGCGTGGTCGCGCTCTGGCCGAGGCGCACGTAGCCGAGGCCGACGTCGACGAGGGTCTTCATGTAGCGGTGGATCGAGGAGATGGGCCTGAAGAACTCCTCGGCCTCGGCTATCGGCATGTCGAGCACCTCGGAGATGTTCTTGCCCTTGTAGCGCACCTGCAGCGTCTCGCGGTTGTAGCGCTTGCCGCCGCAGGCCTCGCAAGCGACGTAGACATCGGGCAGGAAGTTCATCTCGATCTTCAGCGTGCCGTCGCCCGAGCAGGCCTCGCAGCGGCCGCCCTTGACGTTGAAGCTGAACCGGCCGGGCAGGTAGCCGCGGGTCTTCGCCTCGGGGGTCTCGGCGAAGAGGGTGCGGATCTTGTCGAACACACCGGTGTAGGTCGCGGGGTTCGAGCGGGGCGTGCGCCCGATGGGGGCCTGATCGACGTGCACGACCTTGTCGAGGTGATCGAGGCCCGTGACGCGCGTGTGCTTGCCCGGCACGAGACGGGCGCCGTTGAGCTGGTTGGCGAGCACGCGGTACAGGATGTCGTTGACGAGGGTCGACTTGCCGGATCCGCTGACGCCCGTGACCGCGGTCATGACGCCGAGCGGGAAGGTGGCGTCGACGTTCTGCAGGTTGTTGGAGCGGGCCCCCACGACCTTGAGCTCGCGGTTGCGATCGCGCTTGCGGCGCTTCTTCGGGGTCTCGATGCTGCGGCGCCCCGCGAGGTAGTCGCCCGTGATCGA
Source organism: Leucobacter holotrichiae (assembly GCF_055791005.1). Taxonomy (NCBI): domain Bacteria; kingdom Bacillati; phylum Actinomycetota; class Actinomycetes; order Micrococcales; family Microbacteriaceae; genus Leucobacter; species Leucobacter holotrichiae. Next base: position 111,258 of record NZ_JBVUAC010000001.1, read on the forward strand.
GCGTCGGTTCTCGATCAGTTCGCCGTACTCCCCCGAGTGGACGACCGTGCCGCCCTCGACGCCGGCGCCGGGGCCGATGTCGACGATCCAATCGGCGGCCTCGATGGTCTCCTCGTCGTGCTCGACCACGATCAGGGTGTTGCCGAGATCCCGCAGTTTGAGCAGCGTCTCGATGAGGCGTCGGTTGTCCCGCTGGTGCAGGCCGATGCTCGGCTCGTCGAGCACGTAGAGCACACCGGTGAGGCCCGAGCCGATCTGCGTGGCGAGACGGATGCGCTGCGCCTCACCGCCCGAGAGGGTGCCCGCGGCACGGGCGAGGGTGAGGTAGCCCAGGCCGACCTCGATGAGGAAGTCGAAGCGGAGGCGGATCTCGCGCAGCACCTGAGCGGCGATGCGTGCCTCGCGCTCGGTGAGCACCACCTCGTCGAAGAAGCGCTTCGCGTCGGTGAGGCTGAACTCCGTGACGCCCGAGATCGACTCGCCGTTCACGGTGACGGCGAGCACTTCGGGCTTCAGGCGCTGACCGTGGCAGACGTGGCAGGGCACCTCGCGCAGGAACTCCTGCCACCGGTCGCGCTTCGTGTCGCTCTCGGCCTCTGCGTACTGCCGCTCGATGAACGGGATGACGCCCTCGAAACCGCTGGAGTACTTCACCTCGCGCCCGAAGCGGTTCCTCCAGCGCACGTTGACCTTGAAGTTGTTGCCGTAGAGCACGGCCTCGCGCACCTCGTCGCTCAGCTCGCCCCAGGGGGTCTTGAGCGAGAAGTCGAGATCCGCTGACAGACCCACGAGCAGCTTCTCGTAGTACTGGTAGAGGCTCTTCCCCTGGCTCGTCCAGGGGACGATGACGCCCTCGGCGATCGACAGCTCGGGATCCCCGAGCACCAGATCCTCGTCGACGGACATGCTCGTGCCCAGGCCGGAGCACGCGGGGCAGGCTCCGAAGGGGGCGTTGAACGAGAAGGTGCGCGGCTCGATCTCGGTGAGCTGCACCGGGTGCTGATTGGGGCAGCTGAGGTGCTCGGAGAACAGCTGGGTGCGATCCTCTTCGCCCGGATCGCGATCCACGAAATCGATCGCCACCACGCCGCCCGCGAGCCGCAGGGCCGTCTCGAGCGAGTCGGTGAGTCTGCCGAGAGCGCCGGGGTCGGCGACCAGACGGTCGACCACCACCGAGATGTCGTGCTTGACCTGCTTCTTGAGCTTGGGCGGATCACTCAGTTGCACCAGCTCGCCGTCGACGAGCGCTCGGGAGTACCCGGCGGCGGCGAGATCCTGGAAAAGGTCGACGAACTCCCCCTTCTTCTTGCTGACGACGGGGGCCAGTACCTGGTAGCGCGTGCGCTCGGGCAGCTCCATGAGGCGGTCGGCGATCTGTTGCACGGTCTGCGAAGCGATGCGCTCACCGCAGACGGCGCAGTGCGGGATGCCGACGCGGGCCCAGAGCAGGCGCATGTAGTCGTAGATCTCGGTGATGGTGCCCACCGTGCTTCGGGGGTTGCGGTTGGTCGACTTCTGATCGATCGAGACCGCCGGGCTCAGCCCCTCGATGAAGTCGACATCGGGCCGATCCACCTGGCCGAGGAACTGGCGCGCGTAGGCGCTGAGCGACTCGACGTAGCGCCGCTGCCCCTCCGCGAAGATCGTGTCGAAGGCGAGACTCGACTTGCCGCTGCCCGAGAGGCCCGTGAACACGACCATCGAGTCGCGCGGGATCGAGAGGTCGATGTCCTGCAGGTTGTGGACTCGTGCGCCCTGCACGCTGATCTGCGCGTGCGCGGCGGATGAACGAATCGGGGCGGGGGTGGCGGATGCGGCGCTCTTCGAAGTCACTGCTCCATCTTACGTCGGCGCGGCTGAATATTCGAATGTATGTACGAGTGATTTCGCCCCTGGCGCATTCCCGCACGGATGTTCGATTCCTGCTTCTTCGGCTCGCTCTGCTGGGTCTTCTTCGGCTCGCTCTGCTCGGTGATGCGGGAGAAGCTGTTATCGGATATTATTGACGCAAGCGAACAAAAGGAGTTCTCATGTCGATCGCTCATCTCCCCGCCGAGACTCCGCAACGCCCGGTGGCCATCCCGGGTCAGTCGGAGCGGGATCGGCTGACCGCGCTCATCACTCAGCTCGAAGACGATCGGCTCGCCATGGCCGAGGAGCTGCTCTCGGACATCGTCGCCCACCAGCGGGCCGACCTCAGAAGCCTGACCGGAGCCGAGGTGTCGGTGCTCGCCCGCCTCGGGGTGACGGAGGACGAGCTGCGCGAGCCCACCTCGCTGCCCGCGAGTCGGCGGAGCCGACTCTGGGAGCGTCAGCACTCCGAGCGCAGCGTCACCGTCGGCGATGCGGCGGCGATGCTCGGGGTCACTCCCGCTCGCGTTCGGCAGCGCTGCGCCGCGGGTACGCTGCTCGCCCAGCGCCGCAGCGACGGCTGGCGCCTGCCGCTCTTCCAGTTCCCGGACGAGCGCGAATTGCCGGGCTGGTCGTCGGTCGCCCCCGCGATTCCGGCCGGCACTCCGCTGCTGGTCGTCGAGCGGGTGCTCACCTCCCCCGCGATGCGTCTACGAGTCGACGGCGAGGAGCTCGCGCCGTTCGAGTGGCTGGCTCAGGGAGGGGATCCGGATCTCGCCGCTGCAGCGGTCTCCGACGCGCTGAATCGGCTGCCGTGAGCGAGTATCTGCCGGAGCCGGATCCGAAGCGATTCCCGCAGCTCGGCGACGACCCCCGGTGGGTGCGGCGGATCCCCGAGGGGACGCTGATCGCACGCATCTTCCGCGCGAGCGGGGCCTACCCGGTCGAGTGGCACGAGTTCCGATCCTTCGGACCGCTCGACGGTCGCTTCGATCCGCACCCCCTGCCCGTCGGCGAACACGAGAGCGTCGGCGTGATGTACGGCGTGCTGGAGAGTTCCGTCGTGCTGGAGAACTCCGTCGGAGCCCGGTCGGTGGCGTCTACACGCGATGCTTCGATCGGCGATGCTTCGGGCGGCGGTGGTGCCGCGAGGGCAGCCGCGGGCTCGGAGACCGGGACGCACGGGGCTCTGGAGGGCCCCTTCGCGGCCGCGCTGCTCGAGGTGTTCCAGGCGCAGCGGATGATCCGGCTGAGAGATGGCGCTCCCACGCTCGCGGCGTTCGAGGTGCGGCGACCGCTGAGGCTGCTCGACCTCTCGGACAGCGACTGGGTCACAGTGGCCGGCGGCAACTCGGCGATCTCCTCCGGTGATCGGGAGCGCTCGCGGCTCTGGGCCCGCGCGATCGCCGAGCGCTATCCCGAGCTGGACGGCGTGGTCTCGGCGTCGTCGCTCATCCCCACCTCGCGGGTCGTGGCACTCTGGGCCGGCGCCGCCGATGCGCTGCCCGAGCACCCCACCGCTCTGCTGCGTCTGGACCGGGACGAGCTGCTGGGGGTCATCGACAGGATCGCCGAACGCTACGGGTATCTCGTGCTGTGAGTTCTATCTCGTGCGGTGAGTCCGCGCGGTTCTGCTCCTCGTGGGTGCGAGGTGCCCTCTGGCTCTCGGCTCGCACTAGTCCTGTAGCCCGCTGTGCTTGTAGAGCACCGCGTTTGTAGAGCGCTCACCAAAGATCCGGTCCGGATCTTGGATCGGGATCGGTCTCCGAGGAGGCATCAGTGTCAGTGGTGCTCGGGAGACTGGATCCATGTCTCCCATCCCCTTCTCCCCGGCGGCGCGTCGCATGCGAAGCTGCTGCGGCTCGCCTCCGACCTCGAGGAGGTCGAGCGGGGGCTGCGCGGGCTGGATGCGCGCAAGACGGAGCTGCTGGCCGAGGTGGCGCGCCTCACCGAGGAGGAGCGCGATCAGCTGTCGGCGGATAGCCGCAGCGCAGAGATGGCGCATCGCGCTGCGGCGGCCGAGGTGGCCTTCGTGCTCGGCATCGCGGATCGGAGCGCCGAGCACCTGATGGAGCGGGCCTACCGGCTGCACGAGCAGTACCCGCGCGTGCACGCATCGCTCGCGGCCGGTCGCATCGCGCTCGCGCACGCGGTGGGCGTCGTTGACGCGGGCGCCGTCATCGACGCCGGTGGGAACTGCGGCGCGGGCGAAGACTGTGACGCGGGCGAAGACCGCGACCCCGGTGAGAGCAGACGCGCCGGCGGAGACGCGGACCTGGATGAAACCCGGGCTGCCTACAAGATCGAGGCGCTGACCGTCGCTGAGGCGGAGACACCGAACCGAGTGCGCCGCCTCGCGAAGGTGATCGCCGAGAAGCACGCCGCTCGCACCCTCGAACAGCGCTTCGAGCGGGCCCACTCCGAACGGAGGGTCTGGGTGACGGAGCTGGGCGACGGCATGGCCGAGCTGCATGCGGTGGCCGATGCCGTATCGGTCTACGCGGTGCACGACCGCCTGAGCCGGCAGGCGCACGAGGTGCGGCGATCCGAGGTGCGAGTGCAGCGAGCCGCGACGGAAGCGGAAGATCCGTGGGCGCCTCGACCGCGGTCGCTGGATCAGATACGCGCCGACCTCACAGTGGATCTCCTGCTGAATGGAGCGCCCTCGAATTCCAATGGCGTCGTCGGCCTCGAGCGGCTCGACGCGCGTGTGCAGGTGACGGTACCCGCCTCGGTGCTGCTCGCCTCGGATCATTGCGAGGGCACCGGCCGCGGGGTCGGCGCCGCTGTGCTGGCGGGCTTCGGCCCCATCGACGGCGCCACCGCCAGAAGAGTGGCCGCGGTCGCGGCCGGGTGGGATCGGTCGCTGCTCGACCCGGGGACGGGTGAACTGCTCAAGGTCGGTCGGTATCGCCCCTCGGCGGAGATCGTCCGCTTCCTCGAGGCGAGGGATCAGCACTGCCGGTTCCCAGGTTGCACGGTGCCTCCGTTCAGGGCCGACCGCGACCACACTCTCGACGCCGCTCTGGGCGGCGACACGTCGACCGGCAATCTTGCTCTGCTGTGTCGACGACATCACACGATGAAACATCATGCGGGCGTGAAGGTGCAGCAGCTCCACGGCGGTGATCTGCTCTGGCGGAGTCCGTCCGGGCGGGCGCGTCGGGACCGGCCGCCCTCCCGGGTGATGTTCCGGGCCGTGAATGGAGCGAGCGATCGAGGCGATCCTGGAGATAGAGGCGATCCAGAAGACCACGGTGCTTCCGGAGATCGACGCGAGTGCGGAGATCGTGGACTGGCCGGAGGGGCCGTGGCCGGGGCAGGGGCCGTGGCCGGGGCAGAGCCCGGGTGATCCGGGGCGGGTCAGACATGGTCAGCCCCGGACCGGAGCCGCGGCGTGAGTATCGCAGGCTGTGTCATGAGTACCGCAGGCCGCGGCGTGACGTGTCCGTTTCGTTCTATCGGGTGTGGACAGTGCGGCATAGGCTGGCGGCATGACACTTCGACTCGACTTCATCGGCATCGTCACCGCCGATCTCGCAGCCTCGCTCGACTTCTACGGCGCGCTGGGGGTCGATGTTCCGCCCGGCCAGGAGGATGCGCCTCATGCCGAGGCGCAGCTTCCCGGAGGGATGACGCTCGCCTGGGATCCCGTCTCGACCATTCGAAGCTTCATGCCTGACTTCGAACTCCCCGTAGGAGGCGGTCGGATCGGGCTGGCCGTGCGCGCGGAAAGCCCCGAGGAGGTGGACCGCGCCTATGCCCGCATCATCGAGCAGTATCCGGGCGCGGCGCACACCTCCCCCTGGGACGCCCCGTGGGGACAGCGCTACGCGACGGTGCTCGACCCGGACGGCAACTCGATCGACCTCTACGCGCCGCTCGCCTGAGCGTTCCCGGGTGCCCTCGCCCGTTCCTTGCCCCTAGCTTTCTTCGCCCCTTACCTTTCTTGTCTCCTTATCTTTCTTAGCTCCTTGCCTTTGTTCGCCCCTTACCTTTGTTTGTCCCTACCTGTTCGCGCCTCCGCGAGTCCTTCGCCGCAGCCAGCTGCGAGGGGGTGACGCCGATCACCCGCGCGAACTCCCTGGCCAGGTGGGACTGGTCGGCGTACCCCGCGAGCTCTGCGGCCTCAGCGAGGGTCGCCCCGCGACCGATCAGATCGCGAGCGCGTTCCGAGCGCAGCACCCGTCGGAGTGCGGCATACCCGTAGCCGAAGGTGTGCAGCATCCGCCTGCGCAGCTGCCGTTCGGAGTATCCGAGCCGAGCGGAAAGCCGTGCGAAGGGCTCTTCGTGCCGGGCCGCGGCTCTCACCTCCGGTATCCACCGCAGATCGACCCGCGCGGGCTGCGTCGGGTCCAGGTCCATCCCGAGCTCCCGCGGAATCGTCGCAGCGGCTTCGCGAAGCGCGCCCGGCACGAGCAGGGATCGCAGGGCGCGCTCACCGCGCTCCCGGACCTCCTTCGCCAGCAGCTCGCTTGCGGGAAGCACACGATCCCGAGCCTCGGTCGGATCGATCGCGAGGGCCGCGCCGGCGAACCCCGGAGCGAATCTCAGCCCGACGGTCGGGAGCCGAGCGCTCCCGCGGGCCTCGACCCAGCGAGTGGACGGACCGGCGACCACCAGCTCGTCGTCGCGCAGGATGATGTCTGCGCAGCCATCCGCGGGTATCCGCGCCGCAGACCCGTCGGCCTCGGAGACCCACAGGGTGCCCAGGCCGGCGATCGCGATCTCGCGGTACACGCGATGCCTTACAGGTGCCCTGCCGCGTCCATGCTGCGCAGCTCCCGCTTGAGCTCGGAGACCTCGTCGCGCAGCCGCGCCGCGAGCTCGAACTTCAGTTCCTCGGCTGCCGCGAGCATCTGCTCGGTGAGATCCGAGATGAGCTCTTCGAGCTTCGCCCCGCCCTCCGCGCCGATCGCGCCCGCGCGGGCCGCGGCCTTGCCCTTGGCTCGCTGCGGCGACCCGCCCTTGCGCTGCGCATGAGCCCCGGTACGCGAGAGCACGTCCTCGGTGTCGGCCGCCTCGCGCGCGAGCATCTCCGTGATATCGCCGATCTTCTTGCGCAGCGGCTGCGGGTCGATGCCGTGCTCCGTGTTGTAGGCCATCTGGATCTCGCGACGTCGGTTCGTCTCGTCGATCGCCTCGCGCATCGACCGGGTGATGGTGTCCGCGTACATGTGCACCTGGCCGGAGACGTTTCGGGCGGCGCGACCGATCGTCTGGATCAGCGATGTCGAGGAGCGCAGGAAGCCCTCCTTATCGGCGTCGAGGATCGCCACGAGCGACACCTCCGGAAGATCGAGTCCCTCGCGCAAGAGGTTGATACCCACGAGCACGTCGTACATGCCGGCGCGCAGCTCAGTGAGCAACTCGACGCGGCGCAGCGTATCGACGTCGGAGTGCAGGTAGCGCACCCGGATGCCGGCCTCCTCCATGAAGGTGGTGAGCTGCTCTGCCATCTTCTTGGTGAGCGTGGTGACCAGCACGCGCTCGTCGCGCTCGGCCCGTACGCGAACCTCCTCGAGGAGGTCGTCGATCTGCCCCTCGGAGGGCTTCACGACGATCTCGGGGTCGACGAGCCCGGTCGGGCGGATGATCTGCTCGACGACGCCGTCGGCCCGCTCGAGCTCATAGCTGCCGGGCGTCGCCGAGAGATAGACCGTCTGCCCCACCCGGTCCTTGAACTCGCTGAACTTGAGCGGCCGGTTATCGAGCGCGCTGGGGAGGCGGAAGCCGTGGTCGACCAGCGTGCGCTTGCGAGAGGCGTCCCCCTCGTACATGGCCCCGATCTGCGGCACGGTGACGTGGGACTCGTCGATCACCACCAGGAAGTCGTCGGGGAAGTAGTCGAGCAGGCAGTGGGGAGCCTCCCCCGGCTGCCTGCCGTCGATGTGACGCGAGTAGTTCTCGATGCCCGAGCAGAACCCGATCTGCTCCATCATCTCGAGATCGAAGGTGGTGCGCATGCGCAGCCGCTGCTCCTCGACGAGCTTGTTCTGCTGCTTGAGCTCCTTCGTGCGCGCCTCGAGTTCTTCGGAGATCGTGCCCATCGCCCGGTTCATGACGTTGCGGCTCGCGACGTAGTGCGAACCCGGGAACACCGACACCGACTCCACCTGCTTGATCACGTCGCCGGTCACCGGGTGCAGGTAGTAGAGAGCCTCGATCTCGTCGCCGAAGAACTCGATGCGAATCGCGAGCTCCTCGTACATCGGGATGATCTCGACGGTGTCGCCCCGCACGCGGAAGTTGCCGCGCACGAACTCGATGTCGTTGCGCTGGTACTGCATGTCGACGAAGCGGCGCAGCAGCACGTCGCGATCCAGCCGGTCCCCTACCACGAGCGGCACCATCGCCTCGTAGTACTCCTCGGGCTTGCCGAGGCCGTAGATGCACGAGACCGTGGAGACGACCACGACATCACGCCTGGAGAGCAGCGCGTTGGTGGTCGAGTGGCGCAGGCGCTCGACCTCGGCGTTGACCGATGAATCCTTCTCGATGAAGGTGTCGGTCTGAGGGACATAGGCCTCGGGCTGGTAGTAGTCGTAGTAGCTGACGAAGTACTCGATCGAGTTGTTCGGCATCAGCTCGCGGAACTCCGTCGCGAGCTGGGCCGCGAGCGTCTTGTTGTGGGCGAGGATCAGGGTCGGCCGCTGCACCTGTTCGATGAGCCAGGCGGTGGTCGCCGACTTGCCCGTGCCGGTCGCGCCGAGCAGCACGATGTCGGTCTCACCAGCGTTGATTCTCCTCGCGAGCTCCTCGATCGCCTGCGGCTGATCTCCGCTCGGCTCGTATTCGCTGATGACCTCGAACGGTCGAACGCTGCGTGTGGTTTCCATGTTCTCGAGCGTACTCCGCACCTCCGACAAATGGGTCGGAGCGGATCGCGTCGCCGGGCTCCCCCCGGCTCCCCGGCTCCAGGCGACCCTCTACGATCCCTCGGCTACCGCCGCCCTCAGCTCTCGCTCGTCACCTCGGCCAGCACCCGTGGCCAGCGCCGATCCAGCGCACGTCCTCCGAGAACCGTGCCGCCCCACACGGCCGCGCAGCCGAGCCCGAGCCCGGCCGCCAGGCTGATCCATCCGAGCGCAGGGTTCCAGAGCGCCGCGATCGCGAAGCCCAGGGCCGGCGCACCCACCAGGAGGGTGATCGGCGCGATGAGGATCATGGCGAGGAGCGTCTGCACCCCACCCGACGAGCCCCGCCCGAAGGGATTCGTCCCGGGTGCGGGGGCGCGTCCGGGAAGGTACACCCCGATCAGCGTCCCTGCTCCCGCAGCGGCGAGCGACAGTCCGAACGCCGCCCCGAGACTCGCCGGTAGCAGTTCCAACGATCCGGCCACCAGACAGGCGAGCACGCAGAGCAGAGCGGTGACGGGAACCGCGATGATCCCGATCCCGAGCAGCCTGCCGGCGCGGTCGGCGATCCCGCTCACTCCGGAGATGATGTGCAGCGCGAGGGCGTCGTGATCGTATGCGAGATCCATCTGCACGATGGTCGACACCATGAGCGCATTGATCGCGGGGAGCAGGATCACCGCGCGCCCGATCGCACCGCTCTCGCCTTGGATGCCGTTCATCGCGAACGCACCGAACATGATGGCCGGGAACGCGATCAGCATGATCGTGTTCACGAGGTGCCTGGGGTCCCTGCGGCGGTAGCGGAGGGAGCGCGCGGCGACGGCGCCGATCGGCGATGCCGGGAGCAGGCGGTCGAGGAGACCGCCCGAGCGCACCCTGCCGCCTCCGCTCTCCGCGATCGGAGCGACCAGACGCGTCTGCAGCAGGCGTTCGGCGGCGAGCCAGAGCGCCGCGATCGTGGCGAGCACGATCAGGAGCCGGAGTGCTGCGGCGGCCCATCGCCCCTCGGCCAGCGCCGCGGGAACCCCGAACGCGGCGCCGATCGGGGTCCAGCCCAGCGCGTCGCCGACGGCGCTGAAACCTGCCCCGGGGTCGGACATGCCCATGATCGCCGAGGTCAGAAGGTTGAGGAGCACGCCCGAGCAGGCGACCAGGAGGACACCGAGGGTGACGACCAGATCGCGGGTACCGCGGCGAGCGAGCCACTTCCCGAGCACTCCGCTCACCACCCGCGCCCCCAGCACGCAGATGATCAGCGCTGCGGGAACGAGCACGATCGCCGCCACGGTCGCCGCAACGCTGACCGACCATCCGACGAGCATCAGCAGCAGGGCGAGCGTCGTCCCGATGCCGCCGATGGTCGTCGCGCTCGCCGCAACGAGACCGGGCAGCAGTTTGCGGGCGGGCACGGGGAGCAGGGCGAAGCGTTCAGGGGCGAGCGAGTCGTCGGCGCTGACGATCACCGCCCCCGCCCACCACCCCGCGGTGATGATCGATCCCGCTATCACCAGCGAGACCACCGCGGCGTCGGGAGCGGCGACCCGCACGCCCACGAGCAGGAGGGTGAGCGTGCCGAGCAGTCCGAGCGCCGTCAGGGTGCTCACCACCAGCGCGACGATGTACCACGGGTTCCTGCCCAGCTGGTGGGCGAGCTGGCGCCAGCGCAGGCCTATGAGGAGCGCAACCATGCCAGCGTCTCCTCTCCGAGATCATGCGCGCCGACGAGCCCGAGGAACCGCTGCTGCAGACTCTCCCCGCCGCGTACCTCGTCGAGCGAACCGTGAGCGAGCAGCCGTCCCTCGGCGAGAATCGCGACACGGTCGCAGAGCGACTCCACGAGCTCCATCACGTGACTCGAGAGCACCACCGTGCCGCCGCCCGCCACGAACGCGCGCAGGATCTGCCTGATGGTCTCGCCCGACACCGGGTCGACCGCCTCGAGGGGCTCGTCGAGGATCAGCAGCCGAGGAGCGTGGATGAGCGCGCAGGCCAGGCCGATCTTCTTCTTCATGCCCGCGGAATAGTCGACCACGAGCGTGCCGCCGGCCTCGGCGAGGCCGAGCGCATCGAGGAGCTCGGCGGTGCGGCTCGCCACCTCCGCCTCGCCCATGCCGCGCAGCAGTCCGTTGTAGCGCAGCAGTTCAGCCCCCGTCAGCCGGTCGAACATGCGCACGCCGTCGGGCAGCACGCCCATCTTGGCCTTGGCCGCGGGCGGATCCTGCCACACGTCCGTGCCGAGCACCCGGGCCGTGCCCGCATCGGGCTGCAGCAGACCGGTGGTCATCGCCAGCGCCGTGGTCTTGCCCGCACCGTTGGGCCCGAGCAGGCCGAGCATCGATCCGGCGGGCACATCGAGTGACAGATCGTCGACGGCGATCTTCTGACCGAATCTCTTGTGCAGATTGCGGATCGCGAGAACGGGCGGCGGAGCTTCGGAATTCGGCATGACTCCATCTCATCATCGTCTGTCGTATGCCGCGTTCTCCTCCTGCGGAGTTTCGGCGAGTGCGCGGCAAATCGCGGGCCGCGACCATATGGTTACATCATGTAAATAAGTGGTATTGTAACGATATGCAGCCCACGATCCTCGACCGCCTGTTAGCTATCAGTTCTCTGTTCCAGCGAGACATGCATCGTGCCTTCTCGGGCACTTCCCTCACCGAGTCTCGCGTGCACGCCCTCTGGGTGCTGCACCACGTGGGCGCTTCGACCCAGCAGACGCTCGCGCAGGCACTGGGCACGACGCCGCGCAGCGTTTCGGCACTGGTCGACGGTCTGCAGACGGCGGGTTACGTCGAACGCAGGCCCCACCCGGACGATCGCCGCGCCGTGCTGGTCACGCTGACGCCGTCGGCGGAGCAGATGATGGCTCGAATGCAGGAGGACCACCGGAGGCTGGCGGAAGAGCTGCTCGCTGCGGTGGAGGAGGTCGATCGCGCGGCCTTCGCGCGAGGCGTGGATGCGGTGTTCTGGCGGTTGAGCGAGCTGGTGCGCGACGAATCAGTGCACTACGCCGGCGTCGAAGGGGAAGCCCGGGAGGGGCGGTCGTGAGCCCTTCGGAGGGCGCGTCAGGTGTCTCGGGCGCTTCGGGTGCTGCTCGTGCCTCGGGCGCCTCGGATGCTTCAATCGCGGGCGACTCCCCGGCCGGGGCCGCCCGGCCGCCCGGCATCATTCGCCGTCTGCTGCGTATGGAGCTGCGCATCTACGAGAGTCTGTGGCGATTCATCATCCGCCGGCCGAGCATCGCTGCCGGGGCGACCGGGTTCCGATACCACGGGCCGGTGCTCACGGTGCTCATCATCTTCATCGTGCTGTCGGCCGTGGAGATACCGATCATCGACCTGATCGTGCATCGCTGGACCCCGGTGCGGATCGCTTTTCTCGCCGTCGGGGTCTGGGGGCTGACCTGGATGCTCGGCCTGCTCTGCGCCTACCTCACGCGCCCCCATACGGTCGGCCCCGAGGGGATCCGGGTGCGCGAGGGGCTCGAACTCGATCTGCTGGTGTCCTGGGACGACTTCGCCTCGCTCCGAGAGCGGCACGTGTCCGAGCAGAGCATCGACCCGGTCGGCACCGACAAGCCCGGGCGAGTGTTCGAGCACGACGGCGAGCGGGTGTGCGCGGTCTGGGTCGGCGGCGAGACGAACCTGGAGATCGGGTTCGAACGCCCCACTCGTCTGCGCCTGCCGGGCCGTTCTCCGAAGGGAGGCGAGCACGAGGTGACGGTGCTCCGCTTCTGGGCCGATGATCCGCGGGCGGTGCTCGAGTGCGTGCAGGATCAGCTGGATGCAGGATCCCCCTCGGCGCCGAGCGGCGACCTCGGCGGGAGCTGAGAGCTGGGAACTGGGGGCTCGGAGCGGAGAGCCGAGAGCTCAGAATTTCAGCGCGCAGACTTTCGGAACACAGAGCTCAGACGCTCGGCGAAGCCTCGAAGCGCTCGGGCAGGGGGAGGTTGCCGACCCCGCTCACGCGCACCTCGTCGAGCCCCTGCCAGGCTGCCGCGCGCGCGAGCAGCTCGATCGCGGCCTCGGGGGTCCGGGTTGGCGCCCGGTCCTCCCGCCAGGCGGCCTGGACCAGCAGCGCTCCCCCGTCTCCCGGACGCTTCGAGCGGTCGGCCTTGAGGTCGATCCGCCCCGCGAGCCGGCCGCCGACCATGAGCGGCAGGCAGTAGTAGCCGAATCGGCGCTGCTCCTTCGGGGTGTAGATTTCGATGCGGTAGTGGAAATCGAACATCCGCTCCGCTCGCGGGCGGAACCAGACCACCGGGTCGAACGGTGTGAGCAGCGCGTCGGGGGCGAGCCGTGCGGGCAGGCGCGCGTCTCGGTGCATCCAAGCTGCCTCGGGTCTGCCCGATGAGGAGCTCCACCCCGCGACGCGGGTGGGGAGCAGGATCCCCTCGTCCTCCAAGGCGCGGACCGCGACACGGGCGTCTGCCGCCTTCAACCGGTGGTAGTCGGCGATGTCTGCGAGTGTCGCGATGCCGAGCGAGCGGGCCGCGCGCTCGACGAGGGTGCGCTGCGCCTCGGAGCGGGCGACCGGCACGAGAGCCTCGGCAGGCAGCACCTGCTCGGCGAGCGCGTAGCGGCGCTGAAAGCCCTCGCGGCCCGCGGTCGCGACCTCGCCCCAGGCGAAGAGCAGCTCGACGGCGCGCTTCGTGTCGCTCCAGTCCCACCACGGGCCGCGACCGCCCCGGGGCTCCTCCTCGAGCTCGCGCACGAACTGCGGGCCGCTCGAGGCCAGCCGGGCACGGACCCGCTCGATGGTCGCGGCGAGGGCCTCGGCCCGGCCATCCCGCCTGTGGCGTTCCCGATAATCATCCATGCGCCATCCGAACAGCGCGCGATCGCGCACCGGGATGAACGCCGCCTCATGGGCCCAGTACTCGGTGAACTCGCCGCTGCGCCACAGGTGACGATCGAGCGCCGCGAGATCGTAGCCGCCGTGGCGGGAGAACACGGGCAGGTAGTGGCTGCGCGCGAAGACGTTGACGGAATCGATCTGCAGGACGTGCAGCGCCTCGAGCGCCGGATCGAACGGACGGCGTTTGCGCAGCCTCGCGCTGCCCGAGAAGCCCTGAGCCGCCAGGGCGACGCGACGCGCCTCAGCGGCGCTCAGGGACTCCACGACGGCCCGGTCAGGCGAACCAGAGGCCGAGCTCGCGCTCCGCGGACAGCGTGGAGTCGCTGCCGTGCACCAGGTTCTGCTGCACGTTGAGCCCCCAGTCGCGACCGAGATCGCCCCGGATCGTGCCGGGGGCGGCGGCGGTGGGGTCGGTCGCGCCGGCCAGGGAGCGGAAACCCTCGATCACGCGCTCGCCCTGGGCGCGAACGGCGACGACGGGCCCGGAGCTCATGAACTCGATGAGCGGCTCGTAGAAGGGCTTGCCCTCGTGCTCGGCGTAGTGGGCGGCGAGCAGCTCGCGATCCGCACGCACCATGCGCAGGTCGGCGATGGTGTACCCCTTCGCCTCGATGCGGCGCAGGATCTCGCCGGTGAGGCCGCGGGCCACGCCGTCGGGCTTCACCAGGATGAGGGTCTCTTCAGCGGACATGCACGCTCCTTCGGTAGCGGGTCGTCGAGGGGGCGTATCTCGCCCCCTGAAAAGTCTAGTGCTGCGCCGCGAGCCGGGCGGCGCGGCGCGGTGGCGCCGCCCGTATCACGCGGAATCGCTGCGCGATTCCGACCAGGCGAGCCGTGCGCGGTCGATCCCGGCGCCCTTCACCATGCAGTAGACCCAGAGCCCGGAGAAGAGCAGGCCGACGATGAGCGCCATGGGCAGCAGGATCGCCGTGGCGAGCATGAGTCCGTGCACCACCCACCCGAGGATGATGCCGGTGCGACCCACGCGCATCACGCCCAGAGCGACGATGATCAGCAGGCCGAGTCCGCCGCCGATGTAGAGGCCGAGTTCGCGGGGCTCGAGCACGCTGAGGCCGAACAGCGAGAGCCCGATGAGCACCACGATGATGAGCTCGAATCCGAGCACGATCGAGGCGAGGGTCTTCTGCGTGGACTGCGCACCCCGGCGCGCTCCCGAGATGCGCATCGCCGAGTTGTGGGCCATGGTCTCGGACGGCGAGAGCTTGAGCTCGTCGTCGGTGTTCTCGTGGCTCACGCGATCCCCCATTCTTCGGCGCGGGCGTGCGCGATGGCTTCGCCCGCGAGCAGTACGGATCCGACCACGAGCACCGCCCGGCCCTCGGCTCGCACGGCCCACGCACGGGCCTCGTCCAGCGCCTCGGGCAGCGATTCGGCGACCTCCACGGGGGTGTCCGGGATCGCGTCCTCCGCGATCCCGCGGAGTTCTGCGATATCGGTGGAGCGCGGCGAGTCGACTCTGGTGATGGTGACGCGGTGGGCGATGGGGGCGAGAGCCCGCAGCAGGCCGTGCGCGTCCTTCTCCTCGAGCACGCCGACGACGAGCCCCAGCTCCTCGAAGCCGAACGATTCGGTGACGGCTCTGACGAGGGCCTCCGCCCCGTGCGGGTTGTGGGCCGCATCGACGTAGATGACGGGATCGGCGCCGATGAGCTGCAGCCTGCCCGGCGAGGTGAGCTGGCCGAAGCCCTCGTCGAGCACCTCCTCGGGGAGCGGGCGCTCGGCGCCGAAGAACGCCTCGACCGCCGCGACGGCGAGCGTCACGTTCTCTGCCTGATGACGTCCGAAGAGCGGCACGAAGGCGGGGTCGTAGGGTCGTCCGGTGAGCCCGACGACCTCGACCTGGCGCCCGCCGACCGCCACCCGATCCTCCGTGAGGTGGAAATCGCGACCCTGCACCGCGAGCGGCGAACCCGCGCGCTCGGCCGCGGCCTCGAGCTCGGCGAGGGCGGCCGGATCCTGTTCGGCTGAGACGACCGTGCTGCCGCGCTTCACGATGCCGGCCTTCGTTCGGGCGATGGTCTCGATATCGGGTCCGAGGATCGCCGTGTGGTCGAGGTCGATGGGCGTGAAGACTGCGACGCGGGCATCCGCGATGTTCGTCGCGTCCCACTCGCCGCCCATGCCGACCTCGATGACCGCGACCTCGACCGGCGCGTCGGCGAACGCCGCATAGGCGAGAACGGCGAGCGCCTCGAAGAACGTGATCGGGCCGTGCCCGGCCGCCTCGAGCTCGGCGTCGACCACCTCGAGGGGCAGCCTCAGCTCCTCCCAGGCCGACGCGAGCGCCTCGCCGTCGATCGGCGCGCCGTCGACCTGGAACCGCTCCGTGAAGTCGACGAGATGCGGGCTCGTGAAGAGGCCCGTGCGCAGCCCGTGAGCGCGCAGCAGCGATTCGATGGCGCGGCTCGTGGAGGTCTTGCCGTTCGTGCCCGCGATCTGGATCACCGGGTACGACAGCTGCGGAGACCCTGCGAGCTCGGCGAGCCGACGCACCGGTTCGATGCGCGGTCGCGGATTCGCCTCGCCGACGCGGGCGAGCAGCTGCTCGTAGACGCGCGCTGCGGCGCCGGAGTTCGCCGGATTCACTCTGAGGCCTGCTTCCCGTGCTGGGTGGCGTCGATCGTGATGACGAGCGGATCCTTGCCTGTGCCGAGAGCATCTGCACGAGACATGAAGACGCCGGGGCCCGTTGCGGGAAGCGCGGCGAACTCGTCGTCAGGCAGTGCCGCGGCGGCGAAGCCCTCAGCCAGGGTCTCCCCCGCGATCAGCTCGGCGTGCGCCTCCAGCGACGCCGCGTGCTCGGGCGAGGCGTTCAGCGCGAGCACGATGCGGTCGCTCACCTCGAGGCCCGCGTTCTTGCGCGCCTCCTGCACGGCGCGGATCGCGTCGCGCGCCACGCCCTCCGCCTCGAGCTCGGGCGTCGTCTCGGTGGAGAGCAGCACGAAGCCGCCGCCGGGGATCAGCGCGAGCGCCGGGCCGTCGGCACCGCTCGCGCCGCCGTCTCCCGCGCTGAGGGTCAACTCGTACTCGTGCGGCTCGAGCGCGATCCCGCCGGCGAAGATCACACCGTCCTGCTCCGACCAGTCGCCCGACTTCGCGGCCTTGATCGCCTGCTGCACCTGCTTGCCGAGGCGGGGGCCTGCGGCGCGCGCGTTCACCGCGAGGGTCTGCACGATGCCGTGCTCCTCGGCGCTCGTCTCGGTCTGCTGCACGAGCCGCACGGCCTTGACGTTGAGTTCCTCGCGCAGGATGTCGGCGAACGGCCGCAGCGCCTCCGGCCTCGCGGTGACGACCGTGAGCTCGGCGAGCGGCAGGCGCACCCGCAGACGGCGCGCCTTGCGCAGCGCGAGGGCCTGCGAGGTGATCTGGCGCACCTCGTCCATCGCGGCGACGAGCTCGTCGACGGCCGGGTCCGAGGGGTCGGGGAACGCGTCGGCAGAGGGCCAGTCCTCGAGATGCACGGAGCGGCCCCCGGTGAGGCCGCGCCACAGCTCCTCGGTCACGAGCGGCGCCATCGGCGCGGCGACGCGCGCGACGGTCTCGAGCACGGTGTAGAGCGTGTCGAAGGCCTGTCGGTTGCCCGGCTTGCCGTTCTCCCCGGTCGTGCCCTCCCAGAAGCGGTCGCGCGAGCGCCGCACGTACCAGTTGGTGAGCACCTCCGCGTACGAGCGCAGGGTCTCAGCGGCCGAGGTCGTGTCGAGAGCGTCGAGATGCGCTTCGACGTCGCGCACGAGCCGGCCGGTCTTGGCGAGGATGTAACGGTCGAGCGGATCCGTCGAGTCGGTGCGCCACTCCCCCATCACGCCGTCGGCGTTGGCGTAGAGGCTGAAGAAGTACCAGGTGCTCCACAGCGGCAGGATGAACTGGCGCACGCCCTCGCGAATGCCCTCTTCGGTGACGACGAGGTTGCCGCCCCGCACGACCGGCGAGGCCATGAGGAACCAGCGCATCGCGTCCGATCCGTCGCGGTCGAACACCTCGTTCACGTCGGGGTAGTTGCGCAGGCTCTTCGACATCTTGTTGCCGTCGCTGCCGAGCACGATGCCGTGGCTCACCACGTTCTTGAACGCCGGTCGGTCGAAGAGCGCGGTGGCGAGCACGTGCTGCACGTAGAACCAGCCGCGCGTCTGCCCGATGTACTCGACGATGAAGTCGGCCGGCTGGTGCGTGTCGAACCACTCCTGGTTCTCGAACGGATAGTGCACCTGCGCGAACGGCATCGAGGCGGAGTCGAACCACACGTCGAGCACGTCCTCGATGCGGCGCATCGTCGACTTGCCCGTGGGATCGTCGGGGTTGGGCCTGGTCAGCGAATCGATGTACGGACGGTGGAGGTCGACCTCGCCCGCCGCGTTCCTCGGCAGCTCGCCGAAATCGCGCTCGAGCTCCGCGACCGACCCGTAGACGTCGACGCGGGGGTGCTCGGGATCGTCGCTCTTCCACACGGGAATGGGGCTGCCCCAGAAGCGGTTGCGGCTGATCGACCAGTCGCGAGCCCCCTCGAGCCACTTGCCGAACTGCCCGTGCTTGACGTTCTCGGGTACCCAGGTGATCTGCTCGTTGGTCTCGAGCATGCGCTGCTTGAGCTCGGTGACCCGCACGAACCAGCTCGAGACGGCCTTGTAGATGAGCGGATTGCGGCAGCGCCAGCAGTGCGGGTACGAGTGCTCGTAGCTGGCCTCGCGCAGCAGCCGGCCGCGCTCGCGCATGAGACGGATCAGCGGACGGTTCGCGTCCATCCAGAGCTCCCCCGCGACGTCGGTGACGGCGTTCAGGAAGCGGCCCCCGTCATCCACGCTCACGATGACGGGGATGCCGGCGGCGCCGGTGATCCGCATGTCGTCCTCGCCGTACGCGGATGCCTGGTGCACGATGCCGGTGCCGTCGGCGGTCGAGACGTAGTCGTCGACCAGGATCTGCCAGGCGTTCTCGGTGCCCCAGACCTCGACGTCGGCGTAGTAGTCGAACACGCGCTCGTACCGCACCCCGGAGAGTTCGCCGCCGGTGATCGTGCGGGTCGCGGCCACTCGGGCGGCATCGGCCGATTCATAACCGAGATCCTTGGCGTAGCCGCCGAGGAGGTCGGCGGCGAGCAGGTACGCCGCAGCGCCGGGCTCCGCGCCGTCGGCCGCGCCGAGCGGACCGGCCGGCACCACCGCGTACTCGATATCCGGGCCGACCGCGAGCGCGAGGTTGGTGGGAAGGGTCCAGGGGGTCGTGGTCCAGGCGAGGGCGCGCACGCCCTCGAGACCGAGCTCGGCCGCCCGGTCACCGCTCAGCGGGAACGTGACGGTGACGGAGGGATCCTGGCGCATCTGGTAGACGTCGTCGTCCATGCGCAGCTCGTGGTTCGACAGGGGCGTCTCGTCGCGCCAGCAATAGGGCAGGATGCGCGAGCCCTCGTACGCGAGGCCCCGGTCGTAGAGCTGCTTGAACGCCCAGATTACGCTCTCCATGTAGCTGAGATTGAGCGTCTTGTAGTCGTTCTCGAAGTCGACCCAGCGCGCCTGGCGGGTGACGTACTCCTCCCACTCCCGGGTGTACTGCAGCACCGACTCGCGCGCCTTCTCATTGAACGCGGCGACGCCCATCTCCTCGATCTGCGCCTTCTCGGTGATGCCGAGCTGCTTCATCGCCTCGAGCTCGGCGGGCAGGCCGTGGGTATCCCAGCCGAAGCGACGCTCGACCTTCTTGCCCCGCATCGTCTGGAACCTCGGGAAGACGTCCTTCGCATAGCCCGTGAGCAGGTGACCGTAGTGCGGCAGGCCGTTCGCGAACGGGGGGCCGTCATTGAACACCCACTCCTCTTGACCGTCCCGGCGGCGGATCGACTCCCGGAAGGTGTCGTCGTCCTTCCAGAATGCGAGCACCTGACGCTCGATCTCGGGGAACCGGGGCGAAGGGCTCACTCCGAAGGCGCTGGTCTGCTCGCCCGAGGGTGACGAGGGCCCCTGGGGCGTTCCGGTCGACTGCTGGGGGTAGGGCATTGCTCGCTCCTGGCTTCTCGGTCTGTCTGCCGCCAGTCTGATCGGAACCACGGACATTCGTGGTCATGGGATCGGAAGGGCGGTGTGTCAGTGCCGGGACGAGCCTCGGAATGCTGGATCCCGGAACCCGCGGTACCACCCCGCTTGCCGTGTGCGCACCCTCGACGGGCGAGCGCAGGCCTCTTCTTTCGGCTGTGACGGGCCGTACCCGTTCGGTTCTAATGAGCGCGAACCCGGGGGTACGCGCCGTTCTTCCGAAGACTCACCGGTGATGGCCGGATCGCAGTCGATGCAGAGAAGTCTACCGCACGCTCCGCCGCCGAGCTTCCTATGTAACGTCCATATAACGATGCAGATGGGCTAAAACCCCTGGTCGGGTCGAAGTAAGGCGGCATTCGGATCGGTCGGGGCCCGTCGCTCGCCTTGCAACTTGCGCTGCGACGTTGTTAGCGTCGGATCAGCGTTGAGTGCTCATCAGATGCCGCTCATCGCATCCCCCGGACCGAAATTCCGCCGAGCTACGGCGGACCGGGGTGGATGCGGTGGCAGGTGGCCGATCCGCATTTCCGCAATACGATAACCGGCCTGTCGGGAGGCCCGGATTCAGTGCTGCCGCAACCGCGGGGCCGGACCGGGCGGTTTCGGAGTACCAGCCGAACGCCTCCGCGACTCGAGGAGTTGAACAAGTGAACCCCACAATCGAACAATCCCCCTCACCGAACGGCGAGGCGGGATACGCCATCGAGGTGAAGCACGCTTACAAGGTCTTCGGACGTAAGGAGAAGGAAGCGGTGCGGCGCCTCAAGGAGGGAGCGGCTCGTGACGAGCTTCGCACCCTCGGCACGGCCGCCGTGATCGACGCCGACTTCGCGGTGCGCCCAGGCGAGATCTTCGTCGTCATGGGTCTCTCCGGTTCGGGTAAGTCGACGCTCATCCGCATGCTCAACGGCTTGAACCCGACCTCCGACGGCTCGATCACCGTCTTCGGCAGCGAGGTCGTCGGTCGCAGCGCGGCCGAGCTGCGAGAGCTGCGCCGCGATCGCATGTCGATGGTCTTCCAGCACTTCGCGCTGCTCCCCCACCGCACCGTGCTCGACAACGTCGCGTACGGACTCGAATTGCAGGGCGTCGCACCGGCCGAGCGTCGCGAACGAGCCAAGTCGTGGCTCGACCGCGTCGGTCTCTCCGGCTGGGAGGACCACTTCCCCGGCGAGCTCTCGGGAGGCATGCAGCAGCGCGTGGGAATCGCCCGCGCGTTCGCGGCCGACACCGACGTGCTGCTCATGGACGAGGCCTTCTCGGCGCTCGATCCGCTCATCCGCCGTGAGATGCAGGAGCAGCTCATCGAACTGCAGCAGGAGCTCAACAAGACGATCGTGTTCATCACGCACGACCTCAACGAGGCGATGTTCCTGGGCGATCGCATCGCCGTCATGCGCGACGGACGGATCGTGCAGGTCGGCACGCCGAACGACATCCTCACGGATCCGGCGAACGACTACGTGGCGCAGTTCGTGCAGGACGTGGATCGCGCTCGTGTGCTCACGGCCGGCGACGTCATGGAGCCGCCGCACGCCGTGGTCTTCGCCTCGGCGGGGCCGCGCACGGCGCTCCGCACCATGCGTGATCTCCAGACCTCGGCCTGCTTCGTGACGACCGCCGGGCGCAAGCTCCTGGGCGTCGTGCGCGACAAGGACGTGCTCCGGCAGGTGCGCGAGGGAGGCACCGACCTCACCGAGCGCCTGCGGCCCACGCCGTCCATCGTGAAGAAGGACCAGCTCATCGCCGATCTCTTCGAGCTCGCGGTCGAGAGTCCGCTCCCCGTGGCCGTGACGGACGACGAGGATCGCCTCATCGGTGTCGTGCCCCGCGTGACCCTGCTGGCGGCACTCGCGGATATCCCGGCCACCACCACGGAGATCCCCGTCATCGAACCGACGCCGGATGTTCCCGCCGCGATGATCACCGCGACGCTCGCGAAGGGGCCCGAGGGTGATGCCGTCGGAACCGAGGCCGTCGAGAACGAGGAGGTGCGCTGATGGAGGGCTTCCACTTCCCGATCGGTCGCTGGGCCGCCGACGCCCTCGACTGGTTCAAGGCGAGCTTCGACTGGCTGCTCGACATCGTGACGATCGTTGTGAAATGGCTGGTCGAGGGGCTCGGCGACGTTCTCGTGGCCGTGCCGTTCCCCGCGCTGATCCTGATCTTCGCCTTGCTCGCGTGGCTGGTGCGCTCGTGGCAGTTCGCCATCGGCACCGTCGTCACCATGCTGCTGATCGTCAGCGTGGACCAGTGGGAGAACGCGATGCTGACGCTGGCGCTCGTGCTGATCGCCGCGCTGATCGCGGTGGTGATCGCGGTGCCGCTCGGCATCCTCGCCGCACGCAACGACACCTTCAGCGCGATCCTGCGGCCCGTGCTCGACTTCATGCAGACGATGCCCGCCTTCGTCTATCTGATCCCCGCGGTGATCTTCTTCAGCGTGGGCTTCGTGCCCGGCGTCTTCGCCACCGTGCTGTTCTCGCTGCCGCCCGGGGTGCGCTTCACCGAGCTCGGGATCCGCGGAGTCGACTCCGAGACCGTCGAGGCGGGTTACGCGTTCGGCGCGACGCCCGGCAAGATCCTGCGCGGCATCCAGCTGCCTCTCGCCACACCGACCATCCTGGCGGGCATCAACCAGGTCATCATGCTCGCGCTGTCGATGGCGGTCGTGGCAGGCATGGCCGGCGCGAACGGCCTCGGCAAGGAGGTCGTCTCGGCGATCTCGACGCTGGACATCGCGCTGGGCGTCGAGGCGGGCCTCAGCGTGGTGTTCCTCGCCGTGTTCCTCGACCGGATCACCGCGGCGCTCGGCAACCCCGGCGACTTCAAGTCGTCGCTGCTGGGCGGCCTGCGCAAGCGGCGCACCCAGCGGGCGAGGGGGCAGGGAGGCTCGGGCGACCCGGCCTCGCAGGCCCGGGACGACGCGCAGAAGGCCGGAGCCGCGCTGCACCCCTCCCCGGGGATGTAGCGCCCGCTTCACGCGGCACCAGACCTGATCGAAGACCGAATCCCACCCGCCACGGCTCCGTGCGCGGGAGAGAAAGGAATGAAGAAGATGATGAAGAAGAAGCTCACCGGACTGCTCGCACTCGGAGCGGTCGCGAGCCTCGCGCTCGCCGGCTGCTCGAACGGTGGCGGCGACGCCGAGGGCACTGACGAGGGGAACGCGCCGGGTGCCTCGGGCACCATCAAGCTCGGCTTCCTCCCCAGCTGGACCGATGGTCTCAGCACCGCCTACCTGCTCGAGGACCAGCTCGGCAAGCTCGGCTACGACGTCGAGCTCGACGAGCAGACCGAGGTCAGCGTGCTCTACGCGGGTCTCGCGGGCGGCGACTTCGACATGTACCCCTCGGCCTGGTCGGAGGCCACCCACGCCGACTACATGGAGCAGTTCGGTGACAGCATCGAGGACATCGGCACCTACTACGGCGGGGCCGTGCTGACGCTCGCGGTGCCCGACTACATGGAGGACGTGAACTCGATCGAGGATCTCGTCGGACAGAGCGATCGCTTCGGCGGCCAGATCATGGGCATCGAGCCCGGCGCCGGCCTCACCAAGCAGACGCAGGAGACCGCGATGCCCGAGTACGGGCTCGACGGCGAGTACGAGCTCGTCACCTCGTCGACCGCGGCCATGCTCGCGTCGCTGCAGGAGGCCACCGCCAACGAGGAGGACATCGTCGTCACGTCGTGGCGCCCGTTCTGGGCGAACAGCGCGTTCTCGCTGAAGGATCTCGAGGATCCGAAGGGCGCGATGGGCGAGCCGGAGGGCCTGCACTTCCTCGGCAAGGACGGCTTCAAGGCCGAGTTCCCCGAGGCCGCGGAGTTCATCGCGGGCATCGAGCTGAGCGACGAGGCCTACGATTCTCTCGAGGGCCTCGTGACCGGTGACGAGTACGAGGGCGATCCCGAGGGTGCCGTCGACGCGTGGATCGCGGAGAACCCCGACGCGTTCCCCGGCCTGCTCACCGAGTAACCTCCTCGTCGAGCAATCCCGAGAATCACGCGGGCCCGGTCGCTTCGGCGGCCGGGCCCGCGTGCGTCCCATCGGCGGGGGTCTCCGAAGTGCTCCTCGGTCGTCGGTGCTCGGTCGTCGTCACTCCTCATCGGGTACCCGGCTCAGGATGTCCCCCGGCTGACAGTCGAGCACGCGGCAGATCGCGTCGAGCGTACTGAAGCGCACGGCCTTCGCCCGACCGTTCTTGAGGATGGACACGTTGGCGGGGGTGATGCCGATCGCCTCCGCGAGCTCGGCCACCCCCATCTTCTTCTTCGCGAGCTGCACATCGAGGTCGATGCGGATGGCCATCAGACCACCTCCTCGAGTTCGCGTTTCAGGCCCGTCGCCTGCTTGAGCAGCGCACGCATCACGAGCACCACGAGTGCGAGACCGCTGCCGATGAGCGCGCCGGTGACGCCGACGACGATGACCATCGCGCCGGGAGACTCGCTCTGCTGGAACAGCACGATCAGGGTTGCGATGACGTCGAGCGCGGTGGCGACCGCGATAGAGCCGAGCGCCGCATTCACCCAGCGGAACGCACGCTCGTCGAAGATGCGGTCGGCTGCCGCGAGCGAGACGAGCCGCCAGGTGCAGGCGAGCAGGAAGAGCGCGCACAGGAGGAAGCCCTCGACGCAGACCCAGAGCAGTACCTGGGAGACGACGGGCGGTTCGCCGAGCAGCCCCTCGCTCTCGAAGAACAGGCTCGGCATGAGCAGCCCGATGAAGATCAGGACGATGAGCGAGAGCAGCACGATCAGCACCTTGACGGTGGTGGTGGTGAATCGGTTCATGCGTCCAGTCTATATTGTTTATCGATATGAAAGCATCGTTAAACGATGTCGCTGTCGCTGTTTACCGCGGGACAGTTACGTGCCTTACCGCGGGACAGTTACGCGCCGTCGCCAGTATCTTTCGCTCTGCAGTGCGTAGGATCGGGCATGACGCAGTGTCGCGGCCGATGCGGGGCTGCGCGCGGAGAACCCGAGCAGAGGAGAATCCATGACCGAGCAGTTCCCGTCCCCCGAGATCGTCGACCGCCCCGAGCGGCACCTCGCGGTCGTGCGCGAGACAGTCGCATTCGATGCGATCCCGCAGCTCTACGACCGTGCCTACCCGGCGATCTTCGGGGCACTGTCGCGAGCGGGTATCGCTCCCGCTGCGGCCCCCATGGGCGTGATGCACGGTGCGCCGAGCTCCGGGCTCGACCTCTCGGTCGCCGTACCGGTCGCGCAGCCGTTCGAGCCCGACGGCGAGGTCGGGGCCGAGACCCTGCCCGCGTGTCGGGCGGCCACGCTGCTCGTCAAGGGCGACTACGCGCGGCTCTCGGCCGCTTACGAGCACCTCTTCGCCTGGATCTCCGATCAGGGCCTCGCTCCCGCCGGCATCTCGTGGGAGCAGTACCTGACGGAGCCCGAGCCCGGCGGTGACCCCGCGCTGAACGAGACGCTGATCGGCGTCGACCTGGCGGAGTGACGCGCTCGCGGCGCTGAGGGCGCCGCGAGGCGGGATCGGATCCCGAGTCGATCCGGATCAGGATCGTTCCCGGGCCGGCCAGGAACCGGATCGGTTCCCGAGTCGATCAGGATCCCGCCCCGCGCTCCCCGGCTACACCCGATGCTGCCCCGTGCGCGTGCGGATCTCCTCCGCGACCGCGACCGCGTCGCCCTGGGGCGCGGTCGACTTGCGGTCTGGGCGCGCGATGAAGAGGTAGAGCAGGCCCGTGGCGAGCACCACGACGAGCCCGATGTGCACGATGTAGTCGGACACGAACGAACCGCTGCTGCCCGGCACGGCGAGCAGCACCATCGCGAAGACCCCGTACGCGAGGGCGACGACGTTCACCACTGCTCCGACGGTACTGAGGCTGAACGGGCCGGCCGGGCGCCACCCCTTGAAGCGCTGTCGCAGCGCCGCCAGCACCACCATCTGGAACGCGAGATAGATCCCGAGGATGGCGAAGGAGGTCACGGCGACCAGGATTCCGTCGTTCAGCCAGATCAGCACGCAGATGAGGGCGGGCACCGTGCACGCGACGATGAGCGCGTTGGCCGGGACGCGACTGCCCTCCGTCACCTTCGACAGCCAGCGGTGACCAGGGATCATGCCGTCGCGCGCGAAGGAGAAGAGCAGGCGGCTCGCGGCGGCCTGCAGGCTCAGCACGCAGGAGATGAAGGCGAGCACCGCGATCACGAGGAAGATCTTGGCGCCGACGGTGCCGAGGCTGGCCTCGAGGATCGCCGGGATCGGATCGCCCTCCTCTCCCGCGACGATCGCCTCGAGGTTCGGGGCCGCCAGCACGTACCCCGCGAAGGAGAACAGAGCCGAGACCGCGCCGACCACGATGGTCATCAACATGGCGCGCGGGATCCGCCGCGCCGGATCCGAAACCTCCTCGGCGACGTCGCCGCAGGCTTCGAAGCCGTAGAAGAGGAAGAGCCCGGCGATCGCCGAGGCCAGGAAGACCGGGACGTACGAGCCCTCGCCGGCCGTGCCCATGGTGTCGAAGAAGACGCCGAAGCCGTGGTGTCGCTGGAAGATCAGCAGGTACAGGCCCACCCCGATCACGCCGATGAGCTCGGCGAACAGGCCCAGCCTGGCGATGCGCGCGAGCCACTTTGTGCCGGTGAAGTTGATGAGCAGCGCGAGCAGCAGCAGACCGAGCGAGATGACGAGCGTGGAGTTGGCGGTCAGCTCGATGCCGAAGAGGCTCGCCACGAAGCCGGCGCCGAACTCGGCGACGGAGGTGATGGTGACGATCATCGCCCAGATGTACACCCACGCCGCCATCCAGGCGTAGCGCCTGCCCCAGAGGCGTCTCGCCCACGGATAGATGCCGCCGTGGATCGGGTACTGCGAGACGACCTCGCCGAACACCAGGGAGACGAGCAACTGCCCGCAGGCGACGATCACGATCCACCAGATCGAGGGCGGTCCGCCCGTCGACAGCGCGACCGCGAAGAGCGAGTAGACGCCGACAAGCGGCGAGAGGTAGGTGAAGCCGAGGGCGAAGTTGGCCCACAGGCTCATCGAGCGATCGAACTCGCCCTCGTAGCCGAGCACGGAGAGGTGCTCATTGTCGGCGAGATGCTCCCGCGGGGTATTGGAACTCACGATGGTCTCTTCCTTCCGAATCGACGCTGATTCACGCGGCGCGGAGGCCGCTCCATGCTCAGAGTAGACCCCCTTCACGGCGGGTGTCGGTCCCGGCGCGCTCCGGCGCGTCGCGCTAGGATGGACGGGATGACCATTCAGGCACCAGGGTCGCCCGTTCGGGCGGCGCACTGACACGGTGCCGCCTATATCGAAGACGGAGCCCTGCATGAGCGCGATCCCCGACAAGCCCAAACTCGAAGGCCTCGAAGCCAAGTGGGGTCAGGTATGGGAGGAGCAGGGAACGTACCGCTTCGACCGCGAGGGTGCCGAGCGGGCCGAGGTCTACAGCATCGACACTCCCCCGCCCACCGCGTCGGGATCGCTGCACGTCGGCCACGTGTTCTCGTACACGCACACCGACGCCGTCGCCCGCTACCAGCGCATGCAGGGTAAGCGCGTCTTCTACCCGATGGGCTGGGACGACAACGGCCTGCCGACCGAGCGCCGCGTGCAGAACTACTACGGCGTGCGCTGCGATCCTTCGCTCCCCTACGTCGAGGATTTCGTGCCCCCGCACGAGGGCGGCGACGGCAAGAGCATCAAGGCGGCGGATCAGCAGCCCGTCTCGCGCCGCAACTTCATCGAGCTGTGCGAGCGGCTCACGGTCGAGGACGAGAAGCAGTTCGAGGATCTGTGGCGTACGCTCGGCCTCTCGGTCGACTGGACGCAGACCTACCGCACCATCGGGGACGAGTCGCTGCGCGCCTCGCAGCTCGCGTTCATCCGCAATGTCGAGCGCGGCGAGGCCTACCAGGCGCAGGCCCCCACGCTGTGGGACGTGACCTTCCGCACGGCGGTGGCGCAGGCCGAGCTCGAGGATCGTGAGCAGCCGAGCGCGTACCACACGCTCGCGTTCCACAAGTCCGACGGATCCG
The DNA here is from genome assembly GCF_055791005.1 of Leucobacter holotrichiae. NCBI lineage: Bacteria > Bacillati > Actinomycetota > Actinomycetes > Micrococcales > Microbacteriaceae > Leucobacter > Leucobacter holotrichiae. Next base: position 138,910 of record NZ_JBVUAC010000001.1, read on the forward strand.
GCGACATTCTCATCGACACCACCCGCCCCGAGCTGCTGGCCGCCTGCGTCGCACTCGTGGCGCACCCCGACGACGAGCGTTATCAGCCGCTCTTCGGCACGACCGTGCGCACCCCGCTGTTCGACGTCGAGGTGCCCGTCGTGGCCCACCACCTCGCCCAGCAGGACAAGGGCACCGGCATCGCCATGATCTGCACCTTCGGCGACGTCACCGATGTCATCTGGTGGCGCGAGCTCGATCTGCCGAACCGCGCGATCCTCGGCTTCGACGGTCGTGTGATCTCCGAGGCCCCTGAAGCGATCCAGAGCGAGCGCGGTCGCGAGGCCTACGCGCAGATCGCGGGCAAGACCGTGTTCAGCGCGAAGGCCGCGGTGGTCGAGGCGCTCACGGCCTCGGGCGAGCTGGTGGGCGAGATCCGCAAGATCAGCCACCCCGTGAAGTTCTTCGAGAAGGGCGACAAGCCGCTCGAGATCGTCTCGACCCGTCAGTGGTACATCAAGAACGGCGCGCGCGACGAGGATCTGCGCGAGCGCCTGCTGGCGCACGGCCGCGAGCTCGACTGGCACCCCGACTTCATGCGGGTGCGCTACGAGAACTGGGTCGAGGGCCTGTCGGGCGACTGGTTGATCTCGCGCCAGCGCTTCTTCGGCGTGCCGATCCCCGTCTGGTATCCGCTCGACTCCGAGGGCAACCCGGTGTTCGATCAGCCGATCCTCCCGACGGAGGACCAGCTGCCCGTCGACCCCTCGAGCGATGCTCCCGCGGGGTACTCGGAGGAGCAGCGCGGCGTGCCCGGCGGCTTCCAGGGCGAGGTCGACGTGATGGACACCTGGGCGACCTCGTCGCTCACCCCGCAGCTGGCGGGCGGCTGGGAGCGGGATCCCGAGCTCTTCGACCTCGTCTACCCGTACAGTCTGCGCCCGCAGGGCCAGGACATCATCCGCACCTGGCTGTTCTCGACGCTGCTGCGCTCCGAGCTCGAGGAGGGGCGGCTGCCGTGGCAGAACGCCGGTATCTCGGGCTGGATCCTCGACCCCGACCGCAAGAAGATGTCGAAGTCGAAGGGCAACGTGGTCACCCCCGCGGGCCTGCTCGAGCAGCACGGCTCCGATGCGGTGCGGTACTGGGCCGCCTCGGCGAAGCTCGGCACGGACGCGGCGTTCGATCCGCAGAACCCCACCCAGATCAAGATCGGCCGCCGCCTCGCCATCAAGCTGCTCAACGCCGCCAAGTTCACGCTCTCGTTTGACGCGTCCGGCGCCGACTCCGCTGATGGCGGCGCCGTGACCGAGGCGATCGACCGCTCGATGCTCGCCGGACTCGCGGGGGTCATCGAGGGCGCCACCCGGGCCTTCGAGGCCTACGACCACGCACGCGCGCTCGAGCTGACCGAGTCGTTCTTCTGGACGTTCTGCGACGACTACCTCGAGCTCGTGAAGGAGCGCGCTCACAACGGCGAGGGACAGGCTCAGGCCTCGGCCGTGACCGCCCTGCGCGCCGCGCTCTCGGTGTTCGTGCGCCTGCTCGCGCCGTTCCTGCCCTACGCCGCAGAGGAGGTCTGGTCGTGGTTCGGCGAGGGCTCGGTGCACCGCGCGGCCTGGCCCATCGCGGACGAGGCCACCCTCCTCGCCGGAGATGACGCCGATGCGGGTCTGCTGAGCCTCGTGGGCGGTGCACTCGTCGGCGTGCGCGGTGCGAAGACCGCCGCCAAGGCGTCGCAGCGCACCCCGGTGACGCTCGCCGTGGTGCAGGCGCCCGCCGACGTTCGGGATCGCCTCGCCCTCGCGGCCGACGACCTGGCCGCGGTGGGACGCATCTCGGAGCTGCGGATCGAGGCCGCCGACGTCGATGCGGTGACGGTCTCCCAGATCGAACTCGAGCAGGCCGAGGCCTGATCATGCAGCTGGGGGCGCGCTGGCGGGTGGGCGATGCGCCCCACCGCGGTGTGCCCCCGCTGCTGCACCCGGTGATCGCCGAGCAGGAGGAGGCGCACCCCGACGCGGGGTCGTGGACACTGACCTGGCTCGAGGGGCGGCCGCGGTGCGCGCTTGACGACCTCGTGATCGTGACGCTCGACGCCGAGGGCGAGCCGCGGGTGCTTTCAACCTCGGGCGCGGATCACGGAACAGAAGTCCCCGGAACGCCCGACGGGATCGATGACGATGACGACTGGCTGCTCTAGAAGATCTGGAGGCCTCGAATGCGCTGGAGCCTCAGAGATGGTGAAGTCTCGGAGTGGCTGAGAGCCTCGAAACCCCTGAAAGGCGAAGACATGATCCCTCGCGAGACCCTGCGCCTCCCCCGCCCGCGCGCCATCCTGTCCGTCGCGCTCGCGGCGCTGCTGACGGTGTCGCTCGCCTCGTGCGCGCCCGAGCCCGATGAGATCGCGGGGGCGAAGACGAAGGATCAGATCGCCGAGAGCGACGGTTCCGGGGACGCCGAGGATCGGGGCGAGCGCGCCGAGATCCCGGATGACGCGATCCAGAAGCACACGGAACTGCCCGAGGGCTTCCCCTCAGAGGCCTTCCCGCTGCCGACGGGCGCCGTGATCGACGACGCCGGCGAGCGCGCGTCGGGCGAGTGGTTCGTCGTGCTGCGAGCGGAGAACGCGGAGGAGGCCGAGGCGCTGTGGAACGGGGTGATCGCCGACGGCGGCTTCGAGGTCTCCGATCAGGCGGGCGACCCGCAGCGCGACGCGTCGGCGACGCTGCGAGGGTCGGGGCTCGAGGTGTTCGCGCTGATGCTGCCGCAGGATGACGGATCGGTGCTACTCAGCTACGACCTCACGGCGCAGCCCGCGGGGTGAGTGGCGCAGCCCGAGGAGCGAGCGCCCCAGGGCGAGCGATGCGGTGGTAGCGGCCTGCGCGCGCCCTGGTTAGGCGCTTTCGCGGCCTCGGCGGGACTGCAGCACACGCGGTGCGGTCTCGCCGAGTACCGACTCGCGGGTCACGATCACCTTGGTCACGTCGCCGTCGGAGGGGACCTCGAACATCACCGGGCCGAGAATGCTCTCGAGGATCGCGCGCAGCCCGCGTGCTCCTGTCTTGCGCTCGACGGCCTGCTGGGCGATCGCCTCCAGCGCCGCGTCTTCGAACTCGAGATCGACCCCGTCGATCTCGAACATGCGCTGGTACTGCTTGACGAGCGCGTTGCGCGGTTCGACGAGGATCCGGGTGAGGGCCGAGACGTCGAGGGGGTCCACCGTCGCGACCACGGGCAGGCGGCCGATGAACTCGGGGATCAGGCCGAACTTGTGCAGATCCTCCGGCTGGACCTGCGCGAAGAGCTGATCGTCGTCTCGCTTGCTGGAGACCGGCGCGCCGAAGCCGATGCCGCCCTTGCCGAGACGCGATCCGACGATCTCCTCCAAGCCCGCGAATGCGCCCGCGACGATGAAGAGGATGTTGGTGGTGTCGAGCTGCAGGAATTCCTGGTTGGGGTGCTTGCGCCCGCCCTGGGGCGGGATCGAGGCGACCGTGCCCTCGAGGATCTTGAGCAGGGCCTGCTGCACGCCCTCGCCCGACACGTCGCGGGTGATCGACGGGTTCTCGGCCTTGCGCGAGATCTTGTCGATCTCGTCGATGTAGATGATGCCCGTCTCGGCGCGCTGCACGTCGAAGTCGGCGGCCTGCAGCAGCTTCAGCAGGATGTTCTCGACGTCTTCGCCGACGTAGCCGGCCTCGGTGAGCGCCGTCGCATCGGCGACCGCGAAGGGCACGCCCAGCTGGCGTGCGAGCGACTGCGCGAGGTAGGTCTTGCCGCAGCCGGTGGGGCCGATCAGCAGGATGTTCGACTTGGCGATCTCGACCTGCTCGGCGGCGGCGTCTGCACTCGTGAGCGTCGAGGCGGCGCGCACGCGCTTGTAGTGGTTGTACACGGCGACCGCGAGGGACTGCTTCGCCCGCTCCTGGCCGATGACGTACTGGTCGAGGAAGTCGGCGATCTCGCGAGGCTTGTGCAGCGTGAAATCTGAGGGCTCGGCACTCTGATGCTCTGCCATGCGCTCTTCGATGATCTCGTTGCAGAGGGCGACGCACTCATCGCAGATGTAGATCTGCGGCCCGGCGATGAGCTGCTGCACCTGCTTCTGCGACTTGCCGCAGAAGGAGCACTTGAGCAGCTCGCTGCTTTCGCCGATTCTCGCCATGCGGGGCTCCTTCACACTCGAACGGAAACGAGACACTCAGAGACTATCCGGGACCACTGACATTCATGGACTGGCGCGCCGTGATGGGGCCCGGGCGACGGAATCCGCCGGAGGCAGGGGCATGGGGCGCCCGCCTCCGGCGGATGTAGGGACTACTGGGAGATGACCGGCTGCGGATTCTTGCGGCTGGTCAGCACCTGGTCGACGAGGCCGTACTCGAAGGCCTCCTGCGCGCTGAGGATCTTGTCGCGATCGATGTCGCGGTTCACCTCTTCGATGCTGCGCTTCGAGTGCTTGGAGAGGGTCTCCTCGAGCCACTCGCGCATGCGCATGATCTCGCGGGCCTGGATCTCGATATCCGAGGCCTGGCCGTGACCCGCCTGGCCCGTGGACGGCTGGTGGATGAGCACGCGAGCGTTCGGCAGGGCCAGTCGCTTGCCGGGCGTACCGCCGGCGAGCAGCACGGCCGCGGCCGAGGCGGCCTGCCCGAGGCACACCGTCTGCACGTGGGGGCGGATGTACTGCATCGTGTCGTAGATGGCCGTCATCGCGGTGAAGGAACCGCCGGGCGAGTTGATGTACATGGTGATGTCGCGCTCGGGATCCTGGCTTTCGAGCACGAGCAGCTGTGCCATCACGTCGTCGGCCGACGCATCGTCGACCTGCACGCCGAGGAAGATGATGCGATCCTCGAAGAGCTTGGCGTAGGGGTCCTGGCGCTTGTAGCCGTAGGCGGTGCGCTCCTCGAAGGAGGGCAGCACGTACCGGGAGCTGGGCATGTCGATGTTCATATGCGCTTCGTTCTCTTTCTCTCGCGCCTACTTGTCCGTGCCGCCGCCGCCGACCACGTCGGAGGCCGAGTCGCGGATGTAGTCGACGAAGCCGTACTCGAGCGCCTCATCGGCGGTGAACCAGCGATCACGGTCGCCGTCCTCGTTGATCTGCTCGACGGTCTTGCCCGTCTGGGCCGCCGTGATCTCGGCGAGGCGGTTCTTCATCGAGGTGATGAGCTGGGCCTGGGTCTGGATGTCGCTGGCCGTACCGCCGAAGCCGCCGTGGGGCTGGTGCAGCAGTACGCGCGCGTTGGGCGTGATGTAGCGCTTGCCCTTGGTGCCGGCGGTCAGCAGGAACTGGCCCATCGAGGCGGCCATGCCGATGCCGACGGTGACGATGTCGTTGGGCACGAAGGACATGGTGTCGTAGATCGCCATGCCCGCTGTGATCGAGCCGCCCGGCGAGTTGATGTAGAGGTAGATGTCGGCCTTCGGATCCTCCGCTGCGAGCAGCAGGATCTTCGCACAGATCTCGTTCGCGTTCTCGTCGCGAACCTCGGACCCGAGCCAGATGATGCGATCCTTCAGCAGGCGGTCGAACACCTGGTTCGGCGGTGGCGTCTGTTCTGCCATGCGGCGCTCCATTCGTTGTTGCTTGATTCGAGCGTATCGACTCGGTGGGCGCTGCGCCGCCGTGTTCGCCCACGGCGTGGCCCGCGGCCCGCGGCGCGCGGTTCCGCAGACAGCAGGATCCCCCTGCCCGCGTGGTGCGGGTGCAGGGGGATCCTGGTGCGCGGGTGCCCGGCGGGCGTCAAGGCGGTGCGATTACTCGCCAGCGGCCTCGGCCTCTGCGGCCGCCTTCTTCGCCGCGCGGGTTGCGGCTGCCTTCTTCGCGGCCGCGGAGCGGGCTGCCTTCTTCGCGGCCTCCTCGTCTTCTGCGGTGGGAGCCGCCTCCTCAGCGGGTGCTTCCTCAGCGGGAGCCTCGGTCGCCTCAGCGGCCTCCACGATCTCTTCGGCCTCCTCGACGGTCTCCGCCTCGGCCTCATCCTCGGAGTCCACGGCGGTGAACTCGCTCAGGTCGACCGTGTTGCCGGCCTGGTCGACGACCTTGGCCCTGCCGAGTGCGACGGCGAGGGCCTTGTTGCGGGTGACCTCGCCGAGGATGACACCCATCTGGTTGCCCTGGCTGATCGCCTGCAGGAACTGGGTGGGCTCCATGCCGTACTGCTGAGCCGACTGGAAGATGTACTGCGAGAGCTCGTTCTGCGTGGGAGTGACGCCCTCGGCCTCGACGATCGCGTCGAGCAGGAGCTGCAGCTGGATCTGCTGCTCGGCCGACTTGCGCACCTCCGCGCGGTGCTCGTCGTCCTCGAGACGACCCTCGCTCTCGAGGTGGCGGTGCACCTCCTCCTCGACGAGCTCCTCGGAGACCGGGATGCCCGCCTTCTCGATGAGGGTCTCGGTGAAGAGGTCGCGAGCCTGCTGGCCCTGCGCGAACACCGAGGCGCGGGCGACCTGATCCTTCAGGCTCTCGCGCAGCTCCGCGATCGTGTCGAACTCGCTCGCCAGCTGGGCGAACTCGTCATCGGCCTCGGGCAGCTCGCGATCCTTGACCGCGGTGAGGGTGACCTCGACCTCCGCGTCCTGACCCTCGTAGTCGCCGCCGAGCAGCTGCGAGGTGAACGTGGTCGACTCGCCGGCGGTGAGCGTCTCGATGGCCTCGTCGATACCCTCGAGCAGGTTGCCTGCGCCGATCTCGTACGAGACGCCGCTGGCCTGGTCGACCTCGTTGCCGTCGATGCGGGCGACGAGGTCGAGCTCGACGAAGTCGCCCTGCTTGGCGGGACGGTCGGCGGTGACGAGGGTGCCGAAGCGCTCGCGGAGCTTCGTCAGCTCGGCCTCGACGGCCTCATCGTCGATCTCGGCGTTGTCGACGGTCAGCTCGATGCCGTTGTAGTCGGGCAGGGTGAACTCGGGGCGCACCTCGACCTCGAAGACCAGCACGAGCGTGCTCTTCGGATCCTTGGTGTCGAGCCACTTCTCGACATCGGCGGTCGGGCGGCCCATGGGGCGCTCGTCGGCCTCGGCGAGAGCCGCCTGGTAGAAGTCGTCGAGCGAGGCGTTGACGGCCTCCTGCACCACGGCCTCGCGGCCGACGCGCTGGTCGATGATCGGCGCGGGAACCTTGCCCTTGCGGAAGCCGGGGATCGAAACCTGCTCGGCGATGGTCTTGTACGCCTGCTTGAGGTAGGGCTCCAGTTCGTCGAGCGTGACCTCGACGCTCAGCTTGGCGCGGGTCGGAGTGAGCTTCTCAGCGGTCGTCTTCGGCAATTTGGCCTCTCATCGTCGGAATGTCGTGCTGCATATCGGGCCGGGTGACCCTGGTCGGGGCGACAGGATTCGAACCTGCGACCTCCCGCTCCCAAAGCGGGCGCTCTAGCCAAGCTGAGCTACGCCCCGAAACCGGCAGGTTTCACGGTGGAGACGCGCGTGAGCGCGCAACCCGAGCAAGTCTAGCCGAAAGTGGTGGGGATGCACGAAACCCCCGCCGGCTGCGGCGGGGGTTTCGTTGTCGAAGCGGAGGGGATGACGGGAATCGAACCCGCGTAATCAGTTTGGAAGACTGAGGCTCTACCATTGAGCTACATCCCCGAGCTGCGAGAAGCAGCCGTGTGCAGAAGCACCTCAATGATCATAGTGCATTCCGGGGGTCGCTTCGCACATCGAGTCACCGTCCGCGCGTCGCGCGGCGGTGATTGTCGGTGTAGGCGGCGTAGACCTCGGCGTTCAGGCGCACGGATTCGCGGTCGGCATCGCGCAGGTCGCGCACCACTCGGCCGGGGATCCCCGCGACGAGGGAGTGCGGTGGGATCACGACGCCCTGCGGCACGAGCGCACCGGCGGCGATGAGGGAACCATCCCCGATGACGGCCCCGCTGAGCACGGTCGAGCCCATGCCGATCAGACAGCCGTTCTCGACCGTCGCGCCGTGCACGACGGCGTTGTGGCCGATCGACACGTCGTCGCCGATGACCGTCCCGCCGCCCTCGCCGCGCTGGGTATGGATCACCACGCCGTCCTGCACGTTGCTGCGCGCGCCGATGCGCACCGATCCCGAATCGCCGCGCACGACGGCGTTGTACCAGACGCTCGATTCCTCGCCGATGACGACGTCGCCGACGATGACCGCCCCGGGGGCGATCCAGGCGGTGTCGTGCACGTCGGGAGCTCCGTACTCCTCGACGGCGATGAGGGCGCCGTGGTGGTCGGGATGCTGCTCGGTCATCTGATTCTCCTTCGAACGGGGCCGACAGTCATTGCAGGAGCCTTGAATAATTGCAGAGCCCTGAATAGCAGAAGGCCCCCACCGCGAGGGTGAGGGCCTGATCGCTCCCCCGGCTGGGCTCGAACCAGCGACATCCTGATTAACAGTCAAGCGCTCTGCCAACTGAGCTACAGGGGATCATTGCCGCAGCAACCCCTCTATGCTAGCAAGCGCGATTGAGGCGTTGCAAATCGATGTCCGCATCCCGGGCGCGGCGCAACCGGGGCCCTACTCGTCGGCGATCTCGTCGTACGCGGTCGCCCGCAGAGCCTGGGCGAGCCGCTGCACGTAACCGTGATCCGCGTGCCTGAAGATCTCGTTGATATCGCCCTGGCCCACGAATTTGCCGTGCTGCATGACGATCACCTCCTGCACGAGCGCCTCGAGCATGCCGATGTCGTGGCTGATGAGCAGCATGGTCGCAGCCGTGCGCTCGCGGTACCACTTCAGCAGCTCGACGATCTTCGGGCGGTTGTTGGCGTCGACGCCGAGCGTCGGCTCGTCGGCGATCAGCAGCGTGGGATCGAGCATGAGCGAGCGCATCACCGCGACGCGCTGGCGCTGGCCCTTCGACAGCTCGTAGGGGTACTCCTGCAGCTTCGCGAGCGGCAGCGCCACGATGTCCATCATCTCGGCGATGCGCTCGCCGAGCTCCTCGCGGTCGAAGTGCTTGCTGCGCTCGACGATCGGTTCGAAGAGGATGTCGCCGACGTTGAGCTCGGGGGTCAGCGTCGCCCCCGCGTCCTGCGCGAGATGTCCGACGTACGCGGTGAGGCGCGAGCGCGTGCGGCGGCCGAGCCTGCGCATCGGCACATCGAGCACCGTGGCCTCGCCGCCCGTGAGCTTGATCCGCGCCGCCTTCTCCCCCGCGTCGGCGGCGCGGCCGGCGAGGAACCTCGTGAGCGTCGACTTGCCCGATCCGCTCTCCCCGAGCAGGGCGACCACCTCGCCGCGCGCCACGTCGAAGGTGACGCCCTCGACCGCTTGGAACTCACGCCCTCCCGCGTGAGCCGGGTAGGAGAGCGAGAGGTCGGAGACCTGTACCGTCGGGTCGGCGTCGAGTACGGGGTGTGCCATGCTTCACGATCCTACTCCTCGCGCAGGCCGCGTCGCGCGGCCTCGAGGGCGACGAGCTGCTGCTGGATGCGACGCGCTCCCGGATCGGAGGCGTCCCCGATCCGCTGGTGCCGCGCGAGCAGTTCCTGTTTGAGCGCGAGCAGATCGCGGTCGAGCAGCGAGATCACCACGTCGCGTGCATAGGCGGCGATGAGCTCGGGCCTGCGCTGCGGCATCGGAGCCATCGCGAGCTCGCGCACGAGGCTCCCGTGCGAGTCGGGGGCGGCCGCGAGCACCGCCTCGAGCCAGCCGGAGGTGCCGAACGCGGGCAGCGCCGCCGCGATCGCGTCGCGCACGACCCGCAGGTTCGGCTCCGAGACCTGCGCGGTCACCGCCTGCTGCAGCAGGTCGAGCCCGACGGCCTCGCCCTGCTGCAGCATCGCCATGAGCGCGTCGCGCTCGAGCCAGGTGGTGGGCGCGTTGCGCAGCGAGGAGAGGCCGATGCGGGGACGCGGCGGCTCGGCTGGGGCTGGCCCGGCCGGCTGGTGGGGTTCGGGCGCCGAGGAGGATCCGCCCCCGCCGCGGGGATTGCGCTCGGCCGCGCGCACCGCCTGCTGCACCTCGGCGAGTTCGCTGCCGAGCATCCGGGCGAGCTCCCGCGCATAGCCCGGGCGGAGCGATGGATCCTTGATCTCCGAGATGATCGGAGCGGCGGAGCGCAGCGCGTTCACCCGCCCCTCGACACTGTTGAGGTCGAAGCGCGAGACCGCCTGCCGCAGCGCGAACTCGAAGAGCGGCGTCTTGCGGGTGAACAGCTCGCGCACCGCCTCGTCGCCCCGGTGCAGACGCAGATCGCACGGATCGAGGCCCCCCGGGGCGACCGCGACGTAGGTCTGCGCGGTGAAGCGCTTCTCCTCGCTGAACGCCCGCAGCGCGGCCTTCTGCCCGGCCTCGTCGGGATCGAACGTGAAGACGACCTCCGCTGCCGAGTCGTCGCCCATGATCCGCCGCAGCACCGCGATGTGATCCTTGCCGAAGGCCGTGCCGCAGGTGGCGACCGCGGCCTCCTCCCCCGCCAGATGGCAGGCCATCACATCGGTGTACCCCTCGACCACGACGGCGCGCCTGCCGCGGGAGATCGCCTTCTTCGCGAGGTCGAGTCCGTACAGCACCTGGGACTTGTGGTAGACGGGAGTCTCGGGCGTGTTGAGGTACTTCGGGCCGTTGTCGTCTTCGTAGAGCTTGCGGGCGCCGAAACCGAGGGTCTGGCCGCTCGTGTCGCGGATCGGCCACACCACTCTGCCGCGGAAGCGGTCGTAGACGCCGCGCTGCCCCTCCGAGACGAGGCCGGCCTGCGCCAGCTCCTGCGGGGTGAATCCCTGCCGGCGCAGATGGTCGGTGAGGTTGTTCCATCCGCGCGGGGCGTACCCGACGCCGAAGCGCTCGCACGCAGCGGGGTCGAAACCGCGCTGCGAGAGGAACTCGCGGCCGGCGGCGCCCTCCTCGCTCGCGAGCTGGGCCACGTAGAACGCGGCGGCCGCCTGGTTCGCCGCGAGGAGGCGCGCGCGGTTCGGACCGTCCTGCCGGCGCTCCCCGCCCTCCTCGTAGGTGAGCACGTAGTGGATGCGCGCGGCGAGCCGCTCCACCGACTCCGTGAAGGTGAGGTGGTCCATGCGCTGCAGGAAGGTGAAGGCGTCGCCCGACTCGCCGCAGCCGAAGCAGTGGTAGTAGCCGAGCGCCGGCCGCACGTGGAAGCTCGGACTGCGCTCGTCGTGGAAGGGGCAGAGTCCCTTCATCGAGTCGATGCCGGCGTTCTTGAGCGTGACGTAGTCGCCCACGAGGTCGGCGAGATTGGTGCGGCGCTTCACCTCTTCGATGTCGCTCGCCCGAATCCGCCCTGCCATAGTGTCAGAGTCTAGTCTCGCCGCGCTCGGGTCGCGGTTACACGAGGGACGCGGTGCACAGCCGCTCGTACCAGGCGATGGCCGACTGATCGGTGAGCGAGGCGACCTGATCCACCACGGCCCGCCGCGCGGTCGCCTCGTCGTCCGCGGCTCTGAAATCCGCGGCGTAGGCGGGCTCCAGCCGGTGCGCGCCCGACTCCCAGAGGGTGTGCAGCAGTTCGATCAGCAGCCCGCGCTGTCGGCGGTAGGTCGGCTGCCGCCGTCCGCTCTGCATCACGAACGCGGCGACGACACCCTTGAGCACGGCGATCTCGGCGCGGATCTCGCGGGGCACCACCACGTCGGCGCCGTAGCGGGCGAGCGGGCGCCCGTCGGCGTCGGCGAGCGTGGCTCCGATCGCGGCGCGGGCGAAACGGCCGATCATATCGCTCGTGAAATTCTTGAGCCTGGCCTGGTCGCGCCGGGAGCCGTCCCAGCCGCCGAGCCAGTTCTCACTGGCCGACATGCGATCGAACGCCGCCCCCAGCTCGTCGGCGGAGTAGCTGCCGCCCGCCCACTCCGCGACCGCGCGGATGAGCGCGCCGTGCCCCGAGCGGGCCGTGAGGAACTGAGGATCGATGTGCTCCGCCACGAGGGCGTCCTCGAAGTCATGCACCGAGTACGCGATGTCGTCGGAGAGGTCCATCACCTGCGCCTCGACGCACTTGCGGTGCTCGGGAGCGCCGCGGCGCAACCACTCGAAGACGGGGGCGTCATCGGCGAAATAGCCGAACTTCGAGGGGCCCGCCGGCGTCCGACCGGCCTGCGCGTCCGCGAGCGACCACGGGTACTTGCAGCTCGCATCGAGCGTCGCCCGCGTCAGGTTGAGGCCGACGCTCTCGCCGTCGGGGCCGAAGTGCTTGGGCTCGAGCCGTGTGAGGATGCGCAGCGTCTGAGCGTTGCCCTCGAAACCGCCGAACTCCGCCATCCACTCGTTCAGCGCACGCTCGCCGTTGTGGCCGAACGGCGGGTGGCCGAGGTCGTGGGCGAGGCACGCGGTGTCGACCACGTCCTGCGAGAGGCCGAGGGCGACCGCCAGCTCGCGCCCGATCTGCGCGACCTCGAGCGAGTGCGTCAGGCGGTTGCGGGCGAAGTCGACGCCGGCGGTCGGGCTCAGCACCTGGGTCTTGGCCGCGAGCCGCCGCCAGCCGCTCGAGTGCAGCACTCGGGCGCGATCCCGCGCGAAATCGCTGCGGTGGCCGCTGTGCTGCTCGACGACGAAGCGCTCGGCGTCGACCGCCTCGTAGCCGGGAGGGAGCGCGCGATCAGCCACCGTCGGACCCGCCGTCGCTGCGCTCGGCCTCAGCGACCACCGCGCGTGCGGCGCGGTCCGTCGTGCGGCTGTCGAGCCAGCCGTCGGGCAGATGCACGCGCTTCGGGCTTCCGGCGCGACCGCGCTGCCCCTCGGCGCCCTCGCCCGGGTACGGCATCGAGGCGTCCATGGTGGTGAAGATCTCGTCCATCTGGGCGAGCGACTCGACCGCCGCCAGCGCGCGCCGGGTATCGCCGCCCACGCCGTAGCCCTTGTAGTACCAGGCCACGTGCTTGCGGATGTCGCGGCACGCGCGCCCCTCGTCGCCGTCGTAGAACTCGACCAGCAGCTCGGTGTGGCGGCGCATCGCGTCCATCACGAAGCCGAGCGGCGGGCGCGCGAGCGCGGCGTCGGCCTCGGCACGCGAGATCTCCCCCGCCTCTGCGCGGAAGGCGGCCGCGAGGTCGCCGAACAGCCAGGGCCGGCCGAGGCACCCCCGGCCCACCACGACCCCGTCGCAGCCGGTCTCGCGGACCATGCGGATCGCGTCGTCCGCCGACCAGATATCGCCGTTGCCCAGGATCGGCACGCTCGTGATCGTCTCCTTGAGCGTGGCGATCGCGCTCCAGTCCGCGTGCCCCGAGTAGAACTCGTTGGCCGTCCGCCCGTGCAGCGCGATCGCGGCGACCCCGGCCTGCTCGGCCGCCTTCGCGGCGTCGAGATAGGTGAGGTGATCCGGGTCGATGCCCTTGCGCATCTTCACCGTGAGCGGGATCTCCCCCGCCGCCCGCACGGCGCCCGTGACGATCGCGTCGAACAGATCGCTCTTCCAGGGCAGCGCGGATCCGCCGCCCTTGCGGGTCACCTTGGGCACGGGGCAGCCGAAGTTGAGGTCGATGTGGTCGGCGAGATCCTGATCGACGAGGAAGCGCACCGCCTCGGAGACCGTCTTCGGGTCGACGCCGTAGAGCTGGATCGAGCGGGGCGTCTCGCTCTCGTGGTGCTTGATGAGGCGCAGCGACGCCGGCGTGCGCTCGACGAGGGCGCGGCTCGTGATCATCTCGCTCACGTAGAGGCCCGCGCCGTACTCGCGGCAGAGGCGGCGGAACGCGGTGTTCGTGATGCCGGCCATGGGCGCGAGCACCACGGGCACATCGAGTTCGAGCGGCCCGATGCGCAGGCGCGGATCGGTGAGAGTCTGGGAAGTCATATCCCACCTATTCTCTCAGATCCCGCCGGGAGGGTGGATCGCGCGAAGGATCCGCCCGTCAGTGCCCACCGAGATACGACTTTCGCACGTGCGGACGCGGTCCGGCATGCGAGATCCGTATCTCGACGGGGACCTGAGATCCGCCCTTGACCAGCTCGGGAGCAGCCCCGCAGACGCTAGGCGGTCGGCGAATCCACCGCGCCGCCGAAGCGCCGGTCGCGGGAGTGGTACTCCTGGATCGCGCGCCACAGTTCCTGGCGCCCGAAGTCCGGCCAGAGCGTGTCGAGGAACACCATCTCGGCGTAGGCCGACTGCCACAGCATGAAGTTGCTGATCCGCTGCTCCCCCGAACTGCGCAGGAACAGGTCGACGTCGGGCAGCTCGGGCACATAGAGGTGCCGCTCGATCGTGCGCTCGGTGATCCCGCGCGAGCTCAACCGCCCCGCCTCGACCTCGGCCGCGACCGCGCGCACCGCATCCGTGAGCTCGTTGCGGCCTCCGTAGTTGACGCACATGGTGAGGGTGAGACCGGTGTTGTCGGCGGTCGCGCGCTCCGAGGCCTTCAGCTCGCTGATCACGGAGCCCCACAGCTTCGGGCGCCTCCCCGCCCAGCGCATCCGCACGTTCCAGGCATCGAGTTGGGCCCGTCGTCGTCGCAGCACGTCACGGTTGAAGCCCATCAGGAACCGCACCTCGTCGGGCGAGCGCCGCCAGTTCTCGGTCGAGAAGGCGTACACGCTCAGGTGCTTCACGCCCGCCTGCACGGCGCCGGCGACCACGTCGAGCAGCGCCTGCTCCCCCATGCGGTGTCCCTCGACCCGCGGCAGACCGCGCCGGTTCGCCCAGCGCCCGTTGCCGTCCATGACGATGGCGATGTGCTGCGGTACGGGGCCGGCGAACGCGGGCGGCTGCTCGCCCGTCCAGTCGACCGGGACGAGGCTGTCGGGGGCGTGGTGCATGGCTGAAAGTCTATTGGCGGCGGGCGTGGATCGAGCGCAGCCCGCGCTCCAGGTGGAACTGGGTGTAGGCGGCCGCGATCCCCGCGGCCTGTCCGCGCTCCCGGTCGCCGCTCGCAAGTGCGGCATCCCAGTCGCCGGCCAGCAGCGCCGCGAGCAGGGCGATGGATCCCGGATCGAGCCGAGGCGAACCCGGCAGTCGGCAGTTCTCGCAGGTCACCCCGCCCAGCTGCACCGCGACCGCGGTGTGCGGCCCCGGCGCGCCGCAGTTCACGCAGGCGTCGAAACCGGGCGTCCAGCCCGCGAGGCTCATGGCCCGCAGCAGGTAGCCGTCGCGCACGAGCTCCGCCGGGATCCTCGCCGCCGCGAGCGTGCGCAGCGCGCCGAACAGCAGGGTGTACTGCTGGCGGGACGGCGCTCCCTCCGCGAGGCGCTCGGCGGTCTCGACCATCACGCTGCCCGCGCGGTAGCGATCGTAGTCCGCGCTGATCGCGGGGCCGTACGCGCCGAGCGTCTCGGCCTGCGTGATCGTGTCGAGTGTGCGGCCCTCGAAGCACTGGATGTCGGCGACCATGAACGGCTCCAGCCGCGCCCCGAACTTCGACGAGGTGCGGCGCACCCCCTTGGCGACGGCGCGCAGCAATCCGCGGCCGCGGGTCAGCAGCGTGACGATGCGGTCGGCCTCGCCCAGCTTGTGGGTGCGCAGCACGACGCCTTCTTCGCGGTAGAGGGGCACCCCTCCATTCTCGCACCCGGGCGGATGCGGGAGAATGGTCGTGTGCTCGACGAGACCTTCAACACGCCCCTCCCCGCAGACCTCATCGCGGTGACGGCCGGCAGCTTGCAGGGCGCTCTGTTCGCCGCGGGATTCAAGCGCATCGACCTGCTCGGCGTCGCGTTCATCGGCGTGGCGACCGGCATCGGCGGCGGCCTGCTGCGCGACATCCTGCTCGGGGTGACGCCGGCCGCGTTCTCGAACAACCTCTACCTCGCGGTCGCGATCGGTGCCGCACTGCTCGGCATGTTGCTGCCGCGGCTGTTCAGGCGGCTCGACCCCCTCATCTCGCTGCTCGACGCGATCGGGATCGGCATGTTCGGCGCCATCGGTACCACCAAAGCGCTGGCGATGGGCCTGCCGATCGTGCCGGCGCTCTTCATCGGAGTGATCTCCGCAGTGGGCGGCGGTGCGCTGCGCGACGTGATGCTCAACCTGCCGATCGCCGTGATGCACGTCGGATCGCTCTACGCCGTGGCGAGTCTCGTCGGGGTGTCGGTGCTGGCCGGGCTGCTCGCCTTCGGCGTGCCGGTGATGATCTGCGGCGTCGTGTGCGTCGTCGTGACGACCGCCGTGCGCCTGCTCGCGGTGCGCTTCGGTTGGAGCCTGCCCGAGCAGCGCGCGCTCAGCCGCGTGAAACTGCGCCGTCAGCGGCAGGTCGAGCAGGTCATCGACGAGGCGCTGCAGACCGGCACCATCACGCTGCCGATCGTGCAGCCAGATCCGTTCGGGGATGAGGCCGAGGGCGACGAGGATCCGCCGCGGCCCAAGGCCCGCTGAGCGCGCTGGGCGGAGACCCGAGCCGGGTCAGGATCGCGCGCCGCGCCTGCGCCCGAGCTTCGACTCGGCCTCGCGCCACGCTCGCTGCGCAGGAGTCTCGCGGCCCGCCGCCGCGGGGCGATCGAAACGCTCCATCCGGCTCGCCGCGCCTCCCCGGCCGAGGTGCCACGCGTGCGTGATCGCGAGCGCGAGCGCGTCGGCGGCATCGGCGGGCTTGGGGGGCGCGGCGAGCCCGAGCAGCCGGGTGACCATGGTGGTGACCTGCGCCTTATCGGCGCTGCCGTAGCCGGTGACCTGCGCCTTCACCTCGTTCGGGGTGTAGAGGGAGACCGGGATCCCGCGCTCCTCGGCGAGGTACATCACCACTCCGCTGATCTGCGCGACCCCCATGACGCTCGCGACGTTGTCCTGCGCGAAGACCCGCTCGAGCGCGATGCCGGCCGGCTTCTCGCCGTCGAGCAGACGCTCGATGCTCGAGCCGATGCGGTGGATGCGCTCGGGCAGCGGCATATCGGCCGTGCTCGTGAGCACCTCCACATGCTCGAACGCTACTCGGCGCGTGGCGCCGGCGGTCACGATGCCGATGCCGCAGCGGGTCAGGCCAGGGTCGATGCCGATGATCCGTGACACTATCGAACCTTAAACAGGCCGAGGCCGGGGGCGGCCCCGGCGCACGCGGCCCGCAACGCTTCGCGTTGCTTCGAGCGCCGAAGCGCAGGGTCGATGCCGATGATCCGTGACACAGGGAGACCCCGGCCTTCCCGCGTGCCGCTACTCGTCGTTCTCGAGCTCGGCCTGCACCTCGGGCGACAGGTCGAAGTTCGAGAACACGTTCTGCACGTCGTCGCTGTCCTCGAGAGCGTCGATCAGGCGGAACACCTTGCGCGCGGTGTCGGCGTCGATCTCGACCTTGAGGTTGGGGACGAACTCGGCGTCGGCCGACTCGTAGTCGATGCCGGCGTCGACGAGGGCGGTGCGGGCCGCCACGAGGTCGGAGGCCTCGGTGAAGACCTCGAACGCCTCGCCGTTGGGGGTCTGCACGACCTCCTCGGCGCCGGCATCGAGCACGGCCATGAGCACGTCGTCCTCGGTCGTGCCCTCGGCGGGCACCGTGATGACGCCCTTGCGGGCGAAGTTGTAGGCGACGCTGCCGGGATCGGCGAGCGTTCCGCCGTTGCGGCTGAGCGCCGTTCGCACCTCGGCGGCGGCGCGGTTCTTGTTGTCGGTGAGGCACTCGATCATGAGCGCGACGCCGTTCGGTCCGTAGCCCTCGTACATGATGGTCATGTACTCGACGGCGTCGCCGTCGAGGCCGGCGCCGCGCTTGATGGCGCGATCGATGTTGTCGCCGGGCACCGAGTTCTTCTTGGCCTTGTGCACGGCGTCGGCGAGGGCAGGGTTGCCGGCAAGGTCGGCGCCGCCGATGCGGGCGGCGACCTCGATCACCTTGATGTACTTGGCGAAGGCCTTCGCGCGGCGTGCGTCGATGACGGCCTTCTTGTGCTTGGTGGTCGCCCACTTGGAGTGTCCGGACACGGGAGCTCCTGTTTCTATCGTTGGAAGTTCAGTAGGTCAGTCTAGGCTCGGCTCACGCCGGCCCGGGGTCGACCGGCCAGGCGGCCGCGATCGACGCCCGCACATCGCCGAGCAACTGCGGAAGAGCCTTCGTCTTCGCGATGATCGGGAAGAAGTTGGCGTCGGACTCCCACCTCGGCACGATGTGCTGGTGCAAGTGGGCGGCGATCCCCGCCCCCGCGATCTGCCCCTGGTTCATGCCGAGATTGAAGCCGTCGCAGCCCATCACCTCGCGCGCGACCCGCATGGCCGTCTGCGTCAGCGCGCCGATCTCGGCCACCTCCTCCGCGGTCGCCTCATCGTACTGGGAGATGTGACGGTACGGACAGACGAGCATGTGACCGTTGTTATACGGAAACAGATTGAGCAGCACGTAGGCGGTCTCACCGCGGGCCACGATCAGGGCGTCCTCGTCGGTGCTGGCGGGGGCCGCGCAGAACGGGCAGTCGGTGCGATCCGGCTGGTGATGATCCTTCACGTACACCATGCGGTGCGGCACCCACAGGCGCTGCATGTCATCCGGTGCGCCGACGGCGGCGGTCTCGCCGAGGGGCTCTACTCGCTCCATGCCGTCGACACCTGCTCGTGAGTCTGGATCGAGCGGGTGATCCGCTCGATCGCCTCGTCGACGGGAACGCCGTTCAGCTGGGTGCCGTCGCGGAAGCGGAAGCTCACCGCGCCCGCCGCCCGGTCGTCCTCGCCCGCGATGAGCTGGAACGGCACCTTCGCCTTGGTGTGCGTGCGGATCTTCTTCGGCATGCGGTCGTCGCCGTGATCTACCTCGGCCCGCACCCCGCGCTCGCGCAGCTTCGCGATCACGCCGTCGAGGTACTCGCCGTACTGCTCGGCCACAGGGATGCCCACGACCTGCACGGGCGACAGCCAGACCGGGAAGGCGCCGGCATAGTGCTCGAGCAGGATCGCGAAGAACCGCTCCACCGAGCCGAGCAGGGCGCGGTGGATCATGACCGGCTGCTTGCGCGTTCCGTCGGCCGCCGCGTACTCGAGTTCGAACAGCTCGGGCTGATTGAAGTCGAGCTGCACAGTCGACAGCTGCCAGGTGCGGCCGATGGCGTCGCGCGCCTGGACGGAGATCTTCGGGCCGTAGAACGCGGCGCCGCCCGGATCGGCGACGAGCTCGAGGCCTGACTCCTCGCCGACTTCGCGCAGCGTCTGCTCTGCGACCGCCCACTGCTCCTCGGTGCCCACCGACTTCTCGGGATCCCGGGTCGAGAGTTCGAGGTAGAAGTCGTCGAGACCGTAGGCGCGCAGCGTGGCGAAGACGAACTCCAGCTGGCGCTTGATCTCGTCCTTCACCTGCTCGTCGGTTACGTAGATGTGCGCGTCGTCCTGCGTCAGGCCGCGCACGCGGGTGAGGCCCGAGAGGGTGCCGCTCTTCTCGTAGCGGTAGACCGTGCCGAACTCCGCGAGGCGCAGCGGCAGCTCGCGGTAGCTGCGAGCGCGGGCGCGGAAGATGAGGTTGTGGAACGGGCAGTTCATGGGCTTCAGGTAGTAGTCCTGGCCCTGCTTGACCACGTGGCCCTCGCCGTCGGTGACCTCGTCGAGGTGCATCGCCGGGAACATGCCGTCCTTGTACCAGTTGAGGTGCTGGCTCGTCTCGAACAGCGTGCCCTTGGTGATGTGCGGGCTGTTGACCACCTCGTAGCCGTTCTTCAGCAGCTCGCCGCGCATGAACGACTCGATCTCGTGACGGATGATGCCGCCCTTGGGGTGGAACACCGCGAGGCCCGATCCGATCTCATCGGGGAAGCTGAAGAGGTCCAGCTCGACACCCAGCTTGCGATGGTCGCGCTTCGCCGCCTCCTCGAGGCGGGTCTGGTAGGCGCGCAGCTCGTCCTTCGTGGGCCAGGCGGTGCCGTAGATGCGCTGCAGCATCGGGTTCTTCTCGCTGCCGCGCCAGTAGGCGCCGGCCGACCGCATGAGTGCCCAGCCGTTGCCGAGCACCCGGGTGCTCGGCACATGCGGGCCGCGGCAGAGGTCCTTCCAGCAGGTCTCGCCGGTCTTCGGGTCGACGTTGTCGTAGATGGTGAGCTCGGCACCGCCGACCTCGACGTTTTCGTTGTCGGCGCCCTGATCCGCCCCTCCCTTGAGGCCGATGAGCTCGAGCTTGTACGGCTCCTCCGCGAGTTCCTCGCGCGCCTCCTCCTCGGTCACCACGCGGCGCACGAAGCGCTGGCCCTGCTTGACGATCCTCTGCATCTCCTTCTCGAGAGCCTTCAGATCCTCGGGGGTGAACGGCGCCTGGGGATCGAAGTCGTAGTAGAACCCGTCGGTGACGGGCGGGCCGATACCGAGCTTCGTCTCGGGGTTGATGCGCTGCACCGCCTGGGCGAGGACGTGGGCGGCGGAGTGACGCAGGATGCTCAGGCCGTCCTCGGAGTCGATCGCCACCGGTTCGACCGTGTCCGTCTCGGTGACCGTCGCCGCGAGATCCTTGAGCTCGCCGTTGACGCGCATTGCGACGATCGAGCGATCGGTGAACAGGGAGAAGCCATCGGCCACAGGGGCACACTCCTTCGGAACGGAAGCACTAACCCGACGATTCTACCGTTCCCGCGTCTCGGATGCCGTGCCGATACAGCAGAAGGCCCCCGGTCTCCCGGGGGCCTTCTGCGCTGCGGTGGGCGATACCAGACTCGAACTGATGACCTCTTCCGTGTGAAGGAAGCGCGCTACCAACTGCGCCAATCGCCCGTGTGATCCGTCTCGAGGAGCCGTACCAACCTGAATGATCATACACGGATCACGAGTCGGCTGTTCCACCTCCCGCTCGAACGGCGAGATATCGCGGTTCTCTCCCCACCGGCATCTCAATCGGTCGGGCGTGTCGTGACGGGGGCGAGGTCGCTGTTGAGCTGCTGGTCGAGTTCGGAGCTGATCTCTCCGAGCTCTTTCAGCTGCTCGCCGAGCCCGTTGTAGCGATCGATGTCCGCCTGCAGCGTCTCGAGGGTCCCCTCGAGAGTCTCGCGACGCTCCGCGAGCTCCGCCTGGATCCGATCGAATTCGTCGGGGTCGTCGGAGAATTCGTACCGCTCGTTGCGTGCGCTGAAGTCGGCCGCGTCGTCGTTGAAACGGCGCACCTCCTCGTCGTACGCGGCCTTGCGGGTCTCGATGTCCCTGCGCAGCGTCGTCATCTCGGACTCCAGGTTCTCCGCCTGCTGCTGCAGGTCGACGAAGACCGAATGGTAGGCCTCGAAGGTGTCGACGAGGGCATCGCGATCGTCGAACCACTGCGCGTAGTGCCGCTCGAGCCAGTCGGGCAGATCCCGCGCCTCTGTTCCCAGCACCGAGTGCAGCTCGTTCGCGAACGCCGCGTCGGGCAGGTGTTCGTACACCTGCATGCGCTCGCGCAGCCGCGGGTCGTCCTCGGCCAGATCCTCGTACACGGCGCGCAGCTTCGGCGCCAGCGCGGCGCGATCCCCCTCCCCCATTCGCGAATAGGTGGCGTGCAGCAGCTCGTGAGCGGCGGTGACCTCGACGATTCCCTGCACGCGCTCGTCGGTCACGCCGAACAGGTGGATGCGATCGGCCGTGAAGCAGCCGAGCACGTGCCCGTGCTCGGAGTGGTCGACCTCCGAGCACTGCTCGTTGAAGTGCTGGCTGCCGTCGATCGTCGGCTGCGTCGCGAGGAACACGCGCTCCCCCGCCGGCGTGAGGTCGAGCTCCCGCTTGATCTCGGTGATGCGGGGCGCGGGATCGAAACCGAGTGCGGTGAAGTGATCGCGGATCTCCTGGCGGTGCATCAGGGCGAAGCCGGCGACGCCCGCCAGCAGTAGCACGCAGAACAGGGTGATGCAGCGTCGCAGCGCCGATCGTTCCCCCCTGGCCATGCATCCAAGGTATCCGGACTCGGGCCCCGGCGGGGCGATTCCGTAACCGAAACGAGGGGTAATGGGGTGGGAACCGCGAAATCATGCGCCTGACGAGCGCGGCGCGCCCGGGAGCCTCGCCCTGATTTGCGCCGCACCCTGGACCCGCATATAGTTATTCAGGTCGCCACGGCAGCGGAAACGCAGCGGGGTGATCATGCGGATGTAGCGCAGTTGGTAGCGCATCACCTTGCCAAGGTGAGGGTCGCGAGTTCGAGTCTCGTCATCCGCTCCAGTGGCCGAGTTCTATTCGGCCGCTTGTGGTGTCAACCACTTACTACGGTGGCGTGGCCGAGAGGCGAGGCAGCGGCCTGCAAAGCCGTATACACGGGTTCGAATCCCGTCGCCACCTCGCTTACAATTGAATAGCCTGTATAGGCGCGATTGGCGCAGCGGTAGCGCGCTTCCCTGACACGGAAGAGGTCACTGGTTCGATCCCAGTATCGCGCACGGCAAGGCCCCTCTTCGGAGGGGCCTTTTTCGTGCCCGCCGCTGAGTCTCAGCAGTGACCTCGCGAGAATGGCGGACGCTTCGCGTCCGCTTTGAAGTTCTCGCGCTGGTCGGCGTCACGGTCGCATCACAGCGCCCCGAGGGGTATACCTGAATGCATGGACGGTTTCTCCCTGGACGAGCTTCTCGCCCTCGAGCACGCGGGCTGGCGCTCGCTCTGCGCATCGAGGGGCGGCTCCTTCTACGGCAGGCTCATGACCTCCGACGCCGTTTTTGTCCTGGTCAACGGGACGGCGATGACGCGCGCCGAAGTGGCCGCCGCGCTGGACGGCGCCCCCGCGTGGGAGTCGTACGAGATCAGCGACGCGCGGCTCGTTCCGATCGGCACCGACAGTGCCGCGCTCGTGTACCGATCCACGTCGCATCGGGACGACCTCCCCGAGCCGTTCGTCGCCCTGATGTCGAGCGTCTACGTCCGCGTCGACGGGGAGCCGCGGCTCGCGCTGTACCAGCAGACGACCGTCACGCACTGACGCTGGGGGAAACACCGCCCGCAGTTCTGCGCCGTGCGCAGACGCGGATCCGCCCGGCAGCCGCTACTCCTTCTCGGAATTGATCCGCTGCCGCTCCCGTCGGCCGTGCGTGAGCTGCTTCACGTCGGCATCGCGGTCGAAGCTCGAGCCGAGCGCGCCGGCGACGGTGCCCATGGCGGCGCTCAGAACGGCGATGTCGAGGTAGTTCGAGAATTCGGCCTTCGAACCGAGCACCTCGCTCATGAAGTCGGGGTCGATGATGATGAGCGCGCTCAGCAGGATGATCACCGTGAGCGAGACGTACAGAGCGAGCACGCACAGCACCAGCGTGAGCACCGTCGAGAGGTTGTAGAGCAGGATCACCTCGGTGAAGCTCGCATGCCCAGGCCGATCCCACAGCCGATTGCCGATCAGCAGCCAGGCCACGATCACGCAGATCGCGAGCACGCTGATCACGGCCAGCCTCGCCGGGCTCAGCACCGCCGACATCTGCCAGATCGAGTTGTAGAAGATGCCGAAGGCGCCGGCTGCCGCAGCGGCGGCGAGGGCGCTCGAGAGTTTGGGCAGGATCCGCCAGGGCTGGTTGGTGATCACCATGCCGAGCACGGTTCGCGCTCCCCCGACCAGCCTCCGCGACTGCAGCAGCCGGTTCGAGTTCTCGGGTGCGTCGATCCACCGGGCCCAGGAGATCCGATCGCGTTCGCGGCCCCGTCCGCCGTGCATCTGCTGCGCGCATGACACGAGCACTGCCACGAGCCGTCTGCGCGTCGCGCCCGCGCCGAGCGTCGGCAACGACACGACGCCCACATCGTCTGAGGTCAGCACCTCGGCGACGAGCGGCTTCCCGTGCCGGTGCCTCGGAATCTCGGTGACCATGAGGATCGCGTCCACGCGTTCGTATTCGGCGGAGAGATGTTTGACGTCGGTGATGTCGAGGGTGTCGTCGGGGTCGATCCTGATCAGTTCG
The DNA here is from genome assembly GCF_055791005.1 of Leucobacter holotrichiae. Lineage (NCBI taxonomy): Bacteria > Bacillati > Actinomycetota > Actinomycetes > Micrococcales > Microbacteriaceae > Leucobacter > Leucobacter holotrichiae. The sequence continues at coordinate 162,542 of NZ_JBVUAC010000001.1, forward strand.
GTGCGCACGCGTACCTCAACGGGTGAGGCGAGCGCAGCCGCGAGCGCGTTCTCGAGACGGTGGCGCACGTCGTGCGCGCGTCGGCTGGGCAGCCCGGGATCGGCGACGACCAGCACGCACAGGCGGTTCTCGGTTCCCGCGCGGGGTGCGTGTGCCATCTGCTCTTCCGTTCGTTCGCTCCCGACGCGGTGGACACGACGGATCCCCGCGACTCGTGATGGGGAGCCGCGGGGATCGAGGGACGGTTACCGGTCGAAGGCGTCCTTCGCCGCGTCCTTGGTCTTCTCCGCGGCGTTCTTGAGGTCGCCCTTCGCCTGATCCGCCTTTCCTTCGGCGACCTTGCTCTCGTCGCCGGTGACGTTGCCGAGGGCCTCCTTGGCCTTGCCCTTGGCCTTGTCCATTCCTGCTGACAGCTTGTCCGATGCGCTCATGTGGAGCCTCCTTCGTGTCGTCGTCGGGGCCTACTCTTCCAGGACGAGCGGATCACCTCCAGGGGCTTGTCTCGAGCGCCTGACTGTGCCAAGATTTGCGGCCGCGGCGGGCAGGAGTCCGCCCGAGGTCGTGTGCGACCGAAGCGGGCGGGATAGGGCTACGCTCGAAGCGTGAGAGCAGAGATGAAGGCTGCCGCGCGGAGCGCCGAGGACACGCCGCAGCTGCGGGTGCTCGCCCGTGGCGGGTACGTCGCGAGCGGGGTCATCCACCTGATCATCGGAGGGATCGCGCTGGTGCTCGCATCGAGCGGGCACGGCGAGTCGGATCAGGCCGGGGCGCTCACCGCGATCGCGTCCGCACCGCTCGGCTTCGCCGCGCTGTGGGCGGTCGCCGTACTGCTGTGGGCGCTCGGCATCTACCACGGCGTTCACGGCCTGGCACTGCGCATCGAGCGCGCTCCCGAACGGTGGAGGCGCCGGATCGCCCAGTGGGCTCAGGCCGCGCTCTTCATCGGAATGGGCGTGATCGCGGCGGTCGTCGCCGTGGGCGGTCGCCCGGATCCCGATTCGAGCGCTCGGGAGGCGAGCCGAGGGCTGCTCACCTTTCCGGGAGGTCCGGTGCTGCTCGGGCTGGTCGGTGCGGGGTTCGTGGTCGGCGGAGCCGCGTGGGTGGTCATGGGGGTGCGACGCAGCTTCCGCCGGCGCGTGTCGCTGCCGGAGGGCCCGGCCGGCGTCGTCATCGCGGGGATCGGCGTCGTCGGCTTCGTCATCAAGGGAATCGCCTTCGCGGTGATCGGGGCGCTGCTGATCGTGGCGGCGGTGAAGCGCGACCCCCACGCCGCGGGCGGCCTCGACGCCGCGGTCGAGACGCTGAGGGCGCTCCCCTTCGGGGGCGCCCTTGTGGCGGTCATGGGCGTCGGGTTCGCGGCGTACGGGATCTTCTGCGTCTTCCGGGCACGGTATGCGGACCTCTAGGGCCGGAATGCCGGATCCTGCCGGCCCGACCGAGACCGCGACTCCGATCGAGACCGCGACTCCGACCGCCGCTGCCGCGGTCGGAGTCGCGAGGATCCTCTTCGGAACGGGTGTCACCGCGGTGCTCGTGTACGGCTATTTCGAGGGGCTCTCCCACGGCCGCACCAATCCGTTCGACTACTTCGGCTACTTCACCAACCTCACGAGCCTGCTCACGAGCGCGATCCTCATCGCCTCGGGCTCGAGCACGATTCGGGGGCGCCGCCCCGGCACCGGACTCGTCTCGGCCCGCGCCGCCTCGATCACCGGCATGATCGTGGTGGCCGTGATTTACAACGGGCTGGTGCCCGGCACCGCGTCCGCTCCCCCGTGGGTGAGCGTCATCCTGCACGCAGTGCTGCCGCTCGCCGCGGTGCTCGACTGGCTGCTCGTCGGCGATCGACCGAGACTGCCGTGGCGGCGGATCTGGATCGTGCTCCCCTACCCGGTGCTGTGGCTGACGGTCGTGCTCGTGCGCGGAGCGACCGATGGCTGGGTGCCCTACGGCTTCCTACTACCCGAACGCGGGCTGCAGCTGCTCGTGGCGACCGTCGCCGGCCTGCTCGCGACACTGCTCGTCGCGGCCGCCGGGGTCTGGGCGGGGAGCCGGCTGCGAGGGATGCGCGGCGCGCTGCGGCGCTGACGGCGTCGGCCCCTCGCTCCGAGGCGCGAGGGGCCGACGCGGATCTAGCATGCGGATCGACTAGGCATTGCCGATCTTGCCGTCGAGGTTGTCGCGCACGTCGGCGACCGTGTCGCTATGCTTCCCGCCGGTCACCTTGTTCGCCAGGTCGGCTGCGCCGTCGAGGATCTTATCGCTGATGTTCTCGGCCTGCTCGCTCTTCAGCGCCTCCTCGATCTTCCCCGCGTTCTGCTTCGCGAACTCGCCGGCCTTACCGGCCAGCTCGGATGCCTGCTTGCCCAGATCCTCGATACCCATGTCTGACTTCCTCTCATCGCGCGCCGACGGACTCGTCGCGTTGGCGCCATTATCGCGCGCTTGAGGGGGTCTGCGACAGAGGCGAGGCGAAAATCATCCGCGAATACCGTGCAGCGCGGCGATGACGCGCACCGCGTCGACGAACCGCTCGCGCGAGAGCACGTGCCCCTCTCGACGCATGCCGCCGTCCGTGATGCGCAGCACGCGGTCGGGTGCGAGGAAGCTCGGCCGGCCCTGGCTGTCCCAGTCCCCGGCGCCCACCGACACGAAACCCGCATGCTGCTTCGTGCTGAGGTAGCAGCCCGCCACGGCCCCGCCACCGGTCCTCGCGATGATGAGCACCGGGCGATCCTTGCCCCGTCCGTCGTTCTCCGCGTAGGGCACCCAGGTCCAGACCACCTCGCCGGGGTCGGGATCGCCATCGGGGTGGGGTTCGTAGCTCGGGCGCAGGGAGCGGATCTCCTCGGGGGTCAGATCGCGAGTGGCTCCGACGCCCTCGCGCCCGGGACTGTGCTCGAGATCGAACTGCGGGGATCGGGATCGCGGGTGCGCGTCCCGCGATGCTCGCAGCCGGGCCCGCCCGACCGAAGAATCCGAGGAGTCGCGGGAACGCGCGCCCGACGCTCCTCTGGATCCGGAGCCCTTCTGCGACCCGATCAGCGCATCGACGACGGCGCGCGCGATCCCGCGCAGCAGCCCGCGGCCGGGTCCGGTGCCCGCCATGCTCCCGGCCTACGCCTCGAGCTCGCTCGCGGTGAGCGCATTGAGACGGGACATGCAGCGCAGGTACTTCTTGCGGTAGCCGCCGTCGAGCATGCCGCCCCCGAAGATCGAGGTGAGCGGGATGCCGGTGGCGCGGACCGGGATCTGCGCATCGTAGACGCGGTCGATGAACGCGACGAAGCGCAGCGCGGCCGACTGATCGGTGAGCTCGTGCACGTCGCGGAGACCGATGCACTGCACGCCGTCGAGCATGCCGACGTAACTGGACGGGTGCACGGTGGCGAGGTGCGCGATGAGCTGCCCGAAGTCATCGTCGGTCATACGCTCGCCTGAGGCGGCGACATCGGCGAGCGCGAAGCGGTAGGCGTCGTCGGTGAGGGCAACGGCGTCGCCCTCGATGTCGCGCTGGCGGTAGTCGACGCCGTCGATGCGCACGGTGACGAAGCGGTCCGCCATCGCCTGGATCTCCCGCATGAAGTCGGCGGCGGCGAAGCGCCCCTCGCCCAGAGCGTTCGGCGGGGTGTTCGAGGTCGCGATGAACCGGGAGCCCGTCGAGGTCAGATCCTTGATGAGCCGTGTCATCAGCATCGTGTCGCCCGGATCATCGAGCTCGAACTCGTCGATGCAGATGAGCTTCGCGCCCTGCAGCACTCCCACGGCGCCGTCGTAGCCGAGGGCGCCGACCAGTGCCGTGAACTGGATGAAGGTGCCGAAGTACTTGCGGCCCGCGGTCGCGTGCCAGGCCGCGGCGAGGAGGTGGGTCTTGCCGACGCCGAAGCCGCCGTCGAGGTAGACGCCCGGCTTGCTCGGCGAACTCGTCCTCGTCTCCGCCGGCTTCTTGCGGCCGAAGCCGAAGAAACCGCCGCGGGCGACGGCCGGCTCGGGCTCGGTGAACGACCGCAGCAGGCTGCGGGCCTCCTCCTGCGACGGGTACTCGGGGTCGGGCCGGTACGAGTCGAACGAGGCGTGATCGAACTGCGGCGGAGGAACGAGGGTCGCGACCAGTTCGGCGCCGGTGATATTGGGGCGCCGGTCGACGAGCCGGGCTGAGCTGTGCTGGGGGTCAGTTGACATCGCGAGTCAGTCTATCGCCTCGGCCGCGCGCGCCGTCGCTTTCAGCCGCGCCAGGCGGGGCGGGGCAGTGCGCGGGCGAACTGCTCGGTGACGGCCTCCCAAGCCGTCGGGTCGACGTTCCAGAGCTTCACGTGCTCTCCCCGCTGCTGCAGTCGCAGCTGCACCAGATCGGGCCTGGCCGCGGCCAGCCTCTCAGATCCGCTGCACGGCACGAAGGTGTCCTGCCGGCTCGTGTGGATCAGCACCGGCACCCGGAGCTCGCGGCCGAACTCGGCCGCGTCGAGCTCGTCGAACGCGATGCCTCCGGCTTCGCCGCCACGCACCCTGCCCTGCCAGAGCAGCCGGATCCCGAGCTCGGCGACGAGCCGCGGCGCCCGCTTACCCGCGGCGTGATAGCGCAGCAGCTCATCCCAGTCGATCGCAGGAGAATCGAGGATCAGGCCGTCGAGCAGGTCGCGGTGCGCGCCGCGCGTGGCCGCGACGAGCGCCGCGGTGCCGCCCATCGACCAGCCGAAGAGGGTCACACGCTCCGCTCCCCTGCGGCGCGCCTCCGCGATGGCCGCGTCGACGTCCCGGGCCTCGGATACACCCACCCCGTACCGGCCGTGCGCGCCGCCGGGGGCACCCGGATCGTTGCGGTAGCTGATGATGAGGTTCGTGATGCCGGCGCGAGCCAGCGGGGCGACGCCGCGCAGGGTCTCCTCGGGCGGCGCGCCGCGTCCGTGCACGTGGACCGCCCACCGCTTCTTGCGAGACCGGGCCGGGTGAACGATCCACGCCTCGGCGTCGCCGAGTTCGGTCGGGTACTCGATGCGCTCGGTTCTGTAGCCGAGTTCATCGGGGGAGGCGTACCACCAGCCGGTCAGGCGGCCGCGGGCCCCCTCCTGCAGATCTCCGCGATCCACGCGCAGCAGCTCCCGGGCGACGCCCTCCCGGCCGGCGGCGATCACGGGCCCCAACCTCGCATGCCCCGCTCCGCCGTCGAACACCAGCGAATAGCGGCCGGGCAGATCGCTGTCCGTGCCGCGCAGCCTGACGACGGCGGCTGATCCGCGCCGCTGCAACGCCGTCACCGTGACCGGGGACTCCGGCTCTTGCTCGGGAGTGACCGCCATTCGCGCGAGCACCACACCGCCCGCCACGACGCCCGCCGCGCCGATCGCGGCCGCTCCCGCCGCGAATCCGAGCGCGCGCGCCGCTCCCCGCTGCCAGTTCCCCATGTGCGCTCTCCTCTCTTCGCGATCCTCGCCTGCACGGCGTGGCATCGTGAAAACCCTCACAGCAAACTCTAGTGTTCCCTCTGTGATGGCAAGGATTGGTCTGCAGTCGGTCGACTTCGACGTCGCCGCCCAGCAGATCCGAAGCGCACGCCTGCGCAGCGAGCTCGTGACGCAGGAGATCCCGGCGCCCGAGCGCATCGCGCCCCGATCCATAGCTCTCGCCGCCGGAGTCGCCCGCGGCCCGCAGCGCGGTCCCTCCCCCGAGGCGACGATCGACTCGCACCACGGCGCGGGTCGCCTGGTGCTCATGCACGATCCGGAGTCGGCCGAGGAGTGGGGCGCTCCCTTCCGCATCGTCTGCTTCGCGCAGGCGCCCCTTGAGGTCGAGATCGGCGTCGACCCGTTCATCTCCGACGTCGCGTGGTCCTGGCTCGTCGATGCCCTCGACTCCCGGGGCGCGGACTACACCTACATCTCCGGCACGGCGACGAAGACGCTCTCGAGCGGCTTCGGCACGCTCGAAGCGCAGGGCGACGCCGCGCAGATCGAGCTGCGCGCCTCGTGGACCCCGCTCGGCTCCGACTTCTCCGCCCACGCCGAGGCGTGGGCGGAACTGCTGTGCCTGCTCGCGGGTCTCCCGCACCGGGAGGGCGAGTGACCGTGGTCGAGCAGTCGGATCTCGAGACCGATTGGTCGCTCGTCACCGACCAGGCCGGTCTCGAGCGGGCCGCCGACGCCCTCGCATCGGGCAGCGGCCCCGTCGGAGTCGATGCCGAGCGGGCGTCGGGGTTCACCTACGGCTCCGAGGCGTATCTCGTGCAGGCATTCCGCCGGGACAGCCGTCCCTTCCTCTTCGATCCCACCGGGATATCCAGCTTCGAACCGCTCGCGGCGGCCATCGGCGACGAGGAGTGGATCCTGCACGCCGCGAGCCAGGATCTCCCGTGCCTCCGCGCGATCGGCCTGGAGCCGCGCCGCCTCTTCGACACCGAGCTGGCCGCGAGACTGCTCGGCTACGAGCGCGTGGGGCTCGGCGCCGTCGTCGAATCCCTGCTCGGCATCAGCCTCGAGAAGGCGCATTCGGCGGCCGACTGGTCGCAGCGCCCCCTGCCGGAGCCGTGGCTGGAGTACGCCGCGCTCGATGTCGCACTGCTGCCGGATCTGCGCGACGCCGTGTCCCGGGACCTCGAGGCGCAGGGCAAGACGGAGTTCGCCCTGCAGGAGTTCGAGGCGGTGCGCACGCGCCCCGAGAAGCCGCGCAATCCGGAGCCGTGGCGCAAACTGTCGGGCGGCCATGCGCTGCGGTCCCCGAGAGCGCTCGCCATCGCCCGCGAGCTCTGGGTCGCCCGCGACGAGCTGGCGCGCGAACGCGACGTCGCGCCCGGCAGGCTCATCCCCGACGCCTCGATCGTCGCCGCGGCCGGTGCGAACCCGCGCTCCAAGAACGATCTCGCGCGCCTGCAAACCTTCAGGGGGCGCGCGAGCCGCACCGAGATCGACCGCTGGTGGCGCGCGATCCTGCGGGGCAAGACGACCGAGGATCTGCCGGGGCCGAAGACGCGGGACCCCGGCGCCCTTCCGCATCACCGCGGATGGGCGCAGCGGCACCCGGCGGCGGCGGCTCGGCTCGCGGCGGCGCGCGCCGCCCTCGAGGCCGAGGCCGAGCGGCAGCGCATCCCGCTCGAGAACCTGCTGACCCCGGATACGCTGCGGCGCGTGGCCTGGGATCCTCCGGGAGAGCGATCCGCCGACGACGTGGCACTGCGTCTCAAAGAGCTCGGCGCGCGCGACTGGCAGATTGGGATCAGCGCACCACTCATCGCTGCGGCTTTTGTCGATCTTGCATAATTCCTGACTCGGAACTGCTCGGAATTGCGGGGATCCCGCAAGCCCTCTTCCGTCAGTGAGACTCCGTCTCTAGGATGGTGGGTACGCAGATCACACACCTGATGGAGGCACAGTGGCCGCAATGAGAGAAGTCGTCTACGTCGACGGGGTGCGCACCCCGTTCGGACGCGCCGGCGAAAAGGGCATGTACGCGGGGACCCGCGCCGACGACCTCGCGGTCAAGGCGCTGCAGGGCCTGCTCGAGCGCAATGAGGCGCTGCCGCTCGACCGCATCGACGACGTGGGGATCGCGGCGACGACGCAGCAGGGCGATCAAGGGCTCACCCTCGGCCGCACGGTGGCGATGCTCGCCGGGCTGCCCGTCACCGTGCCGGGCTTCGCGCTCGACCGGATGTGCGCGGGTGCGCTCACCGTCGCGTCGTTCATGGGGGCCGCGATCGGATCCGGCCAGTACGACCTCGCGATCGCCGGCGGCGTCGAGCATATGGGGCGGCACCCCATCGGACTCGACGCCGATCCCAACCCCCGCTTCGTCGCGGAGAAGCTCGTGAGTCCCGACGCCCTCAATATGGGCATCACCGCGGAGCGTCTGCACGACCGATTCCCCGGGCTCACCAAGGAGCGAGCCGACCGCTTCGGCATGCTCAGCCAGCACAAGGTGCAGGCGGCGTACGACCGCGGCGACATCCAGGCGGACCTGGTGCCCGTCGCCACGCGCTCCGAGAGCGGATGGGGCCTCGCCACGGAAGACGAGGGCCGCCGCCCCGAGACCACGATGGAGGGCCTTGCGAACCTCAAGACGCCCTTCCGCCCTCACGGCCGCGTGACCGCGGGCAACGCCTCGCCGCTCACCGACGGGGCGACGGTATCGCTGCTCGCCGGAGCCGACACGGCCAAGGAGCTGGGACTCAGTGCCAGGATGCGCCTCGTGGGCTTCGCGTTCGCGGGTGTGCAGCCCGAGGTGATGGGGCTCGGCCCCGTGCCCTCGACCGAGAAGGCGCTGAAGCGCGCGGGCCTCACCATCGACGACATCGGACTCTTCGAGCTCAACGAGGCATTCGCGGTGCAGGTGCTCTCGTTCACCGATCACTTCGGGATCGCCGACGACGATCCGCGCGTCAACCCGTGGGGCGGAGCGATCGCATTCGGGCATCCTCTCGCGGCCTCCGGCGTGCGCCTGATGATCCAGCTCGCTCGCCAGTTCGAGCAGCGCCCCGACGTGCGCTACGGCATCACCGCCATGTGCGTCGGCCTCGGCCAGGGCGGCACCGCCATCTGGGAGAATCCTCACTTCGACGGCAAGAAGGGCAAGAAGTAACCGCCATGACCGATTACAGCAAGATCGATTTCTCGCCGATCATCGAGGCTTCGGCCGACGAGGTCGTCACCGAGGCGCACGTGCGCGACGTCGCGCTGCCCTCGGGAGGCACGCTCGCGCTCATCACCCTCGACAACGGGCGCGACCACACCCGCCCCAACACGCTCGGCCCCCGCACCCTCCAGGGCCTCGAGCGGGTGCTCGACGAGCAGCGCGACCGTGCGGCGGCCGGCGAGATCCGCGCCGTCGCCGTCACGGGCAAGCCCTTCATCTTCGCCGCGGGCGCCGACCTCTCGAAGGTGTCGACGCTCGCGACGGAGCAGAACGCGCGCCTCATGGCGCAGTACGGTCACCGGGTGCTGGGCAAGCTCCGCAAGCTCGGCGTGCCCTCGTTCTCGTTCGTCAACGGGCTCGCGCTCGGCGGCGCGATGGAGATCGCGCTGAACTCCGATTACCGCACATTGGATTCGTCGGCGGCGGCTCTCGCCTTCCCGGAGGTCTTCCTCGGCATCATCCCGGGGTGGGGCGGCGCCACCCTCGTACCGAACCTCATCGGCATCGAGAAGGCGCTCGAGATCATCGTCTCGAACCCCCTCAAGAACAACCGCATGCTGAAGCCGGAGCAGGCCTACGAACTCGGCCTCTTCGACGCCATGTTCGGCGCCGCCAGCTTCCTCGAGCAGTCGGTCGCCTGGGCGGACGGCGTGCTCGAGGGCCGGATCAAGGTCGATCGCCCGAACGTGCCGGGCAAGCTCGAGCGTCTCACCAAGTGGCCCGCCGCGATCAAGATCGCCCGCGACACCCTCAAGGCGCGCATCGGCTCCACGCCCAAGGCTCCCTACGTCGCACTCGATCTGCTGAACGCCGCGCGCGACAACGACATCGAGCGCGGATTCGAGCGCGAGGACGAGGCGCTCGCCGAGCTGATCTCGGGCGACCAGTTCGCAGCCTCGGTCTACGCCTTCGACCTCGTGCAGAAGCGTGCGAAGCGGCCCGCCGGCGCACCCGATCGCGAGCTCGCTCGCCCGATCAAGAAGGTCGGTGTGATCGGCGCCGGACTCATGGCGAGCCAGTTCGCGCTGCTCTTCGCGCGCAAACTGCGGGTTCCCGTGCTGATCACGGACCTCGACCAGGCCCGGGTCGACAAGGGCCTCGAGTACATCCGCGGCGAGATCGACAAGATGGAGCAGAAGGGCCGCCTGTCGTCCGACGACGCGAATCAGGTGCGCGCGCTCGTGAGCGGGACGACCGACAAGACGCTCTACGCCGACTGCGACTGGGTGATCGAGGCCGTCTTCGAGGAGCTCGGCGTGAAGCAGCAGGTGTTCGGCGAGATCGAGCCGATCATCTCCCCCGAGGCGATCATCGCCACCAACACCTCGTCGCTGTCGGTCGAGGAGATCGGCGCGAAGCTCGAACATCCCGAGCGGCTCGTCGGCTTCCACTTCTTCAACCCGGTCGCCGTGATGCCGCTGATCGAGGTCGTGAAGGCTCCCGGCACGGACGATCCCACGCTCGCCACCGCGATGGCGGTCGCGAAGAAGCTCGGCAAGAGCGCCGTCATCACCGCGGACCGCCCCGGCTTCGTGGTGAACCGCCTGCTGGCGAAGGTCATGGGCGAGGCGGCCCGCGCGCTCGACGAGGGCACGCCCATGCCCGTGGTGGAGCGAGCGCTCGCGCCCATCGGCCTGCCCATGGGCCCTTTCGAGCTCATCGACCTGGTGGGATGGAAGGTCGCGGCGCACGTGCAGGACACCATGGTGCACGCCTTCCCCGAGCGCTTCTACGCCTCGGAGAACCTGCATCGGCTGGCCGAGGTCGACGCGCCGCTCGTCAAGACCAAGCTCGGCAAGGTCGAGGACCTGTCGAAGGCGGGTCGGAAGGCGATCACGGTCGGCAAGGACGCGGTCGACGAGGATGAGATTCTGCGCCGTGTCGAAGACGAGCTCGCGAACGAGATCAGGATCATGCTCGACGAGGGCGTGGTTGCCGCGGCCGAGGACATCGACCTCTGCCTGATCCTCGGTGCCGGCTGGCCGTTCCAGGCCGGCGGCGCGACCCCCTACCTCGATCGGGTCGGCGCGAGCGAGCGCGCCTTCGGAGGAGCCTTCCACGAGCCCCGCATCGCGGGATCGCGGTAGCGTCGATCACGCAGCAGGTCCCCTCGACTGGTCGACCGGTCGAGGGGACCTGCTGCGTGAGGGGACCGAGGCCCTGCGCTCCGATTACTCAGGGCGGGCGATCGGGATCCGCTTGCCCCGCACCTGATCGGCGACCGCCGTGGCGATCTGCTCGGGGGTGAGTCCCGCATCGTGCAGCAGCTCGTCGCGGGAGGCGTGCTCGGGGAAGGCGTCGGGAGTGCCGAGCTCGCTCACCGCGGTGTCGACGCCGGCGTCGCGCAGGGCCTGCCTGATCCTCGTGCCGACTCCGCCGACGCGAATCCCGTCTTCGATGCTGATCAGCAGGCGGTGGCTGCGGGCGAGCTCGGTCACGGAATCGGCGACCGGCACCACCCAGCGGGGATCCACGACCGTCGAGGTGATCCCCTGCTCGGCGAGCAGCGCGGCGGCGTCGAGCGCGACGCGCGCCATCGGGCCGACCGTCACGAAGAGCACGTCGGTCGCACCTCCCTCGGCTTCGCCCTCACCGGGCTCGAGCAGCACGTCGACGCCGTCGGCCGTGCGGCGCACCGCGGGCACCGGCGCGCCGACCGCGCCCTTCGGGTATCGAACGACCGTGGGACTGTCGTCGACCCGCACGGCCTCCCCCAGCAGTTCCCGCAGCACGGACTCGTCCCGCGGCGACGCGATCCTGATGCCGGGCACGATCTGCAGCGTCGCGAGGTCCCAGACGCCGTTGTGGCTCGCGCCGTCGGGGCCGGTGATGCCGGCGCGATCCAGCACGAAGGTGACGCCCGCACGGTGCAGCGCGACGTCCATGAGCAGCTGATCGAAGGCCCGGTTCATGAACGTCGCGTAGACGGCGACGACGGGGTGCAGGCCGCCATAGGCGAGACCGGCGGCGCTCGTCACAGCGTGCTGCTCCGCGATGCCGACGTCGTACACGCGCGCCGGGTGCTTCTCGGCGAGCAGATCGAGCCCGGTCGGCGCGAGCATCGCCGCCGTGATACCTACGATCCGATCGTCCGCCTCCGCGAGCTCGACGATGCGCTCGCGGAATACCGAGGTCCAGCTCGCGCCCGACGACGCCTGCACCGGGACGCCGCTATCGGGGTCGATCTTGCCCACCGAGTGGAACTGGTCGGCCTCATCGTTCTCGGCCGGCGCGTAGCCGCGCCCCTTCTCGGTGATGACGTGCACGAGCGTGGGGCGTCCGTAGCCCTTCGCCTGGCGCAGACCCTGCTCGACGGCTTCGAGGTCGTGACCGTCGATCGGGCCGACGTACTTGATGTCGAGGTTCGCGTAGAGATCCTGATTATTGCTCGCGCGACTCGCGATGCCGCGCATGGCGCCGCGGGTGGCGCGATACACCGTGCGGCCGGGGGCGCCGAAGGCGGAGAAGAACTTCTCGCTGCCCTCCTGGAGATCGCGGTAGCTCGACGAGGTCCGCACGCCGTTGAGGAAGCGGGCCATGCCGCCGATCGTCGGGGCGTACGAGCGGCCGTTGTCGTTCACGACGATCACGAGGTTGCGGTCGTTGTCGTCGGTGATGTTGTTGAGGGCCTCCCACGTCATGCCGCCGGTGAGCGCGCCGTCGCCGACCACCGCGACCACGTGGCGGTCGAGCTGCGAGGGATCGGTCTGCGCGCGCCTTGCGAACGCCCGCGAGATGCCGTCGGCCCAGCTCAGCGAACTGGAGGCGTGCGAGCTCTCGACGATGTCGTGCTCGCTCTCGGCGCGCTGGGGATAGCCGGCGAGCCCGCCCCGCTGCCGCAGCCGCGAGAAGTCCTTGCGGCCGGTGAGCAGCTTGTGCACATAGCTCTGATGGCCGGTGTCGAAGACGATCGGGTCGCGAGGCGACTCGAAGACGCGGTGGATCGCGATCGTGAGTTCGACCACGCCGAGATTCGGGCCGAGGTGGCCGCCCGTCTTCGCGACCTCTGCGATCAGGAACTCGCGGATCTCGGCCGCGAGCTGGCGGCACTCCTCCGGAGTCAGTGCGTCGAGATCGCGAGGAGACTCGATTCGATCCAGGATCGCCACTCGGTACCTCCGCTGTCGATTCCGGCTGGATGCGCCGGGCATCCCCTCAGTCTACCGCTCAGGAGCATGACGGAAGCCCGCCCCGGACCACGACGCCTGAGGCGTGCGGAGTCGGAGCGGGCTTCCGTCGGCCGTTCGGGCCGGGCTCAGACGAGCGAGCGCAGCACGTACTGCAGAATGCCGCCGTTGCGGTAGTAGTCGGCCTCACCCGGGGTGTCGATGCGCACGATCGCGTCGAACGCGACCTGCGTGCCGTCGGCCTTCGTCGCGGTGACGGCGACCGTCTTCGGCGTCACGCCCTCGTTGAGTTTCTCGACGCCCGTGATGTCGAAGGTCTCGGTGCCGTCGAGTCCCAGGCTGTCGGCGCTCTCGCCCTGGGGGAACTGCAGCGGCAGCACACCCATGCCGATCAGGTTCGAGCGATGGATGCGCTCGAAGCTCTCGGTGATGACCGCCTTCACGCCCAGCAGGCGCGTGCCCTTCGCCGCCCAGTCGCGTGAGGAACCCGAACCGTACTCCTTGCCGCCGAGCACGACGAGCGGGATGCCCGCGGCCTGGTAGTTCTGGCAGGCGTCGTAGACGTAGGCCTGGGGGCCGCCCTCCTGAGTGAAGTCGCGGGTGAAGCCGCCCTCGACGCCCTTGCCGCCGTTCTCACCGGCGAGCAGCTGGTTGCGGATGCGGATGTTCGCGAAGGTGCCGCGAATCATGACCTCGTGGTTGCCGCGGCGCGAGCCGTAGGTGTTGAAGTCCTTCGGCGCGATGCCGTTGGCGACGAGGTACTGACCGGCCGGCGTCTCGGCCTTGAAGCTGCCCGCGGGGCTGATGTGGTCGGTGGTGACCGAATCGCCGAGCTTCAGCAGCACGCGCGCGCCCGAGATGTCGCTGACGGGTTCGGGCTTGAGCTGCATGCCGTCGAAGTAGGGCGCCTTGCGCACGTAGGTCGACTTCTCGTCCCACTCGAAGGTGTTACCGGTGGGCGTGGGCAGCGACTTCCAGTGCTGGTCGCCGTCGAACACCGTCGCGTACTTGCTGTTGAACATGCCGGAATCGATCGACGCATCGGCGATCTTCTGCACCTCGACCGGATCGGGCCAGATGTCGCGCAGGAAGATGTCGTTGCCGGCCTCGTCCTGGCCGAGGGGCTCGGCGTCGAAGTCGAAGTCCATCGTGCCCGCCAGCGAGTAGGCGACCACGAGGGGCGGGCTCGCGAGGTAGTTCATCTTGATGTCGGGGTTGATGCGGCCCTCGAAGTTGCGGTTGCCCGAGAGCACCGCGGTGACCGCGAGGTCGTTCTCGTTGACGGCGTTCGAGATCTCCTCGTTGAGGGGACCCGAGTTGCCGATGCACGTCATGCAGCCGTAACCGACGAGGTAGAAGCCGAGCGCCTCGAGGTCGTCGCGCAGACCCGACTTCTCGTAGTAGTCCGTGACGACCTTGGAACCGGGGGCGAGAGTGGTCTTCACCCACGGCTTGGCCTTGAGCCCCTTGGCGACGGCGTTGCGGGCGAGCACGCCCGCGGCGAGCATCACCGACGGGTTCGAGGTGTTGGTGCACGAGGTGATCGAGGCGAGGGTCACCGCGCCGTGATCGAGCTCGAACTCGCGGCCCGACTCGTCCTTCACCTTGGCGGGGTTCGCGGCCTGGGCGTAGTTCTTGAGATCGGTCTCGAACTGAGTCTTCGCGTTGGTGAGCTCGATGCGGTCCTGCGGGCGCTTCGGGCCGGCGATCGAGGAGACGACGGTCGACAGGTCGAGCTCGAGGTACTCGCTGAACTCGGGCTCGCGGGAGGGATCGTGCCACATGCCCTGGGCCTGGGTGTACGCCTTGACGAGCTCGATCTGCTCCTCGGGGCGGCCGGTGAGGCGCATGTAGTCGAGCGTGACGTCGTCGACCGGGAACATGGCGGCGGTCGAACCGAACTCGGGGCTCATGTTGCCGATGGTGGCGCGGTTGGCGAGCGGCACCGAGCTGACGCCCTCGCCGTAGAACTCGACGAACTTGCCGACCACGCCGTGCTTGCGCAGCATCTGGGTGATGGTGAGCACGACGTCGGTGGCGGTCACACCGGCGGGGATCTGGCCCGAGAGCTTGAAGCCGACGACGCGCGGGATCAGCATCGAGATGGGCTGGCCGAGCATCGCGGCCTCGGCCTCGATGCCGCCCACGCCCCAGCCGAGCACGCCGAGGCCGTTCTCCATGGTGGTGTGGGAGTCGGTGCCGACACAGGTGTCAGGGTAGGCCTGCACCACGCCGTCGACCTCGCGGGTGAAGGTGACGCGCGCCAGGTACTCGATGTTGACCTGGTGCACGATACCGGTGCCCGGGGGTACGACCTTGAAGTCATCGAATGCGCCCTGGCCCCAGCGGAGGAACTGGTAGCGCTCGCCGTTGCGCTGGTACTCGATCTCGACGTTCTTCGCGAAGGCGTCCTCGCGGCCGTAGACGTCGGAGATGACCGAGTGGTCGATGACGAGTTCTGCGGGGGCGAGCGGGTTGATCTTGTCGGGATCGCCGCCGAGGTCGGTGACGGCCTCGCGCATCGTGGCGAGGTCGACGACGCAGGGAACGCCCGTGAAGTCCTGCATGATCACGCGGGCGGGCGTGAACTGGATCTCGGTGTCGGGCTCGGCCGCGGGATCCCAGCCGCCGAGGGCCTCGATGTGCTCGCGCGTGACGTTCGCGCCGTCCTCCGTGCGCAGCAGGTTCTCGAGCAGCACCTTGAGGCTGTACGGCAGGCGCTCGTGCCCCGGCACCTGATCGATCCGGAAGATCTCGTATTCCTTCTCGCCGACGGCGAGGGTGCCCTTCGCACCGAAGCTGTTGACCGCTGCCATTGCAGTTCCTCCACTCATGTCCCGACACTCCGCATCTGCGAGGTGCGCTGAGGCGATTTATCTCGATGTCGAGATAATTCTACACCGGATCCGGGTGTGCTCAGATCACTCTACCGGAGGGCGCAGCCCAGGCCTCGCGCGGATTTCACGGCGCTAATCATCAGATGATGTGGCGTCGTTCTTGGCGCTGTCGAGCGAGGCGGAGACGCGGCTGAGCACGAGCCAGGTCAGGATCGCCGCGAGGGCGAAGAGCGGAACGCCCATGAGCAGCCGGGCGAGTCCCAGCGCGTCGACCGCAGCGGCGTCGCCGCCCTGCGCTGCGAAGTAGAGGGGCAGCTGCACGGCGAGTCTCGCGCCGAACGCCACGATCCAGAACACGGTGCAGAGGTTCGCGGCGCGCCGGAGCACCGGCGTCTTCCGCCACTCGGTGAGCGAGCCGCGCAGGAAGCCGAGCAGCAGGCCGATGAGCGGCCATCCCACGAGCAGTGAGACGGTGTGCGCTGCGATCCATGCCGCGTTGATCCAGAACCCGGGCAGGTAGTAGTCCTCGCCGCGGCCGGTGAACAGCGTCACGCCGACGCAGACCACGACACCGATCAACCCCGACAGGGCGGCCTGCACCGGCTCGCGGCGGATCAGGCGCCAACCGAAGGCGACCAGCGCCAACGCGAGCGGAGCGATCGCGGATACGCGGGCATCGCGGGTGAAGATGAAGACCGCCAGGTAGAGCGTCGCAGGCACGAGCGTCTCGGCGATCCCGCGCCAACCGCCGATCGCCTGCAGCACGCCGCGGGCGGAGACGCTCTCACCGCTGAGACCGGCCTCGACGACTCCCCCGAGGCCGCCGCGAGCGGCGGTCCCGCGGGACGCGGATCCCGCGCCGGCCTCCCCCTCGTGCGCTCGCTCGTTCACGCCTCCTGAGCCCCGCTCCCGGGCGAGTCATCGGCGGCGGGCGGGGTCTGGCGCTGCGCCTGCACCCCCGCGGGCACTCGGAGCGGCAGCAGCTCGCTCGGCGGCATCGGCTGCTCGCCGCGCACGACCACGAGCTCTCGGAACAGATCGATCACGCGCTCGCGCGCCGCGGCATCGACCGCGGCCTTGCCCATGATCACGCCGCGCAGCATCCAGCGCGGGCCGTCGACCGCCACGAAGCGAGCCACGCGCGAGCCGCCGCCCTGTTCGGCGGGCACGGGGGTCTGCGCCACCAGCTCGGGCCCGAGATCACCGGTTTCCTCGGCGACCGTCGCACCCTGCGACGCCATCTGCTGCGTGAGATCCGCGCGCACGCCGTTCCAGAGGCCCGTGCTCTTCGGGGCTGCGAACGCCTGCACCTGCAGCAGGGACTCCGCGTAGTCGAGCGACACCGCGACGACGCGGTTCGCCCGCTCGTCGACCTCGAGGCGCAACTGCAGCCCCTCCCGGGGTGCGACCTTGATGCCGCCCAGGTCGACGTAGGGGCGCATCGAGGGCACCTCGCTCGCGTCGAACGGGCCGTTCTCCGCGCGGTCCTCGGGCGCCGACTTCGAATCGTCGATCCGGGGAGCCTGCGGTTCGCTCAGCTCGATCTCATCGGCCTGTCGTTCTTCGCTCATACTCGAACACTCCTTGCTCACGCCCGTTTCGCCGGGCATTACGTCTGATTATGCGCGCGCGGACTCAGCCGCGCACCCCCGTCGAGCCGAACCCTCCCGCGCCGCGCTCGCTCGAGGGCAGCTCGTCGACCGGCACGAACACGGCCCGGGAGACCGGCGTGATGATCACCTGGGCGATGCGGTCGCCGACCTCGACCCGGAACGGCTGCTCCCGGTCCGTGTTGAGCAGGGTCACCTTGATCTCGCCACGGTACCCGGCGTCGATCGTGCCCGGCGAGTTCACGACGGTGATGCCGTGCTTCGCCGCGAGGCCGCTGCGGGGCACGACGAACGCGGCGTAGCCCTCCGGCAGTGCGATCGCCACGCCGGTGCCGATCAGTGCGCGCTCCCCCGGCTGCAGCACCGCCGCCTCCGCGGAGAACAGATCGGCGCCCGCATCGTCGGAATGCGCGTATCGGGGCGGAACCTCGGCTCGGATGGGGATCTCTACGACATCGGTCACCCGCACAGGCTACCGGATCGATCCAGGAACCCCTGTGAGGCCTGCTGGGGCATTCGGGGTTCTCGACGCCGCGCGGAGGATAATGGAGGCATGACGAGTCGAACCGCAGCAGATCCCACCGCCCGCAGCTACCGGGAGCGGCTCGTACCCGGGATCGGGTTCTTCATCGCGCTTCTCCTGCTTGTTCCGGCCGTCGCTCTCGTGCTGACGCCGGTCAACGCCGGGATCGCCCTGCCCACCGGCATCGCCGTCTACCTCATCGTCGCGGGCGCGATCACCCTCATGTGCCCCGTGGTCTCGGTGCGGAACGGGCGCCTCGTCGCGGGCCGCGCCGAGATCCCGGTGAGCGAGCTCGGACGCATCGAACTCCTCGGCGCGGAGGGCATGCGGGCCGCGATCGGCCCCGGCGTCGACGCGCGCAGCTACCTCGTCGTGCGCGGGTGGATCCACCGCGGAGTGCGCATCGAGAACATCGACGCCGCAGACCCCGCGCCGCAGTGGATCATCACCACCCGCCACCCGCAGAAGCTCGCGGAGGCGATCGAGGCCGCGCGCTAGGGCCGCGCGGCCGGCGGCGGGTTTAGCCCGCGCATTCCCGGGGCGGTGGCCCCGGCGCGGAATGCGCTGAATCGCTGCCGCGATTCAGCCCGCGCATTCCGCGCAGATCGGACCGAGGTCGGTCTGCTCCGCCATCTGCGAGCGGTGACGCACCAGGAAGCAACTCACGCAGGTGAACTCGTCGTCCTGCTGCGGCAGCACCACCACGTCGAGCTCGATATCGGACAGGTCCGAACCGCCCATGTTGAAGCTCGGGTTGTCGGCATCCTCTGAGTCGATGCCGGAGGCACCCTTCGCCGGTCCGCGTTCCTTCAGAGCCTCGATGGACTCGGCTTCTTCCTCGGACTTGCGCGGGGCGTCGTAATCGGTGGCCATTCTCTCCTGCATTCCCGTGCCGCGGTGCGGCACCTCATCGTTCGAGCGGCCATAGTCTGCCCTACGATCAGGCTCCGGCGCAAACTGTTCAGCCGGGAGTTCTCTGAGCGCGAGTTCCGGCGGACTCGGATCCGTGGCTCGACCCGCGTGATTCTTTCCCACGCGCCGAGTCAATACCGCGGTTCGGCGCCGTTCTGTGGCAGCCTGGGTCGCGACTCACGAAGGGATGCGCCGATGGACGAACTGCGCTTTGTGCGACGCGAAGACCGCTCGCTGATCGTTGCGAACGAGGCCGGCGAGGAATTCAGCCTCGTCGTCGACGACGCCGTGCTCAGCGAGATGCGGCACCTGAGCCGTCGCGAACGAGGCGACACCTCGCGTGTGCGCCCCCGTGAGATCCAAGCCCTGATCCGCGCCGGCAAGACGCGCTCCCAGGTGGCGGAGCTCACCGGCCTCGACGAGGCCGACATCGAGCGCTACGAGGAGCCGGTCATCGCCGAACGCAACTACGTGCTCGAGCGGGCTCACGCCGTCCCCGTGCGCACCAGCTCGGACGACGACGGCGAGCAGCGCTTCGGCGCGGTCATCGCGGAGCGTCTCATCGCCCTCGGATCGGACACGAGCGAGTGGTCGTCGTGGCGCGACCCCGAAACCGGCTGGATGATCTCCCTCGAGTTCATCTCCCGAGACGTGGCGCATCGCGCGGTCTGGTCCTTCGAGCATCGCAAGGGCCTCCTCTCGCCGGTCAACCCGGACGCGGTCAACCTCTCCAAGCAGGGCGATGTGGGAGACCGGCTGATCCCGAAGCTCAGGGCCGTCGACAGCGAGGAGCCGGCCAACCGCTTCGAGTCGGGCGCGTTCGCATCCTCGGGGGGCGGGACGGAAGAGCCCGAGGCCTCGGACGGGTCGCAGACGGAGCAGGGATCCCGAACCGAGCGCGCGGATGAATCCGATGCCGCGCCGGAGACGACGGCGCCGCTCTCGGACGCGAACGCCGAGTACCAGCGCCGCAGGGAGATCGACCAGCGGGCGATCAAGACGGAGAACGCGAATTCGGATCTGAGCCAGACCGCGGATCTGCTCGACGCCCTGCGCAAGCGGCGCGGAGAGCGGGATCGTAGCCGCGGAGTCGCCGACGAGCAGCTCGACTCCCCCGCCCCGGTAGAGCCGGAAGCCTCGGACCGCGGCCGCGATCCGGAGCCGGCACCGGCTGCCCCCCGCAGCATCTGGGGCGCCGCGGGTGTGTCCGGCGACGCAGGTCGCGGCGAGCGTGGCGGTCGCGACGGCCGCGGCGCGCAGCAGCCCGAGCCGGCGCGCGAGGCTCCGCGGGGACGCAAGGGCGAGCCCGCGGAGGGCGAGCGGGGAGCGCGCAAGGGACGGGCGTCGATCCCGAGCTGGGACGACATCCTCTTCGGCACCCGAAGCGACGAGGACCCCGCGTAACTCAGCGGGATTCGAGGAACGCGGAAGACACGGCTGCGGCGGGCCCGCCCGGTTCGCAGGGCTCAGCGGGCGGCACGCACCTCGGCGGAGACCACCGCTGACGCGAACCCGGTTCCCGCGAGCGCTCCCGCGAGGGCGAGGGGAACTCCGCGTTCGTCCTCGCTGAAGGAGCCGTGCTGGCCGACCATCTCGAGCGAGCGCGGATCGTCGGCGCTGCTGTAGTAGGCCACCTGCTTGCGCGCCGCGATGATCACGTCGCCGAGCCGGGGGGTCACCGAATCCGCGACGGGGCCGAAGCAGCCCGAGGCGATCGCCTGATCCCGCGTGGCGACCCATGCCCGCGCTCCCTCGGCCGCGGCCCACTCGCGGGCCACGCTTTCGGCGTCCGCTCCTTCCCGCATATAGAGCGAGCGGAAACGCGGCTCTCCCCCGACCTCCGCCACGTCCGCGAACAGTCCGGGATCCGCATCGAGCATGATCTGCTGGTGCGGCCCGACGTCGACGATCCCGTGATCCGCGGTCACCACGACGCCGACGTCCGCGGGCAGGGTTCGCAGGAACCCGTCGAGTTCACTGTCGAGGCGCTCCAGCCGGCGAACCCAGGCGTCGCTCTGCCAGCCGTGCTCGTGCGCCGCCTTGTCGAGCTCGTCGACGTACAGGTATGCGACGACGGGATCGCCGCTGCGCAGCAGCCGCGATGCCACGGCGAAGCGATCCTCGATCCTCTGCCCCGCGTGATACTCCGCGCCTCCCAGGATCGCCTCCGTCAGCCCGCCGGTCGCGTGCGCCGGCCTTCCGATGGCCACGGGGCGCGCGCCGATCGCGCTCGCGGTCCCGAACAGCGGTGCCGCCCGCTGCCAGGCTCGGCGGTCGTCAATGCCCTCCCAGTCCTTGAGAGTCGTGACGAGACCCAGCTCCGGGTGCCGGATCCGGTACCCGATCAGGCCGTGCTGCCCCGGCAGACGGCCGGTGGTGAGCGTGGTGAGCGCCGCGCCCGTCGTCGAAGGAGCGACGGTCTCGATGCGCCGGCGAGGCAGCCGCGCGAGGGCGGGAGCGTGCCCCTTGCGGGCGTTCAGATTCGCGTGGCCGAGGCCGTCGACCACGATCATCACGAACGATCGGAGCGCGGGCAGCCGCTCGGGATCCGGGATCGGCACTCCGGGGGTCGCGTCGAACGCGGCGCGGGGCTCGATCCCGAGCCCCAGAGCGACCGCCGAGATGCCGCTTGGCAGAATCGCGGCCAGCCTCACGCCGTTGTCGGCGGTCGTCGGTAGCATGTTCTCCATTATGACGGAAGCCCGAAGTGACGCCCCCCATGAGCTGGCCGGGGAACGCATCGAAGACATCGATATCTCGCAGGAGATGGAGGGATCGTTCCTCGAGTACGCGTACTCGGTGATCTACTCCCGCGCGCTGCCCGACGCGCGAGACGGCCTCAAGCCCGTGCAGCGCCGCATCCTCTTCATGATGCAGGACATGGGGCTGCGCCCCGAGAAGGGGCACGTGAAGTCGGCGCGCGTGGTCGGCGAGGTCATGGGCAAGCTGCACCCGCATGGCGACGCCTCGATCTACGACGCCCTCGTGCGTCTCGCGCAGGGCTTCGCCATGCGCCTGCCCCTCGTCGACGGACACGGCAACTTCGGCTCGCTCGACGACGGCCCGGCCGCGTCGCGCTACACCGAGGCCCGCCTCACGGGCGCGGCGCTCGCCATGACCGAGGCGCTCGACGAAGACGTGGTCGACTTCGTGCCGAACTACGACAACCAGATCATGCAGCCCGACGTGCTGCCCTCGGCGGTGCCCAACCTGCTGGTGAACGGGGCGAGCGGCATCGCGGTGGGCATGGCCACGAACCTCGCGCCGCACAACCTCGTCGAGGTGGTCGACGGCGCGAAGCACCTGCTGCACCACCCCGAGGCCACGGTCGACGAGCTCATGGAGTTCATTCCGGGCCCCGACCTGCCCGGAGGCGGCATCATCGTGGGGCTCGACGGGGTCAAGGACGCGTACCGCACCGGTCGCGGGGCCTTCCGCACCCGCGCGAAGGTCGCGGTCGAGCAGCTCGGCCCCCGCCGCACGGGCCTCGTCGTCACCGAGCTGCCCTACCTCGTCGGCCCCGAGCGCGTGATCGAGAAGATCAAGCAGGGCGTCGAGGCGAAGAAGCTCTCGGGCATCTCCGATGTGGCCGACCTCACCGACCGCAAGAACGGGCTGCGCCTCGTCATCACGCTCAAGACGGGCTTCTCCCCCGAGGCCGTGCTCGAGCAGCTCTACCGTTACACGCCCCTCGAAGACTCGTTCAGCATCAACTCGGTCGCGCTCGTGAACGGCCAGCCGCAGACGCTCGGTCTGCGCGAGATGCTGCGCGTCTTCCTCGACCACCGCATCTCCGTCATCACCCGCCGCAGCGAGTTCCGGCTCAAGAAGCGGCGCGAGCGCCTGCACCTCGTCGAGGGTCTGCTCATCGCGATCCTCGACATCGACGAGGTCATCCAGCTCATCCGCACGAGCGACGACGCCGAGACCGCGCGCACGCGACTCATGCAGGTGTTCGACCTCTCCGAGGCACAGGCGGAGTACATCCTCGAACTGCGGCTGCGCCGCCTCACCAAGTTCTCCCGCGTCGAACTCGAAGCCGAGCGCGACGAGCTGCGGGCCGAGATCGAAGCGCTGCTCGAGATCCTCGGCAGCGACGAGAGGCTGCGCGCGGTCGTCGCCGACGAGCTCGACCAGGCGGCCGAGGCCTTCGGCACGCCCCGCCGCACCGTGCTCACGGGAGCCGTCGCCCGGCCCGCGCGAGCCTCGGCGGCGTCGAAATCGCTCGAGGTCGCGGACACCCCGTGCACCGTGCTCCTCTCGGCCACGGGCCGCGCGCTGCGCATCGATCGAGACCCGGAGGCCCCCGACTCCCCGCGCTCAGCGTCGCGTGCGACCAAGCACGGGGCCATCATGTCGAGCGCCGAAAGCACCGTGCGCGGAGAGCTCGGCGCGATCCTCAGCGACGGCAGCCTGCACCGCTTCACCCCGGTCGATCTCCCCATCGTCCCCGCCGCATCCATCGCGTTCTCGGCGGGCGTGAAGATCGCCGACTACCTCGGCCTCACCGACAAGAAGCTGCGTGTCGTGGGCCTCGTGCCGCTCGATACCGAGACTCCGATCGGACTGTTCACCGAGCAGGGGACGGTGAAGCGCGTGGTGCTCACCGATCTGCCCGCCAAACCCGAGTTCGAGGTCATCGGGCTCAAGGCCGGCGACCGCCTCATCGGCGCCTTCGCGGCTCCCGACGACTCGGAGTTCGCGGTCGTGACGAGCGACGCGCAGCTGCTGCGGTTCGCCGCCTCCGCGGTGCGTCCGCAGGGGCGCCCGGCTGCCGGCATGGCGGGCATCAGGCTGGGGAACGAGGCCCGCGTCGTCTTCGCCGGGGCCGTGCCGGAGGGGGCCGAGGCCCGCGTCGTCACAGTGGCCGATAGCTCGATCACGCTGCCCGGTACCGATGTGGCGACGGCAAAGGTCTCGGACTGGGCGGAGTTCCCCGCGAAGGGGCGCGCGACCGGCGGTGTGCGGGCACAGCGCTTCCTGAAGTGGGAGGACCAGATCGCCTGCGCCTGGGTCGGCACGGGTGAACCGCGCGCGCTGGCCGCCGACGGTTCGGCGCGCAAGCTCCCCACGGAGCTCGGCAAGCGCGACGGGTCGGGCCAGCCGATCGACGGCGCCGCCGCCTACGTGGGCGTGGCGCCGTAGGGCCGCGGCAAGGAGGTCTTCGTCCCGAAATCGGGGTCGCTTGCGGCGTCTATTTCGGCTCGGAAGCACCCTAAGCGACCCCGATTCTTGATCTCTCAGATGTTCAAGGCGGCGGAAGCCTCTGCTCGACCCTATGGGGACCAACCCCCTTTGATGAGAGCCGCGAAGGTCTGATCCCGAAGCTTGCGCGGTTCTCGGTAGAGCAGTGACGAGGTGACGCGGATCGGATCCCAGTCCGCGCGCACGTAGTCCCGAAGCTTCTGCACGTCCCGATGCCACTGTTTCCGCCGCACTCTGTGATGGTCCCCCTCGTACTCGTGCAGCACCCGGAACTCGGGGAAGGCGATCTCGCTGCACCCCAGGAAGCGACCCGCTGAGTCATACACGTCGAAATCGAGCTCAGGTTCGGGGGCTCCCCACTCCGCCAGTGCGAGGCGCAGATGCGTTTCCGGGGCGGAGGCGCTGCGCGTCGAGAGGAACGGGAGCATCTCGAGTAGGGCCGCCCCGTCGCGCCGATACGGCGCGGCGGCAGATGCCTCGAGTTCCTCGAGCGTGGCGTGGGGAGGCCGGGACAACCGTTGCGTTCCCGCGATTCGCGGAAGATGGATCGCACCGTCCCCGAGCGCTATCGCGTCCCGCCGGCTGAGGCGGGGTCCGAGCATGCTCCAAGTCGTGGGAACATCGCTCACCGGAATTCCCTCATGAATGACTACGCCCGCAAGGTGCGGGGCGATCCTGTATCCGATCACCCCTGCCATCCGCGGTGCACGGCGAGGCGACAGACAAGCGACCTCCAGCGAGTCCCCAGAGGTCGCGGGCACCGGTAGCCGCCAGAGTGCCGCGGCGGTGCGACCGCAGAAGAACCGGCCGGGCGGCAGCTCGGGCGCCAGTGCCCTGGCGAGCTGCCGCTGACGCTTGCGCCATGCGGCGGCGGGATGCGGGTTGAGTTCCTCGGCCTCGTCATCGTGCAGATCGAGTCGACGATGAACAGCGCGAAAGGGGTGCTCCAGGTCGCGGCTACGCAGTCGCGTCTTCGGCACACCGTGCTGGCGGGCGACTCGGGTGGAGAAAGCAACCCCGAGTTCGTCCGGGAGCGGTGTGGGGCGACGCGGCATGTACCCAGTCTCGCCGCGGCCGGTAGATCGAAAGCTCGCTTTCCGTGAGAATGTGCATAACTCGCGGATCAAGGCCGTGGAGCGGTCTTTGTGAGGGAGGTTCAGCCTGTTGCGGCCGTCCGGCCGTCCGACCCGGCCACACCCCTCCTCGGCGGCCTCTTCTGAAATCGGGGTCGCTTGCGGCGTCTATTTCGGGACGGAAGCGCCCTAAGCGACCCCGATTTCGGAAGGAGCCGGCCGGGCCGCACGGAGCGCGATCACGCGTCGATGCGCTCCCGATCCAGGTCGTCCGCGTTCTCCACGATGAACTCCTTGCGCGGAGCCACCTCGTTGCCCATCAGCAGCTCGAAGACCTTCGAGGCCGCCTGCGCATCCTCCACCCGGACGCGGCGCAGCGCACGCTGCGAGCGGTCCATCGTGGTCTCCGCGAGCTGATCCGCGTCCATCTCGCCGAGGCCCTTGTACCGCTGGATGGGCTCCTGGTACTTCTTGCCGCGACGGCGCAGATCAGCCAGCAGCGTGTTGAGCTCGCGTTCGCTGTAGGTGTAGATCACGTCGTTGGGCTTGCGGCCCGAGTTCTGCACGATCACCCGATGCAGCGGGGGTACCGCGGCGTAGACGCGACCGGCCTCGAGCATGGGGCGCATGTAGCGGAAGAACAGGGTCAGCAGCAGCGTGCGGATGTGCGCGCCGTCGACGTCGGCGTCGCTCATCAGGATCACCTTGCCGTAGCGAGCCGCGTCGAGATCGAAGTCCCGGCCCGATCCCGCGCCGATCACCTTGATGATGGCTCCGCACTCCACGTTGCTCAGCATCTCGGCGACCGAGGCCTTCTGCACATTGAGGATCTTGCCGCGGATCGGGAGCAGCGCCTGGAACTCGCTGTCGCGAGCCGGCCGGGCGGTGCCCAGGGCGCTGTCGCCCTCGACGATGAAGAGCTCGGTCTCGGCGACGTTCTTCGATCGGCAGTCGATGAGCTTCGCCGGCAGTGAGGAGCTCTCGAGCGAGCTCTTACGGCGCGCCGTGTCGCGCTGGGCGCGCAGCGCGATCCTCGCCTTCATCTCCGAGACCATCTTCTCGAGCAGTGCGCCGGTCTGCGCCTTGTCATCGCGCTTGGTCGACTCGTAGCGCTGCTCGAGGCCCTTGACGATCGCGCGCGACACGATCGAGCGCACCGCGGCGGTGCCGAGCACCTCCTTCGTCTGACCCTCGAACTGGGGCTCGGGCACCCGCACCGTGACGACGGCGGTCAGGCCGGTGAGGATGTCGTCTTTATCGGGCTTGTCGCTCCCGGCTTTGAGTTTACGCGCGTTCTGCTCGATCTGCTTGCGGAAGAACCGCGTGAGGCCCTGCTCGAAGCCGCTCAGGTGGGTGCCGCCCTTCGGGGTGGCGATGATGTTGACGAAGCTCTGCACCTCGGTGTCGTAGCCGGTGCCCCAGCGCAGAGCGATGTCGACATCGCAGTGCCGCTCGACCTCGCGCGACACGAGGTGGCCGGTATTCTCGTCCATCACCGGCACCGTCTCCGTGAAGGTGCCCCCGTCGCTCACCCGCCAGGTGTCGGTGAGCGGCGCATCGACGGCGAGGTAGTCGACGAACTCGGAGATACCGCCCTCGTACTCGAAGCGATGCACGGCGGGTGCGCCCGACTCGTCGAGCGACTCAGCTCGCTGGTCGGCGATCTCGATGGCGAGGCCGGGGACGAGGAACGCGGTCTGGCGGGCGCGGGTGACGAGCGATTCGGGCTCGAAGCGGGCGGAGGCGAGGAAGATCTGCGGATCGGCCCAGTAGCGCACACGCGTGCCGGTCACGCCCTTCTTCACCTTGCCGACGACACGGAGCTCAGACGACTCCTCGAAGGGCGTGAACGCCGCATTGGGGCCTTCGCCGTCGAACACACCGGGCTCGCCGTGGCGGAACGACATCGCCCAGGTCTTGCCGTCACGATCCACTTCGACGTCGAGGCGCGAGGAGAGCGCGTTGACCACCGAGGCCCCGACGCCGTGCAGACCGCCCGAGGAGGCGTAGCCGCCCCCGCCGAACTTGCCGCCCGCGTGCAGCTTCGTGAAGACGAGCTCGACGCCGGAGAGGCCGCTCTTCGGCTCGACGTCGACGGGGATGCCCCGACCGCGATCGCTGACGGTGACACTGCCATCGGCGTGCAGGGTGATGCCGATCTCCGCGCCGTGTCCCGAGAGCGCCTCGTCGACCGAGTTATCGATGATCTCCCAGAGGCAGTGCATGAGGCCGCGGGAGTCGGTCGTGCCGATGTACATGCCGGGGCGCTTGCGCACCGCTTCGAGACCTTCGAGGACGGTCAGATGGCGCGCCGAATAGTTCGACTCCTCCGACCGGGGCTTCGGGGTGGTGGCTGAAGACTCAGATGCCACTGCGGGATCTCCTCTGCTCGTATGGACGCGTCTACCCTAGGGCAAACCTCGGACACTGACGGTCTGGTGGTTCGGCGAGTGAGGATCTGGCGCGCCTGTTGCTACGCGCACAGCGAACCGTCCCCGTATCCAGCCCGAAAACGGTCGGGGCGTGCTTGGATAGAGATGCATCGATTGATGATTCGGATGAACGGGAGGATGCCATGACGACACTCGAGCAGGATCGTGCGACCGAGGTCGAGGCAGCGGATCGCCCGCTCAGTGCCCTGGACCGCTGCGACAGCTGCGGCGCCCAGGCCTATGTGCGCGTGATGCTGAACGGCAGCGAGCTGCTGTTCTGCGCCCACCACGCCAACAAGCACGAGGCGAAGCTTCGCCCGCTGGCCGAGGTGTGGCACGACGAGAGCCACCGTCTCCAGGCCTGAGCCGGACGACGAAAAAGGCCCCGCCCCTGATGAGTTCAGGGGCGGGGCCTTTCTCTGTCGCGTTGCTTCAGGGCCGGATCATTCCAGGTAATCGCGCAGCTGCTGCGACCGCGAGGGGTGGCGCAGCTTCGCCATGGTCTTCGACTCGATCTGGCGGATGCGCTCGCGGGTCACCCCGAAGGTGTCGCCGATCTGGTCGAGGGTCTTGGGCATGCCGTCTCCGAGTCCGAAGCGCATGCGGATCACGCCGGCCTCGCGCTCGGACAGCGAGTCGAGCAGCTGCTCGAGCTGCTGCTGCAGCATGGTGAAGCCCACCGCGTCGGCCGGAACGACCGCCTCGGTGTCCTCGATGAGGTCGCCGAACTCGCTGTCGCCGTCCTCGCCGAGCGGCGTGTGCAGCGAGATCGGTTCGCGGCCGTACTTCTGCACCTCGACGACCTTCTCGGGGGTCATGTCGAGTTCGCGACTCAGCTCCTCGGGGGTGGGCTCGCGGCCCAGGTCCTGCAGCATCTGGCGCTGCACGCGGGCGAGCTTGTTGATGACCTCGACCATGTGCACCGGGATGCGGATCGTGCGGGCCTGGTCGGCCATGGCGCGGGTGATGGCCTGGCGGATCCACCACGTGGCGTAGGTCGAGAACTTGAAGCCCTTGGTGTAGTCGAACTTCTCGACGGCGCGGATCAGGCCGAGGTTGCCCTCCTGAATGAGATCGAGGAACTGCATGCCGCGGCCGGTGTAGCGCTTGGCGAGCGAGACGACGAGGCGCAGGTTCGCGCCGAGCAGGTGGCTCTTCGCGCGCTGTCCGTCGCGAGCGACCCACTTGAGCTCTCGGGTGAGCTTCTTCGGGAGGTTCTTCTCGGTGGCGAGCTTCTCCTCGGCGAAGAGGCCGGCCTCGATGCGCATCGCGAGCTCGACCTCCTCCGCTGCGTTGAGGAGTGCGACCTTGCCGATCTGCTTCAGATAGTCCTTGACGGGATCGGCCGTAGCTCCGGGAATCGCGGTCGTGACGGCGGGAACATCCTCCTCATCGGAGGCCTTCAGCACGATCGCGCCGGTCGGCAGCGGTTCGGTCACGACGGGCGAGGGCTTCTCCTCCTCGGCGACCTCGGCCGACTCCTCCTCGACCTCGGTATCCACCTCGTCGAGCAGGTCGTCCTTCTTGGCCCGTCGAGTCGCGGGCTTCTTGGCCGCGGCGGTCTTCTTCGTCGTGGGCTTCTTGGCCGCAGGAGCCTTCTTCGCGGCGGCCTTCTTCGGCGCAGCGGTTTCGGTTGCGGCGGTGCCCTCCGCCGCGGCGACCTGCTCGGTCGCCTCGGAATCCTTCTTCGCCGCTTTCGCGGACGTCGCACGAGTCCTGGTCTTGGATGCAGTTGCCACGCAGCCGCCTCTCTGTCTGGTGTCTCCGCCGGAGCCGCCGATGGTGCCGACGGGTGCTCACAGCATGAAAACCCATGTCAAGCCCGTTGTATTCCCGAGAACGGGAAAACGCTGGATTGAATGGGTTACGACCTCTATTATTGCACGTCGCGCAGCGGCCGACCGACCGTGCACCGGGGTGCTCAGCCTCGAGGCTTGCCGTCGTCCTCGCCGTCGTCGGATCCGGACCCCGCCTGACGCTCGGCCAGGAAGCGCTCGAGTTCGCTCGCGAGCTGCTCGGCCGTGGGGATCATGCCGTCTTCGCCGACGAGCGGGGACCGGATCGTCTGATCCTCCATATAGGCGTCGTAGCGCTCCTCGAGCGTCCGAACCATCTCCAGGGACTCCTGGTTGCTCGCGATCTGCTGGTCGACCTGGGCCATGAACTTGCGTGAGGCCTCCCGCACCGAGTCGGTCGAGAGGATGAGTCCCGTCGCGGCCATAATGCCGTCGAGCGCCGCGTAGAGCGCTTCCGGATACTCGGTGTTCGCGAGGTAGTGCGGGATCAGCAGGGCGAAGCCCACCACCTCCTCCCCCATGCTGTGCAGGCGGTACTCCAGCACGTGGGCGGCCGAGGCCGACAGCCGTGTGGTCGGGCGCCAGGCCGAACGCTCCTCGATGAGATCGTCACGGGATCCGCTGACGGTCGTCGCGACGGGCCGGGTGTGCGGCACGGGCATCGGGATCGCGTGCGACCACACCGTGGTGGACACTTCGAACTCGTGCACCAGCAGCAGCACCGAGTCGATGAACTGGTCCCATCGGAAGTCGGGCTCGTAGCCGCTCAGCAGGAGGAACGGGCGCCCGAGCTCGTCGTGCACGAGGCTGAGGGTCAACTCCTCGGGCGAGTAGTCGATCAGGTGGTCCTCGTCGAAGGTGATCACGGGCCGCCTGGCGCGGTAGTCGAGCAGGAGGTCGGCGTTGAAGCGCAGCAGCTCTTCCGGCTCGTAGCGGCTCCAGAGGTACTCCTCGAGCTGGGAGATCGCCCCGCCGGCATCGGTCAGCCCCTGCATGGCGACCACGAGCGGAAGGCCGCGCGGCACCCCTGCGCGTCGCTCGGCGTAGTCTGCGGAGAAGATCGAATCGGTCACCCTTCCATCCTAGGGAGACGGGGCGCTCGTGGCGCGGCCCGCAGTCACGCCCGTAGCGAACCCGCAGCCGCGCTGCAACGCCCGCTGCGCCGATCATCGCCGGGTGTAGGCTGGACGCAGTGCGCCCGACACCATCCCGGGCGGCAGTACTCATTGCGAACACCCCGAGGGAGATCCCACTTGGCCGATCAGCAGTTTGACATCGTCGTCCTGGGTGGCGGAAGCGCCGGTTACGCAGCCGCCATCCGCGCCAAACAACTCGGATTCAGCGCCGCCGTCATCGAGAAGGACAAGCTCGGGGGGACGTGCCTGCACCGCGGGTGCGTGCCGACCAAGGCGCTGCTCCACTCTGCGGAGATCGCCGACGTGGCCAGGGAGGGCGAGGCCTACGGCGTGCTCTCGAGCGTCTCGGGCGTCGATATCGCGGGTGTCACCCGTTTCCGCGAGAATCTCGTGGCCGGCAAGTTCAAGGGTCTGCAGGGGCTGCTCAAGGCCAACGGCATCACGGTCATCGCGGGCGAGGGTCGGCTCGTCTCTCCCACGACCGTGCAGGTCGGCGAGGATCGGGTGATCGGCAAGCACGTCGTGCTCGCGACCGGTTCCTACTCGCGATCGCTGCCCGGTCTCGAAATCGGCGGTCGCGTCATCGCGAGCGAGCACGCTCTCGAACTGCAGGAGATCCCGAAGCGCGTGGTCATCCTCGGCGGCGGCGTGATCGGCGTCGAGTTCGCGAGCGTCTGGCGCTCCTTCGGCGCCGAGGTCACCATCGTCGAGGGTCTGCCTCACCTCGTCCCCAACGAGGAGGAGTCGGTCTCGAAGCAGCTCGAGCGCGCCTTCCGCAAGCGCGGCATCGATTTCAAGGTCGGCGTGCGCTTCCAGTCGGTGTCCCAGGACGCGAACGGCGTGACGGTCTCTCTCGAGGACGGCACCCAGCTCGAGGCCGACTACCTGCTCGTGGCCGTCGGACGAGGCCCCGCCACGCAGGGACTCGGGTTCGAGGAGGTCGGCGTCGAGATGGATCGCGGCTTCGTGCTGACGAACGAGCGTCTCGCGACGAACGTGCCGGGCGTCTACGCCATCGGCGACATCGTCCCCGGCCTCCAGCTCGCCCACCGCGGCTACCAGCAGGGCATCTTCGTCGCGGAGGAGATCGCGGGCCTCAACCCCGTCGTGGTGCAGGACGTGAACATTCCGAAGGTCACCTACTGCGATCCCGAGATCGCCTCCGTCGGCCTCACCGAGGCGAAGGCGAAGGAGCAGTTCGGCGCGGAGAACGTCTCGAGCTACGAGTACAACCTCGCGGGCAACGCCAAGAGCTCGATCCTCGGCACCGCGGGAACGGTCAAGGCCGTGCGCGTCAACGACGGCCCCGTCGTCGGAGTGCACATGATCGGTGCACGAGTCGGCGAACTCGTCGGCGAGGCTCAGCTCATCGTCAACTGGGAGGCCTACCCCGAGGACGTCGCGCCCTTCATCCACGGCCACCCCACCCAGAACGAGACCATCGGCGAGACCATGCTCAAGCTCGCGGGCAAGCCGCTCCACGCCATCTGAGCGCGGCCGACAGACTTTTACGAACGAAACGGAGATAAGCACGATGAGTGAATCGGTGGTCCTCCCCGCACTGGGTGAGAGTGTGACCGAGGGCACGGTGACCCGCTGGCTGAAGAACGTCGGCGACACCGTCGAGGTCGACGAGCCCCTGCTCGAGGTGTCGACCGACAAGGTCGACACCGAGATCCCGTCCCCCGTCGCCGGTGTTCTCGAAGAGATCCTCGTGCAGGAGGACGAGACCGCGGAAGTCGGTGCAGTGCTCGCCCGCGTCGGCGATGGCAGCGGCTCCGCGGCGCAGGGCGGCGCTCCCGAGGCAGCCGCGCCGGCCGCCGAGGCGACTCCGACCGAGCAGCCGGCGCCCGCCCAGCAGGCCGCGCCCGCGCAGTCCGAGGCGCCTGCCGAGTCCGCCTCCCAGCCCGCTCAGGCGGCCGCCCCCGCGGCCTCCGAGGCAGCCGGATCCGACTCTCAGGAGATCGTGCTGCCCTCGCTCGGCGAGAGCATCACCGAGGGCACGGTGACCCGCTGGCTGAAGAACGTCGGCGACACCGTCGAGGTCGACGAGCCCCTGCTCGAGGTGTCGACCGACAAGGTCGACACCGAGGTTCCCTCGCCGATCGCGGGTGTGCTGCAGGAGATCGTCGTGCAGGAGGACGACACGGTCGAGGTCGGTGGCGTGCTCGCACGTGTCGGCAGCGGCGCCGCCCCCGCTGCCGAGCCCGCACAGCCCGAGGCCACCCCGGCGCAGGAGGCTGCTCCCGCTCAGTCCGAGGCCGCGCCGGCGCAGCAGGCCGAGCCCCAGCAGCCGGCAGCCGCCGAAGCTCCCGCTCCGGCGGCTGAGACCACGCAGCCCGAGGCTGCTCCCGCGGCGCCTCCCGCCCAGCAGCCCGCCCCCGCCGCTCCGTCGCAGTCGAGCGAGCAGGCCGCCCCCTCCTCCGGCTACATCACGCCGATCGTGCGCAAGCTCGCCCACGACTCCGGCGTGGACCTCTCCAAGGTCATCGGAACCGGAGTCGGCGGGCGCATTCGCAAGGAGGACGTGCTCGCCGCTGCGGAGAGCGCCAAGAGCGCGGCTCCGGCGACCGCTACTGCAGCTCCCGCCTCAGCGCCGAAGGTCGAGGTCTCCGAGCTGCGCGGCACCACTCAGAAGATGAGTCGCCTGCGCAAGGTGATCTCCGAGCGCGCGGTAGCATCGCTGCAGAGCACTGCTCAGCTCACCACGGTGGTCGAGGTCGATGTGACGCGAGTCGCGCAGCTGCGTCAGGCGAAGAAGGACGAGTTCATGCAGAAGACGGGCTCGAAGCTCTCCTTCATGCCGTTCTTCGCGCTGGCCGCAGCCGAGGCACTGCGCACCTATCCGATCATCAACGCGACCGTCGACGGCGACTCGATCGTCTACCCCGACCACGAGAACATCAGCATCGCGGTCGACACCGAGAAGGGTCTGCTCACCCCGGTGCTCCGCGACGCGGGTGAGAAGAACATCGCGCAGATCGCGGGTGAGATCGCCGATCTCGCCGCACGCACCCGCGACAACCAGCTCAAGCCCGATGAGCTCGCCGGGGGCACGTTCACGCTGACCAACACCGGTTCGCGCGGCGCGCTCTTCGACACCCCGCTCGTGTTCCTGCCGCAGTCGGCGATTCTCGGGACCGGCGCGGTCGTGAAGAAGCCGGCGGTGGTCTCGGGTCCCGACGGCGACGCGATCGCCATCCGTTCGACGGTCTACCTCGCGCTCTCCTACGATCACCGCATCATCGATGGAGCGGATGCCGCCCGCTTCCTCACCCAGATGAAGCAGCGGCTCGAGGCCGGCGACTTCGAGGGCAGCCTCGGAATCTGATCGGCGCCGCATCGCGCAATCCGCTCACGGGCCGCGGCCACCTCTCCCGGTGGCCGCGGCCCGCGGCGTTATCCGGCCGTGCAGCGCGTAGGCGAGGGCCTCGGTCGCGCGCAGCGCATTCCAGGGTTCGCCGTGCGCCTCGATCTCGCCTACCCCCTGAGTCACCGCTTCGAGAAGCAGGCCTGCCGCCCCCACCGTGTCCCAGCGACGCAGCGAGCGCTCGAGCAGGTGCAGCGGGACGCCGAGAGCGCGACAGCCTCGGTCGTGCCGGTGCCGCGCTCGTCGACGAGTGCTGCCGTCCGGCGGCGCGCAGGTTCCCCAGCGGCGCAGTTCGATTCCCGCGAGGCAGACTCTCTCCAGACGCTCGGCAAGGGCAGCGGCGGCTCCGCTCCGGCTGTCGCGGGGTTCTCCGGTGCTCATGTCGCCTCCTCGGCGGGCTCTGACGGACTCGTGTGCTCGCGCGATCACTCCCAGTGTGCCGGGCCGGACCGCCGGAGCGAGCGCCGATCACGCCACCCGTGGATAACTCCGCCGATGTCCATCTCGACCGAGCGCTGTGAGCGAACAAGAACCGTCTGACGCGGGGCGATCCGCCGCGAACGGTCAATGATCCGCGCCGGAGCCGATATCCTAGATGGCATGGCAGAAGAGAAGGCGAAGCGCAACGGTCGCATCCGGCAGATGGTGGAGATCTACAAGACCACTAAGGTCCACGATCCCAACCTCCCCTGGGTATTGCTGCTGTGCTTCATTGCTCCCGTCGCCGTCTCCGTCGTGCTCGCGTGGCTGCTGAACGGCGGCTGGTTCGGCTGGGTGATCTGGCCTGTCACCGGTGTGCTCGTCGGTATCCTGCTCGCGATGATCGTGCTCGGTCGTCGCGCGGAGACCATGGCCTACCGGCAGATCGAGGGCCGTCCTGGCGCCGTGGGCGCCGTCGTGCAGAGCGCGCTCCGGCGCTCCTGGCGTGGTTCGGAGGTCCCGGTTGCGATGAATCGCAATCAGGACGCCGTGTATCGGGTCGTCGGTCGTGGCGGTGTCGTGCTCATCTCCGAGGGCTCCCGCCAGCGTACGCAGCGCATGGCCGCCGACGAGGAGCGCAAGATCAAGCGCGCGCTGCGCAACGTCGAGGTCGTGCACCTGTACGTCGGCCCCGATGGTGACGGTGTGCCGCTGCCCAAGTTGTCGAAGACGCTGATCAAGCTCAAGCCGAAGCTCAACCGCAACGAGGTGACGGCCGTCTACAACCGCCTCTCATCTCTGCAGTCGACGCCCGTCGGCATTCCGAAGGGCATGGATCCGAATCGGGTGCGGCCGCAGCGTCCGCGCTGATCCCGATGCCTGCCTCTTCAGCGCCTCAGCGCTTCGGCGACCTCGAGCCCAGCAAATGGCCGGGCGAGCGGCTCGGCCTTCCCGAATCGGGCCCCCGCTCCGTCGCGCGGATCGGCCGCCGCGCTCTCGCGATCCTGATCGACTGGGGGCTCGCGGCGCTGCCCGCGTACCTGCTCATCGGCGGTCCGCACCCCGAGCTGTGGAACATACTGATCTTCGGCGTGATGCAGATCCTCTTCATCCCCACCATCGGGGGCTCGATCGGGCATCGTCTGCTCGGCCTTCGCGTCGCCTCCATATCGGGCGGCTGGGTCGGCCCCTGGCGACCCCTGGTGCGCACGGTCCTGCTGCTGCTCGTGATCCCGGTGCTGGTCTGGGATTCGGATCAGCGCGGCTTCCACGACAAGGTCGCCGGGACGGTGCTGATCCGTGCCTGATCCCGTCTCGACCGAGGTCGACGCCGGTGTAACACCCGCGAAACATCGGAATCACGGTTTTGAAATCAGGGTCGCATAGGCTGGTAACACGCAATCGGGCCGATCCGTCGTGAAGACCGGTCCGATCTGACACGAGGAGCAGTATGTTCACCACACCCCAAGAAGTGATCGACTTCATCAAGGAGACCGACGTCAAGTTCGTCGACATCCGCTTCGTCGATCTTCCCGGCGTGCAGCAGCACTTCAACATCCCGGCCTCCACGGTCGACCTCGACTTCTTCGAGGTGGGGCAGATGTTCGACGGCTCCTCGATCCGCGGGTTCGCGGGCATCGCCGAATCCGACATGCAGCTCATCCCCGATGTCGGCACCGCCTACATCGATCAGTTCCGCGCCGAGCGCACCCTGATCCTCATCTGCGACATCTTCAACCCCCGCACGGGTGAGATCTACTCGAAGGATCCGCGCCAGATCGCGAAGAAGGCCGAGCAGTACCTCGCCTCGACCGGCATCGCCGACACCGCCTTCTTCGCCCCCGAAGCCGAGTTCTACATCTTCGACTCGGTGCGTCACGAGACCACGCCCCGCCGCACCTTCTTCGAGATCGACTCCGAGGAGGCCGGCTGGAACTCCGCTCGCGATGATGAGGGCGGCAACCTCGGCCACCACACTCCCGCGAAGGGCGGATACTTCCCCGTCTCCCCCGTCGACAAGCAGGCTGATCTGCGCGACGACATCTCCCTCCGCCTCATCGAGGCCGGGCTCGAGCTCGAGCGCTCCCACCACGAGGTCGGCGCACCCGGCCAGGCGGAGATCAACTACCGCTTCGACACGCTCGTGAAGGCCGCCGACGATGTGCTCAAGTTCAAGTACATCGTCAAGAACACGGCCGAGCTCTGGGGCAAGACGGCCACGTTCATGCCGAAGCCGGTCTTCGGAGACAACGGCTCGGGCATGCACACGCACATGTCGCTGTGGAAAGGCGGCGAGCCGCTGTTCTACGACGAGAACGGCTACGCGCAGCTCTCGGATATCGCCCGCTGGTACATCGGCGGCATCCTGCACCACGCTCCGGCACTGCTGGCCTTCACCAACCCCACGATCAACAGCTACCGTCGCCTCGTCAAGGGCTACGAAGCCCCGGTCAACCTCGCCTACTCGGCCGGCAACCGCTCGGCGGCCGTGCGCATCCCCCTGACGGGTTCGAACCCGAAGGCCAAGCGCATCGAGTTCCGGGCTCCCGATGCGTCGGGCAACCCCTACCTCGCATTCGCGGCGCAGATGATGGCGGGCCTCGACGGCATCCGCAACCGGATCGAGCCGATGGAGCCGATCGACAAGGATCTCTACGAGCTGCCCCCGGAGGAGGCCAAGAACATTCCTCAGGTGCCGGGCTCGCTCGAGGAGGCGCTCGACGCGCTCGAGGCGAACCACCAGTTCCTGCTCGAGGGCGGCGTGTTCACCGAGGAGCTCATCCAGACCTGGATCGAGTACAAGCGCGAGTACGAGATCCTGCCGATGGCGGTGCGCGTGCATCCCTTCGAGTACGAGATGTATTACGGGGTCTGAAACTCGGACTGTCTCGATTGTTCCGTGAGGAGCCAGGCCGGCACCTCTGCTGATACCAGTGGAGGTGCCGGCCTATCCACGCGCCTCAGGGTAGCCGCGCGATCAGGAGGCCGGGAGCCGCGGCCCCTCCACCGTCGGCCGGTGGTCAACGCAGAGCGAGGTGCTCCCGCAGCGTGCGCCCCTCGTAGCCGCGGCGGAAGAGCCCCCGTTCGACGAGCGCCGGCACGACCCGCTCGAGGAACAGCTCGATCGACCGCCAAGAGCCACCGGAGAGTGCGATGAACCCGTCGATCGCCGAGGCGCGGGCCCACGCCGCTATCTCCTCGACTGCGTCCTCGGGCGTGCCCGTCACGCTCCAGTGCCCTGGCCCGATTCCGGTGCGTTGCACGCCAGCGATGAGCCGGACCTCGGCGCGCGTTTCGGCGAGCGTCAAGACGAGGCCGGGGAGGAACCGAACCGCGTCGGCCGCCCGCCCCGCGCGCACCGCGGCGACGCGGAGAGCCGAGCGCTGCGACGCCGCGTCGTCGATGGACCCGGCGACCGCGAACACCGCGTCCGCGCAGGCTCCGGCGAGGGCGACGCCCCGAGGCGAAGCGCCCGCCTGGAACAGCGGCGGCTCACCGGAGGGATGCGCGGCGACGGTCAGCGGGCCCGCGACGCGGAACCGGCCGTCATCCCGGTCGACGCGGCGTACCCGGCCCCGGTCGGCGAACCGCCCTGCTGCCCGGTCCAGGACCAGCGCGTCGGCCGGATAGCTGTCCCAGAGCTCGCGCACGGCGTCCACGAACGCGCGGGCGCGCGCGTACCGTTCCTCCCCCGTCGGGGCCTCCACCCCGTAGTTCTCGGCTCCGCCGAGGGCTGTGACCGCGTTCCACCCGGCTCGTCCGTCGCTGAGGCGATGCAGCGACATGAGACGCCGCGCCGCCGCATAGGGCGAGTCGACGAGCGTCTGCACGGTCGGTACGACCCCGATGCGCGAGGTGCGCGCCGCGAGCGCCGTCACGAGCGTGTGAGAGTCGTGGGTGCTGAAACCGGGCGCACGATCCAGCGCCGCGGGATCGAGGAAGCCGGCGTCGGGGGCGAAGAGGAAATCGAGGGCAGCCGCCTCCGCGGCGGCCGCGAGGTCGGCGAAGGGGGCGAGGTCGAAGAGCTCCTCCACGCGGCTGCCCTCGGCCCGCCAGGCATCGCCGCGCAGCCAGGTCGGTGAGACGGCGAGCCCGATGCTCAGCCGCACGCGGGCACCGAAAGCCTCATCCATGGAGGACCGTGTCTCGCAGCAGCCCCGGCAGGCCCATCGACCAGCAGGCCTCGTCGTGCCCGCCGTCGAACTCGCCGTAGGAGAATCGCTCGCAGCGCTCCCCCAGAACATCGCGCAATCGACGGGTGGGCTCGAGCAGCACCCACTCCTGCAGCCCCACCTCGAGCGTCACCGTGCCGAGACGCACGTCGCTGTCCCCGATCGCTCGAGTCAGCCATTCGGCTTCGTGCGCGCCGCTCACGGCGTTCGGCCACCAGAACGATCCCGATTGGCACACCGACACGCCGAACCGCTCGGGTGCCGCGCATTGGGCGTAGAGGGCGGTGAGGCCGCCGAGGCTCTGGCCCGCGATCCGAGTCCGCGCCGGGTCTGCGGTCA
Organism: Leucobacter holotrichiae; assembly: GCF_055791005.1. NCBI lineage: Bacteria > Bacillati > Actinomycetota > Actinomycetes > Micrococcales > Microbacteriaceae > Leucobacter > Leucobacter holotrichiae. The sequence continues at coordinate 201,116 of NZ_JBVUAC010000001.1, forward strand.
GCGGTGCTCCGAGAGGTCCCCCGGAGCCGAAACCGTCGCCCGTGTGAGCGTTCAGCACCCGCACGAGATCGGCGACGAGCTCGGGAGAGCAGGTGAGGTCCCGCACCCGCCGCTCCAGGTCTCCTGAGCCGACGAGCAGCGTCACGGTGGGCGGCAGTACCCCCGCCGCCTGCCACTCGTCGAGCACGTGTCCCGCGTCGGTCCAGCGCTCACCGTCGAGCAGCACCAGCACGTCCCATGTCTCGGGCGCCGGCCCGGCTGGGATGTGCCACCACAGGTCGGCACGCGCCCGGTCGCCGACGGGGACCACCCGGCCCGGACCGGCCGTGGCGCGGGGCGCGTCCGCGGTGCCAGCGGTCAGCACGCTCGCCGGCACGTCAGGCCCCGACGCGACCGACGGTAAGTAGCCGCCGGGCCGGGCTGACTCGCGGGCGAAGGGGTCGGCGACCGCGCAGTGCTGCAGGTCGAACCACATCGCGATACGGTCGCGGTGCTCGGGCGCGGCGGCGGCGAGGGCGCGGGGCCTGCGCAGCTCGATCATTTGCGCGACCTCGGGCGCGACCCGGGTCTCCGGCCCGCCCTGGGCGGCGATCGCGTAGCTGCCGCGCCAGCCCGATCCCAGGCGTATCGCGTACCACCAGATGTCCGTCCCCGGCACGTGGGAGAAGAAAGCATGCCCGATCTCCTTCGGGTCCACGATCTTGTTGCCGAAGAGGGCGACCCGTTCGGTGCCGGGGCCGCCTCGGTGCACGAAGGTGTAGGTGCATTCGCCGTCAGCCACGTCCTCGAGCAGGGGCGCGCCCATGGTCTTGACCTCGCCCCAGAACTCGGCGACCGCGAGCGGCCCGGGCCGATCGCCGAGCGCGGCGATCCGGGGGCTGGCTACCCGTCGCACCGGGTCGGGGCGCGTCGCCTGCGGGGGTACCGTCATGGTCATGGCCGCACCACCGCGGGGCGGCTCGGGGAACATCACTCCGCCCTCCCCTGTCGTGCGCGGGGCACCACGAGCGGCCGCCCCGTCTCGGGGTCGTCGAGCACGATGGCGTCGAGCGAGTAGGCGGCCGCGAGCACCTCGGGGGTGACGACCTCCGCGGCGGTGCCCTGCGCGATGACGGCGCCCTCGTGCATCGCGACCATGCGATCGGCGTAGCGGGCCGCGAGGTTGAGGTCGTGCAGCACGGCCACGACCGTGCGGCCGCGGCGAGTGAGGCTCGCGCAGAGCTCGAGCACGTCGATCTGATGGGCGATGTCGAGGAAGGTGGTGGGCTCGTCGAGCAGCAGGATCCCCGTCTCCTGCGCCAGCGCCATCGCGATCCAGACGCGCTGCCGCTGACCGCCGGACAGTTCGTCGACCATGCGTCCCGCGAGATCGCGCATGCCGACCTCGACGAGCGCGTCCGCGACGATCCGCTCGTCGTCCTCGGACCACTGACGCAGCAGGCTCTGGTGGGGGTACCGCCCGCGGGCGACCAGGTCGCCGACAGTGATCGCCTCCGGGGTGACGGGCGACTGCGGCAGGAGGCCGACGCGGCGGGCGAACTCCTTGCCGCGCATGTCGCCGACGGCCTTCCCGTCGAGTACGACGCGCCCCGCCTCGGGGTGCAGCATGCGCCCGAGTGCTCGCAGCAGCGTCGACTTGCCGCAGGCGTTCGGGCCGACGATGGCGGTGAACGCGCCGGTGGGCACGGTGAGGTCGAGCCGGTCGATCACGGTGCGGCCGTGGTAGCCGACCCTGATTGCCTCGGCGGCCAGTGTGGATGTCATGATGGGTGGGATCCTCCGGTTCGGGCGGGTGCTCAGACGCGGCGCGCGAGCAGCCAGATGAGGTACAGGCCGCCGATGATCGAGGTGACGATGCCGATGGGCAGGCGGAGGCCGATGTCGACGTGTTGCGACACGATGTCGGCGAGGGCGAGCAGGATCGCGCCCATCAGCCCGGAGAGCACGAGCAGCACGCTCCCCCGACGGGCGATCCGGATCACGATCTGCGGGGCGGCGAGGGCGACGAACGCGATCGGCCCCGCGACGGCGGTGGCCAGCGCTGTGAGCAGTACGCCGACGACGAGCATGCCGAAGCGGATCCGCTCGACTGCGATCCCGAGGCCCGCCGCTGCCTCGTCGCCCATCTCGATCATGCGCAGCGCGCGGCCGAACGCGAGCACGACCGGCAGCAGGACGACGAGCGCCGCAACGATACTCCAGACATGGGGCCAGCCGCGCCCCGTGAGGGAGCCGGCCTGCCAGACCTGGGCCGCGGAGGCCTGGGCGACGCCGGCCCGCACGAGCAGCAGGTCGGTGATCGCGGCCATGATCGCGCCGATCCCGATGCCGACGAGCACGAGGCGGATGCCGCCCGTCACGCCGTCCTTGCGCGCCAGCAGGTAGACCACGAACGCGGTCACGAGGCCGCCGGCCACCGCGGCGAGGGCGGTCTCGAGCACGCCGCCGCCGAAGAACGTGATCTGCGCGACGGCGCCGGTCGCCGCACCCGAGGTGAAACCGATGATGTCGGGCGAACCGAGCGCGTTGCGGGAGAGGCTCTGGAAGACGCAGCCGGCGATGCCGAGGGCGAGACCGACGAGCAGGGCGCAGAGCAGGCGCGGGAGACGACGCCCTTGCACCGTGCGGACGCTGCGCTCCTCCCCGACGCCGAACAGCGCCTGCAGCACCTCGGCGGGCTCGAGCGTGATCGATCCGAGGATCAGGCTGACGGCGCCGATGATGGCGAGCAGCACGATGAGCGCCGCCGCGAGGACGGCAGTCCGTACGTCGAGTCGGGCGCTGAAGGGTCCGATCCTGACGGGGAGGCTGCGAACGACGGGAGGCGGGGCTGTCATGCGGCGACCTTCCTCTTACTGCGCACGAGAGCGACGAACACCGGACCGCCGATGATCGCCGCGGCGACGGCGGTGGGGATCTCGGCTGGAGCGATGACGACCCGTCCGAGCACGTCGGCGACCATGAGCGTCGCGGGCCCGACGACGACGGTCGCGGGGATCACGTAACGGTGGTCGGACCCGACGAGCATGCGCACGGCGTGCGGTGCGACGAGGCCGATGAAGCCGATGGGCCCCGCTGCAGCCGTCGCCGACCCGGCGAGCAGCACGACCACGAGGCCTCCTCCCCCTCGGGCCAGCGGCGCTGAGACGCCGAGCGACCGGGCGCTGTCGTCGCCGAGCGCGAGGGCGTTCAGCGAGCGGGTGAGGATCAGCGCGCCGAGCGCGCCCGCGGCGATGAAGGGCAGCACCGTCGCGGTCACCCCGAGGTCACGACCCTGCAGGGTGCCGACCGCCCAGAAGCGGAACTGGTCGTAGGCCGACTCGCGGCTGAGCAGCACCGCGGTGGTGATGGCGCTGAGGAACATCGCGACCGCAGCCCCGGCGAGAGCCATACGGGCGGGCGTCGCGCCCGAACGGTGGGCCGTGCCGAGCGCGTAGACGACCACCGCGGCGACGGCGGCCCCCGCGAACGCGAAGCCGAGATACCCGACGAGGTTCGTGACACCGAACCAGACGATGCCGATCACGACGGCGAGCGAGGCCCCGGCGTTGAGGCCGAGCAGACCGGGCTCGGCGAGCGGGTTGCGGGTGAGCGACTGCATGACGGCGCCGGCGACGGCCAGTCCGACACCGACGACGACGCACAGCGCGGCGCGCGGGAGGCGGGAGCTGACGACGATGAGATGGTCGTCGTTCGTCGAGTCGTAATGCAGCAGGGCGTCGATCACGGTGCTCGCCGGCACGTGGTGCGAGCCGAGCCCGAGGCTCAGCACGGTCGTGACCGCGAGCACGATGATGCTCGCGGTCACGACCGTCGCGAAACGCGTTGCCGAGGTCACTGCTCTATGTCTGCGGCCCGGAGCTTACTGCTCGGAGCCGAAGGCGTCCACGACCGCCTCGACCATCAGGCGCGCGCTGTAAGGGTCGATGCGGAAGGAGGTGCTGCCGGCGGGCACGACCGTGTCGTCGGCGACCGCCTTGGCATTCTTCAGCAGCGGGTCGGTCTTGATGCCCTCGACGCCGTCGCGCTCGATGCTCACCATGAAGAGGGCGCTCATGTCGCCGAGCGCGGCGGGCAGGTTCTCGGGCGTGATGCCGAGCGCGTCCGAGCGCTTCTGCGCAACGAGATCCTCGGCCGGCTCCTTGTACTCGAAGCCGAGCTCCGTCAGGATCTCGGCCTGCGAGCTGTTCTCGGTGAAGACCATCGAGGGGTCGGCGCCGTTGTAGGAGAGAGCCGTGACCGGGCCGTCGACCGGGGTGATCTTCTCGGCTTCACCTGCGACCCACTCGTCGAACTCGTCGAGCGCGGCGGCGGCGTCGTCCTCGTGGCCCGTCGCCTCGCCGAGCTGGGCCATGACCTCGCGCCAGTCGTGCGACCCGTAGTCGATCATGATCGTGGGTGCGATCTCGCTGAGCTGGTCGTAGGCCTCGAGGGTGTTGTCGGCGCCGATGCTCGAGGCCACGATGAGGTCGGGCTCGGCGAGCTCCACCGCCTCGAGGTTGAGCTCGAGATCGGAGTAGAGCGTCTCGACGCCGCGCTCGTCGGCCACTTCAGCCCACTGCGAGAAGAAGCCTTTGTCGTCGGTCAGCGGGGTCACGCCCGCCGCAGCGGTGGCGGTAAGCGGGGCGTCGATCGCGAGCAGCGAGCCCGTCAGGGTCACGCTCGTCGAGACCACGTTCTCGGGTTTCTCCGGGATCTCGGTCTCACCGGCGTCGTGGGTGATGGTGCGCGGCCAGGTGCCGTCGGCGTCGCCGGCGGCGGCGTCCCCTTCTGCTGAGGATCCAGAGGAGGCGCAGCCCGTGAGGGCGAGGAGGGCGACCCCTGCGGCCGCGGTGATGACGCGAAGCGATCTCTTCACGATGAGGTTCCTTTCACTAGTGGTTCGGGTACAGCTGAGATGCCGGCCCCGTCTCCGTTATGGCGGCGCCGAGGTCTGTCTCGGGTTCAGGGGGCGGGGCGAGGATCATCGCGTCGATCCCCCAGCCGAGCGGGAAGGCCCGCTCCAGGCGCCACCCGGCGACGGCCCCGAGGCGGCCGACGGCCTCGGCCTCGCGCAGGCCGACGCCGTTCACGGCGAGGGTGCGCACGTGCGCCTCGTGGGCCGCGGGGTCGAGCGAGTCGGGTCTCGCCCGCTCGACGACGACGAGCGACCCGGTTCGGCCGAGTAGGCCGGTGAGCATCTCGTGGGCCTCGGCGTCGGTTCGATCCCCCAGCGCGAGGGCGAGGACGGCGACGTCGACAGGACGATCATCGTCGTCGGCGCCGTGGTCACAGAGCCCGAGCAGCACACGTCGCTGCGCCGCTCCCCCGCCGAACAGCAGGTCGGCGCCGACGCCGGCCTCACGGGCGATCCCTGCCAGCTCTGCGGCGCCCGGTCCGGTCAACAGCGCGCGATGCGCCCCGCCCCAGACCGGGTCTTCGAAGAGCCCGCGGGCGAAGAAGCGCAGCATCGCGGCTTCCTCGCACTGCTCGGCGAACAGGGCCTCGTCGGTCTCGAGCATGTTCGCGAGGGACGAGCCGTGGACCCGGCCCCATGCTGCTCCCGACCCACTCATCGCGTCCGGCAGCTCGACGAGGGCGCGGACCACGCGCGCCTCGTGCCCGTCGAACGCCTCGCGGACATGCTCGTCTGCGAGGAGCGCCTCACCTGCGGCACCCAGAGCGAGTCGGCCCGCGGCGTCCTCCGCGACGATCCCGTGGTGGGCGAGCGTGGGCAGCAGCGCGGCGAGGGCTTCCTCGCGCATGCCGAGCCGCTCGGCGAGGTCGGAGGCCGGCGTGCCCGGCCGGTCGGCCACGAGGTCGACGAGGCCGCTCTCGCAGGCGGCCCTCACGGCGAGCCAGGCGACTGGCGAGGGCACCTCGGGGAAGGCGACGCCGAGCTCCTCGTCGTCGGCGTGCCAGTACCCGGTGATGCACACGCGGTCCTTCGGCATGCCCCGTTCACGGCCGAGGAACCTGCGCAGCGGCAGCAGCGTGCGGCTCTCGCCCGCGGCCCAGACGAAGCCGTCGCCGTCCGCCGGCACGACGGCGCGCACGGCCTTCTCGAGGGCCGCGCGGTCGGTGGGCGACGCGACGACCCAGTCGAGGGCGTCCCCTTCCCGCACCGCGAGATCTTGACGCGCGAAGGGCTGCTCGATGGTGACGACGATCCGGGCAGGGACGTCGAGCGGACGTTCGTCGAGGAAGCGGCCGATGGCGGGAAGCGCTGTCTCGTCGCCGACGAGCACGATCCAGTCGAGCCGCTCGGGTAGCACGATCGACGACTTCGGCCCGACGATCCACAGATCGTCGCCGACGCGGGCCTCACGGGCCCAGTCCGAGGCCGGGCCATGGCCGTGCAGCACGAAATCGAGGTCGAGTTCGCGGGAGGCGGCGTCGACACGGCGGGGCGTGTAGTCTCGGGCGATGCGCGCCGGCGCGGCGGTCCACTCGATGCCCTGGGCCAACTGCGTCGGCAGCACCTCGGGCAGCTCGGCGGGGTCGGCGAAGATCGCCTTGACGTGGTCGTCGAACGTCGGCGAGTGAAACGGGCCGAGCGTCAGGCCGTCCCGTTCGAAACCGCCCATCTCCGGCCCTCCGAGGGTCACCCGACGCATCCGCGGGGTCACGTCGCGCACCGCGAGCACGTCGAGCCTGCGCAGCACGAGCGGGTGGGTGACGAAGTCGCGATGCGCCATGAACGAGCCTCCATTGCAGGGCTGTGACCCAGATCATCCGATTAAAGCAATCCTCACCTTATCTACATCAGATGATTGCGTGCAAGCTCCGGTGCCAGGCATCGCTGCCCATGCGGACCGACCGAACGCCGAAAGCCCCCGGCCGAGCGGCCGGGGGCTTTCGAAGTGGTGTCGGGCGACAGCGGTGTCGCGATGGGCTCACCGAGTCAGGATTCGAGCTCGTCTTCGAACTCAGCACCGTCTTCGGCGAGGATGGCCTCGAGGAATGACTGTAGGTACTTCATAACAATCAGATTACGCTTCTTGCTCTGATTTGACTAGTCCCCCTCGTGAACACGGGTCGCATATTTCGTGACGTGACGGTGAACAGCTCAGGGAAGCGGGTAGCGAACGTCGTCGTCCGAGTACCCGAAGAACTCTCGCTCGAACACCGCACGCGCGCGTCGGGAGACCGCGAACCACCGCTCCTCCAGCTCGAAGGTGCGTCCGCGGGGCAGGTCGAGCACGCCCACGATGCCCTCCAGGTCGTTGCGATCGACCGGCAGCGAATCGGAGGCCCGGCCGGTCCACAGCTTCAGGGCCGAGCGCACGCGGCTCGCGAAGCGCCAGGAGTCTGCGAGATGCTCGACATCGCCGGGGTCGAGCATCTCGAGCTCGCTCGCGGCTTCGAGCGCACGGAGCGTCGATACGGTCCGCAACTCGCCGTGCCGCGCCCCCGCTCGCATCTGCAGCAGCTGCACCAGCCACTCCACGTCGCTGATCCCTCCGGGGCCGAGCTTCAGGTGGCGTCTGCGATCGGCCCCCTGCGGAAGCCGTTCGGCCTCGACCCGAGCTTTGATCCTGCGCACCTCGCGCACCTCGTTCTCTCCGAAGCTCGCGGGATAGCGGATCTCATCGGCCAGGTCGATGAAGTCGGCGCCGAGCCCCTCATCACCGGCGACGGCCCTCGCACGCAGCAGCGCCTGCGCCTCCCACGTGACCGACCAGCGGCGGTAATAGGCGCGGTAAGCGTCGAGGCTGCGCGCGAGCGGGCCGTTCTTGCCCTCGGGGCGCAGATCGAAGTCGAGGTCGACGGGGAATCGCGGATCCGATACGAGACGCCGGAGCTCCGAGATGAGCCGCACCGCCTCACGCGAGGCGCGATCCGGAGCCACCGTCTCGGGCGCGCGAAACACCGCGACCACATCGATATCCGAGGCGAACCCCAGCTCTCCCCCGCCGTAGCGCCCCATGCCGATGATCGCGAGCTCGATCGGGTCGCCCTCCCACTTCGCCGCCGCATCGATGCGGATGGCCGTGAGCAGCGCATCGAGAAGCGCGGTGTGGGCGGCGTCGAGACCTATCGCGACCTCGGCATCGTCGATGACGCCGGTGATGCGGCCCATGGCGAGGCGCAGCACCTCTCTGCGGTGAACGGTGCGCAGAGTGGTGGCCGCGGCTTCGGCACCGGGGCGGCGGGAGGAGAGGGATCGCATCTCGGCGAACAGCTGAGCGCGGCTCATCGGGCGCAGTTGCTCGTCGCGTTCGAGCCAGGCCACGGATTCGGGAAGCGATTCGAGCAGCTCGGCCGCGAACCGTGAGCAGGACAGCACCCTCGTGAGCCGCTCGGCTGCCTCGGTGCCGTCTCGCAGCAGACGCAGGTACCACGGGGTCTCGCTGTTGGCTTCGCTGACGCGTCTGAATGCCAGCAGGCCGTAGTCGGGATCGGTGCCCTCGGCGAACCACTGCAGCAGCACGGGCATGAGATTGCGCTGGATCCGCGCGCGACGCGACGTGCCGCGCGTGAGGGCGGCGAGATGCCGCATCGCCCCGTCAGGGTCGCGGAAGCCGATGCTGACCAGCCGGGCGCGCGCCTCGTCGCTGCCGAGCACGAGCTCCTCTTCGGGCAGCGAGGCGACGGCGCTGAGCAGCGGGGCGTAGAAGATCTTGAGGTGCAGCTCGCGTACCTCGCGCTTGGTGCGCTCCCACGTCTGCAGCAGCGCCTCGCCCGTCTCGGCGAGGCCCGTTGCGCGCGCGAGCACGCGCAACCCCTCCTCGTCGGTGGGCATGAGGGCCGTGCGCCGCAGCTCGCGCAGTTGCAGCCGGTGCTCGAGCACGCGCAGGAAGCGGTAGTCGGCAGCGAGCCGCTCGCCGTCGCTGCGCGCCACGTAGCCTCCGTCGACGAGCGCGCGCAGAGCGGGCAGCGTGCCGCGCAGATGCAGGCGATCGTCGTACTGGCCGTGAACGAGCTGCAGCAGCTGGACGCTGAACTCGATATCGCGAAGCCCGCCGGGGCCGAGCTTGAGCTGCACCTCGAGCTCTCCGTCGGCGATGTGCTCGGTCACGCGCTGCCTCATGCGCTGCACCGATCCGACGAAGTCCTCGCGCGACGACGACGCCCACACCAGGTCGCGCGTTCGCTCGACGAACTCGCCTCCCAGACCGATATCGCCCGCGAGCGGGCGCGCCTTGAGCAGGGCCTGGAACTCCCAGGCCCTGGCCCAGCGCTCGTAGTAGTTGAGCATGGAGCCGAGCGTGCGCACGAGCGCGCCGTGGCGGCCTTCCGGACGGAGATTCGCGTCGAGCTGCCAGAGCGGGGGTTCGAAGGCGGGATCGTGGATGCCCCGCATGGTCTCACTCGCCAGCCTCGTGCCGACGCGGATCAGCGCGTCGTCTCCGAGCACCTCGTCGTCCGCGCTGGCGACGATGAACACGACGTCGACGTCGGAGACCACGTTGAGCTCCTCGGCACCGCATTTGCCCATGGCGACCACTGCCAGACGGGCGGCTGCGATGCGCTCGTCGCTCACTGCGGGGCCCGAGCAGCCGGCCGCGAGGCTCGCGCGCGCGACCGCGAGCGATGCCTCGATCGCCGCGCCCGCGAGCGCCGAGAGCGAGGTCGCGACCCGCTCGAAGACCTCGGGGGCGCGGCCCTTCCGCCCGCGCCGGAGGTCGAAGAGCATCAGTTCGGAGAGCAGCTCCCGGTAGCGCACTCGCAGCGCGTTCCACCCCGCCTCCGCGGCGAGCGGCTGGCCGGCTTTCCCGCCCTGCACGGCTTCGAGCAGTTCGAAGCGGGCCTCTTCGGCCTCGATCACCCGGCCGCCTGCGTGGAGGATCTCGGCGAGTCGTTCGGGGCGCCGCGCGAAGAAGTCGCCGAGGGCAGGAGAGGCGCCGACGAGCAGGCAGAGTCTGTGGAGATGCCGCGGCTCGAGATCCCGCATCCGCTCAGGGTGGGACTCGGCGAGATGCCTCACCCGGATCAGTGCGGCATCGGGGTCCGCTGCACGGGCGAACGCCCGCAGCAGCACATCGACGGGTGCGTCGAGGCTGCGGCCGAGCGCGTGCAGCTCCTCGCGCGCTTCGGAGAGGTCCTGAAACCCGGCGCGTGCCACATCGGCGAGACGCAGCACCGTCTGCTCGGCCACCGTCCGGCCTCTCTCAGATCGTGTCGAGCATCGAGCCGAGCTCGTAGGGGGTGACCTGTGCCCGGTACTCGCTGACCTCGCGTCGCTTGTCACGGATGAAGTACGCGAAGACCTGTTCACCGAGCGTCTCTGCGACAAGCTCGGAGCGTTCCATGACTGCGAGCGCGTGGTCGAGGCTCGTGGGCAGCGGATCGAATCCCATAGCTCGCCGCTCGCCGTCGCTCAGCGCCCACACGTTGTTCTCGGCCTCGGGCGGCAGCTCGTACTCGTCGCGGATGCCCTTGAGGCCGGCGGCGAGCAGCACCGAGAAGCCGAGGTAGGGGTTCACCGCGCTGTCCATGCCGCGGTACTCGACGCGCGCCGCGCCGCCCTTGCCCGGCTTGTACATGGGTACGCGCACGAGCGCCGAGCGGTTGTTGTGGCCCCAACTCACGAACGACGGTGCCTCGTCACCGCCCCAGAGCCGCTTGTACGAGTTGATGTACTGGTTGGTGACCGCCGTGATCTCGGGCGCGTGACGCAGCAGGCCGGCGACGAAGCGACGCCCCGTCTGCGAGAGCTGGTAGCGGGCGGCCGGATCGTAGAAGGCGTTGGTGTCGCCCTCGAACAGCGAGAGGTGCGTGTGCATGCCGGAACCCGGATGGCCGACGAGGGGCTTCGGCATGAAGGTGGCGTGCACACCCTGAGCGATCGCCACCTCCTTCACGACCGTGCGGAACGTCATGATGTTGTCGGCCGTCGTGAGCGCGTCCGCGTAGCGCAGGTCGATCTCGTTCTGGCCGGGGCCGGCTTCGTGGTGGCTGAACTCGACGGAGATTCCGAGCTCTTCGAGCATGGCCACGCTCTCGCGCCGGAAATCGTGCGCCGTGCCCCCCGGAACATTATCGAAGTACCCGGCGCGGTCGACCGGTACGGGCCCCTCCGGCCCGTACTGCGCCGACTTCAGCAGGTAGAACTCGATCTCGGGGTGCGTGTAGAACGTGAATCCCTGCTCTGCGGCCTGCGCGAGCGTGCGCTTCAGTACGTTGCGGGGATCCGCGACCGCGGGCTCGTCGTTGGGAGTGCGGATATCGCAGAACATGCGAGCTGTGGGCGCAGACATGCTGCGCCACGGCAGCAGCTGGAAGGTGGAGGGATCCGGCACTGCGAGCAGATCCGACTCGTACGCGCGAGTCAGTCCCTCGATCGCGGAGCCGTCGAAGCCGATGCCCTCGCTGAACGCGCCCTCGACCTCTGCCGGTGCGAGCGCCACGGATTTCAACGTGCCGGAGACGTCGCTGAACCACAGGCGCACGAATTTCACGCCCCGCTCTTCGATGGTGCGAAGAACAAAATCGCGCTGCTTGCTCACACCGGCTCCGTTCGCTCAGTTGACGATTATTGCCAGACTAGCGCGCCCCTGTGACATTCGTGTTTCAGCGGTCGTTTCCGCGGAAGCGGCTCGGGGCGGGCGGCTGCTCCTGCGCGCCGTGCGCGCAGGAGCACGGCGCATGCTCAGGAATCCTCCTGAGCCTCCTCCTCGGCCCACTCCTTCGCGCGCTCCTGCAGCTTGGCGGGTCCGTTCGCCGCCTCCTCGCGGGTCTTGAACGGCCCGATGCGGTCGATGCCGAGCGACTGGGGGCCCTCCTCGACCTGCCCGGTGCGGGTGTTGTACCAGTACGTCTCCTCGGAGTCTTCGACTCCCCAGTCGCGCTTGCTCATTGCAGCCTCCCTGTGTCGTGGGTCTCTCCCTTCATAGACTAGAGGTATGCCCTTCGACGCACACGGACATTTGATTCCGGGCTCGGTTCCCCCGCCGCGAACCGTCCCCCAGCACATCGCACGGCCGCCCTACGTCGGTCTCGCGGTGCCTCCCGCCTATACGGGCGACAACACCTACTCCGAAGACGAGATCGGTCGCATCAGAGCGGCGGGACGGATCGCCTCTCGCGCGCTCGACGCTGTCGGGGAGGCGGTGCGCCCCGGCGTGACGACGGCGGAGCTCGATCGGGTGGCGCATGAGTTCGTCGTCTCTCAGGGCGCCTACCCGTCGACGCTCGGCTACCGCGGCTACCGCGCCTCGTCGTGCACCTCCGTGAACGAGGTCATCTGCCACGGGATTCCCGACGACACCGTTCTCCGCGACGGGGATCTCGTGAACGTCGATATCACCGCCTACCTCGACGGCTTCCACGGAGACACCAATCGCACGTTCCGGGTGGGGCGAGTCCCGGAAGACGTCGACCTGCTCATCGAGCGCACGCACGAGGCGATGATGCGGGGCATCAAGGCCGCGAAGCCGGGCCGCCAGGTCAACGTGATCGGCCGCGTGATCGAGACGTACGCCAAGCGCTTCGGATACGGGGTCGTGCGCGACTTCACCGGTCACGGGGTCGGCGCTTCTTTCCACTCGGGGCTCATCATCCCGCACTACGACTCCGCTCCGGCCTACGGGGATGTGATCAAGCCGAACATGGTGTTCACCGTCGAGCCGATGCTGACGCTGGGCTCGCACGAGTGGGATCAGTGGGATGACGGCTGGACGGTCACCACGCGCGACAAGAGCATCACTGCGCAGTTCGAGCACACGATCGTGGTGCGCGAGGACGGGTTCGAGCTGCTCACCGTGTCGGACTGAGGCGGCACTGCGATGAGCGGCAGGGACATGCTCCGCAACCCCGGAAAGGCGCTGTCATGACCAGAAGAGAAGCCTCCGAGAGGCGCACCGAGGCCGAGGTGCGCACCGGACGAAGGTACAACCGGCAGTTCGGCGCCGCGATGGTGCTGTACGTGCTGCTGCTCGTGCTCAGCCAGGTGCTCGACGCCGAACGCGGCACGCCGCTTGCGGTCGCGTTAGCGGTGCTGCCGATCCTCCCGCTGCTCTGGATCGTCGTCGCGCTGCTCGGGCATCTCCGCAGGATCGATGAGATGCAGCGGCAGCTGCTGGTGAAGAGTCTCGCCGCGGGCTTCGGGGGCGCCATGCTCGTCGCGGTCACCGTGGGCATGCTCCGGATCGGCGGTCTCGACGTGCCGATGCCGGAGTGGATCGTCTTCTCGGGCGGGATGTCCGCCTGGGGCATCGCCGCGATCGTGCTGGCCCTTCGGGTCGATCGGTGAAGAACGAGGTGCGGCGCCTGCGCACGGAGCGGGGCTGGACTCAGGTGCAGTTCGCCGAAGCGCTGGGGGTCTCGCGCCAGACCGTGAACGCCCTCGAGACCGGCCGCTACGATCCCTCGCTGCCGCTCGCCTTCCGCATCGCCGCGACCTTCTCCCTTCCCATCGAGCAGATCTTCACCCCCGATGCCGACGACGCGCCGCCGACCGGAGGGCGGCGGTGAGGAGCGGGATCGCTCGGTGGCACCGCTGCACCTACTGGCAGGTGCCGCGGAACCGTTCCTTGGGGCTCGAGAGCAACCTCTCCGATAGGGCCGACTGCATGATGACCTCGCCCGAGGGGCGCACCTCGATTCCGGTGAGCGTGACGCCGGCGGGCAGGCGGTCGGCGAAGCAGATGCTCCGGGGCTCGCTCATCGCCCCCGCCAGGAAGGCTCCGACGGGCCCCTGATCCTGCACGATCACGTCGCTCGGGGTCACCACGATCTCACCCGCCTCGACGCCGAGGCCCACGGCCCCCTCGTAGGGAATCTCGAACGCGGGGCTGTAGGGCAGGTCGAACTGCTGATCGGTGAGCACTCCCCCGCCGACGAGCTCGCCGTCGCGCATCTCTCCCCAGTCCGCGAGACCGCGGCTCACGATCCGCACCATGCCGTCGAGCTGCTCGGGCGGTACGGCGAAGGAGGCTGTGCCGTCTCTGAGCTTGCCGAACGCCGGGAACAACGGCATCGAGCCTACCTCAAGCGTCGCCCTCGCCGTCACATCCTCGGCGAGGGGCACGCCGTCGGCGGTGACGGTGACATCGGAGATGCGCCAGCGCAGAGCGTTCAAGAGCATCGAGCCCTCGGTGTCCACGGTGACCGCCTCCGTCTGCGGGACACGCAGCGCGAGCCGTGCGCCACCCTCGATCGCCGAGGGGATCACCGCGCGCAGCGAGAGCTCGAGAACGCCGCCGAGCACCGCGAGTACGACGAGCACCACCGCCCAGCGCTTCAGATTCTTCATCCTGATCGACTATAGCGGAGAGGCCGGAGGGCCGCCCTCGACGGCTTCGGTGCGGAGCCCCTCGTCATCGCTCGCGGAGCGCTCATCCCTGTTCGGCCCGACGATAGTGCATGACGACAGCGCCGTTGCTGAGCGGTGTCGACGAGATCAGCTCGAGGCGACGAGTGCCGGGCAGGCCGTCCTGGTACAGGGTCGGGCCGTGGCCGGCGATCGCGGGGTGCACGAGGAAGCTGTACTCGTCGATGAGATCCAGCCGGTCGAGCGCCGTCGCGAGCTTTCCACTGCCGACGAGCACCCCCGCGGGCGTCCGGTCCTTGAGCTCCCGCACCGCTGTGCGCAGGTCACCCGTGAGATGGTGACTGTTGGTCCAGGGGAAGTCCCTCCGCGTCGATGACACCACGTACTTCTGCTTGGCCTCGAGCGCCAGCGCCCAGTCGCGCTCCGCCGCCGGCGCCTCGACCTCGCCGCGGGCGACCGCCGGCCAGTAGCTCTCCATCATCTCGTAGGTGGTGCGGCCCCACAGCATCGCTCCGGCCTCGTCCATGAGACGGGTGAAGTGGGCATGCGTCTCGTCGTCGGCGATGCCCTCCTGATGATCCACGCAGCCGTCCAGGGTGACGTTGATGCTGAACGTGAGAAGACCCATTCGATCCCTCCTCCGGCCTCGAAGCCCGCTGAGCCGCGGCGCGCCGCCGTCCCCGCGGTGTGTACTTTGACGGTAGATCGGCCGCGGTCGCCCGTCAAGGAGAAGCAAGAGGCTGCGAGGGATTCCCGGGCCCCTGTGTCAGTATCTGACCAACGGCTCGGCGGAGGAGACGAGGAGGGCATCATGTTCACGGAGTTCCTGAGGGACCAGGCGTTCGCGATCGCGTGGCTGGCAGTCATGGCCGCCGGCTGGTTCGGGTTGGTCGCAGGAGGACCCGAAGCCGCGGCTCCGCGGCTGGCTGGGAGCCGGCTCGGTGATCGGGATCCTGACAGCGATCGCCTTCGGGATCCTCGTGTGGCGCAACTGGTCGGCTCCGACCGCGCTCGACGGACGCTACTGGGTGTTCGGCCTGATCGTGCTCGCCGAGGCCGTGGTCATCGGGGGCGGCTGCATCGTGCTCGCGAGACGCGATCAGACACGATGGTACGGGTGGTGGATCGGACTCTGCGTCGCCCTGCACTTCGCCCCGCTGGCATGGATCTTCGAGGACTGGTCGTACGTCGTGCTCGCGATCGTGCAGGTGAGCGGCCTGCTGCTGATGCTGCCCGCGCTGCGACGCGGCGAGTATCAGACGAGCCGGTGGGCGTGCCCGTGGATCGCCGCCACGTTCCTGGTCTACGCGCTCGTATCGGGAGGCGCCTTCCTCGTCGAGCACGGGTACCCGTACTGAGGTTGAGCCGGCGGCGGGGCGGAGGGAATGGGCCGGCTGTACGCCGGGTTCTGTGCCGGCCGGCGAACCGGCCGGTGACGGTCATCTATCTCGGGGCACTGTTGCCAGTACCCTCTAGCGGTCTACCCGCAGACTCGGCGAGGAGCGTCGACGTCTGCTGTCTGACCTTGCTGCGGACGAGGTTTGCCTGGCCGCCCGTGTCGCCACGAACGCCGGTGGTCTCTTACACCACCCTTTCACCCGGACCATCCCGGCTCTGCCGGGAGGCTGGTCTGCTCTCTGTTGCACTTTCTCGCGGGTCGCCCCGGGTGGGTGTTACCCACCGTCCTCCTCTGTGCAGCCCGGACGTTCCTCGGCGCGTGCACCGAAGTGCCGCGACGCGACCGTCCGCCGGCCCATTCCGTCGTCCAGTCTACGCCCTTCGGCGATCACGCGGAGCCGCCGCCGGTCCCGGGCACGCCGCTACTCCCCCTCGACGCGCACCAGGATGGCGCCGGTGCCCGGGCAGAACACCAGCTCGTCGGGTGCGGCGGCACGGATCTCGCTGAGCTCGGCCGGCGTGAGCGACATGTTGCTCGCCTCCGAGACGCTCCCGCGCAGGCGCGCGGCGCCGATCCCGATGCGGCCCCGCAGCTCCTCGTACAGGTCGAGCAGGTCCCGCTGCAGCTCGGCCGCGAGACCGGCCCGCTCCTCGCTGTTCGACGCGATCTCGCGGTCCAGACGCTGCTCGGCCTCCATGATCTTCGCCCTGATGGCGGCGCGGCGCTCATCGACGCCGGCGAGCACCTGCTGAGCCTCCGAGAACTCCGCCTGTGCGCGCTCCTGCACCTCCATGAGCTCGAGCTCGCGATCCTCGAGCTCGCCCTTACGGCGGGTGAGCGTGTCGAGCTCGTTCTGCAGCGCCTGCGCCTCCTTCGACGACGTGCTGGCGGCGAGCAACTGCTCGTCGCGCGCGCGGCGCTGGCTCACCATCTGCACGTCGGCTTCGACGCGCGCGATCTCGGCGTTCTGCGCGTCGAGTTCGCGCTGCGCGGCCATGAAGCGAGCCTTGGCCTGCTCCGCCTCGCCGGTCAGGCCGTCGAGCTCGGCGCGCTCGGGCAGCGTGCTGCGCTTGCGGCGAAGCCGGGCGATCGTGTTGTCGCGGTCTTGCAGGTCGAGCAGCAGCTGCTGCTGGCGAGGGCTGGCTTTCATGGGTCCAGCCTATCGGGGCGCGGGGTGCCGTTCACGCAGTCGGTCGGTCCGCGCCGACCGTGAAGCTCCAGGGATCGGTGCGGATCCCGCTCACGCGGAACTCGACGCCGGGCAGCCGCTCCGAGAGCAGCTCGGCCGCCCCCTCGAGCCACAGCGACTCGCTCGCCCAGTGCGCGACGTCGACGAGCGCAGGGCCGCCGGCCGCGAGAGACTGCTCGAGCGACTCCTGCGCGGGGTGGTGCCGCAGATCCGAGGTGAGGTACACGTCGGCCGCGCGCACGGTCGGATGGTCGAGCAGGCTGTCGCCGGCGCCGCCGAGCAGGGCGACTCGAGAGATCGGGCGCTCGGGATCGCCGGCGACGCGAACGCCGCTCGCCGTGCGGGGCAGGATCGCGGCGACGCGCTCCGCGAACTCGCGGAGCGCGATCGGGGACTCGAGGTCGCCGACGCGCCCGATACCGAACACCTCGCCGGGTCTCGGCCCCTCGGCGGGCGCGATCGCCTCGGCCGAGCGGAGCCCCAGGCGCTCGGCGATCACCGCCGACACCCCGCCCTCGGGCTGGTCGGCGTTGGTGTGCGCGGCGAGCAGCGCGCAGCCGCCGCGGATCAGCTTCGCGAGCAGCGCCCCCTTCGAGGTGTCCTCCGCGACGGTGTGGATGCCGCGCAGCAGCAGCGGGTGATGCGTGAGCAGCGCGTCGGCGCCCCGCTCGAGGGCCTCGTCGACCGTCGCGCCCACCGCGTCGACGGCGAGCAGTACGCGGTGCAGGGGCGCATCGCTCGCGCCGGAGACGAGTCCGACGCGGTCCCACCCCTCCGCGGTCGCGGCGGGCCAGAGCTCTTCTGCGACCCGCTGCAGATCGGCGAGGGTCTGAGAGGGGGCGGGTGACACGGGCTACCTCCGAAGCAGTTTGCGGGCGAACACGTTGCCGAGCAGCTGCACGAGCTGCACGATGACGATGATGACGAGCACGGCCGACCAGGTGATCCACGGGTTGAACTGCCGGTAGCCGTACTGCAGCGCGAGGTTTCCGAGGCCGCCGCTGCCGATGACGCCGGCCATCGCGGTCATGTCCACCACCGCGATGAAGGCGAAGGTGTAGCCGAGCACGAGGGGGCCGAGCCCCTCGGGGATCAGCACCGTGAGGATCGTGCGGAGGGGGCCGGCCCCCATGGCGCGCGAGGCCTCGATGACCCCCGGTGGCACCGTGAGCAGGTTCTGCTCGACGAGTCGCGCGATCCCGAACGTCGCGGCGAACGAGAGCACGAAGATGAGGAAGCGGTCGCCGATGCCGGTGCCGACGATCAGGCGCCCGAGCGGCTGGATCGCGGCGAGCAGGATCACGAACGGGATCGGGCGGAAGAAGTTCACGAGGAAGTTCAGCACCCAGAACACCGGTCGGTTGGCCAGGATCCCACCGGAGCGCGTGACCGTCAGCGCCGTCCCGATGACGAGGCCGAGGATGCCGCCGACGGCCATCGCGACCACCACGTACTGCAGGGTCTCCAGGGTCGCTTCGAGGAAGCTCCCGTTCTCGAAGAGCTTGAAGAGGTCGTCGATCTTGCCGTTCTCCGCGAGGATGATCGATGCGGGCATCAGGCCAGCACCTCCAGGTCGGTCTCCTGCGCGAGCGCCGCGATCGCGTGCTCGACGCGCAGATCGTCTCCGATGAGTTCGAGCGTGAGCTTGCCGAAGCTCCGGCCGCCCACGTCGGTGACTCCGCCGTGCACGATGCTCACGCCGACGCCGCGCTCGGCGAGGGTTCGGAACACGACGGGTTGGTCCACGTCGCCGTCGCGGAACGTCAGGGTCACGAGCCTGCCGCGGTGGCGCTCGCGCAGCTGCTCGAGGTGCTCGGCCTCGGGCTCCGTCGGCAGCGCGGTCGAGACGAAGCGCCTCGTGGTCGCGCTCTGCGGGTTCGAGAACACCTCGAACACGTCGCCCTGCTCGACGGCCCTGCCGCCGTCCATGACCGTGACGCGATCCGCGATCTCGCGCACGACCTCCATCTCGTGCGTGATGAGGATGATCGTGATCCCGAATTCCTCGTTGACGCGCTTCAGCAGCGCGAGCACCTCCTGAGAGGTCTGCGGATCGAGGGCGCTCGTCGCCTCGTCGGCGAGCAGCACGCCGGGGTTCGTGGCGAGCGCGCGGGCGATGCCGACGCGCTGCTTCTGCCCGCCCGAGAGCTGGTCGGTGTAGGCGTCGGCCTTGTCGCCGAGGCCGACGAAGTCGAGCAGTTCCGCCGCGCGGCGCTTGCGCTCGCCCGGCGACATCCCCGCGACCACGAGCGGGTACTCGATGTTCTTCGAGACGCGCTTGGAGTGGAAGAGATTGAACTGCTGGAAGATCATGCCGATGCCGCCGCGCACCGCCCGCAGCTTCGACTCGGGCAGGCTGGTGATCTCGTCGTCGCCCACGAGGATGCGGCCCGAGCTCGCCTGCTCGAGACCGTTCACCAGCCGCAGCAGCGTGCTCTTGCCCGCTCCCGAGTAGCCGATGATGGCGTGGATCTCGCCGGAGGCGACATCGATCGAGACGTCGTCGACCGCGACCACCGGGGCGGCGGCCTTGCCGCGGCCCGGATACCGCTTCGAGACGCCGATCATCTGGACGCGCGTCATACGCGGTCTCCCTCCTGCTTGCTGCATTCTGCCCGGCGCCGCGCCCCGGGCGCCGCAGATGCGGATCGGGGCGCTCGGAAAACCGAACGCCCCGATCCTATGCGCTGCCGGCGCCGCTCGCGCGGGTCGACGGCTACTTGTTCTCGCGGACCTGCTCTTCGGCGTCGGTCAAGATCTCCTGCAGCTCCGACACCGGGGTGTTCAGCATGATCGCGCTGTCGCCCGAGTTCTCGAAGACGCCGGCCTGCACATCCTCATTGGTCTGGTAGATCTCGACGAGCTTCTTGTAGGTCTCGTTGTCCTTGTCCTCGGCCTTCGCCGCGAAGATGTTGATGAAGTACTTCGCGCCCTCGTCCTCAGGATCGTCCTGGTACAGGGCCTCGTCGAACTTCAGGCCGGCATCGGTGACGAAGTCGTTGTTGACCACGGCCGCGTCGACGTCGGAGAGCGAGGTCGCGGTGAAGGAGGCGTCCATCTCGGTGACCTCGACCTGGGAGGCGCCGGCGTCGATGTCGTCGGGCGTCGAGAACAGGCTGCCGCCGTCGGCGAGCTCGATGAGACCGGCGGCCTGCAGCACGTTGAGCGCGCGTGCGCGGTTGCTGGGATCGGAGGGGATCGCGACGGTGCCGCCCTCGGGGATGTCCTCGAGCTTGTCGTGCTTGGTCGAGAACACGCCGAGCGGGTAGATCGCGGTCGAGCCGATGGCGATGAGATCGTCGTCGTTCGAGACGTTGTAATCGGCCAGGTACTGGATGTGCTGGAACTGGTTGAGGTCGAGCTCGCCCTCGCTGAGCGCCGGGTTCGGCTG
Organism: Leucobacter holotrichiae; assembly: GCF_055791005.1. Taxonomy (NCBI): domain Bacteria; kingdom Bacillati; phylum Actinomycetota; class Actinomycetes; order Micrococcales; family Microbacteriaceae; genus Leucobacter; species Leucobacter holotrichiae. Next base: position 221,292 of record NZ_JBVUAC010000001.1, read on the forward strand.
GTTGTAGTCGGTGAAATCTTGGAGCTCGACCTCGATCCCCTCCGCCGCCGCGGCCTCGGTGAAGGTCTCCCAGTAGGGATCGCTGGCGCCGACGACGCCGATGCGGACGGTCTCCGCCGCCGCGTCGGAGCTCTCCCCCGAGTCGTCGGAGGCCGAGCAGCCCGCGAGCGCGGCGGTAGCGGTGAGCGCGAGGGCGGTGATCGAGGCGGCGAGGACGCCGCGCTTCCTGAAAGTCATGATGCTCCTCATGATCGGTGTGCGAGTCGAGACGATGCCGCTCCGGGCGCGGCAGGTACGGGTTCAAGAGTGCGGGATCGCGAGCCTAACCGGAAATCAGGGTGTCACACGGCGTCATTCAGGCGCCGCCGTGGGATACTTGACATGACGAACAAGCGTCCCCGGCGGGCAGGCCGAATTCTCTTCATGACAGTGTTGAAAGGAACCCTCCGTTCACATGATTCAGCGTGCTGATGCTCACCTCGAGGCTTGGAAGGCGAAGCAGGAACTCGCAGAGCGGATGATCCCGCTGATCGGCCAGCTCTACCGCGACCACGACGTGGTCATGTCCGTTCACGGACGAAGCCTGGTGGGCCGCTCCCCGATCGACATCATCCGTGCTCACTACTACGCCCACAAGATCGACGACGTCGAGCTTCCCCTGACCGAGACCTCGGCCATCGTCGAGGCGCTCGCGAGGATCCAGCCCGGCCCCGTCTCGGTCGACCTCGCGCTGCTCGCGAACGGATTCCGCGCCTCGGGCGGCGATGACCTCGAGGCCTACCTCCGCGAGGAGCTCGCTCCGGCGATCGGCGCTCCGCGCGGCGAGGGCACCGACGTGGTGCTCTACGGCTTCGGGCGCATCGGGCGTCTGCTCGCCCGCATCATCATCGATCACTCGGGCAGCGGCAACGGCCTCAACCTCCGGGCCATCGTGGTGCGCAAGGGGTCCGAGAACGATCTCGTGAAGCGGGCCAGCCTGCTGCGCCGCGACTCGGTGCACGGTCCGTTCAAGGGCACGATCAAGGTGCTCGAGGATGAGAACGCGATCCTCGCGAACGGCGTGCGCATCCAGGTCATCTACGCGAACGACCCCGCCAGCGTCGACTACACCGAGTACGGGATCGAGAACGCGATTCTCGTCGACAACACCGGCCGATGGCGCGACGCCGAGGGCCTCGGCCAGCACCTGCAGAACAAGGGCATCTCCCGTGTGCTGCTGACCGCACCGGGCAAGGGCGACATGCTGAACGTGGTCTACGGGGTCAACAACGACAAGATCACCCCTGAGCACACCATCCTCAGCGCGGCGTCGTGCACCACCAACGCGATCACGCCGGTGCTCAAGGTCGTGAACGACCGCTTCGGCGTGAAGCGCGGGCACGTCGAGACGGTGCACTCGTACACCAACGACCAGAACCTCATCGACAACTTCCACAAGGGCGACCGCCGGGGCCGCTCCGCCGCCCTCAACATGGTGCTCACCGAGACCGGTGCGGCGAAGGCCGTGTCGAAGGCGCTCCCCGAGTTCGAGGGCAAGCTCACCGGTAACGCGATCCGCGTGCCCACCCCCGACGTGTCGATGGCCGTGCTCAACCTCCAGCTCGAGCAGGAGACCACACGCGAGGAGATCAACGCCTTCCTCGAGGAGGTCTCCCTCACCGGCGCGCTGCGCACCCAGATCGACTTCGTCGAGTCGCCCGAGGTCGTCTCGAACGATTTCGTCGGCTCGAACCGGGCCGGCATCGTCGACGGGCTCGCGACGATCGTGACGGGCGACAGCGCCGTGCTGTACGTCTGGTACGACAACGAATACGGGTACAGCTGCCAGGTGGTGCGCATCATCGAGCAGCTGGCGGGCAACCATCCCGCGCACCTTCCGGCGCGCGAGGCCTGATACCGGGCCCGCAGCGGAACCCGAGAGAAAGGAACGAAGATGTCAGCGAAGTATCTCATCGGAGTAGACGGATCCGAGCAGAGCCGGGCCGCGCTCGCCTGGGGTCTCGACCGAGCGACCGAGCGCGGAGCCGAGGTGGAGCTGCTGCACGTCGCCGACGACTCCTTCCTCTCCGAGAGCGTCGCGTTCCTCTCGGAGGCCCAGCAGGCGTCCGAGCAGATGCTGCAGGCCGAGATGGAGTACGCCCGCAGCCTCGGGTTCGAGGGCAAGATCTCGGGCACCGCGGTGGTCGGGCATCCGATCGCGGAGGTCGAGGAGGCGTCGAAGCGCGCCGACCTGCTGATCCTCGGCGCCCACAACGGCAGCCGGTTCGCCGGTTCGTTCTTCGGCACGCGCGCGGTCAAGGTCGCCGCGACGGCTCACTGCCCGGTAGCCGTGATCCCCGCCACCGCATCGGCGGAGCCGAAGCGCGGCGTCGTCGTCGGCGTCGACGGGTCGGAGGCCTCGAAGCGGGCGATCGCGGTCGCCGCCGAGGCGGCGTCGTTCAGGGGTTCGCCTCTCATCGCGGTGTACGCGTGGATGCCGCCGCTCACGCCCGGCCTCGAGTACCTGTGGAGCGAGGAGCTGGTCGAGTCCCAGCGCTCAGCGGCCGAGGAGGCAATCGCGATCGGCACGGCCGGTCTGGCCGACCGCTACCCCGATCTCGAGATCCGTCGCGAGATCGTGCAGTCGCCTCCGGTCGCGGCGCTCGTGCAGGCCGCCGAGGGCGCGGAGATGCTCGTCGTCGGCAGCCGTGGCCGCGGCGGCATTTCGCGCCTGTTGCTCGGCTCGGTGAGCCACGGCGTGCTGCAGGCGCTGCCCTGCCCCGTCGTTGTGACCCGCGGCTGAGAACGGGAGAGATCATGTCGGAAGCACGGATCGACCGGGTGGTGACCCGCGGCCTGGTCGGCGCGGGTCGCCCCGGGTACCCCGCGGAGGGGGTCGAGCTCGAGAACAACATCTGGATCGTCGGCGACGATGAGCAGGCACTGGTGATCGACGCCTCGCACGACGCCGAAGCGATCGTGAGCGGGGTGGGCGATCGCGAGACCCTGGGGATCCTGCTCACCCACGGGCACGAGGATCACGTGAACGCCGCGGTGGAGGCCGCGCGGATGCTCGACACTCACGTGTACCTGCACCCAGCGGACCTCTTCCTCTGGCGGGACACCCACGGTGAGACGCTCCCCGACTTCGAACTCGCCGATGGAGCCGACTTCCTCGTGGCGGGCGTCGAGATCGCCGTCGCGCACACGCCGGGCCACACGCCCGGATCGGTCTGCTTCATCGCGCCGGCGCTCGGCACGGTCTTCTCCGGGGACACCCTGTTTCAGGGCGGCCCCGGGGCGACCAGGTGGGACTACTCGAGCTTCGAGCAGATCGTCGAGTCGATCCGCACGCGGCTCTTCACCCTGCCGGAGGAGACGGTCGCGCGCCCCGGGCACGGTGAGCGCACGACGGTGGCGGCGGAGATGCCGGATCTCGACGCCTGGCTCGCACGCGGCTGGTGAGCGTCCCCTCCCTCTCCCCGCTCCGCCGCGCCGTCGCGCTCTTCGCGCTCGCGTTCGGCGGTTTCGGCATCGGCGTGACCGAGTTCGCCACGATGGGGCTGCTGCCCGACATCGCGAGCGACCTGATCCCGGGCTTCGACCAGGAGCCCGACCGGATGATCGCTCAGGCCGGCATGCTGATCACGGCCTACGCGCTCGGCGTGGTGGTCGGCGCTCCCACCTTCGCGGTGCTGGCGGCGCGCATGTCGCAGACGCGGCTCGTGTTCTGGCTGCTGGGCCTCTTCATCGTCGGCACCGTGGCGTCCGCCTGCATGCCGAGCTTCGGGTCACTCGCGCTTTTCCGGTTCATCGCGGCCCTGCCGCACGGCGCCTACTTCGGCGTGGTATCGCTGCTCGCCGCCCGCATCATGGGGCCGGGCAATCAGGGCCGCGGGATCGCGCTCGCCCTCTCGGGCCTCACCATCGCCAATGTGGTGGGCGTGCCGCTCGCGACCTGGATGGGTCAGCTGTTCGGATGGCGCTCCGCCTACGCGCTCGTCGCGCTGATCTTCGCGACGACCCTGGTGCTCTCGTTCGCCGCTCTGCCGCGCTACCCGGGAAATCCGGAGCGCAGCCCGATGCGCGAGCTCTCTGCGCTGCGCAATCCCCGAATCTGGGTGATGATCGCGGTCGGTTCGGTGGGCTTCGGCGGGTTCTTCGCGGTCTACTCCTACATCGCCGAGGTCACCACACGCGAGACCGGCTTCGCTCCGAGCACTGTGCCATGGGTGCTCGCCTGCCTCGGGATCGGCATGACGATCGGCAACGTGCTGGGCGGGTGGGCCACCGACCGCAGCCCCCGCCGCACGGTCACCTGGGGCTTCGGCGCTTTCATCGTCGCGCTCGTGCTCTACACCCAGTTCGCCTGGCATCCGGTCGGGCTCTTCGTCTGCGTGTTCATGCTCGGTGTCACCTCGTCGCTGCTGATCCCCTCGATCCAGTCCCGCCTGGTCCGCATCTCGGACGAGGCCGCGCTGCTCGGCGCCGCGATCAACCACGCCGCGTTCAACGTCGGCAACAGTCTCGGTGCCTGGTTGGGCGGCGTGGTGATCGCGGCCGGCCTCGGCTACCTGGCGCCCGGCTGGGTCGGCGTGGTGCTGGCCGCGGTCGGCCTGAGCCTCGTGCTGCTCAGCAACTCGGTGGAGCGTCGCGACAAGGCCAAGGGCCTCAACACGGTCGGCATCTCGGTCGTGGAGTAGCGCGGGCGGCCCCCTATTCCACGGGCGCGAGCGTGCGGAACGCGCGGTCGAGATACACCATCGGATCCGCCGACTCGCCGAACACGGCGTCGAGCACCTCGGCGACCACGACGACCGAGGCTCCGACGCCGAGCGAGTGCAGGGTGCGGCAGCGCAGTGCGACGCGCGTGCTCGGCAGATGCGGCTCGCCGGTGGGCAGCGTCGTCCAGCCCTGCTCGGGTGTGAAGCGCTCGGAGCCGGAGACCGCGAAGGCGGCGCCGATCGCCGCGTGCCGCGCATCGAGCAGGTGCACGAGATACGTGTCGGCTGCGAGGATGCCGCCGGCGCTGCCCGTCGCGCGGGTGACCGAGAATGAGAGCGCTGCGGGATCGATCCCGACCGATGCGACGCTCGATGCCGTGAGACCGACGGGGCCCTCGGGAGTCTGCGCCGTGATGAGGGCGACGCCCGCGGGGTGCTCGCGGAAGGCGCTCTTGAGCGCTGCGGCCCCGATGTGCTCGGCCTGCGGATCGGTGGTCATTCCGGTGGTCCTCCTTTGTCTCGGCGGCCGCGGGTGCGACCGCATGCTCGGACGGAGTCCTCAACACGGGGCGATCCCGAATCATTCCGTGGGACGATACCCCTCGTGCCTCGACGGCCTCGAGGCGCCGGCATGATGAGCGTAGCGGGCGTAGGCTGGATGTATGGACATCCGCGACGTACCCCTGACCACGATCGACGGCGAACCCACCTCGCTCGCGGAGTACGCGGATCGTGCCGTGCTCGTCGTGAACGTCGCGTCGCGCTGCGGGCTGACGCCCCAGTACGCCAAACTCGAGGAGCTGCAGCGGCGGTACGCGGATCGCGGCTTCACGGTCCTCGGGTTCCCGTGCAACCAGTTCCTGAATCAGGAACCCGGCACGGCCGACGAGATCAAGACCTTCTGCTCGACGAGCTACGGGGTGACCTTCCCGCTCATGGAGAAGGTGCGGGTGAACGGGCGGAACAAGCACCCGCTCTACGCGTTGCTGCACGAGGTGCCCGATGACGACGGGAAGCGCGGGCGGGTCAAGTGGAATTTCGAGAAGTTCCTGGTCGCCCCCGACGGGGCGGTGCGGCGGTTCCGGCCGCAGGTCGAGCCAGACGACCCCGGCATCATCGCGGCGATCGAGGCTGCGATGCCACGGTCGGCGTGATGCGCTGAGGTTTCCCGCCGAAAGGCTGGTTTCGCATGAGAAGCGCGGGCCATGCAGGCGAACCCCCTCTCGAGGGTCAGAGCTCTGCCGTGATGCCCGCGGGCGGCTCGTCGGGCCGCTCCTGGATATCGACTCTTCTGACGCCGCACGCGCTGCAGCGCACATACAGCACGCAGCCCATCGATGTCGCGTGTCGAGACTCTTTCCGCCAGCCGTGTTCGTGAGGCCGGGGCACTGACGCGATTCGTCGTTCAGGATGGCTTGTCGTGTTGAACATGCTCCCACTGTGATGTAATGCCCTTATGCATCTCAACCCTTACGGCGAATACGCCGTGCTCCTGGCCGCATCGCTTGCCAACGATTGGCCCGACGACCGTGAGGGCATCGTGGTCCGAGCGCGCGAGGTGGGCATGACCGTGGAGTTCCCCGAGGAGCCCGGCGACCATCGGCGCGTGCGCCGGGTCATCGACGACTGGCTGACCGTCGTCGACGCCCCTGATCCCCGCAGCCGCGCCCGCATCCTCAACGACCACATGGCCCGGGCAGCCGCCTACCCGCGTCTCACCGACCACCACGACGAGGGGTGGCACCTCCACTACCGCGACGACGACGCGACCTCGCTCCCCCAAGTGCTCTTCGCCGTCATCAGCGTGGGCACCGCCCTGCACCTGACGACCCGCGGCATGCACCGACTCGCGCGCTGCGCTGCGGGCGAGGATCCCGGGGACCCCTGCGAGGCAGTGGTCGTCGATGTGACCCGCAACGGGCGGCAGCGCTACTGCTCGGTACGCTGCGCGAATCGCGCCGCGGTGCGGCGGCACAGAGCGCGTGCCGTCGACGGTCGAGGCGCCTGAGCGCAGCATGCAGGTTCTATCGCCGCCGGTTCGCACGCCGGTCACGACCCTGATCGGCACCGTCATGCCTGGTAGGTGTGCACGCCACGAGCTATCGGACGATCAGAGGCTCCTTGGTGTGTTGCCATCCGCGCTGTTGATAGTCGCGTGGTGACATGCCATGCGATCGGGTGAAAACTGCTGCGAATGCTGACCGGTGGGCGTAACCGAGCTTCCGGGATACTTGGGCGACACCCATTCCCTCCTCGAGGTACTGGCGCGCCACAGTCATGCGAACCTCTGATCTCCACACGGTGTAGGTCTGACCCGTGGCTGCGAGGAAGTCGCGCCCGAGCGCGGGTGTGCTGGAGTCGAGTTCTTCTGCCCACAGGCTGAGGGTTCGTCTATCCGCAGGGTTGTGACGCACCGTGTTGATGATCTTCTGGACGGCTGTTGTTCCTGACAGGGCGTGGGCGGTTTCGGATCGAGCGAGCGAGGCGCGTTGGAGAAACAGGCGCGTGATTCGATTCGGGTCGTGCTCTTCGGGGCGAAGAAGCGTGTAATTCGAAATGAGGGCGTGCAGTAGGTACGGCTCGGCAGCGTCGGGGAACCGTTGGACGAGTTTGGAGGGCAACTCTATGGCCGGGGAACTGTGACGAGATCCGAGGGGAAGGATCAGCGAGCCGCGTGGAAGCGTGATGCTGTTGCGGACGCCTGCGGGAAGCCAGATGGCGTCTCCGCGTGTCAGCCGTCGTGTGTGATCGCCGACTGTTACGCGTGCCGAGCCTCGATAGACCCATACGAGGACGTGGAAGTCATTGATGCGGTTCCACGTCTGCGCTGCGGGGATCGGCGGCGGCGATGCTTCCACTTGCTCCGTCTGCGGTTGTCGTTGAGACAGTATCTGCTTCCCGAAACTCATGAGGGTGCTTTGGTCGTGATGGGCATGCGGTGCCCGTTTCATCTTGTATTGGCGGGGCGTCATACCGGTTCTGGCACGGAACGCTTTGGTGAATCCGGCGGGAGTTGAGAACCCGACCTGCCGCGCTGCCTCGCCGACTTCATGACCGCTGTCTAAGAGTGTTGCGGCAGCGGCTACGCGAACGGCTGTGCGCCATCGTGCAAATGGGAGGCCTGTCTCTTCGGTGAACTGTTGCTGCAGGGTGCGGATCCCGAGGGCGACTGAGCGTGCGTGTTCGGCTGTATCACTGGGGTCGCCAGGTCGCTGGAGCAGAGAATGTGCAATCGCGGAGGCTTCAGGCGACGAGGGCATCGGTGGCAGCGGTACGGACTGAGTCTCCGCGACCTGGGGGGCATGGTGAGAACCGGCGACAAGGTCGAGCAGGCTGGCGTCCGAGGTCGCGCCCCGGAGATAGCCTATGCTCCGTGCGAACTGGTAGACCAGCCACTCAGACCAGTCCTGATCGAGTTCGATGCGCAACGGGCGGCCGGGGTTCGGAGAGCTGCTTTCTGTAGCCGGAAAGATAGGAAAAGCGACTGAGGCAGCGTTGACTTTTACGGTGAAAGAGATGCCCGCTGGCATCCATACTCCTTGCCCCGCACGGAGTCGGTACTCCTGGGCTGTAGCTCGTACCACGGCAGATCCGGTATGCACCCAGATGAGCGATGGCTCGCGAGCGTTGCGCACCGACAGTGTTCGGGATGCTGGGATGGGCGGGACGGACGTAGGCGTGAGCAACATCTGCACGATTCTCCCTCTGGCGCTTGTGCGCTCGTCGAGTATGCGAACTCCGCGTTCTCGGATAAATCATCTGATGCTCATAAGGGTAGCCTTACTTAGCGAACCCATGCGCTGTGAAAGCGATGGGGGTGGCCGATTCCCGCTCTGTGAGGAGAGTATCTATGAGTGCTTCCGCACGTGAACTGCGCCCGATTCCGGTGGAGCTTCGTGTGCTCAGTGTGAGTTGTGTGGCGGAAGTGACCTCGGGAATGAAGCGGATCACGCTGACCGGGAGACAGCTGGACGAGTTTGCTTCGGCTGAGGGCACGTCGCGACAGCCTTTCGCCTCGCCCGGGTTCGATGACGATATTCGATTACTCTTCCCGTACCCAGGGGAAACTGAACCTGTCCTGCCCGTGATCAAAGACGGCCGGGTGACGTTCGCCGAAGGACGACGTCCGATCGCCCGGGCCTACTCGGTGCGTCGGTACGACCCAGATGCTCGTGAGTTGGACATTGACTTCGTTCTGCACGGTCACGGCCCCGCATCGGATTGGGCCAGGCAGGCTCAGCCGGGTGATCTCATGCATATCGTAGGCCCCGGCAAGACCCAGAGTCCTCCCAGCGGACAGGATTGGCTTCTCGTCGCCGGAGACGACACGGCGGTCCCGGCCATCGCACGTCTGCTCGAAGAGTTGCCCTCGCACGCACGTGGTCAGGTGCTCATCGACGTGGCCGAGGACGAACACTGCCAGCAGCTCCTCGCTCCGTCAGGGATCGAGATCACTTGGCTTCCTCGTAACTCGGAAACGCGACACTCGCTCCTCGACGCAGTGCGCGACGTGAGTTGGCATGACGGGACGCCATTCGTTTGGCTCGCCGGTGAACAGTCCGAAATCCAGCAGATTCGGCGCTATCTGATGCGGGAGAGAGATGTACCGAAGTCGGCCATCGACTTCACGGGCTACTGGAAGCGCGGCACGGCCGGCCTCGTCGAGCGTTAACGGGAGGTGCCGGGCGCACGAGACACCGAGCATCGGTGGGCGTATCCCTGTGGCATCGCAACTGACTCCCTCTCCTGCGGAGATACATAGAAAGGTACCCATGATCACCATTACGAGACGCTCCCGCGTCTTCACTGCAATCGGCTCGGTGCTCGCAGCAACCCTGCTGTTCGCCGGTTGCTCGGCAGTCTCCGACACCAACGAGGCAACGGAACAGCCAGGAGCGAGTGAGTCGAGCCTGATCCCCACCGCAGAAGGCCAGACCACCTACCCGTTGACTCTCGAGTCGCCCTATGGCGAGACCGTGCTCGAGGAACGCCCCGAGCGGATCGCGGCAATCGTGCCGAATGGCAGCGATACTGAGATGCTCCTTTCACTCGGAGTCACCCCGGTGCTCAACTCCAGCATGATCAGCGAGGGTGGCTATCTTGAGGCCCACGGTGCGGATGAACTCGAAACGTACGAGTATGTTCGGGGCGAAGACGTACCGATGGAAGCCATCGCCGCGGCTAAACCGGACCTCATCGTCACCGTCGGCTGGGTTCCTGGCTACGGTGAGCTCAACGACATCTACGACCGGCTCGCCAAGATTGCCCCGGTAGTGACAAGCCCGGCCTCGGATCAACGGATAATCCCCTGGCAGGACTCGATCCGTATTCTGGGCGAGACACTCGACCTCAGCGACACTGCCGAAGCGGTCATCACGGAACACGATGAGCTGTTCGCGGCCATCCGCGCTGAGCATCCCGAGTTCGAAGGGCAGACCGCTACCTGGGCGATCTACTACGGCCCCGCGAACGGTCTCCAGTACTTCTCACAGAGAGATTCTGCACCAGAACTGTTTCTGACAGACCTGGGCTTCGCACTCAACCCGAACGCCGCCGAGTTCGCTCAGGACACGACAGTCAGTGACGAGCTGATCTCAAAGATCGACGCCGACGTACTGCTCTTGGGCCAGAGCGAAGCCACGACCCCGGAGGAGATGGAGACGCACGTCACCGGTACGGAACTCTTCAAGAATCTCAGCGCTGTGCAGTCCGACAAGTTCATCCAGTTGCCCCCGAAGACGACTGACGGCGGCGACCTGCTTTGGGCGATCACCAGCGGCGGCCCGATCGGTAACGCGTGGGCAGCAGAACAGGTTGTCCCGATGATCGCTGAAATGTTCTAGCAACTGCTCTCTCGTGGGGCGCGGTTCGGAAGCGGCCGCGCCCCTCCCAGACTCACTTCAGGAGCAAGATGGTCTCTCTTGCCACCGCACCAAAGCCAACCGAACCGGCCGATACCGGAAGCTTCCTGCTCCGACGCCGACTGTCCGGCCTGATCGTGCTCGTCGCCGCACTCGCCATTGTCCTCGTCGTCAGCGTCACCTACGGCACGAACCCACTCCCGACAGGCGAGGTCTGGCGAACCGTTTTCATGCCCGATGGCAGCGAGGCCTCCTCGATCGTGTGGTCGCTGCGGATGCCGCGAACACTGGTCGGTATCGTGGCGGGCGCTGCGTTCGGGCTGGCCGGGGCACTCATTCAGGCGATCACGCGCAACCCGCTGGCCGACCCCGGAATCCTTGGCGTCAATGCTGGTGCCGGGTGTGCAATCACGGTCGGCGTCGGCGCGTTCGGTGTGACTGGGATCGCTGGCTACGTCTGGTTCTCCTTTGCGGGAGCCGTCGTCGCAACAGTTCTCGTGTACCTGATTGGTGCCTCGGGACGCAGAGCGGTTTCCCCAGTCTCCCTCGTGCTCGCTGGCATCGCGCTCGCCGCCGTACTCACCGCGTTCTCAACGTTCCTGCAGCTCATCGACGAGGAAACTTTCCGTTCGTTCCGGAACTGGAGCCTTGGTTCGCTCGCTCGCGTGCCTGTATCAGACACCCTGACGGTGCTCCCGCTGATAGCGCTGGGACTCGTATTTGCACTGCTCATCGCGGGCTCTCTGAACGCTGTTGCACTGGGCGACGATCAGGCAGCGTCACTCGGTGCGAACGTGATGCGTACTCGAACGATAGGGCTTGTCGCGGTCACGCTCCTGGCCGGTGGAGCTACCGCACTGACCGGAGGAATCGCGTTCGTCGGGCTGGCGGTGCCGCACTTGGTTCGCTGGTTCACCGGCCCCGACCAACGATGGATCATCGCCTACACCGCACTCGCCTCGCCCGCACTGGTGCTCGGCGCGGACGTCCTGGGACGAGTGATCGCACGGCCCGGCGAGATCGAAGCCGGCGTCATGACCGCGGTGATCGGTGCCCCCGTGCTCATCGCGCTCGTTCGGCGCAGAAAGGCATCCGGCCTATGAACACTCAGACCAAACCGGCTACCGAAGTCGACTTCGGATACCGATCGCACGGCGTCCGGCTCGGCGCATTCGCTGCACTCCGCTGGAGCGCCCGAAGCGCGGCCATCAACATCATGCTCGTTCTTGTCGCCGTGAGCGTTGCCATACTCGCGCTCGGGTTCGGCGATTTCCCGCTTAATCCCGTGGAGGTCGTGCAGGCATTGCTCGGGCAGGGCGACGAGTTCCAGAGAATGATCGTCGTCGACTGGCGACTTCCCGTTGCGATCGCCGCAATACTGTTCGGCGCGTTGCTCGGGATCGGCGGAGCAATCTTCCAATCCTTGACGCGCAACCCTCTCGGGTCTCCCGACGTCATCGGCTTCGACGCCGGAGCATACACCGCTGTCGTAGTCACGGTGCTCGTCCTCGGAACGAAGCACTACTGGGGCGTCGCCACCGCCGCACTCATCGGTGGCCTCGCCACCGCTGCGATCGTGTATCTCCTGGCGTACCGTCGAGGAGTCCAAGGCTTCCGTCTGATCATCATCGGCATCGCGGTTTCGGCGATGCTCGGATCAGTCAACATCTACCTCGTCACCCGAGCAGAAATCACCGACGCGATGAGCGTTGGCTTCTGGGCGGCAGGCTCCCTGAGTCGAGTCGGCTGGGAGGGCATGACTCCGGCGTCGATCGGCGGTGTCATCATCGTCGTGTCGGTGATGCTCCTCTCGCCAGCACTGCGGCAACTGGAACTCGGGGATGACGCGGCCCTGGCACAAGGACTTCAAGCGAACCGGAGTCGTCTAGCGCTGCTCGTCGCTGGCGTGGCGGCCACTGCATTGGTGACCGCTGCTGCCGGGCCGATCGGGTTCGTAGCACTCTCAGCTCCGCAACTCGCACGGCGTCTCACCCGTACGCCTGGGGTCACGGTGGGTTCTGCCGCCTGCATGGGGGCGGCTCTGCTCGCATGCGCGCACACGCTCTCGCTGCTCATCTCCGAAGCGTACCGCCCGATTCCGGTCGGTCTGATCACCGTCTGCCTCGGCGGTCTCTACCTGATCTGGCTCCTCATTCGAGAAACGAGACGAAGCATATGACCCAGACCGAAATGCTCAACAGCCGCGGCGAGGACACCAAGGCCCGCCTCCAAGCGGAAGAACTGACACTTGCCTACGACAAACGCACGGTCGTTACGGATCTCTCCGTAGCGATACCCGCTGGATCGTTCACGGCCATCATCGGCCCGAACGCTTGCGGAAAATCCACGATGCTTCGTGGACTATCGCGACTCCTGAAACCGGAATCGGGGCAGATCATTCTCGATGGCCGGAGCATTCACGAGTACCCGGTCAAGGAGGTTGCCAGACGTCTGGGATTGCTCCCGCAGTCCTCGATCGCTCCCGACGGTATCCGTGTAGCCGACCTCGTCTCTCGAGGCAGGTACCCCTATCAGCGTCTGATTCGGCAGTGGACAGGTGCGGATGAAGCCGCCGTCGCTGAGGCTATGGACGCCACCGGTGTGCGAGAGCTCTCCGGGAGGCTGGTCGACGAACTCTCAGGTGGACAGCGTCAGCGGGTCTGGGTAGCGATGGCGCTTGCCCAGCAGACCGACATACTGCTGCTGGACGAACCCACCACGTTTCTCGACCTCGCCCATCAAATCGAGCTGCTCGAACTGTTCACAGATCTCCACCGCGCCGGTCGCACACTCGTAGCTGTGTTGCACGATCTCAATCAGGCAGCACGGTACGCGTCGCACATCATCGCGATGCGCGACGGTGCGATCGTCGCGGAAGGAGTCCCCGCGGAGGTCATCACCGAGGAACTGATTGAGCAGGCGTTCGATCTCCCATGCCGCGTGCTTCCAGATCCCGTCGTTGGCACGCCCCAGGTCGTGCCGCTCGGTCGAGACCGTAGGGCAAGTAAGGAAGGAATCTCCTCATGAAGCCAGACTTCGCAACCTCACCTGTCGCGGACGCTCTCCGCCCTGCCCTGGCCATTCTGGTCGTCTCAACAGTCACGGCGGCGGTCGGTGGGCTTGTGACGCTCGGCGCGCTGTGGTTCACTGTGCGGGTTGTCGCCGAAGCAACTTTGGCGAACGTGGGCAGGGCGAGCGCCTGCTGGATCATCGGTGCGCTGCTCCTATCGGTCTCCTCATGGCTCGCTCATCATGGGGAGGCGAAGTTCTCCGCGCGGCTGCGACGCGACACCGCCCTTCATCTCGCGAAGATGCCGATGAGTGCTATCGACCGATATGGCGGGGACGCGCTGCGTCGTCTGGTATCCGAAGACGTCGCCGCGCTGCATCACACCGTCGCGCATCTTCCCGCCGAGATCGCCACACTCGCGGTCGTCCCGGTCGCCACGACGGTCCTGCTGCTGGCGACTGCCGGCCCGATGGCGCTGCTCGCCCTCATCCCCGGCCTGCTGGCGGCGGGGTACTACCTGCTCATCGTGCCGCGAACGACGGCGAAGCACGGTACTGAGACTGTTCGCGTGATGGGTGAGATCGCGACCGCCGTGGACGACTATGCACGCGGCATCCGGGTGTGCCGCATCTACAGCGCTGAGGCCGGAGCTGCCGCCGAGTACGCCGATGCCACACGCAGCTTCACCGAGAACATGGTCACCTGGGTACGACGAGTCGCGACCCCCGCAGCGATCGCAACCGCGCTACTGCAGGCCGTCACGACCTACGCCATCGCCTATACCCTCGGATACCAACAACGGCCGGAGACCCTCGCCGCGATGCTCCTGTTCGGACTCGCCGCGGTGACGCCAGCACTCCGCCTCGGACATGGTTTGGACTATGTGCGAGCCGGGCGTGCAGCAGGCGAACGTATCACTGCAGTCCTCAGCGAACCGACCATCGTCACTCCGTCAGGCGATGCTGACGCTGCTGAGCTCCAGCTCATCGGTGTGACGATCATGCAGGAAGAACGCACACTCATCAGCGCTTTCTCCCATACCTTTTCACAATCCGCGATCACCGCGATCACCGGGCCGAGCGGAACCGGCAAGACCACCTTGCTGCGTGCGATCGCCGGACTGGAAACGCCTGCGCAGGGCGCGATCCGTTACCCCCATAGGGAAACCATCCACGACCGCGCATCGTCCGGCCCCGTGCTGCTCATTCCGCAGGGCGGCGACGTGCTCTCCGGTACGATCCGCGAGAACATCGCACTCTCAGCTCCCGATGCCTCCGACCAAGAGATCGCCGCGGCGCTGCACCGGGCGCAGCTCGACCTCCCATTGGATACCGCGACCACCAATCTCTCGGGTGGAGAACGACAACGACTTGGGCTTGCACGCGCTTTTCTCACCGACGCGCCCGTAGTGCTGCTCGATGAACCCACCAGCGCCCTGGACAAGCACACGAGCGTTCGGATCATGAATGAGCTGCGCGCGCTCACTGCGGAGGAGTCTAAGACGCTCGTGATCGTCACGCACGACAACGACCTAGCCGAGAGCACAACCGCTCAGCTTGCGCTCACCGGCCAGTCGATAAGCATCTCAGGAGGTACCCGATGACGACACGACAGAGGCAGGCATTCCCCTCAGCAGCTCGCCGCCGACTCGCGCTCATCTCACTGGGCTGGCTACTCGTGGCTGCGGCTGAGGCAACCGCCTACACGGTGCTCGCAATCGCGATCGCACGACACCAGCCGCCGGCTTTCATGCTGGTGACCGCAACGGTCGCCCTCGTGATCACTGTACTGGTTTCGCGCGGCGGTTATCTCACCGGAGCACGATTGGCAGGTGACCTGTTCCAGGGCGTCGGAGCAGCATTCACACGCGCAAAGCTATCCTGGTTCACCGAGCATAATCGAGCTCTGGTCGGAGCCGTCGCTGGGCGCGCGATCCCAGCTCTGATGAGCGTCCCGGCCCATCAGCTCCAAACGTTCATTCTTTCACTGTTCCTCCCGCTCTTCCTGCTCGTGGGCATCGGTATCGTCGCGGGCGTCCTCACCATGCTGCTGGTAGCGGGGTTCCTGGTCGTTGCGTTCATCATTCAGTTTGCGGCGCAACGCGCTCTCAGCACGGCTGATGGAGGAAGAAGCGATGTGGAACAAGCTGCGGCCGAGGCGTCCCTGGAGTTCGTCGACCACCTTGAGCTGCTGCGCACGGCCGCTGGGCCGACCCGCGCCATCGAACGCCTGACTACCAGGTGGAACGCGCAAGAGGAAGCCCTCGCTCGCACCAACCTCGCATCGGGTCTCGCCACGTTCATCTCGAGCCTCGCGAGCATCATGCCGCTCGCGGGCCTCCTGATCATGCTCGCCGCAAGGGGTTCGGTCGATCCTGGCTCCTCACTGGCGCTCATCGTCCTCACCGCTCGCGTATCCGCGCCCCTGGACGCGCTCGCTCTCGCAGGAGTTTCCGTCAACGAACTGCGGACCACGATCGAGCGATACCGAGCGGTCGTGGCAGCCCCTGCACTGAGAGAGCCCGCCAGCCCCCACCAGGCGCGGGGCTACCGGATCAGCATCAATGAAGTGTCGTATGCCTCCGTTCTGAACGACGTCTCTGCCGAGATACCCGAGAACTCGACCGTGCTCATCACCGGCTCCACAGGTGCAGGCAAGAGCACGCTACTCTCGCTGCTCATGCGCTTCGACGACCCGGATGAGGGGCGCATCCAGGTCGGTGGAGTCGATCTCGCAAAGCTGCGCTACGACGACCTCGCCGAGAGGATCGGTTACGTTCCCCAAGATCCGGTCGTGTTCGAGGGAACGCTGGCCGATAACATCCGCCTGGGCGATCCGACAGCCGACGATGTCGAGATTGTCGACGCGGCAGAACGCGCCGCTCTCGGCAATGTCATCAAGCAATCGCCGCTGGGAATTCACCAACCGATGGGGCATCGCGGCGGTCTGCTGTCTGGGGGTGAACGTCAACGAGTCGCCATCGCCCGAGCACTGCTGAAGAAAGCACCGATTCTCATCCTGGATGAGGCCACATCCGCGATCGACACCACCGCCGAAGAGAGGATTGCACAGACGATCCGCGAACTTCCCTGCACCACGATCGTCGTCACCCACCGCAGCTCCGACGCGATATGGAAGCCGACGCAGAGAATTCAGCTCGATACGGGTGACGGATCAACCCGCCCCCGTGACTTAGCCGAGTCATGATGCATGCGTGTCATCAGCTTTTGTGCAGCGACAGCAGCGAGGCGACCTTGAACATCTCGACACCACGTCGAGAGGGGAATTCGGCAAAAGGAGATCCTCGACCACGCCGTCCGGCTGGAAGCCATCGACTGGGCCGAGACCCGCTCAGCCACCACAGCACAAAGCGATGTCGTAACCCGAGATCCATTTCTTCGGACTCGGGTTACAACATCGCTCGTTTCGTGCGCCCGGAGGGACTCGAACCCCCGACCCTCTCGGTGTAAACGAGATGCTCTAACCAACTGAGCTACAGGCGCGCGCCCGCGAGGCGGACCTCCCAAGCATAGGGGAAGCCGCCGCGCGGTCGCGAATCGACACCGTCACCGGTGCCGCGAATCCACTCGGATCAGGCGATCGCCTCGAGCGCTTCGCGGTAGGCCGCGAAGTCGCGCGCCTCACCGGGAGCGGTCTCGAAGGAGGCGAGCACGCGACGATCCTCGCCGATCAGGAGCGTGGCGCGGGTCGCGATACCGGCTTCCTCGACGAAGACGCCGTACTGCTTCGCCACCTCGCCGTGCGGCCAGAAGTCGGAGAGGATCGAGAATTCGTAGCCCTCCTGATCCGCCCACGCCTTCAGGGCGTAGACCGAGTCGATCGAGATGCCGAGCAGGCGTACCTTGTGATCGGCGAAGATCGACAGGTTGTCGCGCAGCTCGCAGAGCTCGCCGGTGCAGATGCCGGAGAACGCGAACGGGAAGAAGACGAGCGCGACCGGCCCCTCCGCGACCAGTTCCGACAGCGTCAGCTCCTCGCCGTGCTGATCCGAGAGCGTGAAATCGGGCGCCTGTGCGCCGACCTCGAGCACCATGGTGCCTCCTTACCGGCGCACTGGGCGCCATCGTTGTGCGGTCGATCCCACACTATCGACCCCCGCTCCGGTCGCGAATGCTCCCCGCCTTGTAATCGACCGCGAATCTTGTGCGACTAGGCCACCTTCGACAAGGGAAATGCGCGTTTCTTCGTGGAACTTCGATAGTCTGGGGTGACCCCGCGGACCGGCGGGAGTGACCGAGCATGCCGTGAGCGACTGCACCAACCCGCTTCGCGCCGCGGTACGCCGAGTGGTGATTGGAGCACAACCTTGGCTGTGAACACGCAGGATCCCTACGCGCCCGATCGTGACGATATGGATCCGCAGGAGACCGCCGAGTGGCGCGAGTCGCTCGACGCCGTGGTCGAGGAGCGTGGCGCCGGTCGCGGCCGCGAGATCATGACGAGTCTGCTCGACCGCTCGCGCCAGCTGCACCTCAACGTTCCCCAGGTGCCCACCACCGACTACGTCAACACGATCGCCTCGGCCGACGAGCCCGAGTTCCCGGGCGACCACGACGTCGAGCGCCAGTACCGCTCCTGGATCCGCTGGAACGCGGCCATGACCGTGCACCGCGCACAGCGCCCCGGCATCGGCGTCGGCGGCCACATCTCCACCTACGGCTCCGCCGCTTCGCTCTACGAGGTCGGCTTCAACCACTTCTTCCGCGGTCAGGATCACCCGGGCGGCGGTGACCAGATCTTCATCCAGGGGCACGCCTCCCCCGGCATGTACGCGCGCGCTTTCCTCGAGGGCCGCCTCAGCGAGGATCAGCTCGACGGCTTCCGCCAGGAGAAGTCCCACGCGCCGCACGGCCTGCCGAGTTATCCGCACCCGCGCCTCCTGCCCGACTTCTGGCAGTTCCCGACCGTGTCGATGGGCCTCGGCCCCATCAACGCGATCTACCAGGCGCAGCTCAACAAGTACCTCACCAACCGCGGCATCAAGGACTGCTCGGATCAGCAGGTGTGGGCCTTCCTCGGCGACGGCGAGATGGACGAGGTCGAGAGCCGCGGTCAGCTGCAGGTCGCGGCGAACGAGGGCCTCGACAACCTGAACTTCGTCATCAACTGCAACCTGCAGCGCCTCGACGGCCCGGTGCGCGGTAACGGCAAGATCATCCAGGAGCTCGAGAGCTTCTTCCGCGGCGCCGGCTGGAACGTGATCAAGGTGATCTGGGGCCGCGAGTGGGACGACCTGCTCGACCGCGATACCGAGGGCGCGCTGCTCAACGTCATGAACACGACGCCCGACGGCGACTACCAGACCTACAAGGCAGAGAACGGCGCGTTCATCCGCGACCACTTCTTCGGCAAGGACGAGCGCGCGCTGCGCCTGGTCGAGAACTACACCGACGACCAGATCTGGGCGCTGCGGCGTGGTGGCCACGACTACCGCAAGGTATACGCGGCGTACGCCGCCGCGGTCGCGCACAAGGGCCGCCCGACGGTGATCCTCGCGAAGACGGTCAAGGGCTACGGCCTCGGCCCGCACTTCGAGGGCCGCAACGCGACCCACCAGATGAAGAAGATGACGCTCGAAGACCTCAAGCTCTTCCGCGACACGATGCACATCCCCATCACGGATGCGCAGCTCGAGGCCGATCCCTACCGCCCGCCCTACTACCACCCGGGCGAGAACGACTCCACGATCCAGTACATGCACGAGCGCCGCCGCGCGCTCGGCGGGTACCTGCCGGCGCGTCGCAGCACACATACCGAGGTCGCTCTGCCCGAACCCAAGAGCTACGCCATCGCGGCGAAGGGATCGGGCACGCAGGAGGCGGCCACCACCATGGTGTTCGTGCGCATGCTCAAGGACCTCATGCGCGACAAGGGCTTCGGACAGCGCATCGTGCCGATCATTCCCGACGAGGCGCGCACCTTCGGCATGGACTCCTACTTCCCGACCTCGAAGATCTACAACCCGTACGGGCAGAACTACGTGTCGGTCGACCGCGAACTGCTGCTCGCCTACAAGGAGAGCCCCGAGGGCGTGCTGCTGCACGTCGGCATCAACGAAGCCGGCGCGACCGCGGCGTTCACCTCGGTGGGAACCTCGTACTCGACGCAGGGCGAGCCGATGATCCCGGTCTACATCTTCTACTCGATGTTCGGCTTCCAGCGCACCGGCGATGCCTTCTGGGCCGCCGGCGACCAGATGGCACGCGGATTCGTGATCGGCGCCACCGCGGGCCGCACCACGCTCACGGGCGAGGGCCTGCAGCACGCCGACGGGCACTCGCACCTGCTCGCGGCGACGAACCCCGCCGTGGTCGCCTACGACCCGGCCTACGGCTACGAAGTCGGCCACATCGTGCGATCCGGCATCGAGCGCATGTACGGCGGCACCCATCCCGATCCCAACGTCATGTACTACCTCACGGTCTACAACGAGCCGATCGTGCACCCGGCCGAGCCCGAGAACGTCGATGTCGAGGGCATCGTGCGGGGCATCCACCGCGTCAGCGAGGCCGGCGAGGGGGCGCACCGGGCTCAGATCCTGGCCTCGGGTGTGGCGGTGCCGTGGGCGATCGAGGCCCAGGAACTGCTCGCACGGGATTGGAACGTGGCAGCCGACGTCTGGAGCGTCACCAGCTGGAACGAGCTGCAGCGCGACGGCGCGGCGGCCGAGCAGCATAACTTCCGCTCCCTCGACGGCGACACCCGTGTGCCCTACCTGCAGCAGAAGCTCGAAGGCGCCGAGGGTCCAGTGGTGGCCGTCAGCGACTGGTCGCGACAGGTGCCCGAGCAGATCCGCCCCTACGTGCCGGGCGACTACTCGGTGCTGGGCGCCGACGGCTTCGGGTTCTCCGACACCCGGGCCGCGGCCCGCCGCTACTTCGGCATCGACCGCGAGTCCGTCGTTGTGAAGGTGCTGCAGCGCCTCGCCGCGCAGGGCCGCATCGACGCCGACGTGCCGCGTCGTGCAGCCGAGCAGTACCGGCTGAACGACGTGAACGCCGGTACCACCGGCGGCGCGGGCGGCGAGGCCTGATCGAGCGATCGCGCATGGATCGCACGAAAGAGCAGGAGCTCGCCTGGTTGCGAACGATCACCGGCGAGCTCTCCACGCGCACCATCACCCGACTCGACGAGACGCTGCCGTGGTACGGCAAGATGCCGCCCAGCCGGCGCTCGTCGGTCGGGCTGGTCGCGCAGACCGGGATCAGCTCGTTCATCCAGTGGTACGAGGATCCGAGTTCGACCCCGTGGATCGCCTCCGACGTGTTCGGTGCGGCCCCACGCGAGCTGCTGCGCTCGATCAGCCTGCAGGAGACCCTGCAGCTGATCCGCGTCGTGGTGTCGGTCGTCGAGGAGCGAGTGGCGCCGCGGAGCGAAGCGCTTCGCGAGGCGGTGTTGCACTACTCGCGCGACGTGGCGTTCGCGGCGGCCGACGTGTACGCGCGGGCGGCGGAGGCGCGCGGACTGTGGGACGCGCGGCTCGAGGCGCTGGTGGTCGACTCGATCCTCACCGGTGAGAGCGATGATGAACTGCCGAGCCGGATCGCGGCGCTCGGCTGGCACGGCGACGGCGAGGCCGCGGTGCTCGTGGGCACGGCGGAACGCGTCGTCGACGTGGATCAGCTGCGCCGCTCGGCGAGACACGCAGGTGCCGACGCTCTGATCGGCCTGCAGGGCTCGCGCCTCGTGTTGGTGCTCGGGCGCCTCGACGCTCAGCAGCACGGTGTCGCCCCGATCGATCCCCCGCTCAGCTTCCTCGAGATCGCCGGGCGGCTCGCCGACGGCTTCTCGGATGGTCCGCTGGTGCTCGGCCCGACGGTCGACAACCTCGTCGACGCCTCGCGGAGCGCCCGCGCTGCGCTCGCCGGCGTCGCCGTCGCACGGTCATGGCGCAACGCGCCTCGTCCGGTCGCGGCCGACGATCTGCTTCCGGAGCGGGCGCTCGCGGGCGACGGTCTCGCTCGCCGCACTCTCATCGAGCAGATCTACGAACCGCTCGCGGCTCACTCGGGAGAGCTGCTCGAGACGCTGTGGTGCTACCTCGACAACGGCCGCTCGCTCGAGGCGACGGCGCGAGAGCTGTTCGTGCACCCGAACACGGTGCGCTATCGGCTCAAGAAGGTATCCGAGGTGATCGGCTGGAATGCGACCGGGGCCCGGGAGGCTCTGATCCTGCAGTCCGCCCTCATCGCCGGCTCGATCGCGCAGAGCGGACGCCGCCCGAGTGCGGCGTCGTCGAAGTAGCTCGGCGAGGACCTATATCGGGGCGGAGATCGTGGATTCGCACAACCTTTTTCACGATTTATGGTGCGCCATATGCAGGATTCGGGCCATTGATCTGAGAAACTGGAGAGCGTGATTGTCATCGCCTGCCCTGGACAGGGCTCACAGACCCCCGGATTCCTGAACGAGTGGCTCGAGCTGCCGGGCAGCCGTGAGTTCCTCGGCGAAGCCTCGGAGCGCGCCGGAGTCGACCTCGTGGCGCACGGCACGGTGAGTGACGCGGACACCATTCGCGACACCGCGGTCGCGCAGCCGCTGATCGTCGCGGCGAGCCTGCTTGCCTGGCGTGAGCTGTCCGCCCGGACCTCGGTCGCCGATGCCGGCATCGCGGGACACTCGGTGGGAGAGTTCGCCGCGGCCGCGGCCGCGGGAGTGCTCTCCGAGCAGGACGCGCTGCGACTCGTCGGAGTGCGCGGCCGCGCCATGGCGGAGGCCGCGACGAAGGCGGAGACCGGTATGGCCGCCGTGGTCGGCGGAGTCGAGGCCGATGTGCTCGCGAAGATCGAGGCGCACGGTCTCACCCCGGCGAACCGCAACGGCGGCGGTCAGATCGTGGCGGCGGGCGCGCGCGAGTCGCTCGCCGCTCTGACCGAGGACGCCCCTCGCGGCGCACGGGTGATCCCGCTGCAGGTCGCCGGAGCCTTCCACACGGACTACATGGCGAGCGCGATCCCCGTGCTGCGCGAAGCGGCCGAGGGCGTGACCGCCTCCGCGCCGACCCACCGCCTGTGGACCAACGCCGACGGCTCGATCGTCGATGACGGGACTCGCTTCCTGGAACTGCTCGTCTCGCAGATCGCGAACCCGGTGCGCTGGGACGCCTGCATGGAGGGCTTCCAGACGGCCGGTATCTCGGGCCTCATCGAGCTGACGCCCGCGGGCGCGCTCACCGGCATCGCGAAGCGCGGACTCAAGGGTGTGCCGAGCGTCGCGATCAAGTCCCCCGCTGACCTCGACACCGCCGTGGCACTCATCACCGAGACTGCTCCGGCAGCCTGACAGTCTGACCGAAAGGACTCACGCACATGGCATCACTCGTGCAGCCGACCGGTCCCGCTCATACGCGGGTCCTCTCCATCGGCGCGGCCAGGGGCGATCGAGACGTTCCGAACGCCGATGTGATCGAGCCGATCGACTCGTCGGATGAGTGGATCCGCCAGCGCACCGGCATCGTGCAGCGGCGGTACGCCGGCCAGGATCGGGGCGCGGTCGATCTCGCGGTCGAGGCGGCGGAGGAGGCGATCGCGCGCTCCGGTCTCGATCGCTCCGAGATCGACGGTGTGATCATCTCCACCATCTCGAACGTCGCGGTCACTCCTTCTATGGCCTCGCTGGCGGCCTACCGCCTCGGCCTCACGCCCGCGGCGGCATTCGATATCTCCGCCGCGTGCGCCGGTTACGTCTACGGCGTCGCCCAGGCGGATGCGCTCGTGCGCTCGGGCACCTGCAAGAACGTACTGGTGATCGGAGCGGAGAAGCTCTCCGAGCTCATCGATCCGACGGATCGCAGCATCTCCTTCCTGCTCGCCGACGGCGCAGGGGCCGTCGTGGTGGGGCCCAGCGACCACCCGGGCATCGGACCGACCGTCTGGGGCTCCGACGGCGAGAAATGGGACACGATCCGCATGACCTCGACCTTCGAGGCGTACCGCAACGATCCGGGCGAGGTCCCCTGGCCGACTCTGCGCCAGGACGGTCAGACCGTGTTCCGCTGGGCCGTCTGGGAGATGAAGAAGGTCGCGCAGCGCACCCTCGAGGTCTCGGGCGTCGAGCCGGGCGACCTCGCCGCGTTCATCCCCCACCAGGCCAACATGCGCATCGTCGACGAGTTCGCGAAGCAGCTCAAGCTTCCCGAGTCGGTCGTCATCGCTCGCGACATCGAGACTCAGGGCAACACGTCCGCGGCTTCGATCCCGCTCGCCGCGCACGCGCTCCTCGAAGAGCATCCCGAGCTCTCGGGCGGCCTCGCGCTCACGATCGGCTTCGGCGCGGGCCTGGTCTACGGCGCTCAGATCATCGAGCTGCCGTAGTGCGTCGGCCTTCCCCCGACGCCCTCCACACGTACACTTCCTACTACCCCACCCATATCAAGGAGAAACACACCATGGCATTCAGCAACGAAGAGGTCCTCGCAGGTCTTGCCGAGATCATCAACGACGAGACGGGGATCGCGGCCGACGTCGTCGCCCTCGACAAGTCGTTCACCGATGACCTCGACATCGACTCGATCTCGATGATGACCATCGTCGTCAACGCCGAGGAGAAGTTCGATGTGAAGATCCCCGATGAAGAGGTCAAGAACCTGAAGACCGTCGGCGACGCCGTCGATTTCATCGCCAAGGCTCAGGCCTAAGGCTTACGGAACGGGGCCGGGTTCCGACCCGGCCCCTCCGTCCTAATCTTTCCCCACGTTCGTTCCACACCAGATCGCGGAGCACGCAAGCATGAGCAAGAAGATCGTCGTCACCGGTATCGGCGCCTCCTCCCCCATCGGCGGGACCGCGCCCGAGAGCTGGCAGGCCCTCCTCGCCGGAGAGTCGGGTATCCACACGCTCGACAACGACTGGGCCGAGCAGTACGGCCTTGCCGTGAACTTCGCGGGCACGGCGAAGGTCGACCCGGCCGAGGTGCTGGAGCGCCCGGTGGCCAAGCGTCTCGACCCCTCCAGCCGCTTCGCGCTGGTCGCCGCCTTGGAGGCCTGGGCGGACGCGGGTGAGCCCGAGGTGCCCTCGGAGCGTCTCGGCGTCGACTGGGCCACCGGCATCGGCGGCCTCTGGACTCTGCTCGACGCGTGGGACACACTCCAGGAGAAGGGACCGCGCCGCGTGATGCCGCTCACGGTCCCGATGCTCATGCCCAACGCCCCCGCTGCCGCGGTCTCCATGCGTCTGGAGGCCCGTGCCTTCGCGCGCACCGTGGCCTCCGCGTGCGCCTCGAGCACCGAGTCGATCGCAAACGCGTATGAGCATCTGCAGCTCGGCCTCGCCGACGTGGTCATCGCGGGCGGCGCCGAGGCCGCGATCCACCCGATCACGCTCGCCGCGTTCAACTCGGCGCAGGCGCTCTCGAAGCGCGTCGATTCGCCTGAGACGGCATCGCGTCCCTACAACACCGATCGCGATGGTTTCGTGATGGGCGAGGGTGCGGCGGCGCTCGTACTCGAGACGGAGGAGCACGCGCTCGCCCGCGGCGCAAAGATCTACGCCGAGGTGGCCGGCGGAGGCGTCACGGCCGATTCGTACCACATCACCGCCAACGACCCCGAGGGCAAGGGCGCCGCTCGCGCCGTCGAGCTCGCCCTCTCGCAGGCGGGTGCCGCCCCCGACGAGGTCACCCACATCAACGCACACGCGACATCGACGCCGGTCGGCGACATCGCCGAGTACACCGCCCTGCATCGTGTGTTCGGCGACCGCGTCAAGGAGATCCCGGTCTCGGCCACGAAGGCGGCGACGGGGCACCTGCTCGGCGGCACGGGCGCCCTCGAGGCGCTCTTCACGGTGCTCGCCGTGCACCACCGCATCGCTCCCCCGACGATCAACCTCGTGAACCAGGATCCCGAGATCCCGCTCTCGGCGTCGGTCGAGGCGCAGCCGCTCGGCGACGGCGCGCAGCTGGCCATCTCGAACTCCTTCGGTTTCGGGGGGCACAACGCCGTCGTCGCCATCCGCTCGTACGAGTGATCCGGTCGTAATACTTCGCTACGCGACCGCGGGAACGGCTTCATGGCGCTACGGTAGTAGTCATGAAGCCGTTCCTGCTCATCACGACCCGTGGCGAAGACGATGTCGCGGCTGACGAGCACGCGGCGTACTGCCGGCTGACGGGGTTGCTCCCCGAAGAGCTCGCGTGGCGGCGGATCGACCGCGCGCCGCTCGGGCCGGTCGAATTCGGGTGCTATTCGGGCATCATCCTCGCGGGCAGTCCGTTCACGGTGAGCGAGCCCGTCGAGCGCAAGTCCGAGACCGAACTGCGCGTCGAGCGGGAGCTCGCCGAACTGCTCGACGAGGTCGTGCGCGCTGATTTCCCCTTTCTCGGCGTCTGCTACGGCATCGGCACGATCGGAGCCCATCAGGGCGCGCGGGTGGATCGCACCTACGGCGAGAGCTCGCAGGCGGTGCGGATCAGTCTCACGCCCGCCGGTGCGCTCGACCCGCTGTTCTACCAGCTTCCGGCCGAGTTCGACGCCTTCGTGGGGCACAAGGAGGCGATCTCCGAGGTGCCCTCGAGCATCGTCGTGCTCGCGAGCTCGCAGACCTGCCCGGTGCAGGCGTTTCGGGTGGGCCGCAACGTCTACGCCACGCAGTTCCACCCCGAGCTCGATACGGCGTCGTTCGCCTCACGGGTGCGGGCATACGCCGACCACGGCTATTTCCTCCCGACCGAGATCGACTCGATCCTCGAGGGGGTCGAGCGCGCCGACGTGCGCGCTTCGCACATGGTGCTCGGCCGCTTCGTCGAGGAGTACCTCGATTCGAGGCCGGCGCCGATCTCCGACCTGGCAGGTGTCGGAGATTCCGCCTGACACAGCTCAGTCGTATTTCCGGTGATTCGCGAGAGAGCGGATGTCAGATCCCAATACCTGCCGGTCTCATGCGAATCACTGGAGTTCTGGTCGGACGAGCCAGGGCCGCGCCTCTCGAAGCGAGAGACGCGGCCCTTCGAAGCAGAGGCGCGTATCAGTCGGCGTAGTGCGAGAAGAGGAACCAGCGATCCTTGTCGAGCTGCTGCGCGAACGCGATCGCGACATCCTGACTGACGGGGTCGATCTCCTCGAGCCCCTTCACCGCAGCGTAGATCGTCTCGAGCGTCGCATCGAGCTGCGCCACGACCTCGCGCACGGTCACGTCGGATTGCTGGAAGCCGACGGTCATCTCGGGAGTGGTGGTCTGGGCCGCGACGGTGCCGATGCGGGCGTCGACCGGAAGCCCCAGGGCGACCATCCGCTCGGCCGTGGTATCGGAGGCCTCCTGCGCGTGCGCGACGACCTCGTCGAGGAACTCGTGCACCCCCATGAAGTTGCTGCCGCGCACGTGCCAGTGCGCCTGCTTGGCGTTCACCGCGAGTGCGATCAGATCATGCAGCACGGGGGTCAGGTACTGCGCGACCCCGGAGAGGCGGCTGAATTCGCCCTGCGCTGCGATCGGCTGCTGTTCAAGAGTAGTCATACTGAACCTCCATCTGGTCTGCCGGGGAGCAGGTCTCCGCTCGGTACATCCCCAACGATACGCCGATCCGCTCGATCCGCAAGCAAGAGAAGGCTTGCCTAAAAGCGCTCCCAACGGGGGTTTTGCGTCCGAGCGGCACTCGTATCCGTGACCGGGTTGGACGCGCTCGGCCTAGGAGACGACGCGGGCGAGGAGTTCGCCCGGCTCGCGACGAGGGCCGGTGAAGAACGGGGTCTCCTCGATCACGTGGCGCCGTGCACCGGTCGCGCGCAGCTCGCGCATGAGATCGACGATGCGGGTGAGCTCGTCGGCCTCGAAGGCGAGCAACCATTCGTAGTCGCCGAGCGCGAACGCGGCGACGGTGTTCGCGAGCACATCGCCGTAGTCGCGCGCGGCGGCGCCGTGCTCGCGGAGCAGCTCCCGGCGCTCGGCGTCGGGCAGGAGGTACCATTCGCGCCCGCGCACGAACGGATAGACGCAGACGTACCCGCGAGGAGCGTCGCCCGCGAGGAACGCCGGCACGTGGCCCCGGTTGAACTCGGCGGCGCGGTGCACGCCGATCGACGACCAGACGGGCGCGAGGCGGCCGCCGGCCCACTCGAGCACCGTTCGATATGCTTCCTGCAGGGCCTCAGCGGTCGGTGCGTGCCACCACACGAGGATGTCGGCGTCGGCCCGGTAGCCTGCGAGGTCGTACCAGCCGCGCGTCGTGAGCCCGTCGATGGAATCGAGCTCGGCCAGCAGGCCTCGGACGATCCCGCTCCAGGCCGCCGAGATGCCGACCGTCGGCGTGGCGCGCTCGACGCGGAAGACCGCGTACATGGTGTAGTTGATGTCGGCGTTGATCGCCTCGGCGACGGCGGAGTGATCGACGGTCGGGCGGGATGATTCGGTGCTCATGGGTCCTCGTGTTCGTGCTGTTCGTGATCGGGTGCGGCCGGGATCGTTCTCGCGACCGTCAGTCCTCGTTGCCGGCGATCACCGGGATGCCGGTGACCTCGCCGTGGCGCATGCGGCAGCTACCGGCGGGAGCGTTGTCGGGAAGCGCGGGCAGAGATCCGGTGGTGCGAGCCTCGACCCGCTCGCCGCGCTCGCGCGCGGCCCGCTCGAGCACCATGTCGACGAGGCCCGAGACGAACTCGCGACGCACGCCGACGGTGTCTGCGCGCACGGCGGCGACCCCGTGCTCAGCGGCGGTCTCGAGTGCCTCGACGTCGAGGTCGAAGGCGACCTCCATGTGATCCGAGATGAAGCCGATAGGCGCGATCACGATCTTGCCGACGCCCTGCTCGGCCAGCGACTCGATGTGGTCGTTGATGTCGGGCTCGAGCCAGGGGGTGCGCGGGTCGCCCGAGCGCGAGCAGTAGGCGAGCGACGAGGTGATCTCGGCCCCGTAGCGCTGGGCGAGCGCCGCGTCGATGGTGGCCCGGACGTCCTCGTGCTGCTCGCGGTACCCCGGGCCGGTCACCGCCGAGGCGTCCTGCATCGTGTCGGGTATCGAGTGCGTGACGTAGACGATGTGCGCTCCGTCGAGCCCTCCCTCGAGACCGGAGGCCGCCTCCTCGATCGCGTGACGGTTCGCGTCGACGAAGCCGGGGTCGTTGAAGAAGGGGCGCAGCACGTCGATCTCGGGCGCATCGCCGCCGAGCTCGGCGATGGCCGCGGCGAGGTGCTCGCGATACTGACGGCTGCCCGAGTAGGAGGCGTAGGCGCTCGTGACGATGGTCAGAATGCGGCGCGCGCCGAACGCGGAGGCGTCGCGCAGGGTGTCGACGGTGTAGGGGTGCCAGTTGCGGTTGCCCCAGACCACGGGGAGGGAGATGCCGCGACGCTGGAGCTCATCGCGGAGTGCCGCGACCAGCGCGAGGTTCTGCTCGTTGATGGGGCTGCGTCCGTCGAAGCGGTGGTAGTGCTCTCCCACCTCGGCGAGACGCTCCTCGGGGATGTTCTTGCCCCGCGTCACGTTGCGCAGGAACGGGATGACGTCTTCGGTGCCGTTCGGGCCCCCGAAGGAGCACAGTAGCAGCGCGTCGTAGGGCAGCGGGTCGGTGAGCGGGGATGCAGCGGACTGAACGTTCTCGGTCATGAATTGCACCGTATCATCAGGTTGCCTGTAGATCTGATGTATAAGGTCTGATCTGTTGAATTCTCGCCGCGCCGCGGGCTCCGCGAACGGTGTTCGCCCCGCGTGGCGCGGGAGCCCCTCGCCCCGTAAGATGGAACGGTTGCCAGGGGGCAGTAGCTCAGTCGGTTAGAGCAGCGGACTCATAATCCGTCGGTCGCGGGTTCAAGCCCCGCCTGCCCTACAGAGACGCCGCAGTGCGTCACGCCTCGAGCTGATCGGGGTCGTAGCCGGCGTCGATCAGTGAGGTGGCGCGCTCCGTCTGCCCGTTGAAGTCGAGCATGTCGGTGCGCAAGCCGAGGTCGCGATCGACGTGCAGCGCCATGGAATGAGCGGCGTCGCGCACGTCGCGCGCGGCGATAGCGTCGAGCACGGCGCCGTGGTCGCGGTGCATGGTCTCGAGCGTGGTGCCGAGGATCACGCGGCCCTCGGTACTCGCGCCCTCCAGCACCGACATCACACCGAGGTACAGGTCGAGCAGCAGTTTGCTGCCGCTCGCCTCGACGACCAGACGGTGGAAAGAATCGGGCGCTGTGCTGCGGTTGCAGGTGTCGAGTGAGTCGGGGGCGGCCCCGGCCTCGAGTCCCTCGTGCACGCGGCGGTGCGCCTCCCGCAACTGGGCGAGCTGCTCCTCGGTGCGGTGCACGGCCGCGTGCTGCGCGGCCTCGATCTCGAGCGATCGCCGGTAGACGAGCACCTCCTCGAGGTCGTGATCGGCGAGGAACTCCGAGAGGATGGAGCTGACGGGCGTGCGGGATCGCACGAAGGTGCCCACGCCGGGAACGGTCTCGAGCATGCCGAATGCAGCGAGAGATCGCACGGCCTCGCGCACGGTGGAGCGGCCCACCCCGATGAGCTCGACGAGCTCGGGCTCCTTCGGGATCAGATCGCCGACGGGCCACTCCCCGCTCGATATCCTGCCGCGCAGGAAGTCGAGCGTATCGCGCGCTTTCTGCGAACCGCGGGTGGTGCTTGGCATGTGGCGACCTCGTGATCGGGGGTGAACAGCGTCAACTATATCGGGCCTCACCGCCGGGTCCAGGGTCGGGCGCGCGGCATTCGCCGTGCTCCTCACATGACGATGGTGGTCGCAGAGGGCCGGGTGCGGCGCAGCCGGTTCGCGGTCCAGATGATGAGCGAGCCCAGCAGCACGAGGCAGATCCCTCCGATCACGGCCACGACGGCGAGGGCGAGCCCCGGCCAGGCGAGGGCGACGATCCCGCCGACGAGCACGAGCACTCCCGGCACGAGCAGGGCCGGGCTGCGGCCGGCGAACCTGGCTCCGATCGCGATCCACAGCACGCCGAAGACCACGAGGCCGACGCCCACGAACGCCACGATCGCGCTGACCGTGAAATCGGAGAAGACGATCGCGAGCACGCCCGCTCCGATCAGTACGATTCCGCCGACGAGGGCCGCGGATGAGCCGCCGGCCCGCGTGAGCAGCGCGAGTCCATTCGCGATGAGCGCGGATCCGAAGAGCACCACCAGCAACCAGCTCGCCGCGAAGAAGGGCCAGACCAGGAATCCGACGCCGACAGCGGCGACGAGCGCTCCGGCCAGGAGCAGCGGCCACCACGGGAGGCGGCGGTTGCCCGCGGCGGCGTAGACGACGGGTTGCTGACTCACGATCGACCTCCTCGGCGCCCCCTCGCGCGTGTCGGGGCGCTGCCTCCAGGGTACGGTACGACGCCTGCGAGAAGATGGAGGGATGGATCGTGAGCTCTTCCTCTCCCCCGCCCTCGAGGTCGCCCCGCGGCTGCTCGGCACCGCGCTGAGCGTGACCGGCGATGACGGTACGGGCGGGATCGGCACGGTGACGATCCGCGTGACCGAGGTCGAGGCCTACCACGGCGTCGGCACCCCCGGGCCGTACGACCCCGGTTCGCACTCGAAGGATCGCCGCACCGCGCGCAACGCATCGATGTTCGGGCCGCCCGGCCACGCCTACGTCTACTTCAGCTACGGCATGCACTTCGCGCTGAACCTCGTGTGCTCGCCCGAGGGCACCGCTTCCGGGGTGCTGATCCGGGCCGGCGAGGTCGTAGCGGGTCACGCGATCGCGCAGCGGCGACGCGCTGCGAAACGAGGCGGGGCCCCGGTGCCCGAGCGCATGCTGGCGCGAGGCCCGGGGAACGTCGCGGCGGCGCTCGGGATCGCTCGCGAGACGCACGACGGGCTCGACCTCTTCGCCGCGCCGTTCGCGCTCGAGACCCCGGCTGCTGAGCCCGATGAGATCGCGAGCGGGCCGCGCGTGGGGGTGGCCGGCGAGGCCGGCGGCGATGCCTTTCCCTGGCGCTTCTGGATCCCGGGCGAGGGGACGGTGTCCGCGTTCCGTCCGGGACGCGGGGCTCAGCCCTTCATCGCGACGCCGCGGCGCCAGTAGCCCATGAACGCGACCTGGGAGCGGGCGATCCCGAGCTCGCGCACGAGGTGGCGCCGCAGAGTCGTCACCACGCCGCTCTCCCCCGCGATCCAGTAGTAGCGCTCGTGGTGGTCGGTCCCGGCCTCGATCGCCTCGCCGGAGCCCGAGTACTGCGGGGTCTCCCAGAGCAACTGCTCCACGCCGATCTCCGCCGTGACCGGTCCGGTGTCCCCTCCGCGGTCGTCCGGCCGGATCGCGCCCCGGCCGTGCTCTTCCAGGTGCGCGAGCACCTCGGGGATCAGCGAGGCGCCGTGCAGGGCGCCTCCCCGCGGCAGCCACCGCACTTCGAAGCCCGAGGGTGCGTCGATCGCGAGCCGATCCTCGCGCAGGGGCACCTCGATGAAGGCGATGCCGCGCGCGTCGGAGGGAAGCTCCTCGAGGATCCTCGCGATCGCCGGAGCCGCGGTTTCGTCGCCCGCGAGCAGCATGTTGGCCGCGTCCCCGGGCGCGAACTCGATCCCGCCGCCGTCGAGACGGCCCCGACGGGGCGCGACGACGAGCAACTCATCGCCGACGCGCGCGGCGCTCGCCCAGAGCGAGGCCGGCCCCGTCGCGCCGGGCTCGAGGTGCAGCACGAAGTCGACCACGAGCCGCGTTTCGCCGTCATCGCCGACGCGCAGGTCCCGGATCGAGTAGGTCCGCATCGAACCGCGGGACTCCTCGGGCACGGCGAGCCACGCCGCGTACCAGTCGGCATCGTCGGTGAGGCGAGGGAGCTGCCCCGAGGCGGGCGGGAAGATCAGTTTGATGCGCTGGTCGAGCGTGCGATGCGGATTGCCCGCGCCGCGCAACTCGTCGCCCGCGAACGTCACCCGGATGAAGCTCGGCGAGATCCGCACCACCTCCTCGGCCTGTGCACGCACCACCGTGAAGGGCGTCTGCTCGGTCTGCTGCTCACACTGCGTTGTCGACATGATGCCTTCCGATCGGGATGACGAGTGGGGTGCCGCTGACGGGATCCGCGATCACCTGGCAGTCGAGCGCGAAGACGTCGCGCACGACCGGCGGCTCGAGCACCCGCGCCGGGGGCCCGGCGGCTCGCACGGCCCCGTCGCGCATCGCGACGAGCACGTCCGCGTAGCGCGCGGCGAGGTTGAGGTCGTGGAGCACCATCACGACGGTGGTGCCGCGCTCACGACCCAGTTCGCGGACCAGGTCGAGCACCTCGAGCTGATGGGTGACGTCGAGATAGGTGGTCGGCTCGTCGAGCAGCAGCACCTCGGTCTCCTGCGCCAGCGCCATCGCGATCCACACTCGCTGCCGCTGCCCGCCCGAGAGCTCGTCGACCGCGCGATCGGCGAGCTCGCTCGTGCCGGTGGCCTCGAGCGACTCTGCGACCACCTCGTAGTCGCGGGCGCTCCACCGGGCCATCGCGTGCTGATGCGGGTGCCGGCCCCGGCCGACGAGGTCGGCCACCGTGATCCCCTCCGGAGCGATGGGGTTCTGCGGCAGGAGCCCCAGCACGCGCGCGAGTTCCCTCGTCGACCGCGTATGGATGGCGCTGCCGTCGAGCAGTACCGCGCCCTCGAGCGGCTTGAGGAGGCGCGCGCAGCTGCGCAGCAGCGTCGACTTGCCGCAGCCGTTCGGCCCGACGATCGCGGTGATGCTGCCGGGCTCGAACTCCAGGTCGAGGCCGTCGAGGACTCGGCGGTCGCCGTAAGCGACGCTCAGGCGCTCGGCCGTGAGCTGGTGGGGTGAAGCGATCATGATGCGTGTCCTGTGCGGTTCATGCGGATGAGGAGAAGGATCAGGTAGGGCGCGCCCAGCACGCCCGTGACGACCCCGACGGGGTAGCGCTCGCCGAGCAGGTTCTGGCCGACCAGGTCGGCGAGCAGCACGAGCAGTGCGCCGGTGAGGCCGGCCGGCAGGAGGATCGAGGATCCCGGCCCGGCGAGCCGCGCGGCGATCGGCCCGGCCATGAACGCGACGAACATCACGGGGCCGCTTGCCGCCGTCGCGAAGGCGAGCAGGGCTACTGCGGCCACGATGAGCACCAGCCGGGTGCGTCCCACTGAGACGCCCAGCGCCGTCGCCGCGTCCGATCCGAATCTCAGCAGCTCGAGCGAACGGCTGCCGATGAGCAGCACCGGCACCAGCACGCCGCTCGCGATCGCGAGCGGCAGCAGCTGCTCCCAACCCGCGCCCGTCAGACTGCCGGTCAGCCACTGCATGGCGCGCTGGATATCCCACTCGGCCGCCCGGGCGAGCATGTACGAGGTGATGCTCTGCAGCATCGAGGCGAGGCCGATCCCGATCAGGATGAACCGCGTTCCCGCGAAGCCGCCGCGATTCGAGAGCAGGAAGATCGCGGCGGCGGTCGCCATCGCGCCGGCGAGCGCGAAGATCGAGGTCGCCGACTCGTTCAGGCCGAGCACGACGATCCCGAACACCGCGGCCGCGCCGGCCCCGGAACTGATGCCGAGGATGTCGGGCGACGCGAGCGGGTTGCCGAGCATCGTCTGGAAGGTGGCCCCCGCGATCCCGAACGCGAATCCCGTGAGCACGGCGAGCGTCGCGCGCGGCAGACGCAGCTCGCCCACCGCGAAGGCGGCTCCGGGCACGGGGTCGCCGAGCACCGCAGGAATCACCTCGTCGAGGCCGTAGAAGGTGCGGCCCACCATGAGCATCACGGCGAACGCGATCAGCACCGAGCCGGCCAGCGCCGCCACGGCCGTCCAGCGGCGGCGGGACCGGCGGTGCCGACCCGCAGCGATCAGTGCGGTGCTCACAGCTCCCTCACCCGCTGGCGACGGACGATCCAGATGAGGAAGGGGGCGCCGAGGAACGCGGTGACCACACCGACCTCGAGCTCCTCGGGGCGCGCGAGCACCCGGCCGACGACATCGGCCGCGAGCAGCAGCGCCGCGCCCGCGAGGGCCGAGCACGGGATCAGCCAGCGGTGATCCGGCCCCATGACGCTGCGGCACAGGTGCGGCACGAGGAGGCCGACGAAGCCGATCGGGCCGGCCACGGCGGTCGCGGCCCCGCAGAGCACCACCGCGCCGCATGCCGCGAGCGCGCGGGTGCGCAGCACGTGCTCCCCCAGGCCGGTCGCGAGGGAGTCGCCGAGCGCGAGGGAGTTCATGCCTCGCGCCGTCCACGCGCAGATGAGCGCTCCGATCGCGAAGAAGGGCAGTGCCACCGCGATACTCTCCCAGCTCGCGCCGCCGACGCTGCCGACGCGCCAGAACTGGAAGGTGCGCAGCAGATCGACGCGGGGCAGCATGATCGCGTTCGTGAGGGAGATGAATGCCGCGGCGCTCGCGGCGCCGGCGAGCGCGAGCTTGTACGGGGTGGCGCCGCCGCTGCCGAGGGAACCGACAGTGTACACGAAGAGCGCGGCGAGCGTCGCGCCCCCGATGGCCACGCCCATGAGGGCGAACGGTCGGTGCATGCCGAGAAAGCTGATGCTCGCCACCACGGCGAGCGCGGCCCCGCTCGACACGCCCATGATGCCGGGCTCGGCGAGCGGGTTGCGGGTCACGGCCTGCATCGCGGTGCCCGCGACGGCGAGGGCCGCCCCCACGAGCGCCGCGAGCACGGTGCGCGGCAGCCGCTTCAGCACTGCGCTCTCACCGACCGTGTCCGACGAGCCCTGCAGCGCTCCCAGGATGTCGCCTGCACTGACGTCGCGGGCGCCGATCGCGACCGAGGCCGCCCCGAGCAGCACCACGAGCGCGACGAGCAGGAGCATCCACGCGCTGCGCCGGGCCGTGCCCCGGCGCAGGATCCCGACGAGCGCCGGTGCGGTCGGGGCCGCGGTGCGAGTGGCCGTCGTCGGGCTCACTCCGCGCGCTGCCCCGCTGCCGCGTCGGCGAGCAGCGAGAAGTAGTCGTCGATGCCCCAGCCGATCGAGAGCGGCGAGGGGTTGGCCGACGCCGCGAGCGGTGTGGCGTCCTCGAGAATCGCGATCCGGCCCTCCTCGATCGCCGGGATCTTCGAGAGCAGCGGATCCGCCTGCAGCTGCTTCACGAACTCGCCCTCGGCATCGCCGTAGGTGACGAACACGTCCACGTCGGCGAAACGGTCCGCAACGTCCGAGCTGAGCTCGACGTAGAACTCGTCGGTCTTCGCGCTCTCGTCCTCGACGATCTCCGGCTGCGGGAGCCCGAGGTCGGCGAGGAAGCCCGGGCGGGTGTCGTGCACCGTGTAGAAGCCGATCTTGGAGAGGTCGGAGGGGTTGAGGTAGGCGAAGAGCACCTTCTTGCCGTCGAGCCCGGGGTGGGCGGCGAGCGAGGCCTCGACCTGCGAGTGGAGATCGTCGATGAGGGCCTCGCCCTCCTGCTGCAGGCCCATGGCGGTCGCGTCGAGCTCGATCATATCGTCGAGCGAGGTGCCCCACGGCGTGTCCGGGTAGGCGACCACGGGAGCGATCTTCGAGAGCGTGTCGTACTCCTCCTCCGTAAGGCCGGAGTAGGCGGCGAGGATCACATCGGGCTCGGTGTCGGCAACGGCCTCGAAGTCGATGCCGTCCGTTTCGTCGAAGAGCACGGGCGCCTCGGCGTCCAGTTCTTCGAGCTTGTCCTCCACCCAGGGCAGGACGCCGTCGCCGTCGTCATCGCCCCAGGTGGCCTTGCTCATGCCCACGGGCACCACTCCGAGTGCGAGCGGCACCTCGTGATTCGCCCAGGCGACCGTGGCGACGCGCTCGGGCTTCTCCGTGATGGTAGTGGTGCCGTAGACGTGCTCGATCTCGATCGGGAACCCCTCGCTCGAGGACGGGCCCCCGCCTTGCTCGGCCCCTCCCGAGGAACAGGCGGCGAGTGCGGCGGTGAGCGAGATCGCGGCTGCGCCGCTGAGGAGTCGTGAGACGCGCAAGAGCGTTTCCTTCCGGATGACGATCGGGCGAGCGCCCGAGGCGCGGTCTGCCCGCGCCACATCACATGATGGTTAGGCGAACCTAATTTTGTCAAGTATTAGGAATCACCCAAGTGTCCCCGAGGTATCGACTGGGGGCTTTCACCGTGCGGAACTCGGTGTGAGCGCGGGTTTGCTAGCGGGTGCCGGTGTTCTCGGCGTCGGTGTCTTCGGCGCGCTCCGGAGCCCCGTCGAGCGCGGAATGCCCCGATTGCGGGTGGAACTTGGCGAGGCCGATCACACCCACCACCGCCATCGCTCCCGAGCCAACGAAGACGAGCGACGCCCAGACGGGGGCATTCGCGGCCTCGTGCAGCACGATGATGCCGATGAGCACGGCCACGATCGGATCGATCACGGTGAGTCCCGCGACGACGAGATCGGGAGGGCCTGAGGAGTAGGCGTTCTGCACGAACACCATGCCGAGGAGCGCGCCGACGACGAGCGCAGCGACGCACAGCCAGGTGAGAGTCTCGAACTCCCCCTGCTGCAGTCGCCCGATCACGGCCTTCGCGAAGGTCGCGACGAAGCCGTAGAGCACGCCGGCGCCCACGATGTAGAGCAGCGCCACCCGATGGTGTCGCAGCAGCACGAAGGAGGACAGCGCAAGCGCGAGCACCACGGCGAAGGTGATGAGGATCGTGGTGAGCTTCGCGTCGGTCACCGGGCGGTCGGTCGCCGTGAACGCGGCGATGCTCACGAAGACGACGATCCCGAGCACGGCGAGGGCGACCGAGAGTCGTACCCGCTTGCCGAGCCGCACACCGCTCATGCGCGAGTTGAGGATCGAGGTGATCACGAGGCCGACTACGCCGATCGGCTGCACGATGATGATCGGAGAGAGCGCGAGCGAGCCGATCTGGAAGGCGACGGCGAGTCCGAGCAGCAGGGTGCCCGTGACCCAGGAGGGGCGCCTGACCAGCCCGAGCACGTGGCGCAGCGACAGTCCCGAGCCGGCGCTCGCACCGACGATGCGCTCGACCTTGTTGAGGCCGCGCGACTGGTACTGCGCACCGAAGGCGAGCAGCGCCGCGCCGATCAGCGCGAGCGGGATGCCGAAGAACTGCTTGGGATCGAGTGAGGCGACCTCGTCGATCGCTTCGAGCAGCTGCACTACGCCTCGCCGCGCATGAGTTCGACAAGCCTCGCGGCGGCTCGCGGCACCTCATCGTTCACGATGATCTCATCGAATTCCTCGGCAGCGGCCAGCTCCACCTTCGCGGTCTCGAGACGGCGGGCGCGCTCCTCCTCGTTCTCCGTACCCCTTCCTACGAGGCGGTCCACGAGTTCCTCCCAGCTCGGCGGTGCGAGGAAGACCAGTCGCGCCTCGGGCATGCTGGCGCGCACCTGGCGAGCCCCCTGCAGGTCGATCTCGAGCAGCATGAGCTCGCCGCGCTCGGACGCCTCGAGCACCGGCCCGCGCGGGGTGCCGTAGCGATGCTTGTTGTGTACGGTCGCCCACTCGAGCAGCTCGTCGGAAGCGAGCATCCGGTCGAAGCCCTCGTCGTCGACGAAGAAGTAGTGCCTACCGTGCTCCTCGCCGGGGCGCGGGGCGCGGGTCGTGGCGGAGACCGAGAGCCGCACCTCGGGGTAGTGCTCGCGAATGTAGGTGGCGACCGTACCCTTGCCGACCGCGGTCGGACCGGCGAGCACCGTGAGCGGCGGACGCTCTGAGGAGACGCCCGTGCGTTCGCGTACGAAACGCTCGAGGCGCTCGCGCTGCAGCGCTCCGAGGCCGCCGAGGCGCTTGCGCTCCGAGATCCCGAGATCCTCGCGTGCACGATCGGCCTTTACCGCGCCTATCGCGGGGAACGAGAGCAGGAAGTCGGTGATCCGCAGTGAGGCCTCCGTGCTGCCGGGAGCTCGGGAGTGCTCGAGCACGCGCAGCGGGGAGACCTCCCCGCTGCGGAGTCTGCGCTTGAGCTCGGCGCGCGCTCTTCGAGCCGCGATGGCTGCGCGGTTGGCGGCCACCCGGTCGACCTCGGGCATGGTGCGCCCCTGCGAGTTCCCGTTCGTGCTCATGATCCTGCTTCCTCTCCCCCGGACAAGCCTAACCGTGCGAACCCGCGAGCGCAGAGGCGATCGCTTCTGCGCGCTGACGCACGCGTTCGGAGAGGCCGTCGACTCCGCCCGCGAGGATGCTGCGCGACTCGTTCGCGAGGAGGGCGTGACCGATGCCGCCGAAGATCTCGGCGGCCTGCTCGATGCGCGCCCCCTGGTGGCCGAAGCCGGGTGCGAGCACGGGCAGCGCGGGTCCGGCCGCGGGCCGCGCGGTATCGATGCCGAAATCGGCGAGGTCGAGCGTCGCGCCCAGCACGACGCCCACGGATCCCACCCCATCCGGCGAGAACTCGGTATTGAACGCCTGCGCGTCGTCGATCATCGCGCTGGCCACAGTGCGGCCGTCGGCGCGCGCCGCGCGCTGCACCTCGCGCGCTTCGGGGTTGGAGGTGGCCGCGAGCACGAAAAGCCCCTTGCCGTTCTCGCGCACGTGGGTGAGCGCCCCCGAGAGGCTGTCGAAGCCCTGATACGCTGCAGCGGTCATCGCATCGGCCTCGAGCGGGGATCCGGGCGAGAGCCAGGCATCGGCGTACGCGCCGAAGCTCGACCCGATGTCGCCCCGCTTCACATCTGCCACCACGAGCAGCTCGGCCTCGCGCGCGTCGGCGAGCACGCGCTCGAGCGCCGCATACCCCGCGGCACCGAACCGCTCGAAGAACGCGA
Source organism: Leucobacter holotrichiae (assembly GCF_055791005.1). NCBI lineage: Bacteria > Bacillati > Actinomycetota > Actinomycetes > Micrococcales > Microbacteriaceae > Leucobacter > Leucobacter holotrichiae. Next base: position 260,466 of record NZ_JBVUAC010000001.1, read on the forward strand.
TCTGCGGTTTCACGCAGGCCGCGACGCCCGCGGCCGCCGCGACGACCTCCCGGCCCATCCGCTCGGCGCCCGCCGCGTCGTCACCGAGCCCCCAGTCCGCGAGCAGCGGCGCGTGGGGGTCGATGCCGGCGCACAGGTGCCGGCCCGCGGCGAACTCCGCCGCGAGCCTGGCACCGAAGGAGATGCCGCTCATCGCGCCGCTGCCGCCTCGGCGAGGGCGGCGTTGCGGTCCGCCTGGTACTCCTGCAGCGACTTCACGTCGAAGCCGACCTTCTGGGCGGAGATCGCACCGACCGCGGCCGAGAGCTCAGACACGGTGGTGAAGATCGGCTTGTCGGCGGCGACGGCCGCGGCGCGGATCTCGTAGCCGTCGGCGCGCGCCGAGCTGCCGGACGGCGTGTTGATGATCATGTCGATCTCGCCGCGGTTGATGAGGTCGACGATGGTGTCGCCCTCGGCGTGGGCGCTGTGCTTGCGCGCTACCTCGGAGGAGATGCCGTTGCGGGCGAGCACGACCTGCGTGCCCTGGGTCGCGAGGATCCGGTAGCCCAGCTCCTGCAGCCGCAGCGCGGGCAGCACCACGGAGCGCTTGTCGCGATCCGCCACCGACAGGAACACCGTGCCCGAGGTCGGCAGCTCGCTGCCCGCCGCAGACTGGCTCTTCGCGAACGCGGTCGGGAAATCGCGGTCCATGCCCATGACCTCGCCCGTCGAGCGCATCTCGGGGCCGAGCAGCGAATCGACGACGAGGCCGTCGTTCGTGCGGAAGCGCTTGAACGGCAGCACCGCCTCCTTGACCGCGATCGGCGCGTCGATGGGGGCGCGCGAGCCGTCGCGCTCGGGCAGGAAGCCGGAGTCGATCAGCTGCTGGATCGTCTCGCCGGCCATGATGCGCGATGCGGCCTTCGCGAGCGGGATGCCGAGCGCCTTCGACACGAACGGCACCGTGCGCGAGGCGCGCGGATTCGCCTCGAGTACGTACAGCACACCCTGCCCGATCGCGAACTGCACGTTGAGCAGGCCCCGGACACCGATGCCCTCGGCGATGCCGAGCGTCGCCTCGCGCACCCGGGCGATCTGGTCGTGGCCGAGCGTGACGGGCGGCAGCGTGCAGCTGGAGTCGCCCGAGTGCACGCCCGCCTCCTCGATGTGCTCCATCACGCCGCCCACGTACAGCTGCTCGCCGTCGTAGAGGGCATCGACGTCGATCTCGATCGCGTCGTCGAGGAAGCGGTCGACGAGCAGCGGGTGGCCGGGGCCGACGAGGGCGTGACCCTCGATGCGCTCGAAGTAGCCGCGCAGCGAGGCGGTGTCGTAGACGATCTCCATGCCCCGCCCGCCGAGCACGAAGGAGGGGCGCACGAGCACCGGGTAGCCGATCTCCTCGGCGACGCGGATCGCGCCCTCCTCGTCGATCGCGGTGCCGTTGCGCGGGGCGAGCAGGCCGGCCCGCTCGAGGATGCCCGAGAACGCGCCGCGCTCCTCGGCGAGGTCGATGGCCTCGGGAGTGGTGCCGAGGATCGGGATCCCGGCGTCCTTGAGCGGCTGCGCGAGACCGAGCGCGGTCTGGCCGCCGAGCTGCACCACGACGCCCAGGAGCTCGCCCGATGCCTGCTCGGCGTGGATGACCTCGAGCACGTCCTCGAGGGTGAGCGGCTCGAAGTAGAGACGGTCGCTCGTGTCGTAGTCGGTAGAGACCGTCTCGGGGTTGCAGTTGATCATGATCGTCTCGTAACCGGCCTCGCTCAGCGCGAAGGAGGCGTGCACGCACGAGTAGTCGAACTCGACGCCCTGACCGATGCGGTTGGGGCCGGAGCCGAGGATCACGACCTTCTTGCGCTCGGAGGCCGCGACCTCGGTCTCGAGGTCGTACGACGAGTAGTGGTAGGGCGTGAGCGCCGGGAACTCGCCCGCGCAGGTGTCGACGGTCTTGTAGACCGGACGCAGGCCGAGGCCGTGGCGGAGCCCGCGGATCTCGCTCTCGCTCACCCCGCGGATGGCGGCGATCTGCGCGTCGCTGAAGCCGTGGTCCTTCGCCTCGCGCAGCACGTCGAGCGTGAGCTGCGGCGCCTCCTTCACGACCTCCGCGACCTCGTTGATCAGCGCGATCTGGTCGAGGAACCAGGGGTCGATCGAGGTGGCCTCGAAGACCTGCTCGATCGTCGCGCCGAGGCGCAGCGCCTGCTGCACGTCGACGATGCGGCCGTCGGTGGGGCGCTTGATGGTCTCGAGGATCTCCGAGACGGGACGCGTCTCCTCGCCCCAGTGGAAGGAGGTGCCGCGCTTCTCGAGCGAGCGCAGCGACTTCTGCAGCGCCGTCGTGAAGTTGCGGCCGATCGCCATCGCCTCGCCGACCGACTTCATGGTCGTGGTGAGGGTGTCGTCGGCGGCAGGGAACTTCTCGAACGCGAAGCGGGGCGCCTTCACCACGACGTAGTCGATCGTGGGCTCGAAGCTCGCGGGCGTCTTCTGCGTGATGTCGTTCGGGATCTCGTCGAGGCGGTAGCCCAGGGCGAGCTTGGCGGCGATCTTCGCGATCGGGAAGCCGGTCGCCTTCGAGGCGAGCGCCGAGGAGCGCGACACGCGGGGGTTCATCTCGATGACGATGACGCGCCCGGTCTCGGGGTCGACCGCGTACTGGATGTTGCAGCCGCCGGTGTCGACGCCGACGCGCCGGATGATGTCGATGCCGATGTCGCGCAGCTTCTGGAACTCGCGGTCGGTGAGGGTGAGCGCGGGGGCCACGGTGATGGAGTCACCGGTGTGCACGCCCACCGCGTCGACGTTCTCGATCGAGCAGACCACGACCGTGTTGTCGGCGGTGTCGCGCATGAGCTCGAGCTCGTACTCCTTCCACCCGAGGATCGACTCCTCGAGCAGCACCTCGCTGGTGGGGCTGTAGTGCAGACCGTCGCCCGCGATCCGCACCAGGTCCTCCTCGGTGTAGGCGAAGCCGGAGCCGAGACCGCCCATCGTGAAGGAGGGGCGCACCACGAGGGGGTAGCCGAGATCCTTCGCGAACTCCTTGGCCTCTTCGAGCGTGTGGGCGATGTGCGAGCGCGCCACGTCGGCGCCCGACTCGATCACCAGCTCCTTGAAGATCTGGCGGTCCTCGCCGCGCTGGATCGCATCGACCTTCGCGCCGATGAGCTCGACGCCGTGCTTCTCGAGGATGCCGAGCTCGTGCAGTGAGATCGCGGCGTTGAGCGCGGTCTGGCCGCCGAGCGTCGGCAGGATCGCGTCGGGCTTCTCCTTGACGATGATCGACTCGATCACCTCGGGGGTGATCGGCTCGACGTAGGTCGCATCTGCGAAGTCGGGGTCGGTCATGATCGTCGCCGGGTTCGAGTTGACGAGGATCACCCGCACGCCCTCCTCGCGCAGCACGCGGCAGGCCTGGGTGCCGGAGTAGTCGAACTCGCAGGCCTGGCCGATCACGATCGGGCCGGAGCCGATGACGAGGACGGAGTTGATGTCTGAACGCTTGGGCATTAGTGGGTCTCCTCCGCGCCGCTGACTGAGCTGGTCGAAGTCGAGGCGCGGTCCTTGACGAGCTGACGGAATCGATCGAAGAGGTAGAACGCGTCGTGCGGGCCTGCCGCGGCCTCGGGGTGGTACTGCACCGAGAACGCGGGGATGTCGAGGCACTCGAGCCCCTCGACGACCTGGTCGTTGAGGCTGTAGTGGCTCACCTGCACGCGGCCGAAGCCCTCGGGAGCGTCGAGCACGCCCTCGATGGGCGCGTCGACGGCGAAGCCGTGGTTCTGGGCGGTGATCTCGACGCGGCCGGTGCGCTTGTCGAGCACGGGCTGGTTGATGCCGCGGTGGCCGAAGGGCAGCTTGTAGGTGCCGAAGCCGAGCGCCCGGCCGAGCAGCTGGTTGCCGAAGCAGATGCCGAAGTACGGCATGCCGTCGCGCAGCAGCTCGCGCAGCAGTACGACCTGCTCGCCGGAGGCGGCGGGGTCGCCCGGACCGTTCGAGTAGAACAGCGCGTCAGGGGCGATGGCGCGCACCTCATCGAGCGAGGTCGAGGCAGGCAGCACGATCACGTCGAAGCCGTGCTCCGAGAGGTACTGCACGGTGGCGCGCTTGATGCCGAGATCGAGCACCGCGATCGAGCCCACGCGCTCCACGCCGTCCGCTGCGGGCACGTCGTAGCGGACGGCGGTCGACACCTCGTCCGACAGGTTGCGCCCGGCCATCTCGGCCTGCTCGCGCACAAGCGCGAGCTGCTCGGCGTCGGAGAGGCCCAGGTCGGAGCCGGAGAAGATACCGGCGCGCATGGCCCCCGCGGAGCGGATGTGCCTCGTGACGGCGCGGGTATCGATGCCCGAGACACCCACGACGCCGTCATTCACCAGGTCCTCGTCGAGCGAGCGCTCGGCGCGGAAGTTCGAGACGCGGCGCGCGGGGTCGCGCACCACGAAGCCAGACACCCAGATCTTGCGGGACTCCATGTCGGTGTCGTTCGCGCCGGTGTTGCCGATGTGCGGGGCGGTCATGAGCACGATCTGACCCGCGTATGAGGGATCGGTGAGCGTCTCCTGGTAACCCGTCATGCCGGTCGAGAAGACGACCTCGCCGAGTGTGCGGCCGGTGGCGCCGTAGGCGCGTCCGGAATAGCGCGTGCCATCCTCCAGCACGAGCACCGCGCCGCCCTCGGGGCGTGCGGAGGCCGGTGGAACGGTCACTCCGGTTTCGATCGAATTCGTGGTCACGAGTCCTCCTGGGTCGTGTGCGGTCTGTTCATTGTCTCGGGCACCTCTGACACTCACGCCTGGTGCTGGATCTTGTTCTCGCGGAGCGCGGAGATCGCCTCTGCGAAGCGCCGCTGCTCGGTAGGGTCCGCAAAGCGGAAGCTGGATTCGAGGACGCGGCCGCTCCCGGCGCTATCACCGGGGGTCTCGCCGTCGTGCACCCGCTCGGCCCGCCAGACGAGCAGCGAGAGCCCGCCCTGCTCGACGGCCTTGCCGATCCGCATCCCGGTCGTGTCGACGCCGAGCACGCGATCCGCTGCGATGTGCACGGGCCGCTCGCCCGTGACCTCGATGGTGACGCCGTCGCGGCGCACGGTGAGATCGGAGTAGCCCTTGTATCGCAGACCGGGCAGGGCGATCCGCTCGAGGGGAGCCTCCTCCGCCGTCGTCGAGACGTATGCCGCGCGCGGGAAGCGGTCGATCACCTCGCCGCCCGGCTCCCGCGACGAAGCGGTCACCGTGGCATCACGCTCGCCGCGGGCACGCCAGGCGAACCACATCGCGATGAGCACGAGCACGCCGACGGCGCCGAAGAGCATCGCGAGCGAGTAGGCGCTCATCGGGCGCCCTCCCGAGCCTGATCCGCGGCAGCGGCGACGCTCGGCGCGTCGACCAGCTCGCCGTCGTCGAGCGTCAGGTAGCCGCGGCGCACCGTGTAGGCGACGCGGCCGGGCAGCGCCATGCCCAGGTAGGGCGAGTTCACGCTGAGGCCCTGCAGGCTCGACAGCTCGAACTCGCTCGCGCCACTCGGGTCGACGAGCACGAGGTCGGCGTTCTCGCCCTCGGCGAGCGCGGCCGGGTGCCCCTCGAGGCGCCCGATCTCGGCGGGTTTGCGCGAGAGCAGCGTCTCGATCTCGGCCCAGCTGGCGTGGCCCTCGTTCACGAGGGTCAGCAGCGCGATCGGCAGCGCCGACTCCAGGCCCACCATGCCGAAGGCGGCGACGTCCCACTCGCACTCCTTGGCCTCGATCGGGTGCGGCGCGTGGTCGGTGGCGATGATGTCGATGACGCCCTCCGCGACGGCCGCGCGCAGCGCGCGCACATCCTCCTCGCGGCGCAGCGGCGGGTTGACCTTGTAGCGCGGGTCGTAGCTGCGCACGAGCTCCTCGGTGAGGATGAGGTGGTGCGGGCAGACCTCGGCCGTGACCTGGACGCCGCGGGCCTTCGCCCAGCGCACGACCTCGACCGAGCCCGCGGTCGACAGGTGGCAGATGTGCAGGCGAGCACCGATGTGCTCGGCCAGCAGCACGTCGCGGGCGATGATCGACTCCTCGGCGACCGCGGGCCAGCCCTTGAGGCCGAGCTCGCTCGACAGGGCACCCTCGTTCATCTGCGCGCCCTCGGTGAGACGCGGATCCTGCGCGTGCTGCGCGATCACGCCGTCGAAGGTCTTCACGTACTCCAGGGCGCGCCGCATGAGCAGCGGATCATGCACGCACTTCCCGTCGTCGGAGAACACACGCACCGCGGCGCGCGACTGCGCCATGGCTCCGATCTCGCTGAGGCGCTCCCCCGCGAGATCCTCGGTGACCGCTCCGATGGGACGCACCGTCGCGTACCCCGCGGCGTCACCGAGCGACTGCACCTGCTCGACCACGCCCGCGGTGTCCTGCACCGGCATGGTGTTGGCCATCGCGAAGACGCTCGTGAAACCGCCCGCCGCGGCCGCCCGCGTTCCGGTCAGCACCGTCTCCGACTGCTCGAACCCCGGCTCGCGCAGGTGGGTGTGCAGGTCGACGAAGCCGGTCAGTGCGACGAGGCCGTCGGCGTCGATGATCCGCTCGCCGTCGCGCGGCGCGAGGCCGCCCTGTGTCGCGCGCTCGCTGATGCGGCCGCCGGAGATCCGCAGATCCACGGGCTCCGCAGCGAGGAGGTCGCCGCCGCGCTCCGTGAGATCGGCCGCGAGGCGAGCGCCGCGGATCAGGATGTCGGGGTTACTCATGGGTGCTCCGTTCGGATCCGCTCAACAACAGGTACAGGGCCGCCATGCGCACCGATACGCCGTTCGCGACCTGCTCGAGCACGGTCGAGCGATCGGAGTCGGCAGCGCGCGACGAGATCTCGAGGCCGCGGTTCATGGGGCCGGGGTGCATCACGATCGCACGCTCGGTGAGCCCGGCGAGGCGGGCGTCGTCGAGTCCCCAGTTGCGCGCGTACTCGCGCTCGTTCGGGAAGAAAGCGGCGTGCATGCGCTCGGTCTGGATGCGCAGCAGCATGACCACGTCGGGCTGCTCCTCGCGCAGCGCCGTGTCGAGCGAGTGGTGCAGCTTCACCGGCCACTCCCGCGCGCCGTAGGGCAGCAGGGTCTCGGGGGCGACGAAGCTCACCTGCGCGCCGAGCGCGTTCAGCAGCCACAGGTTCGAGCGGGCGACGCGCGAGTGGGCAATGTCGCCGACGATGACCACGGAGACACCGTCGAGGTCTCGGCCGCGACTCGCGTCGCCGAAGAGGCGCCGACGCATGGTGAACGCGTCGAGCAGGGCCTGCGTGGGGTGCTCGTGCGTACCGTCGCCCGCGTTGAGCACACCGGCGTCGATCCACCCGCTGCGGGCCAGGCGGTCCGGGGCGCCCGATGCGGGGTGCCGGATCACCACGCCGTCGGCGCCGATCGCCTGCAGGGTCTGCGCGGTGTCCTTCAGCGACTCGCCCTTGCTCACCGACGAACCCTTGGCGCTGAAGTTGATCACGTCGGCGCTGAGGCGCTTCGCGGCCGCCTCGAACGAGATGCGGGTGCGGGTCGAATCCTCGTAGAAGAGGTTGACCACGGTCTTGCCCCGCAGCGCGGGCAGCTTCTTCACCTCGCGCTGCTGGGCCGCGTCCATCTCCTCGGCGGTGTCGAGGATGAGGATCGCGTCGTCACGGCTCAGCGTGCGCGTATCGAGCAGATGCCTCACGAGCGGACCCCCTCATCGATGCCGCCGATCGCGACCTCGTCGATGCCGTCGAGCTCCTCGAGCCGCAACGAGATGCGCTCGTGCTTGGAACTGGGCAGATTCTTGCCGATGTAGTCGGCGCGGATCGGCAGTTCGCGGTGCCCGCGGTCGATGAGCGCGGCGAGCCGTACCGCGCGCGGGCGTCCGTGGTCGTTCAACGCATCGAGGGCGGCGCGCACCGTGCGGCCCGAATAGAGCACGTCGTCGACGAGCACGACCGTGACGCCGTCGATGCCGGCCACCGGCATCTCGGTCGGCTGCGGCGCGCGGGCCGGCTGACGCGAGAGATCATCTCGGTACATGGTGACATCGAGGCTGCCGACCGGCACGTCGACGCCCTCGATGCGCGAGATGATCGCGGCGATGCGATGCGCCAGCAGGCTGCCGCGGCGGGGAATGCCGACGAGCATCAGGTCGCCGGTTCCCTTGTTCGCCTCGACGATCTCGTGCGAGATACGAGTCAGCGCTCGCGAGATGTCATCGGCGTAGAGGAGGGTACGCACAGTTCCGGTACTCCTTTCCCGCCTCACAGGACGGACTTAAAGGATCACATTTCTCTCAATACTAGCAGGCCGGGTGGCACCCGATGGCCCTCTCGGAGCGCTCGGGAGCCGAAACGATCACGCCTGCGCGTAGTCGGCGATGCGGCCGAGCACGCCGTTGACGAAACGGCTGGAGTCGTCGGTGGAGTACTCCTTCGCGAGCTCCACCGCCTCATCGATCGCGACGGCCGCGGGGACCTCCTCGTTGAAGAGGATCTCCCAGGTGGCGAGGCGGAGCAGAGCGCGGTCGACGTTGGGCATGCGCTCCAGCGTCCATCCCTGCGCGTAGCTCATGATGAGCTCGTCGATCTGGTCGCGGTGGTCGGTGACGCCGTCCACGATCTCACGGGCGTACAGCCAGGAGGCCGCACGATCCGGTTCGCCCGAGGCACGCTGCGCCTCGGCGTTCACGATCGTGATGATCGACTCGCCGCGCACATCGGCCTGGAAGAGCATGTCGAGGGCGCGCTTGCGCGCCTTGGTACGGGCTGACAACGCGACTAGTCGTTGACGCGGCCGAGGTAGTCGCCCGTGCGGGTGTCGACCTTGACCTTCGTGCCGGTCTCGAGGAACAGCGGCACCTGGATCTCGGCGCCGGTCTCGACGGTGGCGGACTTGGTGCCGCCGGTCGAGCGGTCGCCCTGCAGGCCCGGCTCGGTGTAGGTGATCTCGAGCACGACCGAGGCGGGGAGCTCGAGGTAGAGCGGGTCGCCCTCGTGCAGCGCGATCTGCACGTCCTGGTTCTCGAGCATGAACTTCGCCGCATCGCCAACGACGGTGCCCGACACGGTGAGCTGGTCGTAATCGCTCTTGTCCATGAAGACGAAGTCCGCGCCGTCCTGGTAGAGGTACTGGTAGTCGCGGCGGTCGACGTTGGCGGTCTCGATCTTGGCGCCCGCGTTGTAGGTCTTGTCGATGATCTTGCCCGAGACGACGTTCTTCTGCTTGGTGCGCACGAAGGCGCCGCCCTTGCCCGGCTTCACGTGCTGGAACTCGACCACGCTCCAGAGCTGACCGTTCTCCTTGATCACGGTGCCGTTCTTGATGTCGTTCGAGGTTGCCATACGGGTGTTCTCCGGGTTCTATCGGGTTCGAGCGCCAGAGCAGCGCCGATACAGTTTACACCGCTTCCGGGTGCGAAGACTTGCAGGTCCCCCACAAACGGGGTGCGGACGGGACGGGGCAACCCTATCCTGCCGAGATGCACATGCTCTTCCGCACCCTCTGGCATCTCTGGTTCGTGGCTCCCCGGGGGCGCCGCCTCGGCTTCGGAGACGTCTCGCGGTCCCGCTTCCGGGTCTGGCCCACCGACCTCGACGTGCTGCGGCACATGAACAACGGCAAGTACCTGTCGGTCATGGATGTCGCCCGCTTCGACCTGATCCAGCGCAACGGGGTCGTCGATCTGTTCAAGCGCGAGGGCTGGTATCCCGTCGTCGTCGGGCAGACCATCTCGTACCGCAAGTCGCTGAATCCGTGGATGCGATTCTGGATCGAGTCGCGCATCCTCGGTTTCGATGACCAGGCGGTGTTCATCGAGCAGCGCTTCGTGCGCCCCGATGCGCAGGGGCGCCCCGAGGTCTACGCGCGCGCCGTGGTTCGCGGGCGGATCCTGCGCCGCAGCGGCGGGACGGTGCCGGTGTCCGAGGTCATCGAGAAGAGCGGGGCGGATCCGGATCAGCTGCGCGTTCCCGAGGACGTCCTCGCGTGGGGCCGGGCGAGTCGCCTGCCGTCGACGCGCGCGGCTGCACCCAGTGTGTGGAGTTAGGGGCGGGAGGGCGCTCCCGCCGCTCACTCCTCCGGCTTGAAATCCAGCGACAGCGAGTTCATGCAGTAGCGCTGGCCGGTGGGCGTGCCGAATCCGTCGGGGAAGACGTGTCCGAGGTGGCCGCCGCAGCGGGCGCAGCGCACCTCCGTGCGCTCCATGCCGAGCGAGTTGTCCTCGAGCAGCTCGACGGCGTCGGGGTTCACCGCGTCGTAGAAGCTCGGCCAGCCGCAGTGCGAGTCGAACTTGGTGCCGCTCACGAACAGCTCATTGCCGCAGGCGGCGCAGGTGTAGAGCCCCGCCCGCTCCTCGTCGAGCAGTTCGCCCGTCCACGCGCGCTCGGTACCGGCCTGGCGCAGCACCGCGTACTGCTCCTCGGTGAGCTGCTCGCGCCATTCATCTTCCGATTTCGAGACTTCATATGCCATGTCCGCGATTCTACGCCGTCGTCGGCGGCGCACCAGGGCCGGGACCGTTACTGTGACGCTCCGTGACCTCGAAGCCCGGCGCGAGGCCGCGCCGCTCGTACACTGGCGGGATGACTGATTCTCGCGCGCAATCGACGTACCAGGTCCGACTCGGCTGGGGCGCCGAGGCGCTCGCGCGCCTCGCGGAGGCCGACATCGTGGTGGTCGTCGACGCGATCGGCTCCTCCGACGCTCTGGCCGCGCAGGCCGTCGGACTCACCGCGCGCCCGGCGGTGTTCTCGGGCTCGCTGCGCAATGCGACCGCCACAGCGAACGCGGTGTTCCGCGAGCAGCTCGATCGCGGCGGGCGCACCGCGATCAACCTGGTGCTCGCGGGCGACGACGGAGCGTTCGCGGTCGAGGATTATCTCGCGGCGGGCGCCATCGGCGACGCGCTCTCCGCGCTCGGCATCGATCACTCGGCACCCGACGTCGCGGTGGCTGCCGAGGGCTTCCGCGCGCTCACCCGCGCGCTCAAGCACCTGCTCTCGGCGAGCGAGACGGGCCTGCGGCTCTCGTCCGACGGCGGCCGCGACGAGGTCAGGGCCGCGGCAGAGCTCGACGCGGAGACCGAGGCGACCCGCCTGGCGTAACACGGGCCGCCTCGGCGCCACTACCGCGAGATGACCTGCCGCTTCGAGGAGATGACGCCGGTGTCGAAGCCGGCGAGGTGCAGGCCGCCGTGGAAGCGGGCGTGCTCGATCTTGACGCAGCGGTCCATGACCACGTCGAGCCCGGCGGCCTCGGCGATGCGCGCAGCCTCCTCGTTCCACGATCCGAGCTGCAGCCAGAGCGCCTTCGCGCCGATCTCGACCGCCTCCCGTGCGACGTCGGGCAGATCGTCGTGCTTGCGGAACACATCGACGATGTCGGGCACCACCGGCAGATCGGCGAGCGACGCGTAGACCTGCTGCCCGAGGATCCGATCGGCTCGCGGGTTCACGAAGTACACGTCGTAGGGCGAACTCGTCAGCAGGTAGGTGGCGACGAAGTAGCTCGCCCGCGCGGGATTGTTCGATGCGCCGACGATCGCGATCGACTTCGCCCGGCGCAGGATGCCGAGGCGCTCCGCCGCGTTCGGCGCGCGCCAGGTGCGCTCTGCACGTGACGCCTGGGAAACGGGAGCCGGCAGGGCGCAAGCCGCGCCCGCGGCGGTATCCGCAGCGGTCTCGGGGGTGGTGTCGTTCATCGGTGCGCTCCTGTCGCCTGTACGAGGGCCTGATCCAGGTCCCACACGATATCCTCCGGGTCTTCGAGACCGACCGAGATCCTGATGAGGTCGGCTGGCACTCCCCCGGCCTCGAGCTGCTCGGGCGTGAGCTGCTGGTGCGTGGTGGAGGCCGGGTGGATCACCAGCGTGCGGGCGTCGCCGATGTTCGCGAGGTGGCTCGCCAGCTGCAGCGAGTCGATGAAGGTCGAACCCGTCTCGCGCGCCGCCTGCAGGCGCTCGCTCTCGGAATCGAAGCTGCCGGTCGGCCGCACCCCAAACGCGAACACCGATCCCGGACCGAGCGGCAGGTACTTCTGCGCGCGTTCCTGATGGGGGTGCCCGTCGAGTCCCGCCCAGGTGACGAACGACACGCGAGGGTCGCTCGCGAGCCACTCGGCCACGATGCGGGCGTTCGCGACGTGCGCGTCGATGCGTTGCGGCAGCGTCTCGACGCCCTGCAGCAGATTGAAGGCGGCCTGCGGGCTCAGCGCCGGGCCGATGTCGCGCAGCTGCTCGCTACGGAGCTTGGTGAGGAATCCGTACTCGCCGAAGTTGTCCCACCAGCGGATGCCGCCGTACGACTCGACGGGCTCGGTCATCGACGGGAACTTGCCGTTGCCCCAGTCGAAGGTGCCGGCCTCGACGACGACGCCGCCGAGCGTGGTGCCGTGCCCGCCGAGGAACTTCGTGGCCGAGTGGATCACGATGTCGGCGCCGTGCTCGATCGGCCGAACGAGGTAGGGCGTTGCGAGGGTGGCGTCGACGACGAGCGGGATGCCCGCCTCGTGCGCGACGGACGCGAGACCCTCGAGGTCGGCGATCTCTCCTCCGGGGTTGCCGATCACCTCGACGTACAGCACCTTGGTGTTCGCGCGGATCGCGCGGCGGAACTCCTCGGGGTCGGAGCTCGCGACGAACGTCGTGTCGACGCCGAAGCGGCGCAGCGTCACGTCGAGCTGGGTGACGGTGCCGCCGTAGAGCTGCGCCGAGGCGACGATGTGGTCGCCCTGCCCGACCAGCGCCGCGAAGGTGATGAACTCGGCCGACATGCCACTCGCGGTCGCGACCGCGCCGATGCCGCCCTCGAGCGAGGCGATGCGCTCCTCGAGCGCCGCGACCGTGGGGTTGCCGATGCGCGAGTAGATGTTGCCGTACTTCTGCAGGGCGAAGAGGCTCGCCGCGTCCTGCGCGTCGTCGAACACGAACGACGTGGTCTGGTAGATCGGCACGGCTCGCGCGCCAGTGGCGGCGTCGGGTGTGCCGCCCGCGTGGAGGGCCCGGGTGCGGAACCCGAAACGGTGCTCGCTCATCTGTTCTCCTTCTCTGGAAGATGCTGGTGCTGGGCCAGACGCACGGCTTCGCGCACGCCCTCGACGGCCCAGGGGTTCTGCAGGCTGGTGGTGTCACCGAGGGGGTCGCCCTGCCACAACTGCGCGAGCAGTCGGCGCAGGATCTTGCCCGAGCGGGTCTTGGGAAGCTCGGGCACGCGGACCACGATCTTCGGTTTCGCGATCGGCCCGATATCTCGGGCGACTCGCGCGCGCAGCTCGCCGTGATCGGCCTCCCCGGCCGCGCCGTCCACCACGAACGCGGCGACCGCCTGCCCCGTGACGGCGTCGCTCACGCCGGTCACGCCGGCTTCGCCGACGGCGGGGTGCGCGACGAGCGACGACTCGATCTCGATGGTCGAGAGGCGGTGCCCCGAGACGTTCACGACATCGTCGAGGCGGCCGAGGATCCAGATGCACCCGTCGATGTCGACCGTGGCTCCGTCTCCCGCCACGTAGTAGCCCCCGTGCTCCCCCTTGCCGGCGTACGCGGCCCAGTACGAGTCGCGGTAGCGCTCGGGATCGCCCCAGACGGTACGCGCCATGCCCGGCCAGGGGCGGCGCGCGACGAGGGTTCCCGCGCGGCCGGGGGCGACGGGTTCCCCGTGCTCGTCGACGACGGCCATGTCGATTCCGGGCAGGGCAACCGTCGCCGATCCCGGCTTGAGCGTCGTGACGCCCGGCAGCGGCGCGATCATTGCGGCGCCGGTCTCCGACTGCCACCAGGTGTCGATCACCGGCACCTCGTCGCGCCCGAAGTTGCGCCTGAACCACACCCACGCCTCGGGGTTGATGGCCTCGCCGACGGTGCCGAGCAGCCGGATCGACGAGAGATCGTGTCCGCTCGGCTCGTGGGCGGCGGGGAGTTCGTCGCCGAACCAGGTCATGAGGGTGCGGATGAGCGTGGGGGCCGTGTAGTACACGGTCACGCCGTAGCGCTCGATGATCTCGAGGTGCCGTCCGCGGTGCGGGGTGTCTGGGGTGCCCTCGTAGATCACCTGCGTGAGCCCGTTCGAGAGCGGGCCGTAGATCTCGTAGGTGTGCGCCGTCACCCACGCGAGGTCGGCGGTGCACCAGTGCACGTCGTCGGGTTTCGCGTCGAAGTGCGCCCAGTGGGCCCAGCTCGCGTGCGCGAGATAGCCGCCCGAGGTGTGCACGAGGCCCTTCGGCTTACCCGTGGTGCCCGAGGTGTAGATGATGAAGAGCGGGTGCTCGGCGTCGAAGGGCTCGGGATCGTGGTGCTCCGGCTGCGCCCCGGTCACCTCGTGCCACCACACGTCCCGGCCCTCGGTCCACGGCACGTCGAGACCCGTGCGGCGCACGACCAGCACGTGCTCGAGGTGCGGCAGATCCCGCGCCGCCTCGTCGGCCGCCGACTTGACCTCGACCGCCCTGCCGCGGCGGTACTGCCCGTCGCTCGTGACCAGCAGCCTGGCGCCCGTGTCCTCGAGGCGGAACCGCACGGCCTCGGCCGAGAAGCCGCCGAACACGAGCGAGTGGACCGCACCGATCCTCGCGCAGGCGAGGGCGATCACCACGGTCTCGACGAGCACGGGGAGGTACACGACCACCCGGTCGCCCGGCTCGATGCCGAGCGCGAGCAGCCCGTTCGCCGCCTGCGAGACCCGGCGCTGCAGGTCCGCGTAGGTCACGGCCTCGCGATCGCCGGGCTCGCCCTCGAAGTACAGTGCGACCTTGTCGCCCCGGCCGGCCTCCACGTGGCGGTCGACGCAGTTGAACGCCACGTTGAGCGAGCCGCCCGCGAACCACTCGGCCCGGGGCACCGTGAGGCCGTCGGGTCCTTCCGTCGGGGGTTCCCAGGTGTGCGCGGTGCGCCACCGCTCCGCCCAGTGCAACCGCTCGGCCGCGCGCTCCCAGAAGGCGATCGGATCGGCGTCCGCGGACGCGTAGATCGACGCGTCCACGTTCGCCTCGGCCGCCAGTGCGGCCGGTGCGGGGAAGGTTCGCGTCTCCGCGAGACGCGCTTCGGCGTTCACATCCACCTCCTGAGCACGGCCTTCTCGAACAGCACGAGGATCGCGTTGGTGATCGTGCCGAGCAGGGCGAGCAGCACGATGGCGAGCAGGATCCGATCCACCCGCCCCGTCTGCTGCGAGTCGTTGAGCATCCAGCCGAGGCCCATCGTCGCCGCGATCAGCTCGGCGGCGACGAGGAACAGCCAGGCCTGCGCCAGCGCGAGCCGCAGACCCGAGACGACCGCGGGAACGACGGCGGGCAGCTGCACCGTGCGGAACAGCGACCAGCCCCGCAGACCGAAGGTGCGCCCGGCCTCGACCAGTTGGGGGTCGACGTGCCGCAGGGCGTCGGCCACCGTCGTGTACACCGGGAAGAAGGCGCCGATCGCGATGAGGATGATCTTCGACTCCTCACCGACCTGGAACCACAGGATCAGCAGCGGCACCCACGCGAGCGAGGGCACCGCGCGCAGCGCGACGAGGATCGGGGCGAGCAGCACGCGGCCCGCGTGCGACAGGCCGACGACCGCGGCGAACGCGAGGGCGATCGCAGAGCCGCACAGGAAGCCGATGAAGACGCGCTGCACCGAGATCGCGATGTGCAGCCAGAGCTCGCCTCGCTGCACCAGTTCGATGCCTGCCTCGACGACCGACCAGGGGCCGGGCAGCCGGTACGGCGGCACCATTCCCGCGGCCGTGACGAACTGCCAGACTGCGACCACGAGGATCGGGACGACGAAGCCGCCCGCGATCCTCACCCAGGCACGCGACCACAGGGGCGTGCGCGGGCCTGTGCGCCCCTGCGCCGCCTCCGCGATCACGCTCGTGCCAGCGGTCATTCGGTCGCCTTCAGCGCGAACTCGTCCTCGACGATCGTCGCGATCGCCTCGTCGATGGCCTCCTGCCCGCCTGCCACGTCGCCGGACTCGGCGATGATCGGAGCGATCTTCTCGAGCACCGCCACCTGCGCCTCGCCCGGCACGCCGGACACGTCGAGGTTCGATCGCTCCGAGATCACGGTCTGCGCGACCCCGAGGTCGATCGAGGCGGCGTCGGCCAGCAGCTGCGCAGTCTCCTCGGGGTGCTCGACCGCCCAGGCGCGGGCTTCCTCGTAGGCGTCGACCACGACCTGCGCGACATCGGGGTGATCGGTGATGAACTCCTCGGTCGCGTTGAGGAAGCCGTAGGTGTTGAAGTCGACGTTGCGGTAGACGAGCTTGTCGCCGGACTCGGCCTCGGCCGCCGCCATGATCGGATCGAGGCCGCTCCACGCGTCCACCGAGCCGCCGTCGAGCAGCGCCCGCCCGTCGGCGTGCTGCACGTTCTGCACCTCGACGTCGTCGAGGTTCAGACCGGCCTCTTCGAGCGCCTGCAGCAGGAAGAAGTACGGATCGGTGCCCTTCGTCGCGGCGACCGACTTGCCCTTGAGCTGGGCCACCTCGGTGATATCGCTGTCGGGGCCGACGACGAGCGCGGACCACTCCGGCTGCGAGTAGATGTCGATCACCTTGATGGGAGAACCGTTGGCGCGGGCGAACAGCGCGGCTGAGCCCGCCGTCGAGCCGATGTCGACGGACCCGGAGCGCAGCAGCTCGTTCGCCTTGTTGCTGCCGGCGGACTGCTCCCAGTTGACCTCGACCGAGTCGCCGAGCGCCTCCTCGATCAGCCCCTGATCCTTCACCACGAGGCTGAGCGGGTTGTAGGTGGCCCAGTCGAGAGACAGTGTGCTCGTCGACCACTCGCCGCCCTCGGCGTTCGCGGCGGCGCTGTCGGCGCCCTCCCCCTGTACGCAGCCGGCCAGGAGCAGCGCCGTCGCCCCGGCGAGAGCGGTGGCGGGAATGATTCGGCGGGTGATGGTGCTCATGCGTTCTCCTTGGTAGTGAGCTTGTGGACCCCCAGCCCGTCGAGCAGGCTGGTGCGCAGATCGGTGAAGGCGCGGGCGCCGCGGTCGCGAGGGCGGGTGCCGGGCACCGGCACGAGGCGGGCGATCGAGCCGTCCGTGCGCCGCGAGTCGGGCGCCGTCTCGGGAGCGGCGCCCGGGGTGCGGACGGATCCCAGCGCGTCGATGCCCGACGACGAACCCAGGGCGACGATGCGTGCCCGGGGCCGTGCGGGTCCGGCCTGCGCGGCGTGGAGATTGCGGAGCATCAGCACGCGGTCGGCGAGGTAGAGCGCCTCCTCGACGTCATGGGTGACGAGCACGACCGTGGTCGGCTGGGCCCGGTGGATGTCGAGCAGCAGGTCGTGCATCTTCAGGCGGGTGAGCGCGTCGAGCGCCCCGAACGGCTCGTCGAGCAGCAGCACCCGAGGGCTGCGGGCGAGGGCACGCGCCAGCGACGCGCGCTGCGCCATGCCGCCGGAGACCTCGCGCGGGCGCTGATCCGCCGCGTGGGCGAGCCCCACGAGTTCGAGGAGCTCGGCGACGCGCTCCCTCGCCTGACGCCCGCGGGTGCCGCGGGGCAGGCCCAGCGCGATGTTCTGCGCGATCGTGCGCCAGGGCATCAGGCGCGGTTCCTGGAACGCGATCGCCGTCGAATCGTCGTGCGCGCTGATCCCCTCGTCGTCGAGCGTGATGGATCCGGCCGTCGGCAGATCGAGCCCGCCGATCAGGCGCAGCAGCGTCGACTTGCCGCAGCCGGAGGGGCCGACGACCGCGATGATCTCCCCCGGCTGCACCTCGAGCGACAGGTCGCGCAGCACCGTGCGAGCTCCCTCCCTGGTCGGGAAGGTGCGTTCGACCTCTGCGATGCGCACGCGCCCCGCTGGGGCAGCGCTGGGTGATGCGACGGGTTCGGGCATAGGCACCAGAATGCACGAACGCGAACCCGCCCGGAAACCGGATTGTAACCTGACGACGCATTTCTGCCGGGCGGCCGGGATCCGCGACCGTGCGCGGCCGGAGCGGTCGCCGACCCGACCGGGCGGAGGCGGCGCTTCAGCCGGTGAATCGGTATGCGGCGCCGCGGTGATCCTCGGCGAGGTGCGGGCCGCGGCCGCCCAGCCGCTCGCGCAGCGTGACGGGCGTCTCCGGGGGATCCTGCAGCAGGCCGCGGCGGCGCAGCTCCGGGGAGATCAGCCGCGCGACCCGCTCGAGATCGGCCGGGCGCACCGCGGCCGAGATGTTGAAGCCGTCGACGTCGGTCTCTTGCATCCAGCGCTCGAGCTCGTCGGCGACGGTCTGCGGGGATCCGACGATGACCGGGCCGCGGCCGCCGATGGCGACGAACTCGGCGAGATCCCGCACCGTCCACGTCTTGCCGTCGGCGAGCGTGGTGAACGACGCGAGCGCCGACTGGTTCGCGTCGGTGACGATGTGCTCGAGCTCCTGCTCGGGTCGCGCGCCCGCGAAGTCGACGCCGGTCCATCCGCTGAAGAGCGCGAGCGCCGACTCGGTGTCGACGTACGAGCGGTACTCCTCGAGGCGCGTCTGCGCGGCCTCGTCGGTGTCGGCGACCACGATGGTGGCGAGCGTGAAGATCTTGATCGCGTCGCGGGGCCGCCCCTCGGCCTCGAGGCCGTCGCGCACACCGTCCACCCACTTGCGCACGAGCTTGGTGCTGCCGCCCGAGAAGAAGATCGCCTCGGCGTGGTCGACCGCGAACCGCTGCCCGCGCTTCGAGGCTCCCGCCTGGAACAGGAACGGGGTGCGCTGCGGTCCCGGCTCGGCGAGCGCCGATCCCGGCACTTGGAAGTGCTCGCCCTCGTGCTCGATCTCGCGCATCTTCTCGGGATCGACGAACACGCCCCGCTCCCGGTCGGCGACGACGGCGCCCGGGGCGAAGGAGCCCTCGAACAGCCGGTACATCACCTCCAGGTACTCGTCGGCTCGGTCGTAGCGCTCGTCGTGCGGGATCTGCGCGTCGCGGCCGACGATGTTGCGCGCCGCGGAGTCCTGATAGCTCGTCACGATGTTCCAGGCGACGCGCCCGTCGGTGAAGTGGTCGAGCGTGCTCAGGGTGCGGGCCAGCAGGTACGGGCGCTCGTACGACACGGAGGCGGTCACCCCGAAACCGAGGTGCTCGGTGACCGCGGCCATCGCGGGCACCGCCACGAGCGGGTCGAGCAGCGGGAACTGCACCCCGCCGCGGGCCGCCTGGTCGCCGTTGCCGCCGTAGACGTCGTACACCCCGACGATATCCGCGAGGAACAGCGACGCGAAGCCGCCCTCCTCGAGCGTCGCCGCGAGCGAGGTCCAGTAGTCGAGCTTGCAGTAGCGCTCGACGCCGGACTCGGGGTGGCGCCACAGGCCCGGCGATTGGTGCACCGGGGCCAGCATGTCGAACGCGTTCAGCAGGATGGGGCGGGTCATGAATTCCTTCGGTCGGGTCTCGGGTCGGTGCGCGGCTCGCGGATCAGTGCCGCAGGTCTCTGGTCAGTTCTGCAGCGCGCGGACGGCGCGCACCTCGGCGCCTCGCGGATCCTTCGCCACCAGCGTCGCGACGAGGGAGATGCCGGCGATGAAGGTGACGTAGCCGCAGATCAGCCACGGCGTGCCGCCGCCGAGCTGGAGCAGCACCGCCGCCACCATCGGCATGATGCCGCCGCCGATGACCGAGCCGAGCTGGTAACCCATGCTGACGCCGGAGTAGCGCACCTCGACCGGGAACTGCTCGGCGAACCAGGCGGCCTGCGGGCCGTAGACGGCGTCGTGGGCGATGTTCATGCCGAGGATCATGAGCAGCGGCAGCAGCGCGAGCGACTCGCCCGAGAGGTAGCCGAAGAAGAGCCAGACGAAGACGCCGATCATGACGAAGCCGAAGGCGGTCACGGGCCTTCGCCCGACGCGATCCGACAGCCACGCCCAGAAGGGGGTCGTGATGAGGCCGAGGGCCGACGCGATCATCACGGCTTGCACGCCGGCCTCGCGGTCGCCGTGCGTGTCGACGAGGTACCCGAGCACGTACACGGTGATCAGGAAGTAGATGCTGTTCTGGGCGATGCGCTGAGCGATCGTGACGAGCAGCGGCCGCCAGTGCTGCGTGAGGATCACGCGCACCGGGGTGCGCTCGGTGCGGCCGGATTCCTTGAGCTCGAGGAACTCGGGTGCGTCGCGCACGCCGAGGCGGATCCAGAGACCGATCGCCACGAGCACCGCCGAGAGCAGGAAGGGGATGCGCCAGCCGAAGGACTCGAACTGCTCGTCGGTGGTCAGCGCCTGCACGACCACGAAGGCGCCTGTCGCGAGCAGCATGCCCGCCGCGGAGCCGATCTGGGTGAAGGATCCGAACAGGCCCCGGCGATTCGACGGCGCGTGCTCGACCGAGAGCAGGGCGGATCCGCCCCACTCCGCGCCGGCGGCGAGCCCCTGCACCAGGCGGAGGAACACGAGCGCCGCCGCCGCCCACCAGCCGATCGCGGCGTAGTTCGGCACGAGCCCGATGAGGAAGGAGGCGATGCCCATCAGGAGCAGGGATGCGACGAGCAGCGATTTGCGGCCGATGCGGTCGCCGAGGTGGCCCGCGATGATCCCTCCGAGGGGGCGGGCGAGGAAGCCGACACCGAGCGAGGCGTACGAGGCGACCGTGGACGCGAAGGCGCTGTCCGACGGGAAGAACTGCACGTTGAAGATGAGCGCGGCGGCGGTGCCGTAGAGGTAGAAGTCGTACCACTCGATCGTCGTGCCCGAGAACGCGGCGAGCAGCACGCGGCGCTTCTCGTGGGGCTTCGCCGGGGTGACGACCGGAGGCCGTTCGAGGAGGGCCGTGGTCATGATGATGCTCCGTTCTCGGCGGGCTTCGCGGGGATGCTCGCGGGGGCGTCGCCGATGGCGTTCAGGCCCTCCGGCAGCACGCCGTTGATCCAGTAGTCGCCGAGCGCACGCGCGCGGAAGGCGATCGGGTTGTGGGTGGCGACCGTCTGGGCGTTCCGCCAGTGCCGGTCGAGCGCCTTCGAGGTCGAGGTCGCGGAGGCCCCGACGGTGAGGAACAGCTCCTGCGCGGCGCCGAGCGCGAGCTCGGGCACGGTGACCTGGGCGTGCTCGACGGCGACCTCGGAGTACTGCACCTCATCGGGTGCGGGCGCGTTGCCGGCGGTCGCCGCGACGCCCTCGTCGAGCACCCGAGCGGTCTGCACCACGATCGCCTCGGCGCTGTACGCCTTGGCGGCGATGCGTCCGACGGCCTCCTGGATGAGCGGGTCGTCGCGGAACGGCAAGCCCGAGCCCGTGTTGAAGGTGCGGGCACGGCCTGCCACGAGCGCGGCGGCGTCGCGGCGCGCGGCGTGCGCGATACCCGAGAGCACCGAGAGCAGGATGAGCTGGAAGAACGCGGCCTCGTGCACGGCGTCGCTCGAACCCGGGATCCGGTCGAGGAGCGCGGCAGGCTCCACCTCGACGTCCTCGAAGATCGCGGTACCGGTGCCGGTCAGGCGCTGACCGAAGCCGTCCCAGTCGTCGATCACCGTCACGCCCGGCGCGTCGGTGGGGACCACGGCGAAGCGGCGGCCGTCGCGTCCCTCGACGGCCGCGGAGACCCGCGTGTAGTCGGCGAAGATCGTGCCCGTCGTGTAGAACTTGCGGCCGTTCAGCACCGCGCCCCGCGGTGTCTCGGTGATCACCGTGTTGAGACGGCCCAAGCTGTTGCCGCCCTTCTCCGTGGACGCGTTGCCGACCGTCGCGCCGGCGAGCACGCGCGGATACCAGACGCGCTGGATCTCGTCCGGCTGGAAGCGCAGCGAGTCGAGGAAGCCGAAGTGCGAGCGGTACTGGTGCGCCACGTTCGAGTCCGCCTGCGCGAGGTCGATCAGCAGGCGGGTGAGGGTCTCGATCGTCGCGCCGGGACCGCCGTGCTCGACCGGCACGCGCAGGGTGCCGAATCCCGCGGCGTTCAGCTCGCGGATCTCGTCGAACGGCAGGGTGCGGTGGAGTTCGCGGTCGAGGGCGCCGGCGGCGATCTCGTCGAAGATCGGCTGGAAGCGCGCGCTCAGAGAGGCGTAGTCCGCGGGCAGTGCGGCGAGCTGCTCCTCCGCGACGGCGCGGGCGGTGGTCGGGTGGGTCATCGATGGCCTTTCCGTTCGGAGCCGGTCGGCGCGGAGGGTCGCGCGCTGACCGGGGCCTCATTCTGACACCGCGGTTTCGCGCGTCGCACCTCGGCGTGTCATGTTCCGTCACACGACGGTTCGCTCGGGCGGCCGCCGCCCGGCGCCGGTGGCGGCTCCGCCCGGATCCCGCCGCTCAGCCGATCGGCGGCCGGGCGCCGAGGTGCGGGCCCTGGTTGCCGACCTCCCGGCAGTTGATGCGCACCGCACGCTCGGCCGCGTCGTACACGTGACGAGCCGCCAGGCGCCCGCCCGCGAGCGGGTGCGCGAGCCAGGTGAAGCTGCGGGCGTCGACGAGCGGCTCCCCCGACACCGCGCGCATCAGCTGCAGCATGAGCATCTCGGGCAGTGTCGGGTGGGGCCCGTGCTCGAAGCTCAGGCCGAGCACTGCGGGGGCGAGCCCCGCGGGAAGGAGGCGCAGCGTCCACCCGGTCCCGGCATTCTGCGAGCGCACCACCGGAAACCCGTCAGGGGCCCGATCGAGCAGCGAGAACTCGCGCTCCGCCTCGCCTCCGAGCACGAGCGGGGATCCGCCGACGGAGCGGGCGAGCGGCCCCTCCTCGCTCGCGGCGCGCTCGAACAGCCGACGCCACCCCTCCGCTCCGAGCCCGAACGGGGCCGGTACCGGGGTGAGCGTGGGATCGGCGGCCAGCGCGGCTCCCAGACCGTCGAGGTCGACCCCCGCCTCGGAGAAGGCCTCGGGCTCGGGCGGCGCGAGACCGATCCAGCCCCCGACGGTCCGAGCGGTCTCGAACGTCCGCTCGAAGCGCTCCCGCTGCGCCTGGTCGAGTCCGTCCCCGAAAGCGACCGATGCGAGCGCCCCGGAGCGCAGGTTCTCGGCCTCGCGGTCGAGCCACGCGTCGAATCTCTCGGAGGCGCTCCCGCCGGCCGCCGCGAGCGCGGCGTCGAGCTCGCGCGCCAGATCGGGGAAGAGCGCCCGCACGAGCCGGATCCGGTCCCCCGATTCTGTCGCGGTCATGCGCCCTCCCCAGCCGATGAAGTCCTCTCTCACGGTAGCTCATCCTCCACCAGCTCGAGGATCGCCTCGGCGATCGCGCCCGGCTCGTCGATGCGCCGGCTGCTCGGAGCATAGCGTCGCACGATCTCGTCTGAGCCGATCCCGATGCCGTGCACCGCCGCCCCGGCAGCTCGCAGCCGCCGCAGCTCCCCCGCCGCCGCGGTCGGATCGTTCGATCCGCCGTCGCTCACGAGCAGCACGATGCGCCTGCGCTCGACGCCGTCCCGCGCCGAGGTCGGGGATCCCTCCCTCCCCGGCACCACCCCGAGCTGCACGGCCGCGGCCCGCAGCGCGGCGCCGTCGTTCGTCGAACCCCGAGGCGCGCGGATCGTGCCGTGCATGACGCGGCGCACCTCGTCGTCGAGCCCGTGGCTCAGGGGCTTCACCACGAGCGGCTCCGCGTCGAACACCACGAGGGCCGTGCGGATATCGAGGTCCAGGTCGATCCCGACCCGCTGCTCGGCGTGGGCGATGTCGCGCTCCACGCCGGCGAGGGCCTCCAGCATGATCAGCGCCGCGTCGGCCGCGGCCTCCGCGATGCGCCCCTGCATCGAGGCCGAGCGATCGACGAGCAGCACGTAGTCGGTGCTGCCCGCCCGCCGGCGCCGTCGGGGTCGGATCTCCCGCTGCAGGAAGGCGGCGGGCCGCGCGACCCCGGCACGTGCCTCCGCCACCGCGCGCGCGAGGGCATCCGTGCTCAGTGTCTCGCCCTCCGCTGCGGGGCGGCGGCCCGTCGACCGCACGCGCGCCACCCGTTCCGCGATGACGCGCGCCCAGACCTGTCGCATCCGCTCGATCGCCCCGGCCAGTTCGGCGACCCGCGCCCGGTAGTCCGACGCGGTGCGGCCCCCGGCTCCGGCCCCGCCGCCCGCTTCCCTCGGCTCATCGCCTCGCCGCGGAGCCGCCTCGATCTCGGGCAGCGCCGAAGCCTCGAGCAGGGCGCCCTCCGCCGGCATCGGAGTCGCCAGCACGGTGCTCACGAAGCCCGCCTGCTCCGCGGCGAACAGGTCGGCACCCTCGGCGCCCTGCTTCCCCTCGCCGGCGCGGGCTCGCTCGTCCTCGCTCGAAGCCGCGGCGTCGCCTCGCCGATCCCCCTCCTCCGGGGCCTCCTGCTCGGCGTCGCCGCCTGCACCGGCGGCGCCCAGGTCGTCGGGGGCGGCCCCGCCCTCGTGGTCCTGCGCCGCCGCGCGCCGCGCGGCATCCCCGAGACCGCGCTCGGCCGCGTCGAGCGCGAGCAGGCGCTCGTAGGGAGGGAGCAGCAGTGCGAGCGCCCGCTCGAACCGCTCGAGGGGGCCGCGTCGGGGATCCGGCCCGAGCACCCGCCGCAGCAGCTCGACCTGCGCACCGTCCCCGGCTGCGGCGCGCCCAGCGTCCCGCCCGTGCCGATCCAGAGACCGCCACTCGGCCGCGACGTCCGGGGAGAGATCGGGTTCGGGGTCGGCCGCGCCCCCGAACCCGGCCTCCAGCAGCAGCGACACCCACTGCAGGTGCCTCGGCTGCTCCCCCGGCTGCGCCGACAGGCCGCGGCGCACCGCCGCCGCGAGACGATCCTGCAGCCCCGGCAGGGCCGCCAGCAGCTCCGCCCCGGCCTGCAGCCGAGCCACCGCGGCCACGATGGGCTCCAGCTCTGGGCGCGAGGCGACGACGGAGCGCCGGCGGCGGGCACGGTCAGGAGCCGTTCGCTCATCGCGCACCCTCTCCCACAACTGCAGCAGCGCCAGCGCGACCGCCTCGTCGTGGCCGTGTCCGCGCCGGGAGTACCACCCGAGCCCGACCCGCAGGCCGTGCGCGTCGAGCTCCCAGGCGTCTCCCTCGGAGACCGAGACCGGCACGCCGATGAGCGCGCCGGCCGCGCGCAGCCGCTCCCGCTCCTCGGCGTCCTGATCGACCATGCCCACACCCTATCCGGCTGCCGCCGCAGCCCGTGCCGGCCCGGCTGTCGCCCGGATCGCGCCGCTCCAGTGATAGCGTGACGAGCATGCTGGCTTTCGACGCCGACCCCGTACTGCACGAGGCGAGGTCCATCACCGACGAGCGCCGCAGGGTGCGCCGAGCGCTCACCGCTGCGGCGTCGCACGCCGAGGCCGCAGACCACCGGGCCCATCTGGAGCGGCTCGAGGCCCGGCTCGCGACGATCCTTGAGGATCCCGAGAACCGCTCGGCCATCGACCGTGCCCTCACGGAGCGGGCCGCGGTGCTCCGCGTCGCCGTGGCCGCGCGGCGGGAACGAGCTGCCCTCGCCCGGCTGCTGGCCGAGGCGGATGCTGTCATCGGACGCGCGGTCGCGGCGGGCAGGCCCCCGACCGCGTCCGAGGCGATTCGCGCGCGGGAGCTCCGCGCCGCGGCGGGTGCCTCCCCCGAGCCCGGCTGGCGATCCGCCATCGTCTCCGAAGAGCGCCGCGACGGGGTGCTCGAGGCTCTCGGCACGCTGCGGCTCCGTGAGGCGGCGCGGCAGCTGCGCGGCGGGCTGCTCGGGACCGCGCAGATGCGCGGCATCATCTCGGAGGCGCTGCCCGCGGTGCTGCGCGGGGATCCCGTGCTGCTCGTGGGTGAGACGGGCGGCGCGAAGACCGCGCTCGCCGAGCATCTCTCGCGGCTCGCGGTAGGCGGGGATCCCGAGTTCGTGTCGGGCTACGGCGACATCACGGGCGCCCAGCTGATCGGCACTCACGAGCTGCGCGCCGACGGCGGTGCGACGCTGAGCGTCTTCGTGCCGGGGCCGCTGCTGCGGGCGATGACGCAGGGGCGTCCGGTGATCCTCGACGAAGTGAACGCGATGCCGGCCGAGTTCCTGAAGCGTCTCAACCGCGTGCTGCAGCTGCGACCGGGCGACTCGTTCGGGGTGCAGGAGGACGCGGGGCGGGAGGTGCGGATCGCACCGGGCTTCGCGATCCTCGCCACCGCCAACGAGCAGACGCCGCACCGCTACCGCGGGCTCGACCGCCTCAGCGCCGAACTCGTGAACCGCTTCGGGGCGAACGCCTACCGTGTGCACTACCCCGACACGGGGCTCGGCTACGAGGAGTTCCCGGCCGAGAACGCACTGCTCGCGGCGGCCGCGGTGGTCGACCCCCGCGGTGATCTGCCGCCGGGGATCGGCGTCGACGAACTGTTCCGAGTGGCGCGGGCCGCATTCATCAGCCAGCAGGTGTTCGCGGGCGAGCACGGGGAGGGGTTCGGCGAGTACGTGAGCACCGAGCGCGAGATCGACGGGCGCCCCGGCCTCGAGGAGGCCGTGCTCGCGCCCCGCACCCTCGTCGCGGTCCTGCAGAAGGTCTCGGGCAGCGGGGGCGCCGTCTCCCTCGAGCGGGCGCTCTCGCGCTTCGTGGAGGGCGTGATGCACCGGGAGGATCGCCGGGTGCTCGCGCTGATCCTGCAGGGCCAGGGATTCCGGATCTGAACGGCTGTGCTGTTTGACCGGCTGAGCGGCCGGCACCGCCGACCGACCGGAGACGTCCGGCCTCAGATGCCGATCAGCCGACGACCCTGAAGAGCCGCGCTCGGGGGCGCGACTACAGGATCTGCCGCAGGTTCGTGCGAGCCAGGTCGAGCACCTCGTCGCCGCGGCCGGAGAGCACCGAGCGCAGCGCGTAGAGCGTGAACCCCTTCATCTGCTCGACGCTGATCGAGGGCGGCATCGAGAGCTCCTGCCGGTCGGTCATCACCTCCACGAGGGCAGGCCCGTCATGCGCGAAGGCGTCGCGCAGGGCGTCCTCGAGCCGATCAGCATCGCTCACGCGCACCGAGTGCAGGCCGATCGCGCCCGCGACCGCCGCGAGATCCGGATTCTTGAGCTCGGTGCCGTAGTTCACGAACCCGGCGGCCTTCATCTCGAGCTCGACGAAGTTCAGCGACGAGTTGTTGAAGACCACGATCTTGAGGGGCAGCGGCGCGTTCTGCTCGAGCGTCAGCAGTTCGCCCAGCAGCATCGCCAGGCCCCCGTCGCCGGCCAGCGCCACGACCTGCCGCTCGCGGTGCGAGGCCTGCACCCCGATCCCCTGCGAGACCGCGTTCGCCATCGAGCCGTGGCTGAACGATCCGATGAGGCGCCGCCGGCCGTTCATGGTGAGATAGCGCGCGGCCCACACCACCGGGGAACCCACGTCGGGAATGAACACCGCGTCATTGGCCGCGAGCTCGTCGACCAGCCGCGCGACGTACTGGGGGTGGATCGCCCTGCCCGCGGGTGTCGGCGTCGCGAGCTCGTCGAGCTTCCTCCGCGTCTTGCGGTAGTGCTCGAGGGAGTCGTCGAGGTGGCCGCGGCGCTTCTTGCGCTCGAGCAGCGGCAGGAGCGCCTCGGCGGTCTCGCGCACTCCGCCGACCAGCCCGAGATCGAGCGGTGTGCGGCGGCCGAGCTGCTCGCCGCGCACGTCGACCTGGATCTTCGCGGCGCGTGCCGGGTAGAACTGCTGGTACGGGAAGTCGGTGCCGAGCATGAGGATCGCGTCGGCCGCCTCCATGGCCCGGTATCCCGAGGCGAAACCGAGCAGGCCGGTCATGCCGACGTCGAAGGGGTTGTCGTACTCGATGTGCTCCTTGCCGCGCAGGGCGTGCACGACGGGGGCCGCGAGGGCGTCGGCCAGCGCGATCACCTCGTCGTGCGCACCGGCGACGCCCGCGCCGGCGAGGATCGTGACCTTCTTCGCACGGTTCAGCAGCTCGGCAGCCCGCTCCAGCTGCTCGGCCTCCGGCAGCACCCGCGGACGCGCGGTGGTGATCCTCGCGACCTCCTCGGTCGGCACGTCCGAGAGCGCGACGTCACCGGGGATCACGAGCACGGCGACCCCCTGACGCTCGACCGCGGTCTGCATCGCGATCCGCAGCAGCCTCGGCATCTGCGCGGGGCTCGAGACGTGCTCGGCGTAGACAGAGCACTCCCGGAAGAGCTCCTGCGGGTGCGTCTCCTGGAAGTAGTTCGATCCGATCTCGGCGCTGGGGATGTGCGCCGCGATGGCGAGCACCGGCACCCGCGACCGCTGAGCCTCGTAGAGACCGTTGATGAGGTGGAGGTTGCCCGGCCCGCAGCTGCCCGCGCACACCGCGAGCCGCCCGGTGGTCCCGGCCTCGCCCGCCGCGGCGAAGGCCGCGCCCTCCTCGTGCCGGGCGTGCACCCACTCGATGTCGGAGGTGCGCAGCGCGTCGGTGAACCCGTTGAGCGAGTCACCGGGAATACCGTAGACGCGCTCCACCCCGTTCGCCTCGAGAGTGTCGACGATGTTCTGCGCAACCGTGGTCATGGGATCCCCCCTTCGCCGTGGCGGCGGAGTCTCCGCCGCCACACCCATCCTCACGGCGAGCCGCGACGGGGCGCAAGGGGGTTGCGGAGCGACGCGAGCGGGACCGCTCAGCCGGCGGGCGCCTCGTAGGTGAGCACTCGGGCGACGTCGTGCTCGGGCTTCTTCTCGCCGGCGAGCACCTCGAAGTCGAGGTGGTTCTGTCGCGGCGGCAGCGGGCAGGTCACGAAGTTCGTGACGGCGCACGGCAGCGCGACGGCGTAGTTGAAGTCGATCCAGTCGATTCGCCCCTCGCCGTCCTCGGAGAACTGGAGCTCGATGACGCGGCCGGCGCCGTAGCTGATCGGTCCGCTCGTGAGATCGCGGATGTGGGCGACGGGCTGCACGCGATCCCCCGCGTCCTTGCCGATGAGCGCGAGTTCGTACTCCCGTCCCCCGTGCTCGAAGCGCAGCGCACCGATGCGACTGGTGGTCTCGCGCACGCCGCGCTCGACCGTCTCCTGCTCGACATCGTCGCGCTCGGTCGGCGTGAAGACGGCGGGGATGCGCCACTCGGGATCGTAGTCGAACGCGGTGAGGCCGATCTGGTCGGCGCGAACGGAGACGCGTGGATCGCGCACGCGCACCCCGAAGATGCGATCGCCGGCGTCATTGGTGCGCGGCACCGTCTCGACCTCGCACTCGCCGAAGTAGACCGGCACGCTCGCGCCGTGGCCGTAGGTCTGGTTGCGGCCGGTGACGATCTCCACGGGCCCGGTGGGGTACTCTCCGTCGACCGAGAGGGTCGGCCCCTCGGCGGGAGGGGTGAAGATGACGCGACCGCCTTCCACGCTCCAGGTACCGGGAAGCAGCTCGAGCTCGACCCCGGAGGCGCCCTCGTGCAGCCAGTACTGCGCGACGAGAGCCGTCCAGCCGTAGGGGCGCGTGAGATCCGAGACGTGCTTGTGGCGCCACTCCCGCCACTGGCCTGCGAGGTGCTCGGTTACCGGCATCGGTGCTCCTTACTGTTCATGGGTTGAAGTCCGTCCTCCGGCCGCGCGGTGCACGAACTCGCAGACGCGCGCGAAGGAGTCGGCGCTGGCCTCGGCATTGCCGCGGGCCGTGCCGCCGTTCGAGTAGTGCACCCCCGAGACGGGGTGCACCCGCTCGATCTCGGTGCTCGGCAGGTGCGGGATCGTGATCCCGTGGCCCGCGTCGACGTAGTCGAGGTGCAGGCGCTCGGCCGCGTGGCCGTGGCGCTCGAGCCCGTCGAACACGATACGCGAGGCCATGCTCGAGGGCCAGGCCCGGTCGTCGAGTCCCGAGACGCACGCGACCGGTCCGGCGAACCGCTCGATCGGGATCCGCGATGCACGAGCCAGCTCACGGTCGCGCAGGCCGTCCACGTAGACGTCGGAGTGCCGGGTGGGCGCGGGGTCGTCGTTCCAGGGTTGCCAGTCGACCTCGGCGTTGTCGTGCCAGAGGTGCTCGAGCGCGGCTCCGCCGCGGGTCCAGGTCGGGCCGCTCCACCCCTCGGCGGGGTCGGCGGCGCCCTGGGCGCCGAAGACGAACGCCGCGGGCACGAATGCGACGACGCCGAGGATGCGGTCGGGGAAGGTCGCGGCGAGCAGCAGGGTGAGCTCGCCGCCGCGGGACTGCCCGCTCACGAGCGGCGCGCCGCCGAGCGGATCGAGTTCGGCGCGCGCGTAGTCGAGCGCGCGCTCGAAGTACTCGAGCGGCGTCCGCGAGATGTAGCGAGGCAGGCCCGGCGCCTTGAAGTAGCCGAGCGCGAAGGCCTGGATGCCGTTCGCGGCGTAGAGCGCCGCCCGGGACTCGTTGATGCCGCCGCCCGAGCCGTTCATGACGATGATGGTCGGAAACGGGCCCGGCCCGGCCGGCCGGAACAGGGTGCCCACGAGTCCGTTCGTCCGCACCTCGCTGCGCTCCACGCCCTCGGCGAGCAGCCGCTGCTCGATCGTCGTCTCCGCCGATGCCGGCGCGGCGCCTCGCGAGAACACGCCCTCGGCGGGCACGTCGAGCAGACCGGTGCCGGGCTCTGCGCACGCGACGACGCGGGTCAGGATCGGCTCGCCGACATCCGCCGGCTCGATCGCGCCCCCGTTCGCGGTCTCCCGTCGCTGCGCCCAGAACAGCCCCATCGAGTCGGCGACGCGGTAGTCGCCCGAGACGGGCGCCGACCGGTCGAGATCGACGCGCCCCTCCCGGTCGACGAGGAAGGTCGCCTGCGACGCCCAGAGCTCCGCTCCGCGCTGCGTCTCGGCCCGCACTGTCACGAGCGAACCGGGCACGGCCGATTCGATCACGATGCGGCGGCGTTCGGAGAGCAGCCCCGCTCGCGGTGTCGCCTCGATCCGCAGCCCCGTGCCCGGCAGCGCGTCGTTCATGCTTCCTCCTCGTGCCGCGTCGGAGACGGCGCCGTCGCGCACAGGCTCATCAGAGTGCTGTAGCAGCCCCGCTCCACCGAGATCGCGGGCTCCGACTCCGTCGAGGAGAGCGCGTCGAAACGGCCGGGCACGTGGCCGCCGGCCGCGCGCCAGTCCGAGGCGATCTCGGCGACGGTCTCCGCGATCCGCCCGCCACCCGCCCGCATCGGGTCGAGCGCGAGAACCACGGCCCCGCGGCCCGCCGCGGCATCGCCTCTCGGCGTCCGCCCGCCCACCGCGGCCCCGGCGAGCACCTCGACCAGCAGCCCGGCCAGCGATCCGAGTCTGCCCTCCGGCAGCAGCGCCGCCGCCGCCGCGGGTTCGGTCGTGGGCGAGCCCGCCGCGTCGATCGCCGTGCCCGCGGGCAGCGCCTCCCCGGTCTCGCGCCTGAGCCGCAGCTCGGCGAGGGTGAGCCGCGAGGTCGCGAAGTCGGCCACCAGCGGCGGTGCGCCGTCTCGCGGCGCCCCGAATGCGAGCGGATTCGTGCCGATCGCCGGTTCCCGGCCTCCCCAGGGTGCGACCATCGCGGGCGCCTGGGCCGAGACGAGCGCGACATTGCCCTGCTCGGCGAGCGCACGCGCCGCGAGACCCAGCACGCCGAGCGCCCCGACGCCGCTGATGCCGACGAGGCCGATGCCGTGCGCGGCTGCGCCGGCAGCGGCGATCCTCGCCGCCGCGGCGAGAGCGAGCGGCCCCGGGACGCCCGCCGCGTCGAGGGATGTGACCGCTGCGCCGGGCTCCACGCCGGACGCGCTTCGCTCGGCGGCTTCTTCCAGGCCCGGTTCGAGCCCGCCGCCGGAATCGACCCTCGTCAGATCTCGAAGCAGCATGTCCAGGCCGAATCCGGCGAGCCCCAGCCGTTCGGCCTGCATGAGCCACCGCGCCGCACGATCCGCGTCCTCCGCCGCGATTCCGCGCGCCGCACCCGCCGCTGCGTAGGGGGCGAGCACCGCCGCGATCTGCTGCCGCAGACGATCGGCGGGCACCTCGACCATCGCGTTCATCGGCGCTCGCTCAATACTTCACCCACGGCACCACGCGGCGCTCGATGAAGCCCTCGAGCGCCGTCGCACCATAGCCGAGCACCGAGATCGTCACGATCCCCACGTACATCTTCGAGACGGCGAACGTCGACCACGAGCTCCAGATGAGATAGCCGAGACCGCTCTGAGACCCGACGAACTCCGATGCCGCGATGATCACGAACGCACCGCCCGTGGCGAGCTTCATACCCGTGAAGATCGACGGCAGAGCGTACGGGAACGATACGGTGAACCAGCGCTGCAGTCGCGTGGCGCCGTTGGCCCGCGCGACGTCCTCGAACAGCGCCGGAGTCTGCATCACACCGCTCATCGTGTTGAAGAACAGGTAGAAGAACACGCCGATGGCGACGATCACGTACTTGCTGTTCTCGCCGAGACCGAAGATGAGCAGCAGCAGCGGGAAGATCGCGACCTTCGGAATCGGCAGCAGGCTCGCGAAGATCGGCTCGAGCAGCTGTCGCAGCGGTCTGATCGTGCCGAGCAGCACGCCGAGCAGCACCCCGGGGATCGCCCCCATGAGGAAGCCGATGAGGATGCGCGAGAGGGTCATCGCGGTGTGCTCGAGCAGCACGCCGTCCATGAGCATCTTCACGAACGTCTCGACGATCGAGCTCGGGGGCGGGAAGAAGCGAGCGTCGAGCACTCCCGCCCGGCTCAGCACCTCCCACACGAGGATGAGCAGCAGCGGCGTGTAGGGGCCGATGCGCCGCACCCACGGCGAGCCCTTCTCGGCCTGCACCGCAGTGGCGAGCCGCTCCTCGATCTCCGCGCGCGATCCGCCACCCGTCTGCACGCTCTCCGTCTGCGCGGTCACGCCGCCTCCTCCCCCGCCGAGTCCTGCTCGAGCAGGTTCCAGAGCTGATAGGTGATCTCGCCGTAGCGGGGATCGCGCCGCAGCTCGATGATGTCGCGCGGCCGCTCGAACGGGATCTCGATCTCGGCGACGATCCGACCGGGCCGGTGCGACATGACCACGACGCGATCCGCGAGCGTGAGCGCCTCGTCGACGCTGTGCGTGATGAACATGACCGACTTCGACGTCTGCTCCCAGATGCGCAGCAGCTCCTGCTGCAGAGCGACGCGGGTCTGCTCGTCGAGCGCGCCGAACGGCTCGTCCATGAGCAGGGCGTCGCCGTCATCGGCGAGGGCGCGCGCCACCGAGGTGCGCTGACGCATGCCGCCCGAGATCTGCGCGGGATAGTAGCTGCCGAAATCGGAGAGCCCCACCAGGTCGAGCAGCTCGCGCACGCGCTCGCGCCGCTGGGCGCGAGGGACGCCCCGCAGCTTCAGCGGGTAGCCGACGTTCTCGGCGACCGTGAGCCAGGGGAAGATCCCGTGCTCCTGGAACACGACGGAAGGCCGGCTCTGCGTCTCGATCTCGCCGAGACTCGGCTTCTCGAGCCCCGCGGCGACCCGCAGCAGCGTGCTCTTGCCGCAGCCCGACGGGCCGAGTACGCAGACGAACTCCTTCTGACCGATCTCAAGCGAGACGTCCTCGACCGCGACGAGCACGTCCCCCTTCGACTCGGCGTCCGGGAACGCCTTCCAGAGGTTGCGGATGGAGATGCCGGGCGCCGTCACTGGGTATCTGCCTGCTCCGACGCCTGCGCGACCGCATCCTGCAGGATGTCTTCGCGGAAGACCTCCTCGATGCCCGAGGGGCCGTCGAACTCGAGGGTGCCGCGCTCGCGGAAGAACTGCTCCTGGCGGGCGACGTCCTCCCAGTCGATGGCGCCGTCGGGGTCCTGCAGCGTCAGACCGATGGAGGTGAGCGTCTCGACGGGCAGCTCGGTGTACTCGGCGATGATCTCCTGGTCGCCCGCGTCCTGCCAGCCGCCGGCCTCCAGTTCCTGCACCGCGCGGAGGTACGCCGCGGTGAACGCCGTCACGGCCTCGGGGTACTTCTCGACGTACTCGCTGTTGAACACCAGGGCGCCCAGCTCGACGCCGGCCTGGTAATCCACGCTCAGCAGCTCGTGCCCGATGTTCTCGGTTGTGATGGCCGACGAGATCGGTTCGATGGTCCAGCTCGCGTCGACGGAGCCGTTCGCCATGGCGGGCGGGATGTCGCCCGGGCTCAGGTTTACGAGCTCGACGTCGTCGAGGCTGAGGCCGACCGAGTCGAGCGCGAGGTGCACCGAGTAGATGCCGAAGCCGCCGTCGCCCGGAATGCCGATCTTCTTGCCCTTGAGCTGCTTCGCGTCGGTGACGCCCGACTCCTCCGAGGCCATGAGCGGCGCCGGGTTCTTGCCCTCGTCGGGCACCTTCGACACGCTCGCGATGACCGAGAGCGAGGCCCCTGCCTTGGTCGCGTTGAACAGGCCCGCGCCCCAGGTCGCACCGCCCGCGGTGATGCTGCCGGTGCTCACCTGCTGATAGGTCTCGCCGGAGCTGCCGCTCTTCGAGATCAGCTCGACGTCGAGCCCCGCGTCCTCGAAGTAGCCCTTCTCCTCAGCGATGAAGAAGGGGGCGTAATCGGCGTAGGGCGAGTAGAGGAAGGTGATCTTCGGCGCGTCAGCCGGATCGCCGGAGCCGGCCGCCTCGGAGTCTCCGCCCGATGCGCATCCCGCGAGCAGGGTTGCGGCGGCGAGGAGGGCGATGCCTCCCGAGAGTCGGCGTCGAAGGCTCATGGGAAACTCCTGTGTCAGGTGGGTATCGCGCAACGGTCGTTCCGCGTGGCCCGTCAAATCTATCGGTCGTGAGCGTGTCTCGCCCGCGACGCGTCATATTCGGAAACACCGCAGCGGGTTCGCTGCGGAAGATGTATCAGCGACGGCGGGGCGAATCCTCGACCGTCGCCGTCACCGCCGCCTGTCAGGAGGCGATCTCCTGATAGGCGAACTGCAGCATCGATTCGTCGACCCCGGCGAGCACGCGCGGCTTGGCGACGTCGTCGAGCACGATGAAGCGCAGCATCCCGGCTCGCGCCTTCTTGTCGCGCTGCATCGCGACGAGCAGACCGGGCCAGCGGCCGGCGGGGTACGAGAGCGGCAGCGACAGGGAGCTCAGGATCCTGCGATGCCGTTCGACCACCGCGTCGGAGAGCCCGCCCGCCATCCGCCCCAGCTCGGCGGCGTACATCATGCCGATCGAGATCGCGACGCCGTGCCGCCACTGGTAGCGCTCGGCATGCTCGATCGCGTGCCCGAGCGTGTGTCCGTAGTTGAGGATCTCGCGCAGGCCCCCCTCGCGGAAATCCTCGGAGACCACGCGCGCCTTCACCCCGATCGCGAGCTCGACCGCGCGTTGGAACTCGGGGGTCGAGGGATCCGTCGCCCGCTCCACGTCTTGCTCGAGGATGTCGAGGATCTCGGGCTCGGCGATGAAGCCGCACTTGGCGACCTCGGCGAAGCCGGCGAGGATCTCGTTCTTCGGCAGCGTAGCGAGCAGATCGAGATCGCAGACGACCGCGGCGGGCGCGTAGAAGCATCCGACCAGGTTCTTGCCCTCGGCGGTATTGATGCCGGTCTTGCCACCGACCGAGGCGTCGACCATGCCGAGCACCGTGGTCGGGATCTGCACGAGCCGCACACCGCGCAGCCAGGTCGCGGCGACGAAGCCGGCGAGGTCGGTGACGGCACCGCCGCCCAGCCCGATCACCGCGTCGGTGCGGGTGAAATCGGCCTGGCCCATGATCTGCCAGCAGAACGCAGCCACCTCGACCCGCTTCGCGGCCTCGGCATCGGGCACCTCGGCGAGCAGCACCTGCCCGTAGCGCTGCTGCAGCGAAGTGCGCAGCTCGTCGGCGAGCCTGCCGACGGTGGCCGTGTGCACGATGAGCACCTTCGCCACGCGGTCGCCGAGCGCGTCGGGCACCCGGTCGAGCACGCCTCGACCGACGGAGACGGTGTACGCGTTCTCTCCGGTGACCTCGATGAGGGTCGGGGTGTCGCTCATGCGTTGTCGCTCCTCTTCCTGAAACTCCGAGCCCACTGCGCCACGCGGCGCGCGAGCTGCTCCTTGGTGGCCCGATCGGTGCGGTAGGTCACGTCCGCGACCTCCTCGTAGAGCGGCCGGCGCTCCTCGAGAATCCGCCCCCACGCCTCGGGGTCGTCGCGCAGCAGGGGCCTGCGCGCCAGGTTCGCCGTGCGCAGCACGGCCTCCTGGGTGGTCATGAGCAGCACCACGGGATGCTTCGCGAGCAGCCGCCGGGTGCTGTCGGAGAGCACGGCTCCCCCGCCGAGCGCGACGATGCGGCCACCCTCGACCGCGAGCTCGGCAGCGATCACCTCCGCCTCGAGGCGTCTGAACTCGGGCTCGCCGTGCCGTTCGAAGAACTCCGCGATCGGTCCGTGCTGCCGTACGAACACCGCATCGGTATCGATGAACGGGACCCCGAGTTCGCGCGCCACCCGCTTGCCGAGGCTCGTCTTCCCGGCGGCCATCGGGCCGACGAACACGACCGCCCGGTCCGGCAGCTTGGCGCCGGACCGCCGACGCCGCCGCCGGCGCGACCGGCCGCGAGAACCCGCGCCCGCGGGAGCTCCCGCGGATGAGCCGGTGTCGGTACGCCCCGCTGAGCCCCGGGGAGACCCGGCGCCCGCTCCGACCCCGATGGCGTCCTTCGGGGGCGACGGCTTCGCCGGGGGCGCGGGCTTGGGCTTCGCCGCGGGCGGTCCGGCCTCGCGACCCGCTCGCCGCTTCCTGTTCACGACTCGATGACGGTCGCCAGCCGCGCGGGGATCGCCGCGAGATACGCCTCGAGGTTGCGCCGCGTCTCGGGCAGGCTGTCGCCGCCGAACTTCTCGGTCACGGCATCGGCGAGCACGAGCGCGACCATGGCCTCGGCCACGACGCCCGAGGCCGGCACCGCGGTGACGTCGCTGCGCTGGTGGTGCGCCTTCGCCTCCTCACCGGTCGCGATGTCGACGGTGGGCAGCGCGCGGGGCACGGTGGCGATCGGTTTCATGCCTGCGCGAACCCGCAGCACCTGGCCCGTCGTCATGCCGCCCTCGATGCCACCGGCGCGATCAGTCTCGCGGGCGATGCCTCCGTCGGCGAGGTGCAACTCGTCGTGCGCGGCCGATCCTCTGCGACGCGTGGTCTCGAAGCCGTCGCCGACCTCGACCGCCTTGATCGCCTGGATGCCCATGAGCGCCCCGGCGATGCGGGAATCGAGGCGGCGGTCCCAGTGCACGTACGATCCGAGCCCGGGCGGCAGGCCGTAGGCGAGCACCTCGACGATGCCGCCGAGGGTGTCGCCGGTCTTCTTGGTGTCGTCGACCTCCTCGACCATGCGGGCGCTCGTCGCCGCATCGAAGCAGCGCAGCGGATCCGCGTCGAGCGCCGTCACGTCGTCGGGGCGCGGCAGCGGCGCGCCCTCGGGCACCTCGACCTCGCCCATCGAGATCGTGTGGCTCACGAGCCGGATCCCGAGCTCCGCGAGGAACGAACGCGCGACCGCCCCGAGCGCGACGCGCGCCGCGGTCTCACGGGCGCTCGCCCGTTCGAGCACGGGCCTCGCCTCGTCGAAGCCGTACTTCTGCATGCCCGCGAGGTCGGCGTGACCGGGCCTGGGCCGCGTCAGCGGGGCGCCGCGGCCGCGCGACTTCTCGGTGAGCTCGACGGCCTCGGCGCTCATGACCTCCGTCCACTTCGGCCACTCGGTGTTGCCGATGCGGATCGCGACCGGTCCGCCGATCGAGACACCGTGCACGACGCCGCCCGACAGGTGCAGCTCGTCCTGCTCGAACTTCATGCGCGAGCCGCGGCCGTAACCGAGCTTGCGACGAGCGAGGTCTTCGCGGATCCCGTCGAGCGACACGGGCACGCCGGCGGGCAGCCCCTCGAGGACGGCGATGAGTTCAGGGCCGTGAGATTCTCCGGCAGTCAGCCAACGCAGCATACCTGCTATCTTCCCACACCCGAGGAGCCGGCCGCGTCTCGCATGACCTCGAGCAGGCGCTCCTCGTCCGGCAGCGGCACAGCGGGATCGCCGGCCACGAAGATCCTGATCTGCAGCAGGGCCTGCTCCACGAGCATCCCCTCGCCGGAGTGCGCGGCTCCCCCGGCGGCGAGCCAGCGCTCGGCCAGCGGCGAGGGCCAGGGATCGTAGGCGACGTCGAAGAGCGGCGTCCGCAGCAGCGCCTCCGGCAGTTCGACGTCGCTGATCGCACCGCCCGGGAGGGTCGAGATCACCAGCGTGGGCGCGCCCTCGGCGGGGTTGAACGGGTTCGGCGCACTCCAGCCGGCGGGCAGATGCACCGCCTGGCTCAGCGGCGTGCCCGACATATGCAGGGCGATGTCGGCCCCCGGCTCCCGGGAGTCGCCGAAGCGCGCCACCAGGTCCGCGATCCTCTCGACGTTGCGGGCGACCACCTCGACGTGCAAGGCCCCGAGGAGACGGGCCGCGAGCACCGCCGACACGGCCGTGGCGCCCGAGCCGATCACGACCGTGTGCGCGGCGTCGAGCCCGGCGCGGCGGATCGCGGCGGCCAGCCCCCCGACGTCGGTGTTGAATCCCGCCCACGCGGTGCGCCCGCCGGGCGCGGGCGCACCGAGGTGCAGCAGGGTGTTGACCACGCCGCTCTCCTCCGCGACGGGATCGCGCACGAGTGCGAGCCGGTGCGCCTCCTCCTTGAGCGGCATGGTGAGCGACAGCCCCCGCCACTCGGGTCCGAGCCCTTCGAGGTAGGCCGCAAGGCCGTCTGCCCGCAGCTCCTCGCGTCCGTAGCGCCAGTCGACCCCGAGCTCCGCGTAGGCCGCGGCGTGGATCGCCGGCGACTTCGAGTGGGCGATCGGAGAGCCGAGCACCGCCAGCGTCGCCGAGGGCAGCGCGGTGATCGGGGCGCGCACGCTCTCGCCGCCGCGCGCGTCGGGGCCCGTCACCTCAGCACCCGCTGTCCGGCGTCGCGGCGCACCAGTCCCGGTACTCCTGGATCGCGGCCTCGTGCTCGGTCTCGTTGGTCGTGAACGTCAGCGCGCCGTCGCCGCCGGGCGCGTTCACGAAGTACAGCCAATCGGAGTCGGCCGGGTGCAGTGCGGCATCGATCGCCGCACGCCCCGGGTTCGAGATCGGCCCGATCGGCAGGCCCTTGTGCACATACGTGTTCCAGGGGTTGTCGTCGCTGAGCGCCTCGTCGCTCGACCAGAAGCTGCCGTGCTCGCCCGAACCGTACTGGGCGGTCGAGTCCATGCCGAGCGCCATGTCGACCTCGAGTCGCTTGTGGATGACCTGGGAGATCTTCGAGAAGTCCTCGTCCCGGCCCTCCCGCTGCACGATGGAGGCGATGGTCAGCACGCGCTCGCGATCCGCCTCGGCCACCCCGAACTCGTCGAGCACCTGCACCTGGTGGCTGACCAGCAGCGCGATGATGTCCTCGGCGGTCATCTCCGGCGAGAACTCGTAGGTCGCCGGGAACAGCCAGCCCTCGAGCGAGGGCACGCCCTCGGGGAGCCCGTATGCGGCTGGATCTTCGGCGGCCGCGACGAACTCCTCATAGGGGATGCCCGATCCCTCCGACAGCAGCTCGAGGGTGCCCTCGATCGTGAGCCCCTCCGGGATCGTGGCGCTCAGCTGCTGCCGGTTCTCGGGATCCTGCAGGGCCTCGAGCGCGGCCTGGGAGCTCATGCGCTCCCGCACCGTGTAGATGCCCGGCAAGAACTCGACCTGCGGCTCCTGCGCGAGCAGCAGTTCGTAGAACGCGTCGGAGGTCTTCACCACCCCGGCCTTCTCGAGCGAGGCGGCGATGTCCTCGCCGATCTCGCCCTCCCGAATGGTGACCGTGGTCTCCTCGCCCTGGTCGCTGTCATCGTAGTCGTTCGTGGACCACCCCATCGCCAGCGAGATCTGCTCGCCGTACTGCGTCCACAGGTAGCCGCCCGCTGCGGCGAGGCCGCCCAGCAGCACCAGGGCGACCAGCAGCGAGATCAGGACCCGCCGGCCGGTGCGTCGGGAGTCGTCGCGGGTGCGAGCGTTCATGTTCGAGTCTCCTCCTCGGGGGGCTCTGGGGTCGTGACCGGCTGGCCCGGCGCTTCGCCGCGCGCGCGCTCGATGTCGAGCGCGTGCTGCAGAATGACCACGGCGGCGGCCTGGTCGATGATCGATCGGCTCTGCTTCGTCTTCTTGCCGGCCTGACGCAGATGGCCCTGCGCCGACACTGTCGAGAGGCGCTCGTCGACCAGGCGCACGGGCACTCCGGTCGGCACGAGGCGCGCGGCCAGGCGCTCGGCGAAGCGCGCCGCGTCGTCGGTGGAAAGGGTGCGCTCCCCCCGCATGTTGAGCGGCAGCCCGACAATCGCCTCGAGTGCCTCGAACTCGGCCGCGATCTCGACGATGCGCGCCAGGTCGGCGTCACCGCGGAGGTCGCGCGGCACCGTTTCGACGGGGGTCGCCAGCATGCCGTGGGGGTCGCTGCGCGAGACGCCGATACGGGCCTTGCCCACGTCGATACCGAGACGTACTCCGCTGCGCATCAGCCTGCCAGGTGTCGCCGGATCTCGGCGAGCGCGTCATCGATCTTCGCCGGATCGGTGCCGCCGCCCTGGGCGAGATCCGGCTTACCGCCACCGCCGCCGCCGAGCACCTTCGCGCCGAGCTTGGCGAGATCCCCCGCGCGCACCCCCCGGTCCCTCGCCGCCGCGGTCGTAGCGGCGATCACGACGGGCTTGCTCGCCCCGTCACCGGCCGGCACCGCGCCAGCCAGCGCCACGACGCCGGCGTCGGAGCCGAGACGGTCGCGCAGCTGCAGCACCAACGACCGCACGTCGTCGGCCGAGCCGACCGCGCCGAGCGAGCCGAGCACGGTGCGCACGCCGCCGACCTCAGCGGCACTCGCGAGCAGTTCGGGAACGCGCTGGCCGAGCTTCTCGGCCTCGAGTGCCGCGACCTTCTTCTCGGCCGCGCGCAGCTGAGCGCCGAGATCCTGCACCTTGGTCACCAGCTCGGCGCGCGGCACCTTCAGGCCGTTCGTGAGCTGCTGCACGATCGCGCGCTCGGCGGCGAAGTTGCGGAACGCCTCGATGCCGACGAGCGACTCGACACGCCGGTTGGTGGAACCAACCGAGCTCTCGGACACCAGGCTGATCATGCCGACCTCGGAGGAGCTGGAGACGTGGGTGCCCGCGCACAGCTCGCGCGACCAGGGGCCTCCGATGTCGACGACGCGCACACGGTCGCCGTACTTCTCGCCGAAGAGCGCCATGGCGCCCATGGCCTTCGCCTCGTCGAGCGGCATCTCGCGCGCGACCACGTCGTAGTCGCTGCGGATCGCGAGGTTCGAGATCTCCTCGATCTCGCTCTTCGTCGCAGCGGAGAGCGCCTCGCTGTGCGTGAAGTCGAGGCGCAGATACCCGGCCTTGTTGTAGGAGCCGGCCTGGTGCGCGTTCGAGCCGAGCACCTCGCGCAGTGCGGCGTGGACGATGTGGGTGCCCGAGTGCGCCTGCGTCGCCCCGCGCCTGTAGTCGGCGTCGACGCGGGTCTCGGCGCGCGCATCGAGACCGACGACGCCGACCGTCACCTTCACCGTGTGCACGATGAGGCCCGGCACGGGCTTCTGCACGTCGAGCACCTCGGCCTCGAAGCCGTCGCCGACGATGACGCCCTGATCGGAGTCCTGTCCCCCCGACTCAGCCCACAGCGAGGTCTCCGCGAGCACGATCTCGGCGATCTGCCCCTCGCGGGCCTCGGGTGCAGGGGCGCCGTCGACCACGATGCCGAGCACCCGGCTCTCGTGGTTCAGCTCGTCGTAGCCGACGAAGGCGGTCTCGCCCAGCCCGCGCAGCTCCTTGTAGACCGAGAGGTCGGCGCGCTGCCCCTTCTTCGCCTTGGCGTCGGCCTTGGCGCGCTCGCGCTGCTCCTCCATGAGCGAGGCGAAGACCTCGCGGTTCACGGCGACGCCCGCCTCCTCCGCGATCTCCAGGGTCAGCTCGATGGGGAAGCCGTGCGTATCGTGCAGCAGGAAGGCGGTGTCGCCCGGTACCTCGACGCCGGCGCTCTTCGCGTCGGCGACGGCGGTGTCGAGGATCTGGATCCCCGACGCGAGTGTGCGCAGAAACGTCTTCTCCTCGGCGTAGGCCGCACGAGAGATGAAGTCGAAGTCGCGCTCGACGGAGGGATAGGCGGCCTTCATGGCGTCGCGCGACACCGGGAACAGTTCCGCGAAGCTCGGACCGTCGAAGCCGAGC
The DNA here is from genome assembly GCF_055791005.1 of Leucobacter holotrichiae. Classification (NCBI taxonomy): domain Bacteria; kingdom Bacillati; phylum Actinomycetota; class Actinomycetes; order Micrococcales; family Microbacteriaceae; genus Leucobacter; species Leucobacter holotrichiae. The sequence continues at coordinate 302,322 of NZ_JBVUAC010000001.1, forward strand.
AGACGCATCGACAGGATCACCCGGCGGAGCAGGCGTCGCAGGATGTAGCCGCGGCCCTCGTTCGACGGTGTGACGCCGTCGGCGATGAGCATCAGCCCGCTGCGCACGTGATCCGCGATGACGCGCAGGCGCACGTCGTCGTCGTGATTCGCGCCGTAGGTCTTACCCGCCAGTTCGGCCGCGCGGTCGAGCACGGGTCGCACCTGGTCGATCTCGTACATGTTCTGCACGCCCTGCTTGATGAAGGCGACGCGCTCGAGCCCCATGCCCGTGTCGATGTTCTGCTTCGGCAGATCGCCGACGATGGTGAAGTCGGTCTTCGACTTCACGTCGGTGATCTGATACTGCATGAACACCAGGTTCCAGATCTCGACGTAGCGGTCGTCGTCCGTCGCGGGGCCGCCGTCGACGCCGTACTCCGGCCCCAGATCGTAGAAGATCTCGGAGCACGGGCCGGCCGGGCCCGGCTGCCCGGTCGACCAGTAGTTCGTGTCCTTGCCGAGTCGCTGGATGCGCTCGTCGGGCAGCGTGGAGTGCTGCTTCCACAGCGCGATCGCCTCGTCGTCCTCCTCGTAGACGGTGACCCACAGGTCCTTCGGGTCGAAACCGAGACCGCCGTCCTCCTCGCTCGTGGTGAGCAGCTCCCACGCGAAGCGGATCGCACCCTCTTTGAAGTAGTCGCCGAAGGAGAAGTTGCCGCACATCTGGAAGAAGGTACCGTGGCGCGGGGTCTTGCCGACCTCCTCGATATCGTTCGTGCGAATGCACTTCTGCACGCTCGTCGCGCGCGCGTACGGCGCGGGGACGAGGCCGGAGAGATAGGGCACGAACGGCACCATGCCGGCGACCGTGAACATCAGGCTGGGGTCGTCGCTCACGAGCGAGGCCGAGGGCACGACCGTGTGCCCCCTCTTCTCGAAGAAGTCGAGCCAGCGGCGGTGGATTTCGGCGGTCTGCATCCGGTCGGGGTCCTTCTGGGGTGGGGCGGTGATGGTGTGCGGGATCAGCGCTGCTCGCGCAGCTTGCGCAGTGCGTCTTCGACGTCGTCGAGCGCCTCGTCGGCCTCGGCCTCGGCCATGCGGTACCCGGCGACGAAGGCGCTCCCCAGCTCATCGAGGCCGCGATTGACGCGAGCGAAGAATCGCCGGCCCTCGGGCGTCTGGTTGACGAAGTGGGCGCCGATGAATCCCAGCACCACTCCGGTCATCAGCCACAGCAGTTTGCGCATGTTCCCATTCCTCCTAGCGGCGTTCCGCGCGGCCTGGCGACCGCGCGCGAGAAGCATCTCCCAAGCTTAGCGGTAGCCGCCGACAGCGTTCCGTGCGCCAGACGAAACGCCGAGGGGGCGCCGGATCCCGATCTCTCGGATCCCGACGCCCCCTCGGCGTGCGGTGCTCGGGGCTCAGCGACCCGAGTAGTACTCGACCACGAGCTGCACCTCGCAGGTCACGGGGACCTCGGCGCGCTTCGGGCGACGCACCAGGCGGGCCTGGAGCTTATCGAGCTCGACCTCGAGGTAACCCGGGACGGCGGGCAGCACCTCTGCGTGGCCACCGGCAGCAGCGACCTGGAAGGGCTCGAGGCCCTCCGAGCGCTCCTTGACGTGGATGAGCTGACCCGGCTTCACGCGGAAAGAGGGGCGGTCGACGATCTTGCCGTCGACGAGGATGTGGCGGTGCACGACGAGCTGGCGAGCCTGCGCGGTGGTGCGGGCGAAGCCGGCGCGCAGCACGAGCGCGTCGAGGCGCATCTCGAGCAGCTCGACCAGGTTCTCACCGGTCAGGCCGTCCTGACGACGAGCCTCCTTGAAGGCGATGGTCAGCTGCTTCTCGCGGATGCCGTACTGGGCGCGGAGACGCTGCTTCTCGCGCAGGCGGACGGCGTAGTCGCTGTCGCTCTTGCGCTTGGTGCGGCCGTGCTGGCCGGGGCCGTAGGGGCGCTTCTCGAGGTAGCGGGCCGCCTTCGGGGTGAGGGCGATGCCCAGCGCGCGCGAGCGGCGGGTCTGTGAACGGGTACGCGACGTAGTCGACACGTGGGTCCTTTCGGGTTTCTGTGCTGTGCGGCCCGGGATCGAGCCGCATGTTCTCTCGGCCACGCTGCGCCCGCATTCACGCGCTCTCGCTCGCAATGCACGCGACGCAGCAAACCGTCTTCGGTGAGGGAACGACCAGTGCAGAAACCCGGCTACAGGGCGCCTGCCACCTGACTCTCCGCGCGCAGCCGAGCGCGGTAGCGGTGTTGGCCAGCGTCTAGCTTAGCAGATATCGGCGCAATACCGCCGCAGCCGATGCGTCGGCGCCCCTCCTCCGCCGCCGTCATCCGCGCGTGATGCGTCGGATCTTCTCGAGGCGATCGGACAGCTTGCGCTCGTGGCCGTGCTGAGTGGGCGAGTAGTAGACGCGGTCCACCAGCTCGTCCGGCAGATACTGCTGGCGCGAGACCCCGCGCGGGTCGCTGTGCGGATAGACGTAGCCCTTGCCGTGCCCGAGCCGCTTCGCGCCCGGATAATGGGCGTCGCGCAGGTGCTTCGGCACCAGGCCGAACCGCCCCGCCTTCACGTCTGCGATCGCGGTGTCGATCGCTGTGATCACCGCGTTCGACTTGGGCGCCGTGGCGATGTAGATGGTCGCCTCCGCCAGCGGGATCCTCGCCTCGGGCAGCCCGATGAGCTGCGTGGCCTCGGCGGCCGCGACCGCGATCGGCAGCGCCTGCGGATCCGCCAGCCCGACATCCTCCGCCGCGTGCACCATCAACCGCCGCGCGATGAAGCGCGGATCCTCCCCCGCTTCGATCATGCGCGCGAGATAGTGGATCGCCGCGTCGGGATCGGATCCCCGCAGGGACTTGATGAACGCGCTGATCACGTCGTAGTGCTGATCGCCGTTGCGGTCGTATCGCAGCAGCGCGCGGTCGACCGCGGTGGAGACGATATCGGGGGTCAGCTCGACCGGATCCTCCGCACCGTCACCCTCATCGCCCTCGTTCCCGTCGTCCGCGGATCGCGCGGCGAGCGCTGAGGCGGCCGAGGCCTCGAGGGCCGTGAGGGCGCGGCGCGCATCGCCCGAGGCGAGCTGCACGAGGGCGTCGAGCGCCTCTTCATCGGCCGCCACCTCGCCGCCGAGCCCGCGTGGATCTGCGATGGCGCGCTCGAGAAGCCTGCGCAGATCAGCGTCGTCCAGAGGCTCGAGCGTGAGGAGCAGCGAGCGCGAGAGCAGCGGGCTGATCACCGAGAACGAGGGGTTCTCGGTGGTGGCGGCGACGAGGGTGACCCACCCGTTCTCGACGCCCGGCAGCAGCGCATCCTGCTGCGCCTTGGTGAACCGGTGGATCTCGTCGAGGAACAGCACGGTCGCGATGTCGTAGAGATCCCGGTCGTTCAGCGCCCGCTCCATCACGGTGCGCACGTCCTTGATACCGGCGGTCACCGCGGAGAGCTCCACGAAGCGCCGACCGCTCGAGTGCGCGATCGCCTGCGCCAGCGTGGTCTTGCCCGTGCCCGGAGGCCCCCAGAGGATGACGGAGACGGCTCCTCCGCCGCCACCCGATTCCGAGGCGAGCGTACGCAGCGGCGACCCCGGGCGCAGCAGATGCTGCTGCCCCACGACCTCGTCGAGGGAGCGCGGTCTCATGCGGACCGCGAGGGGTGCCGTATGAGCGGGAGCAGCGTAGGTTTCCACGTTCCCAATGCTACCGAGCACCCCTGACAAACCCGGCTGTGGCATAGTGGAGGGGTCTATCCGTTACTGGTCGGCAAGCCGGCCCCACACGACAGGTGAGCAGAACCTTGAGCGAAGCGATCAACGAAACGCCCTGGGGCCGAGTCGACGACGACCGCACCGTCTACGTGCGCGAGGGCGACGGCGAACGCGTGGTCGGTTCGTTCCCCGACGGCACACCGGAGGAGGCCCTCGCCTACTTCACTCGCAAGTACGCCGATCTCGAGGGTCAGATCGTGCTGCTCGAGGCCCGCGTCGCCCGAGGCACCGCCGATGCGTCCGCCACCGACACGGTCGCGAAGCTGCGCGAGCAGCTCATCGAGCCCGCAGCTGTCGGCGATATCGCCGCACTGCGCGCTCGCGTCGAGAAGCTCGGCGAGAAGACCGCGGAGCTCGGCGAGAAGCAGCAGGCCGAGCGCGAGGCTGCGCGCCAGGAGGCACTCGCCAAGCGCGAGGCCATCGTCGCCGAGGCGGAGCGGCTCGCAGCTCAACCCGAGAACTCGATCCGGTGGAAGGACACGAGCCAGGCCTTCGAGCAGCTCTTCTCCGATTGGCAGTCGTCGCAGCGCAGCGGGCCGCAGATCCCGAAGTCGCAGGCCGACGCGCTGTGGAAGCGCTTCCGCACCGCGCGCCAGTCGTTCGACTCGGCCCGCCGCGCGCACTTCGCGCAGATGGACGCCAACAACAAGGACGTGAAGCAGCGCAAGGAGCGGATCATCGCCGCGGCCGAGGCGCTCGCCCCGAAGGGCGTCGAGGGCATCCCCGCATACCGTGCGCTGCTCGACGAGTGGAAGGCCGCCGGTCGCGCGAGCCGCAAGCTCGATGATCAGCTGTGGGCGCGCTTCAAGGCCGCCGGCGACGTGCTCTACGAGGCCAAGGCCGCCGAGGCCGCCCAGACCAACGAGGAGTACACCGCCAACCTCGTCGCCAAGCAGGCGCTGCTCGATGAGGCCGCTCCGATCCTCGAGCAGCGCGACCACGCAGCAGCACGCAAGGCGCTCACGGAGGTGCAGCTGCGCTGGGACGAGATCGGCCGAGTGCCGCGCGAGGCTCTGCGCGACATCGAGTCGCGTTTGCGCAAGATCGAGGATCATGTGAAGGGGCTCGAGGAAGAGCACTGGCGCAAGACCGATCCCGAGACGAAGGCCCGTAGCGAGGGGCTGCGCGGTCAGCTCGAATCCTCCATCGCCGAGCTCACCGAGCAGCTCGAAGCGGCTCGGGCGACGGGGGATGCGAAGGCGCAGGCCGACGTCGAGGAGAAGCTGGCCACGCAGCGGTCGTGGCTCGCGGCGATCGGCGACTGAGCGCGACTCGCTCACAGGCGACCGATCGGCCTGTGATGCGGCGAGTTATCCACATTCGACCCCGGGGACTGGTTTTTACGGTTCTCGGGGTCGAGCATTGAGACATGGCCGCACCGCTCAAGCCCGCACTCCCCCGATTCGACCGCTGGCCGGAGGCCGTGCAGTTCGCCGAGCATCTCCGAGGTACGCTGGTGCGCTGCGGGCCGGGCTTCCGCGGGGCGGGCTGGCCCGATACGCCGAGGGTTCGCGCCGCGGCGCTCGGCGCCTGGCTGACGCCCGACCGGATCGCCGTGCGGATGACCGCCGCATGGGTCTGGGGAGCCTGCCGCGAGCCCGGACGTCCACTGGAATTCTCGACCGTCGGGCGACGCCGCCCGACGCATCGCGGCACGGCTCCGGACATCGTGCTGCACCAGTTCGCCTATGCGGAGCCCGAGCTGCAGCGTCTGGACGAGGGTCTGGTCGTCACGACCCCTGAGCAGACCGCATGCGATCTACTCAGGGTCCCCGGCCCGTTCCCGCTGTCGTACCGCGTCGCAGTGCGGCTCCTCGGCTCTATGAGCGAGGGCGGCATCGAGACGATCCGCGAGCGGATCGCCAGCGGCCGACCGCAGTACCGCGCCACGGCCCTCGCCCGTCTCGACGACGCTGCGGGACCGCGGCCGCCCCATCATCGGCTCGGCGGTCAGTTGGTGATGCGATAGACGTCGTAGACGCCGTCGATGCGCCGAACGGCGCCCAACACGTGATCGAGATGAGTGGCGTTCGCCATTTCGAAGACGAACTTGCTGATCGCGAGACGCGAAGTGGAGGTGTTGACCGAGGCCGAGAGGATGTTGACGTGGTGCTCGGAGAGCACTCGGGTGATATCGGAGAGCAGGCCCGAACGGTCGAGGGCCTCGATCTGGATCTGCACGAGGAACAGGCTCTTCGAGGTCGGCGCCCACTCGACGTCGACCACGCGGTCCTGCTGCTCACGCAGGTTCAGGAAGTTGTGGCAGTCGACGCGGTGCACCGAGACTCCCTCGGACTTGGTGACGAACCCCTTGATCTCGTCGCCCGGAACCGGGGTGCAGCACTTCGCGAGCTTCGCGAGCACCCCGGACGCGCCCGTCACGACGACCCCGCTCGAATCGGAGACCTTGCTCGCGCGCGGCGCCTCGAGGATCGGCAGCGTCGCGAGCGCCGGCTCGGTGGAGGTCTGCTCGTCGAACACGAGCGCGGTGACCTTCTCGACCACAGACTGCGCCGAGACGTGCCCGGCCCCGACCGCAGCGTAGAGCGCGGTCACATCGGCGTACCGCAGCTGCAGCGCGACCTGCTGCAGCGCATCGGAGTTCATCACCTGATGCAGCGGGAGCGCCTGCTTGCGCAGCGCCTTGGTGATCTCGACCTTGCCGTTCTCCGCGTCCTCCTCGCGGCGCTCCTTGGTGAACCACTGGCGGATCTTGTTCTGCGCCCGCTTGCTCTTCACGAACTCGAGCCACGACTTGTTCGGGCCCGCGTTCGGGTCCTTCGAGGTGAACACCTCGACCACGTCGCCGTTCTGGAGCACGGTCTCCAGGGACACCAGGCGTCCGTTCACGCGAGCACCCATCGTGCGGTGCCCGACCTCGGTGTGCACGGCATAGGCGAAGTCCACCGGGGTGCCACCCGCCGGGAGGCCGATCACGCGGCCCTTCGGAGTGAAGACGTACACCTCTTTCGCGCCGATCTCGAAGCGCAGCGCGTCGAGGAACTCGCTGGGATCCTCCGTTTCGGCCTGCCAGTCCGAAATGTGGGCGAGCCACGCCATGTCGCTCGAGCCCGGGGCCTGCTGCCCCTGCTGCCGCTGCTTGTACTTCCAGTGCGCGGCCACGCCGTACTCGGCACGCTGGTGCATCTCGACCGTGCGGATCTGGATCTCCACCGCCCGGCCGTCGGGGCCGATCACCGTCGTGTGCAGCGACTGGTACAGATTGAACTTGGGGGTCGCGATGTAGTCCTTGAAACGGCCCGGGATCGGCGTCCATCGCGCGTGCACGGCGCCGAGAACGGCGTAGCAGTCGCGGATCGAGTTCACGAGCACCCTGATGCCGACCAGATCGTAGATGTCGTCGAAATCGCGGCCGCGCACCACCATCTTCTGGTAGATCGAGTAGAGCTCCTTCGGCCTGCCCGTCACCTCGCCGCGGATCTTCGCCTCGCGGAGATCGCTCTCGATCGAGCCGATCACGTTGCCGACGAGCTCGTCGCGCTGCGGGTTGCGCTGCGTCACCAGGTTCTCGATCTCGGCGTACAGCTTGGGCTTGAGCACCGCGAACGAGAGGTCCTCGAGCTCTGCCTTCAGCGATTGGATCCCGAGCCGGTGCGCGAGCGGAGCGTAGATCTCGATGGTCTCCTGCGCCTTGCGCTTGGCGGAGTCGCTCGGCACGAAGCCCCAGGTGCGCGCGTTGTGGAGGCGATCCGCGAGCTTGATCACCAGCACGCGGATGTCCTTCGACATCGCGACCACCATCTTGCGCACGGTCTCGGCCTGCGCGGAGTCTCCGTACTTGACCTTGTCGAGCTTGGTCACCCCGTCGACGAGCATGGCGATCTCCTCGCCGAACTCCTCGGTCAGTTGCTCGAGCGTGTACTCCGTGTCCTCGACGGTGTCGTGCAGCAGCGCCGCGGCGATGGCCACGGGGGCGACACCCAGCTCCGCGAGGATCTGGGCGACCGCGATCGGATGGGTGATGTAGGGCTCGCCGCTGCGGCGCTTCTGCCCGCGGTGCGCGCGCTCGGCGACCGTGTAAGCGCGCTCGATGACCGAGAGATCGGAGCGCGGATAGTTGGCGCGCACCGTGCGTATGAGCTGATCGACGGCACCGGGAGAGCTGCCTCGGGAGAAGACCCGCGGCACCAGTCTGCGCAGCGCTGTCGCACCGCTCTGTTGCGTGACGTCATTCGCGACCAAACTCAGACCTCCTCGAATGTTTGAACGTTACACCACGAGAGGTCATTCCCACGAACCGAGTCAGGCGTCGACCGCTGCCCCGTCCCGCTGCTCCTCCGAGCTCTGCTTCGTACCGCGCGCGCGGAGCACCTTCTCATCGTGCCGCTTGATGCCGGGCTCGCCCTCGCGCAGGTGCGCGTACGAGGGCGCAGCGATGAAGATGGTCGAGTAGGCGCCCACCAGGATGCCGATGAACAGGGCCAGCGAGATATCCCGCAGCGTCCCCGCGCCGAGCACGAACGCGCCGATGAAGAGGATCGAGGCGACGGGCAGCAGAGCGACGATCGAGGTGTTGATCGAGCGCACGAGCGTCTGGTTGATGCCGAGGTTGACCGACTCGGCGAAGGTGCGCCGATCGTTCAGCTCGCCAGGCGAGGTGTTCTCGCGGATCTTGTCGAACACCACCACCGTGTCGTAGAGCGAGTAGCCCAGGATGGTGAGGAAGCCGATCATCGCCGCGGGCGTGATCTCGAACCCGGAGATGCCGTAGACGCCCGCGGTGATCACGAGGTCGTGCAGCAGCGCGATGATGGCCGCGAGCGACATCTTCCAGGTGCGGAAGTAAATGGCCATCACCAGTGCGGCGAACAGCAGGAACACCACGAGCGCGATGACCGCCTGCTTGGTGATGTCCTGGCCCCAGGCGGGGCCGATGTAGGAGTAGGTGACCTCGTCTTCGGCGATGCCGTAGGCCTTGGCGAGGGCCGCGGTCACCTCGCGGTTCTCGGCATCGTCGAGGGCCTCGGTCTGCACGCGGATGTCGGTGGGGCCGACCTGCGCCACACGAGGCGCGGCCGAGGGCAGCACCTCCGCGACCGCGGCCTCGGCGATGGCGGGATCGCGATCCCCGTCCCCCGCGATGTGCGCCTGGAACTGGCTGCCGCCCGTGAACTCGATGCCGAAGGTGAAACCGCCGCGCAGCAGCGGGCCAAGCACGCAGAGCACGATCAGCACGATCGAGATCGTGTACCAGGTCTTGCGCTTGCCGACGAAGTCGATCGACTTCTCGCCGGTGTAGAGAGCGTTGCCGAATTCGGCGAATGAGCGAGCCATGCTTAGCTCTCCTTTCCGGTGGATGCGGATTCGAGGGCCACGCCCTGCTCCGCGGCCTTGCGCTCGGCGATGGTCTGGCGGCGTTCAGCCTCCTTCTGGCTGCGCGCGTTCCTCTTACCGGCGCCCTTGCCAGAGACGACGGGATCGCGGAACTGCGCTCGCCCGCGGTACACCGCGCCGAGGCGCTTCGGATCGAGCCCTGACGCCGGGTGGCCGGAGCGGTAGAAGCGGGTGCGGGCGAGCAGCGCCATCATCGGGTGGGTGAACAGGGCGACGACGAGCACGTCGACCAGGGTCGTGAGACCGAGGGTGAACGCGAAGCCCTTGACGTTGCCGACCGCGAGGATGAAGAGGATCACGGCCGCGAGGAAGTTCACGCCGTCGGATGCCAGCACGGTGCGGAAGGCGCGCTTCCACCCGTGCTCCACCGCGCTCTCGATGCTGAATCCGTCGCGCAGCGCGTCTCGGATGCGCTCGAAGTAGACGATGAACGAGTCGGCGGTGAAGCCGACCGCGACGATGATGCCGGCGACGCCTGCGAGGGAGAGGCGGTAGCCCTGACGCCACGAGAAGAATGTGAGCAGCAGATAGGTGAGCACCGCCGCAATCGCGAGGGATGCGATCGTGAGGGATCCGAGCGCCCGGTACTGGAAGACCGAGTAGACCACCACGAGCAGCAGACCGATGAGCCCCGCGAGCAGGCCCGCCTGCAGCTGGTTCGAGCCCAGCGTCGCCGAGATGTCCTCCTGGCTCTGCACCGTGAAGTCCATGGGCAGGGCGCCGAATTTGAGCTGGTCGGCGAGGGCCTGCGCGGATTCCTGGGTGAAGTTGCCGCTGATGGCGGGGCGCCCGTCGAGGATCTGCCCGTTCATGGTGGGCGCTGAGAGCACGCTGCCGTCGAGCACGAAGGCGAAGCGATTCTGAGGCTCGGCAGCCCCGTAGAGGCGGGTGCTGATCTTGCCGAACGCGTCGGCGCCCTTGCTGTTCATGGTGACGCGGACTTCCCACTCGCCCGTGCTCGCGCCGGTGTTCGTCGTGCCGATCTGGGCGACCGCATCGGTGATCACGTCGCCGCTCAGCTCGACCGGCCCGAGGATGTACTTCTCGACGCCGGTGTCGTCGCAGGTGATCAGCGGGCGGTCGGCGGGGGCGTCGCGCGTGTCGAGGGCTTCTTCGGAGTCGCAGGTGAACGCGTCGAACTGCTGCTGCAGGCCGGGGGTGATCCAGGCGGTGTCGCCGGCCTCCGTGGGCAGCGGATCGGGATCGACGTCGGTCGGTGGCGCTTCTTGCTCGGGCTCCGCCTCGGCCTCCTGACCCTCGCCGCCCTGCTGCGTGAGGTCGACGCCCATCCCGGCCGCGAGCACGGGCCGGAAGTCGAGCTTCGCAGACGCCTCGATGCGCTTCAGAGTGGCCTCATCGGCCTTTCCGGGGATCGCCACGGAGATGTGCTGGCCGCCCTGCGTCGTGATCTCCGCCTCGGAGACACCGGCCGCGTCGACGCGCTGGCGAATGATCGATACCGCCTGCTGCAGCTGGTCACCGCTCACCGCCTGACCGTCGGTCTGCTCGGCGGCGAGCAGGATCTGCGTGCCCCCCTGCAGGTCCAGCGCCAGTTTGGGCGTCCACGTCGCGTCACTGCGGAAGACGCCGTAGGTGATGAGCCCCGCAAGGCCGACGATCAGAACCAGGAGGAATACGAGGGAGCGACGAGCCCTCCGCACCGCGGGTGTGGACGCCAAGACTGACTGCTTTCTCTATGAGTGGAGTGGGAGATGCCGCGGTCCTCTTCCGCGGCCGTGACGGATCAGGCCCGGGGGGTCTGCCCGTCGGTCCGGTCGTCGCCCTCGGGGCGATCGGATCCGTCACCGGGCTCGGCCGCAGGGCCGGTCTCGTCGGCCGCGCTGTCGGGGGCGCCCTTCGCGAGTCGCTCGCCGAACTCGGGATCATCGTCGGGGGCGAAGGTGGGGCTGGTCGACTCGGCCTCGTCGGCGCCCTCGACCGGGGTCACGATCTGGGAGATCGCGTTGCGGTGCACGACGATGGTCGTGGTGCCGCTGCGCAGGGTCGCGCGGTTGTCCTCTTCGTCGATCGACTCGATGGTGCCGTAGATGCCCGACTGCAGCATCACCTCGGCGCCAGGACGCAGGCCGTTCTGGAGTTCCTGCATCGCGCGCTGACGCTTCTTGCCGTTGCGGAACATGAAGAAGATCAGAACTGCGATGAGTCCGAACATGAGAATGCTGATCGGGTCGAGAGCCACGAGAGTCCTTTCGCTGGAGCGGTTCCCGAGCGGAGCCGCGAGGCACAGATTGTATTAGCCTACCGTGCCGATGCTGAGAACCCATGACACAGCATCATTCGAGCCCGTCATTCGTGCGCGAGCAGAATGACGAATCGATCAGAGCAGCGTCGGAGCGCCGGCCGGAGCCGCAGGTGGCTCCATCCCGACGTGCTCCCACCCCAGGCGGGTCGCGACGCGCCCGCGGGGGGTGCGCGTGAGCAGACCGGCCCGGACGAGGAACGGCTCGACCACCGCCTCGATGGTCTCCGACTCCTCGCCGACCGAGACCGCGAGCGTCGAGAGGCCGACCGGTCCCCCGCCGAAGCGCTCGACGACGGCGCGCAGCACCTCGCGGTCCAGCCGGTCCAGGCCGTGCTGGTCCACATCGTAGAGAGCGAGCGCCGCCTGCACGCTGGGGGTGTCGCCGGGCGTCTCGTGCACGAGGCTGTAGTCGCGCACGCGGCGCAGCAGACGGTTGGCGATGCGGGGCGTACCCCTGGATCGCCGAGCGATCTCCTCCACGCCCTGATCGGACAGCGCGAAGTCGAGCAGGCGCGCCGCGCGCCTGACCACGCTCGCCAGCTCGTCGTCGGAGTAGAACTCCAGGTGCGCGGTGAAGCCGAAGCGGTCGCGCAGCGGGTTGGGCAGCAGACCCGCTCGGGTCGTGGCGCCGACGAGGGTGAACGGCGCCAGTTCGAGCGGCACCGAGGTGGCGCCGGCGCCCTTGCCGACCATGATGTCGACCTTGAAGTCTTCCATGGCGAGATAGAGCATCTCCTCGGCGCTGCGCGCCATGCGGTGGATCTCGTCCACGAACAGCACCTCGCCGGGGGTGAGCGCCGAGAGCACCGCGGCGAGGTCGCCGGCGTGCTGGATCGCGGGGCCGGAGGTCTGATGCAGCGGCGTGTCGAGTTCGGCAGCCACGATCATGGAGAGCGTGGTCTTACCGAGACCGGGCGGGCCCGCGAGCAGAATGTGGTCGGGGGTGTGCTGCCGCATGGTCGCGGCCTCGAGCAGCAGGCCCAGCTGGCGTCGCACCTTGGACTGTCCGACGAACTCCGACAGGGTCGACGGACGCAGCGCTCCCTCGTACCCCCGCTCCGACGGCGAGGCCTGGGGCGACAGCTCCCCCGTCATCGGCGAGCCCCCGTCGTACCGCCGCGAGCCGCCTGGAGCAGCGCCAGCGCCGCGCGCAGCAGGCCGGCGTGATCATCGGGCGCTCCGGCCTCCCGCGCGTCCTGCACCGCCTGACGCGCATCCGCATCGGACCAGCCGAGACCCACGAGCCCCTCGCTCACCGCGTCGGCCGCGAGCTGCGCCGGATCCTCCGTCGCGGTGGCCGAGGAATCGTCGTCGAGGGCGAGCGCGGGCAGCTTGCCAGCCAGTGAGACCACGATCAGCTTCGCGGTCTTCGGGCCAATGCCCGATACCTTGCGGAACGGCTTCTCGTCCTCCGCGGCGACGGCGCGGGCGATCTCGGCGGGGCTCAGCGCCGAAAGCACGCCGAGCGCGCTGCGAGGCCCCACCCCGGAGACCGCGATGAGGTGACCGAACACCTCCAGCTCGCTCTGCGTGGCGAAGCCGAACAGCGTGAGCGAGTCCTCGCGCACCACGAGCGACGTCTGCAGCGATACTTCTTCTCCCACCGGCGCCTGGGATACACGCCCGCTCGGCACCTCCACCCGCATACCGATCCCGCCGACACCCACGACGACCCAACCGGCACCGGATGCGAGCACGGGCCCGCCTATCGAAGCAATCACGCACCCAGCCTAGAGTGCACCTCCGACAGGCGGGCCCGCGCCACACCGATCATTCGAAGATATCTACGAACAATAGAGGAATCGGCTCAAGCGCCGACCGTCGCAGCCTCCGGCTGAGCCGCCCCGACCGCGCGTGCCGCCCGGTTCACCGCCGACACGATGGCCTTGAGGGTCGCGCGGGTCGTGTCGGGATCGATGCCGACACCCCACAGGCGCTGCCCGTCGACCTCGAGATCGACGTACGCCGCGGCGACCGCGTCGCCCCCCGAGCTCATGGCGTGCTCGACGTAGTCGAACAGCGTGACGGAGTGGCCGTTGTCGTTGATGCCGTTGATGAACGCGTCGATCGGACCGTTGCCGCGCGCCGTCAGTCGGTGCTCCCCCTCGCCGTCGCGGTAGTCGGCGGTGAGCTCGGTCACGCCGTCGCCCGCGCTCGTCGACGAGGTGCGGAACAGCTCGTAACGGCCCCAACGCTCGAACGAGGAGTCCGTGGTCGGCAGGTACTCGTCCTGGAAGATGCGCCAGATCTCGTCGCTCGAGACCTCGCCCCCCTCGGTATCCGTGAGCCCCTGCACCACGGCGCTGAACTCGATCTGCAGGCGGCGCGGCAGATCCAGGTTGTGATCGGTCTTGAGCAGGTAGGCGACGCCGCCCTTGCCCGACTGCGAGTTCACGCGGATCACGGCCTCGTACGACCGGCCCAGATCCTTGGGATCGACGGGCAGGTAGGGCACGGCCCACTCGATGTCGTCGACGGACTTGCCCACGGCCTCGGCGTCCTCGGCCATGCGTTCGAAGCCCTTCTTGATCGCGTCCTGGTGCGAGCCCGAGAACGCGGTGTAGACCAGGTCGCCGGCCCACGGGCTGCGCTCGGGCACCCGCAGCTGGTTGCAGTACTCGGCCGTGCGGCGTACCTCGTCGAGACGCGAGAAGTCGATCTGCGGATCGATGCCCTGGGTGAACAGGTTGATGCCCAGCGCGACCAGGTCGACGTTGCCCGTGCGCTCGCCGTTGCCGAAGAGGCAGCCCTCGATCCTGTCGGCCCCGGCCATGTAGCCGAGCTCGGCCGCCGCGACTGCGGTGCCGCGGTCGTTGTGGGGGTGCAGCGAGAGGATCACGTTCTCTCGGTGGTTCAGGTGCCGGCTCATCCACTCGATCGAATCGGCGTAGACGTTCGGCGTCGCCATCTCGACCGTCGCAGGCAGATTGATGATGACCTTGCGCTCCGGCGTCGGCTCGAGGATCTCGAGCACGTCGTTGCAGACCTCCACCGCGTACTCCAGTTCGGTGCCGGTGTACGACTCGGGCGAGTACTCGTAGTAGATCCGAGTGCCCTCGCAGATCGACTCGCTCTCGCGGCAGAGTTTGGCGCCGTCGAGGGCGATCTGCTTGATGCCGGCCCGATCCGAGCGGAAGACGACGTCGCGCTGCAGGATGCTGGTCGAGTTGTAGAGGTGCACGATCGCCTGCTTGGCGCCGATCAACGACTCGTAGGTGCGCTTGATCAGGTGGTCGCGGGCCTGGGTGAGCACCTGGATGGTCACGTCCTCGGGGATCGCGTCGTCCTCGATGAGCTGGCGCACGAAATCGAAGTCCGTCTGGCTCGCCGAGGGGAAGCCGACCTCGATCTCCTTGTAGCCCATCTTCACGAGCAGGTCGAACATGATCCGCTTGCGCTCGGGGCTCATCGGATCGATGAGCGCCTGGTTGCCATCGCGCAGGTCGACCGCGCACCAGCGCGGAGCCTCGGTGATGCGCTTGGTGGGCCAGGTGCGGTCGGGCAGATCGACCTTGATGATCTCGTGGTACGGGCGGTAGCGGTGGGCCGGCATACCAGAGGGCTGCTGCGTGTTCTTCATGGGCTCGAAAACTTTCTCGTCTGGGTCCTGGGTTCAGCCAACACGAAACTCCGCGACGAGGGAGGCCTGAAGTTTAGGACTCGTCGCGGCAGCTAAGGAGAAGCGAGCCGAACAGCATGAGGACACTATAGCACTGCCGCGCCGGGCGAGGATCGCGCACGGCGGGCTCAGAACCCCAGCCTGCCCAGCGCCTTCGGATCCCGCTGCCACTCCTTGAGCACCTTCACCCGCAGGGAGAGGTAGACCCGGCGCCCCAGCAGGGACTCGATCTCTCGCCGGGCGCGCTCCCCCACCTCGCGCAGGCGCGCTCCGCCCTTGCCGATCACGATGCCCTTCTGACTGTCGCGCTCGACGTAGATCGAGGCGTAGATCTCGAGCAGACCGAGCTCGCCCTCGCGAGCGGGCTCGCGCTCCTCGCGGTCGTCCACGGTCGCGGCCAGCGAGTGCGGCAGCTCCTCGCGAGCGCCCTCGAGCGCTGCTTCCCGGATCAGCTCGGCGATGCGGTCATCCTCGCCCTCGTCGGTGGTCGTCTCGTGCTCGTAGAGCGGCGGCGAGACGGGCATGAGACCGAGCAGCACGTCGCTCAGCACGTCGAGCTGCTCCCGCGTGATCGACGAGATCGGCACGACGGCGTCCCACTCGCGGAGCGCGCCGAGACGGGTGAGCTGGTCGATGATCTCCCCCTGCGAGGCCTCGTCGACCTTGGTGAGGACGGCGACCTTCTTGGCGCGCGGGAAGTCGTCGAGCCGCTCGTTGATGAAGCGGTCGCCTGGCCCCAGCTTCTCGTTCGCCGGCACGCAGAAGCCGATCACGTCGACGTCGCCGAGGGTGGTCTCGACGAGCGCGTTGAGACGCTCGCCGAGCAGCGTGCGGGGACGGTGAATCCCCGGGGTGTCGACGATGATGAGCTGACCGTCCGGGCGGTGCGCGATGCCGCGGATCGCCCGGCGGGTCGTCTGCGGTTTGGGGCTCGTGATGGCGATCTTCTCGCCCACGAGCGCGTTGGTGAGCGTCGACTTGCCGACGTTCGGCCGTCCCACGAACGAGACGAAGCCGGCGCGGAACTCGGGCTGTGCTGCCTCCCCGCTGCTCTCGGACTGCACGGATCCGGGATCCGCCCCCTCGGCTCGCTGCTCGCTCATTCGTCTTCCTCTTCCTCTTCGCGGCCCACCCAGCGGGCCTCGACCGTCAGCAGTCGCTGCCGTCTGCGCTCGGTGTCCGCCGCCGTCAACTCGATGCCCTCGACCGTCACGGTGTCCCCGGTCTCCGGGAGGCGGCCGAAGTGCTTCGACACCAGCCCGCCCACCGTGTCGACCTCGTCGTCCTCGAGATCGATGCCGAACAGCTCGCCCAGGTCCTCGACGGACAGCCGGGCGTTCACCAGGAACGACCCGTCCTCGCGCTGCGCCACGTCGGGTACCTCGCGGTCGTGCTCGTCGGCGATGTCGCCCAGCAGCTCCTCGATGAGGTCCTCGAGCGTCACGAGCCCCGAGATGCCACCGTACTCGTCGACCACCAGCGCGAGGTGGTTCGACTCGCGCTGCATCTGCCGCAGCAGCTTGTCGGCCGGCTGCAGCTCGGGCACGAACATCGCGGGCTTCATGATGCGGGTGACGCGCTCGACCTCGGCCTCCTCGGGACGGCGCAGCACGAACCCGCTCGCGTCGCGCAGGTAGGCGATCCCCGATACGTCATCGGGTCCACCGGTGACGACCGGCATGCGCGAGTGGCGGGAGGCGAGCAGCGCCTCGAGTGCCTCGCGCACCGATTGGCTCGCGTCGACGGTGATCATGTCGGTGCGGGGAACCATGAGCTCGCGCACGACGGTGTCGCCGAACTCGACGATCGAGTGGATGATGTCGCGGTCGTCGTCCTCGAGCAGATCCTGCTCGGCGGCCTGATCCACGATCGAGAGCAGCTGCTCCTCGTCGCGCACGCGGCCGCGACCGAGCGCGACGAGCGCCCCGATGCGCTTCGCCGTCGCGGAGAACCGATGCGGCAGTCGAACCGGACCGCTGGGAGGATCGGCGCTCACCTGCGGCCCCGCTCGCGCATGGCGAAGGAGAGCAGCAGATCGCGCTGCAGGCCGAACATCTCGGCCTCCTCGTCGGGGGTGGCGTGGTCGAAGCCGAGCAGGTGGAGCATGCCGTGCGTGAGCAGCACCGACATCTCCTGCTCGAGGTCGTGCCCCGCCGCGTCGGCCTGCACCTCGGCGACCTGCGGGCAGATGACGACGTCGCCCAGCAGCCCCGCGGGCGTCTGCGCATCGACCCGGCCCGGGCGCAGCTCGTCCATGGGGAAGCTGAGCACGTCGGTGGGTCCGGGTTCGTCCATCCACTGCACGTGCAGCTGCTCGATCGCCGCCTCGTCGACCATCACCACGCCGAGCTCCGTGTCGGGGTGCACGTGCAGGGACTCGAGCACGAACGCCGAGAGCCGCTGCAGCCGGGCCTCGTCGACGTCGATGCCCGACTCGTTGTTGATCTCGACGCTCACTCGGCGTCTCCCTTCTGCCTGGTCTGATCGTAGGCCGAATAGGCGTCGACGATGCGGCTGACCAGGTTGTGCCGCACGATATCGTCGGAGCCAAGCTCGGCGAAGTGGATGTCTTCGACGCCGCGCAGAATGCGATTCACCATGCGCAGCCCGCTCGCGGCGATCGGCAGGTCGATCTGCGTGATGTCGCCCGTCACCACCATCTTCGAGCCGTAACCGAGACGGGTGAGGAACATCTTCATCTGCTCGGGGGTCGTGTTCTGGGCCTCGTCGAGGATCACGAACGACTCGTTGAGGGTGCGCCCCCGCATGTAGGCGAGCGGCGCGACCTCGATGGTGCCGCTGGCGAGCAGCTTGGGTACGACCTCGGGATCCATCATCGAGCCCACGGCATCGAACAGCGGCCGCAGGTAGGGGTCAATCTTGTCCTCGAGCGTGCCGGGCAGATAGCCCAGCCGCTCGCCGGCCTCGACCGCGGGGCGGGTGAGGATGATCTTCGCGACCTCGCGCCGCTGCAGCGCCTGCACGGCCTTCGCCATCGCCAGATAGGTCTTGCCGGTGCCCGCCGGCCCGATCCCGAACACGATCGTGTGCTCGTCGATCGCGTCGACGTAGGCCCGCTGCCCGCGGGTCTGGGGCCGCACGGCGTGACCGCGCACCGTCAGGATCGGTTCGCTGAGCACCTGCGCAGCCGTGGGCCCGTTGCCCTCGTGCACCATTCGGGTGACCTCTTTCACGTCGTGTCGCGAGACGGCTCCGCTGAGCTTCGCGATCTGCAGTATCTCCTGCACCACCTGTTCGGCGGCGCGCACCTCGGCGGCCGGCCCGCGCAGCGTGAGCACCTGATCGCGGGCGTGGAACGCGACTCGCGGGTGCTGCACCTCGAGATCCGCGATGAGCTGGTCCCGGTGACCGAGGAACGAGGCGAGGTCGACGCCGGCCAGGAGCACGGTGCGCTGCAGCTCGGGTTCGCCGGCCGCCTGATCGTCAGTCGAGTTCACGGGCTCCCTCTCTAGGCTCCAACGAGCGAACCCTCCCCGAGATCGCCCGCCAGCACGTGCGCGTGCACGTGGAACACGGTCTGACCCGCGCTCGGGCCGTTGTTGAAGATGATGCGGAACTCGCCGTTCGACCGCTCGTCTGCGAGGCGCTTCGCGACCGCGATCATCTCGGCGAGCAGCTCGGGATCGCCCGCCGCGAGTTCGGCGACGTTCTCGTACTCCGCGGTCTTCGGGATCACGAGGATGTGCATCGCCGCCTGAGGCGCGATATCGGGGAACGCGATGACGCGATCCGTCTCCGCGAGGATCTCGACGGGGATCTCGCCCGAGGCGATCTTGCCGAAAATCGTGTCCTGTGCCATGAGAAGCAGTCTACCGCCGCGGAGCCCGCGGCTACCAGCGCCCCAGCGCCGTGCCGAGCACGGCCAGCGCTGCCGGACCGGCCGAGGAGGTGCGCAGCACGGTGCTGCCGAGCACGAGCACGCTCGCCCCCGCGGCCTCGAGGGCGTCGAGCTCCTCATCGGCGAAGCCGCCCTCGGGGCCGACCACCAGCACGATCCGCTCGGCCAGCCGCGCCGCGTCGCCCGCGGCCCACTCCACGAGGCGGCGCCCGCCCCGCGGGTGCAGAGCGACGACCTCGGCGTCGGGGCGCGAGGCGAGCTCGCACAGATCGGAGAGGGTCGCGGGCTCGGCCACACCCGGCACGCGCGCCCTGAGCGACTGCTTCGAGGCCTCCCGCGCGATCCGCATCCACTTCGCAACGCCCTTCGCGGCCTTCTCGGCACCGCCGGCGCCGTCCCAGCGCGACACCGACCGCGCGGCCTGCCACGGCACGATGTCATCGACGCCGAACTCGGTGGCCTGCTCGACCGCGCGCTCGTCGCGGTCGCCCTTCGCGAGCGCCTGCACCAGCACCAGCCGCTGCGAAGGCGCGGGAACGCTCTCGACGCGATCGATCCGCACGGCGAAGCGATCCTTCGCCACATGCTCGGCGATCCCATCCCCGAGAGTTCCGGCGCCGTCACCGACCAGGATCCGCTCCCCCTGGCGCAGGCGGCTCACGCGCACCGCGTGGCGCGCCTCGTCGCCCGTCACCTCGACGAGGGCACCGGGGCGCAACTCACCGTCGGCGAGATCCTCGCGATAGTAGAGATTGGCCATCTGCGCCGCGCCCGCTCAGCCCTGCCGGAAGAAGCGGTCGCGCAGCTTGCCGAAGAAGCCCTGCTGGAATTCGCCCAGGTGCGGCGGATCGTCGCTGCGCAGCGACGCGAGCTGACGCACGAGATCCTGCTCGCGCTTCGACAGCTTGATCGGCGTGTTCACCTGCACCGCGATCTTGAGGTCGCCCCGGGTCGTACTGCGCAGCCCCTGGATGCCGCGCCCGCGCACCGTGATGACGTCGCCCGACTGCGTGCCGGCCACGACGTCCACATCGACCTCCCCGTCGAGGGCCTTCAGCTTCGCCGTGGTGCCGAGCACCGCATCGGTCATCGAGACCTGCATGGTGCACAGCAGGTCGTTGCCGTCCCGGCTGAACACGTCATGGTGCATCACCCGGAACTCGACGAACAGGTCGCCGTTCGGGCCGCCACCCGGGCCGACCTCGCCTCCGCCGCGCATCTGCAGGCGGGTGCCGGTGTCGATGCCCGAGGGGATGTCGATCGGGATCGTGCGGCGCTCGCGCACCCGGCCCTTGCCGCCGCACTCGACGCACGGGTGCTCGATCACGGTGCCGTAGCCCTGGCAGCTGCCGCAGGGGTGCATCGTGACGACGTTGCCGAACAGCGAGCGCACCTGGCGCTGCACCTGCCCCTGACCGCCGCAGACGTCGCACGTGACCGGGTGGGTGCCCGGCTGGCAACAGCTGCCCTGGCAGACCTCGCACAGCACCGCGGTGTTGACCGTGATGTCGCGCTGCGCCCCGAAGATCACCTCTTCGAGGGAGACATCGACGCGGATCATGGCATCGTCGCCGCGCTCGGAGCGGGAGCGCGGGCCGCGCTGCGCCCCGCCGAAGCCGCCCCCGAAGAACGTCTCGAAGATGTCGCCGAAGCCGGCGGCGCCGCCCTGGCCGCCGCCCATGTCGTAGCGCTGCCGCTGCTCGGGGTCGCTCAGCACGTCGTAGGCGTGGGTGACGTTCTTGAAGCGCTCCGCCGCATCCTCGCTCGGGTTCACGTCGGGGTGCAGCTCGCGCGCGAGCCGGCGATAGGCCTTCTTGATCTCTTCGGGCGTCGCCTCGCGCGACACACCGAGAGTCTCGTAGTGATCGGCCACGTTGTGCTCCTCAGGGGTGTTGTTCGGTGAGTTCGATGACTGGACGCGGCGGGGCGCATGACGCGCGCCCGCGGGAGTTACTGCTCCTCGCCCAGGAAGTGATTGAGATAGCGCGCCACCGCGCGCACCGCAGCGATGTTACCCGCGTAGTCCATGCGCATGGGCCCCAGCACGCCCAGCTTCGATACCGAGTCGGCCTCGCGCTCGTAGCTGGAGGCGATCACGGAGGTGGCCGCGAGGCCGTAGCGCGCGTTCTCCCGCCCGATCGAGGCCGAGACGTCGCGCCCGTCCTGCGCGAGCTCGCCGAACAGGCGCAGCAGGGCGACCTGCTCCTCGATCGCCTCGAGCACCGCGGGCAGCGACCCCGCGAACTCGCCGGGCCGGGAGAGATTGGCGGCGCCCGACACCGCGATGCGCTCGCTGCGGTTGGCCTGCAGCTGGCTCGACACGACCGAGAGCACCCGCCGCACCAGCTCGGTCTCGTCGGGCTGCGCCCACTCGGAGACGCGCTCGAGCAGGTCTGTCACCGCGGCGACCGCGGCCTCGACATCCGCGCCGACCGCTGTCTCCGAGATCCGCTGCTTCAGGCCGTGCACCCACGCCTCGGTAACCCGGGAGGCCGGCAGCCACGCCACCTGCTGCTCGACCACGCCACTGCCGAGGATGAGCACGCAGAGCACCCGATCCTCCCCGATCGCGACCAGGTCGATGTGGCGCACGACCGTGCGGCGCAGCGACGGGTACTGCGCGACCGCCACCTGGTTGGTGAGCTGCGCGAGCAGTCGGACCGTGCGCGCCATGACGTCGTCGAGGTCGCTCGACTCGCCGAGGAAGCGCTCGATGGCGGATCGCTGAGCGGCGCTCAACGGGCGGATCCTGGCGAGCGTGTCGACGTACAGACGGTAGCCCTTGTCCGTGGGCACCCGGCCCGAGGAGGTGTGTGTCTGAGCGATCAGCTCGTCCTCCTCGAGCAGCGCCATGTCGTTGCGGATCGTGGCTGCGGAGACCCCGAAGCTGTGCCGATCGACGATGGCCTTGGACCCCACGGGTTCGTTCGATGAGACGTAGTCGCTCACGATTGCGTGCAGCACCGCGAGGCTGCGCTCCGACACCATGCGACCGACCGTCCTTCCTGGCACTCGTCTCTTCAGAGTGCCAAGTCTACCGCAGCACCCTCGTAGGCGTCCGCAACGACGCACGCCGACAGCGAACCCCGGGCGGGCCCCGACGGCCCCGGGGACGCGGCTCACCCTCCGAGCAGGCGATGCACGACCGTGTCTGCGAGCAGGCGCCCGCGCAGGGTCGGGATCACGCGCGCGGGCCGCCCGGGAACCGCGATCGCGGCCCGCCCGTCGATGAGCCCGTCGGCGATGAGCTGCGGGATCGCGCGGCGCTCATCGGCCGACAGCACTTCCGCGGGCAGGCCCTCGGCGATCCGCGTCTCGAGCAGCACGCGCTCCTCGCGCCTCGCCTCCTCGCTCAGCGTCTCCCTCGCGTGCGCCGGCGAGATCCCCGCAGCGATGCGCTGCGCGTAGGCGCCCGGGTGCTTCACGTTCCACCACCGCACTCCGCCGACGTGGCTGTGAGCGCCGGGACCGGCGGCCCACCAGTCCTCGCCCGTCCAGTACGCGAGGTTGTGCCCGGAGCGGGTCTCGGGGGTGCGCGACCAGTTGCTGATCTCGTACCACGAGAACCCCGCGGCCGAGAAGCGCGCGTCGGCGAGCTCGTACATATCGGCGTGCAGGTCCTCGTCGGGCTCGGGCACCTCGCCGCGGCGGATCTGCGCTGCGAGCTTCGTGCCCTGCTCGACGATCAGCGCGTATGCGGAGATGTGGTCCGGATCCGTGGCGAGCGCGGCATCGATCGAGCACTCCCAATCGGCGAGCGACTCCCCCGGTGTGCCGTAGATGAGGTCGACGCTCACCTGCAGCCCGGCCTCCCGCGCCCATCGGGTGACGAGCGGAACGCGCTCGGGCGTGTGCGTGCGATCGAGCGTCGCGAGCACGTGGGGCACCGCCGACTGCATGCCGAAGCTCACCCGGGTGAACCCGGCCGCCGCGAGTTCAGCGAGGTACGCCTCGTCGACCGAGTCGGGGTTCGCCTCGGTCGTCACCTCCGCTCCCGGGGCCAGCCCCCACTCGTCGCGGATCCGGCCGAGCATGTCGGCCAGGTCGCGCGCGGGCAGCAGCGTGGGCGTGCCGCCCCCGAAGAAGACGGTCGACACCCGGCGATCCGGCACTCCGGCGCACCGCAGCACCTCGGCGCCGAAGCTCAGCTCGTGCTGCACCTGCCCCGCGTAGTCGTCGCGCCGAGTGCCGCCGAGCTCGCTGGCCGTGTAGGTGTTGAAGTCGCAGTAGCCGCAGCGCACCCGGCAGTAGGGTACGTGCACGTATACCCCGAAGCGGCGCCCGGAGGCGCCGTCGGCGACGCTCGGGGGCAGGGATCCGTCAGCGGGAGCCGGATCGCCCTCAGGCAGAATGCTCGGCATCTTCGCCGGTGTCGGTGGTGGCGTCGATGGTTCCGGAGTCGGCGTCGTCGGCCTGCGCCGCTTCGGGCGAGGCGATGCCCGGCGAGGCGGTCCCGGGCGGGACGGTGCCGGCGACAGCACCGGGCGCGAGCGCAGCGAGCTGCGTCTTCACCGCGTCGAGAGCGGTGCGCAGATCGGAGCGGGCCTTCAGCCCGAGCAGGCCTCCCTTGGGCGCCGAGAGGAAGCCCCGGGCCACGGCCCAGACCGTGTCGTCCTCTCGGTGCTCGATGACGAAGAGCTGCTCGCCCACGGCCCCGGCCTCGTCGCGCGTGCCCCACGCGAAGCCCGCTCGGCGCTCCTCGTCGACCGTGTAGATGATGAGCACGCTCCGGGGATCCTGCCCCTCCGCGTGCAGCGTCGCAGTGGTGCCGGCCACGAGGTAGGGCTCGCCCTCGGGGCCGAAGTGCTCCTCGACCTCGCCGGCGGCCTGCGGCTGCCCGTCCTCGCCGAAGCTCACGCCCGAGTAGTGCTCGCCCGAGCCCCGCACCACGTCCTCGACGCGCACGCCGCTGCCGCGCTGCGCCCCCCAGGTCATCAGCAGGCTCGACGCCAGCAGGAAGCGATCCTGGCCGCTGCCGAGTCGCAGCTCCTCTTCGTACGGGGTGCTGCCCTCGGGCGGGAAGCGCAGCAGGTCAGGCGACTTCGACGCACCGACCGCGGCGTAGGCGACGGGCATCTCGACGTGGCTGCTGCGCCTGGTGGGCTGGTTCTTGTCCTTGCTCATCGCGCTCACTTCTTCGCGGCTTCCTTACCCTCCACGTCGCCCGAGAGCGCGGCGATGAAGGCCTCCTGGGGCACCTCGACGCGGCCGACCATCTTCATGCGCTTCTTGCCCTCCTTCTGCTTCTCGAGCAGCTTGCGCTTGCGGCTGATGTCGCCGCCGTAGCACTTGGCGAGCACGTCCTTGCGGATCGCGCGGATGTTCTCGCGGGCGATGACGCGCGCGCCGATGGCGGCCTGGATCGGTACCTCGAACTGCTGGCGCGGGATCAGCTTGCGCAGCCGCTCGGTCATCATCGTGCCGTAGTGGTACGCGTTGTCGCGGTGCACGATCGCGCTGAACGCGTCGACCTTGTCGCCCTGCAGCAGGATGTCGACCTTCACGAGCTCGGCCTCCTGATCCCCCATCGGCTCGTAGTCGAGGCTGGCGTAGCCCTGGGTGCGGCTCTTCAGGTGGTCGAAGAAGTCGAACACGATCTCGCCGAGCGGCATGCTGTAGCGCAGCTCCACCCGCTCGCCGAGGTACTCCATGCCGAGCAGGCTGCCGCGGCGGCTCTGGCAGAGCTCCATGATGGCGCCGACGTAGTCTTTGGGGGCGAGGATCGCCGTCTTCACGACCGGCTCGCGCACGCTCGAGATCTTGCCGTCCGGGTACTCCGACGGGTTGGTGACGGTGACCGTCTTGCCGTCGTCGGTCGTGACCTCGTAGATCACGCTGGGCGCGGTCGCGATGAGGTCGAGGTCGAACTCGCGGCGCAGGCGCTCGGAGATGATCTCGAGGTGCAGCAGGCCGAGGAAGCCGCAGCGGAAACCGAAGCCGAGCGCCACCGAGGTCTCGGGTTCGTACTGGAGCGCCGCGTCGGAGAGCTTGAGCTTGTCGAGTGCGTCGCGCAGGATCGGGTAGTCGCTGCCGTCGAGCGGGTACAGACCCGAGAACACCATCGGCTTCGGGTCGGTGTAGCCGGGCAGCGGATCCTGCGCGGGCTTCAGCTTGGTGGTGACGGTGTCGCCGACCTTCGACTGGCGCACGTCCTTCACGCCGGTGATGAGGTAGCCCACCTCGCCGACGGCGAGTCCCTTCGTCGGCATGGGCCCGGGTGACGAGACGCCGATCTCGAGCGCCTCGTGCTCGGCCTTCGTCGACATCATGAGGATCTTCTCGCGCGGGGTCAGCCGCCCGTCGACCATGCGCACGTAGGTGACGACGCCGCGGTACGGATCGTAGACGGAGTCGAAGATCATGGCGCGCGCGGGGGCGTCGATCTCGCCCACGGGTGCGGGGATCCGCTCGACCACGCGATCCAGCAGCTCCTCGACGCCCGCGCCCGTCTTGCCCGACACCTTCAGGATGTCGTCGGGATCCCCGCCGATGAGATCGGCGATCTCGCCGGCCACCCGCTCGGGGTCGGCCGCGGGCAGGTCGATCTTGTTGAGCACCGGGATGATCTCGAGGTCGTTCTCCATCGCCAGGTACAGGTTGGCGAGGGTCTGCGCCTCGATCCCCTGTGCCGCGTCGACCAGCAGGATCGCGCCCTCGCACGCGGCGAGCGAGCGCGAGACCTCGTAGCTGAAGTCCACGTGGCCCGGCGTGTCGATCATGTTGAGGGCGTAGTCGACGCCGCCCTGCGCCCAGTGCATCCGCACGGCCTGCGACTTGATCGTGATGCCGCGCTCGCGCTCGATGTCCATGTTGTCGAGGTACTGCGCGCGCATGTCTCGGTCGGAGACGGTGCCGGTGATGCCCAGCATGCGATCGGCAAGGGTCGACTTGCCGTGGTCGATGTGCGCGATGATGCAGAAATTGCGGATCTTCGCGGGGTCGGTCGATGCCGGCACTGGGGGGTTCACGCTGCGAGGAGACATTGCCCGCCATTATCCCACAGCGGCGGCGCCCTCCCCTGCGAGCGCTGCTCCCGATGCACCCGGGCCGTATGGAAATCGTGAGGATCGCCCCGAGAGCCGGTGCGCAGCGCTTGTATGGAGGGGTGAAGCACACATCGACGGTCTCGTCACTCGAGAGAACTCCGAGCACCGACCGGGCCTCCGAGCAGGCTCCGGAGCCGCGGCGCGGTCGGGCCCTGGGCCGCTGGCTGCTCGCCGACACCGCGGAGTCGCCGGGGCGCCAGACCGGGCCGCACGGACGCCCGGAGGGCCGGCGCCGGGCGCACTGGCTGCGCGTGATGTGCCTCACCGGCGTCGACTACTTCTCCACGCTCGGCTACCAGCCGGCGATCGCGGCTCTCGCGGCGGGGGCCGTGGCGCCCATCGCGACCATCGTGCTGGTCGCGGTCACCCTGCTCTGCGCCCTGCCCATCTACCGCAGGGTGGCGCAGGAGAGCCCGCACGGTACCGGCTCCATCTCGATCTTGGCGAAGCTGCTCCCCCGCTGGCGCGGCAAGCTCGCCGTGCTCGTGCTGCTCGGCTTCGCGGCCACCGACTTCATCATCACGATCACGCTCTCGACCGCCGACGCGACCGCGCACCTCATCGAGAACCCCTTCGCGCCCGAGCCGCTGCACGGGCAGAACGTGATCGTCACGCTCGTGCTGCTCGCGGCGCTCGGCGGCGTCTTCCTGCGCGGGTTCCGCGAGGCGATCCGGCTCGCGACCGTGCTCGTCGCGGCGTTCCTGACCCTCAACCTCGTCGTGCTCGCGGTCGCCGTCGCGCACCTCGTCGAGAGTCCCGTCGCGCTCGGCGACTGGTGGGGCGCGCTGACCACGCAGCACGGCGACCCCCTGCTCGTCATCGCGGTCGCGCTCATCGTGTTCCCGAAGCTCGCGCTCGGCCTGTCCGGCTTCGAGACCGGCGTCGCGGTGATGCCGCAGATCCGGGGCGATGAGGGCGACACGGAGGAGCGGCCCGTCGGCCGCATCAGGGGCGCACGCAGGCTCCTCACCACCTCGGCCCTCATCATGAGCGGCTTCCTGATCACCTCGTCGATCGCCACCGTGGCGCTCATCCCCGCCGGAGAGTTCGAGGCGGGCGGATCCGCGAACGGCCGCGCCCTCGCCTATCTCGCGCACGCCTACCTCGGCGAGGGCTTCGGCACGGCCTACGACCTGATCACCATCGCCATCCTCTGGTTCGCCGGCGCCTCGGCCATGGCCGGTCTGCTGAACCTCGTGCCGCGCTACCTGCCCCACTACGGGATGGCGCCCGCGTGGACGAGGGCGACCCGCCCCCTCGTGCTGGTCTTCACCGGCATCGCCTTCCTGATCACCGTCCTGTTCCAGGCGGACGTGAACGCGCAGGGCGGCGCCTACGCGACGGGTGTGCTGGTGCTCATCACCTCCGCCGCGATCGCGGTCACCCTCGTCGCGCGACGCCGGCGCCAGCGCCGGGCCGCCATCGGGTTCGGGATCGCGACCGCGGTGTTCCTGTACACGACGATCGCGAACATCATCGAGCGTCCCGACGGCATCAAGATCGCGGCCTGCTTCATCGTCGGCATCGTCGTCGTGAGCTTCGTATCCCGCGTGGCACGCTCCACCGAGCTGCGCGCCACCTCGGTGCGACTCGACGCGGCCGCGGCCGCCATGGTCGAAGCGCGATCGGATCGTGTGCTCCGGCTCATCGCGCACACTCCGAACGACGTGAGCGCCGAGCGCTACCGCGCCAAGCTGAAGCACGCGCGGGTCGCGCACGATCTCCCCGACGACGACGTGCTGTTCATCGAGATCGAGGTGTACGACAGCTCGGACTTCGAAGACGAGCTGGTCGTGCACGGGGTCGAGCGGCACGGGTTCCGCATCCTCACCGCGCGGGGCAGCACCGTGGCGAACGGGATCGCCGCCATCGCGCTGCACCTGCGCCGCGAGGTCGACTGCACCCCTCACGTCTACTTCCGCTGGACCGAGGGCCACCCGCTGCACCACCTCATCAGATTCCTGTTCCTCGGCGACGGCGAGATCGCCCCGATGACACGCGAGGTGATCAGGGAGGCCGAGCCGGATCAGAGGCGAAGGCCATGGGTGCACGCCGCCTGATCCTGCGCGCCGCGCCGCGACGGCATACGCTTGTTGCGACCGATGAGAGCGAGGACGAGATGAGCGAGCAGCGCGGTCTGAGCCTGGCCCGCCAGCTCTCGGGGTTCGCCCTCGCGCTCGCGGGCGGGCTGCTGCTGCTCGTCCCCCTCCGCTCGCTGCACGGGGCTGAGACCACGGCGCTCGAGGTGCTCAGCTACCAGCTGCTCGTCGTCGCCGTCGCCCTGCTCGGGGGTATCTGGCCGGCGCTCTTCGCGGCCCTCTTCTCCGGTGTCGTAATCGATCTCACGTTCATCGTGCCCTACCGCGAGATCACGATCGCCGACCCGATCCACGTGCTCGTGCTGCTGCTGCACATCGCGATCGCGGTGCTCGTCAGTATCGTGGTCGGCCGCAACGCGCGCACGCGCCGCCGCCTCGCGGTGACCGTCGACGAGTTCGAGACGGTCACCGACTCGGATCGCCTGCGCGGCGCGCTGCTGTCCGCGCTGAGCCATGACCTGCGCAGACCGCTCGCCGCCGCCTCCGCCTCGGTGGGCGGGCTGCGCGCCGCGGGCTCGGAGCTCTCGGAAGAGGATCGTCGGGCGCTGCTCGAGACGGCCGATGAGAGCCTCGCCGCGCTCGGCGCACTCGTCACCGATCTGCTCGACGCGAGTCGGCTCCAGGCGGGCGTGATCTCCGTCGCCGAGATCGCCACGGATCCCGCGGAGGCGATCCTGCCCGCGCTCGATGAGCTGCAACTCGGCTCGAGCGATGTCGAGCTGGCACTCGATCACGGCGATGCCGAGCTGATCTGCGACCCGGCGCTGCTGCAGCGCACGCTCGTGAACCTGCTCACCAACGCGGTTCGCCACTCGCCGGCCGGGGCTGCGGTGCGCGTCGAGACCGCGGTCACCGGCGACCGGCTCGAGATCCGCGTCGTGGATCACGGCCCCGGCATCCCCGAGCACCGCCGCGACGAGGTGTTCATGCCGTTCCAGCGTCTCGGCGACACCGACAACACCACGGGCCTGGGGCTCGGCCTCGCGCTCGCCCGCGGTTTCGTCGAGGCGATGCGCGGCGAGCTCCGCCCCGAGCAGACACCCGGCACCGGTCTCACGATGGTGGTATCGCTGCCGGCCGCGACCCCGCCGTCCCACGAGAGGGTGACACCGTGAAGATCCTCATCGCCGACGACGACCCGCGGCTGCTCCGTGCGCTGCGCATCACCCTCACCGCGAAGGGGTACGAGGTGCTCACCGCCGCCGACGGCTCGGAGACCGTGTCGATGGTCGCGGATCGGCGACCCGACCTCCTGCTGCTCGATCTCGGCATGCCCCGGCTCGAAGGGGTCGACGTGATCCGTGCGATCCGCGGGTGGTCGGAGATGCCCGTGCTGGTCGTGTCGGGGCGCGCCGGATCCTCGGACAAGGTCGAGGCGCTCGACGCGGGCGCCGACGACTACGTCGTCAAACCCTTCTCGATCGAGGAGCTGCTCGCCAGGATCCGTGCCCTCACACGCCGACAGCCCGGGCACGAAGCGGTGCAGGAGGCCCCCGCGGCGCGACTGGGCACCGTCACCGTCGATCTCGCGGCGCACACGGTCGTCGACACCGCGGGCGACGAGGAGCGCCGGATCCGACTCACACCGACGGAGTGGCTGATCATCGAGCTGCTGATCCGCAACGCGGGCAGGCTCGTGACGCGGCAGATGCTGCTCACCCGCATCTGGGGCGCCGAACCCGCCAGGGACACGGGGTACCTGCGCCTATACCTCGCGCAGCTGCGGAAGAAGCTGGAGCCCGATCCCTCGCATCCCCGGTACCTGCTGACCGAGCCGGGCATGGGCTATCGGCTGCAGCTCGACGACTCGCGGTAGCGAGAGCATTTGGTTGCGCGAATCGCGCGGCCTCCTGGGAGAATCGGATCCATGCCCCGCGTCGTCGCCCTCTACCGCTACCCCGTGAAGGGGTTCACCCCGGAAGCCGTGGATGCCCTCACCGTGCAGCCCGACGGTCGCGTCGCCGGAGATCGCGTGCTGGCCTTCCGCTTCGCCGACGCCGTCTCCCCCGAGCAGCGCGACGGCCTCGACTACTGGCCCAAGGCGAAGGGGCTGGCGCTGCAGGACTTTCCTTCACTCGCCGCTCTGCGCCTACGGTACGACGAGAACGCCCTGCGCGTGCGCATCCTGCACGGCGCGGAGGTGCTGGCCGACGAGGGGCTCGATCCGGAGGGCCGCCGAGCGCTCGTCGATTCGGTCACCGCTTTCGTGCTCGATTCCGCGGAGGGGGCGCGACTGCGCCGACCCGGCAGACTCCCCCTCGAACTGGTCGGGGACGGTGTGCGATCCCGCTTCCAGGATCGCCCGCGCGGCTACGTCTCGATCCACAGCCGCGCGAGCGTCGCCGATCTGAGCACGGCGCTCGAGGCGCCCGGAGCGCCCGTCGACGACCGCAGGTTCCGATCCAACATCGTCATCGACGGCGTCGAGGCTTGGGAGGAGCTCACCTGGAGCGGGACGGTGCGCATCGGCGGCATCGTGTTCCGCACCGAGGGGCCCATCGTGCGGTGCCTCGCGACCCACGCGAACCCCGATAGCGGCGTGCGCGACGCGCGGATCCTCACAACGCTCACGCAGCGCCTCGGGCAGAGCGAGCCGACGCTCGGCAGGCTGCTCCTCCCGGCCTCGCACGAGGGGCTTCCCGGCACTGTCCGCGTGGGCGACGAGGTCATCCCGGAGTCGACCGTGTCGGTCTCGCCCGTTCGAGCCCGACTCTGCTAAACTCGACTCTTGGCTTGCGTGTGGTCAAATCCACACAGTCCGCGAGGTGCCCTCTCTCACCGAGCGGAACAACCCGTCAGTTCTTATCTAGAAGGAGACCACTCACAGTGGCAAACATCAAGTCGCAGATCAAGCGCATCAAGACCAACCGCAAGGCGACCGAGCGCAACAAGGCCTACAAGAGCGAGCTCCGCACCCTCGTGCGCGCCACTCGCGAGGCCATCGCCGCGGGCGACAAGGCCGCGGCCGAGCAGAAGCTCGCCGTCGCCAGCAAGAAGCTCGACAAGGCCGTCTCGAAGGGTGTCATCCACAAGAACCAGGCCGCGAACCGCAAGTCGAAGCTTGCGACGAAGGTCGCCGCGCTCTAAGCGACTCGCACCCCGCAGTTTCACGAAAGGCCCCGCTCCGGCGGGGCCTTTCGTGTTGCATCCCGCTGGTCACCGCCCGCGCTTCGCCACGAACAGCAGGTACTTCTCGAGCGCGTACTCGGGATCGCGGCTGCCTCCCTTGAGCAGCCACTCGGTCTCGGCGGCGAGGTCGATGCACCTCGCGAGGTCCTCCTCGCGCCAGCCCCGCACCTCGCGCAGCGCCCGATCCACCTGCCAGGGCGCCATGCCGAGGTCCTTGGCGAGCTGCCCGCTCGAACCGACCGCACCGTAGACGCGGGCCATCGCGCGCACCTTCATATTGAGCGCGGCGAGCATGGGGATCGGATCGGTGCCGGTCGAGAGCGCCTGGCGCAGCAGCACAAGCGCCTCGGCGCCCCGACCGGCGGTCGCCGCATCCGCGACCTTGAACGCGTTGGTCTCGACCCGCCCCTCGGTGGCGCGGGTCACCTCCTCTTCGGTGAGGCGCGCACCCGCGTCGGATACGAGCTGCGCGCAGGCGCCCGCGAGCTCGCCGATGCCCCCGGAATAAGCCGCGACCATCATGCGCAGGGCGCCGGGGGTGATCTGCGCGCCCAGTCGACGGAACTCGGCCTGGGCGAAGGCCAGGCGATCCTGATCCTTCTTCACCTCGGCGCAGACGACCTCGACGCCGCCCGCGCCGCCGCGCACCAGGTCGAGTAGCGCCTTGCCCCGCTGCCCGCCCGCGTGCCGCAGTACGAGCGTGGTGTCGTCGGCGGGCTCGGCGACGTAGCGCTTCGCGTCCTCGAGAAAGGCGTCGGAGCACTTCTCGACGCCCTCGACCCGGATGAGCCTCGGCTCGGCGAACAGCGAGGGACTCGCGATGGTGAAGAGCTCGCCCGCGGTGTACGAGGCGGCGTCGACGTCGTGCACCTCGAGATCGCTGTGCGCTTCGAGCAGCGCGGCGCGGATCGCCTGACCGGCGCGGTCGGCGAGAAAGGTCTCGGGCCCGCTGATCAGCACGACCGGCTCGGGGCGAGCGTCGGTCCAGTCGATCTGCGGGATCTTGCTCTTCGAGCCTCTTGCTGCTGCCACCCTTCAACCCTAGTCGTCACGGCCGACGGGGACGGCGCGCTCGGCCCAGACCCGGAGCGCACCCGGCGTACCGCTGACGGCGAGTGAGCCGTGGCGATCAGTGCGCAGGGTGCGGGTTCCCGCTCGCTCGAACGCCGCCACCGTGTCCATCGCGGGGTGACCGTAGCTGTTGTCTGCGCCGACCGAGATGAGCGCGAGTTCCGCCCCGGCAGCGCCCGCGAGGGCGTGATCCTGGTCGCGGCTGCCGTGATGCGCCACCTTCACCACCCCCGCCGAGAGGTCGACGCCGCCCGCCCGGAGCACCCGCTGCTCGTCCTCTCCCGTGTCGGCCAGCAGCAGCGCCGTGACGCCCCCGGCCCGCACCCGGAGCACGAGGCTCGCGGCGTTCGTGTCGGCGGGCACGCTGCCGGCCCGGGGAGCGAGCACCTCGTACGCGAGCCCGTCGTTCCCGCCGCGCTGCCCCGCAGCCCCGACCCGATACGGAACGCCGGCATCGCGAAGCTGTGCGAGCACGGGTCTGTCGGAACCGTCCGCTCGGTTCTCGGGGGCCACGAGCGCGGCGTCGGCGAGATCGAGCACCTCGCCCAGCGCGCCCACGTGGTCGCGGTCGTCGTGCGTGAGCACGAGCAGGGCGAGGCGTCGCACGCCGAAGCGATCGAGGCACGTGCGCAGCGACTCCGGGTCGTCGCCGGTGTCGACCAGCATGACCCCCTCAGGGCTGGAGGGATCTCGCAGCAGCACGGCGTCCCCCTGGCCGACATCGCAGGCGACGATGCTCCAATCGTCCGGCGTTCCAATCCTGTCGACCGCGGGCGCGATGAGCACCGGCCCGGTGAAGGCGCCGGCCGACGCGCAGAGCAGGCCGGCGACGAGTGCGCGGCCCCGCACCGAGAGCCTGCGCGTCCCCGCCCAGGGAACCCGGCCCGCCTCGCGGTCCTCGGGCAGGCGGACTCTGCGGCTCGCGAGCGCCCCAGCGACGAGCACGGCCGACTCGACTGCCGCGAGCAGCAGTGCGCCCGGCCACCCTTCGGGCCAGGGCCAGGTCGATAACGGGAGCCGCGCCGCGACCTCGGCGGTGGCCGAGATCCAGCGCGCCGGGAGGCCGGCGAGCATCACCGCGCACTCCCCCGCGGCGGCCGAGAACGGCAGGATCACGAGCGCGAGCAGACCGAGGCCCGTGCCGATCGGTGCGGCCGGGCCGGCGACCACGTTGGCGAGTACGCCGACCGCGGGAATTCCCGGCTGCAGGAACAGCAGCAGCGGGCCGCAGGCGAGCTGCGCCGACAGCGCGACGGCGACCGGGAGCACGGCCCAGCGCGGCACCGGGAGCACACGACGGAACAGGCGTTCGATCTCGGGCACGAGCAGCAGGATCCCCGCGGTCGCAGCCACCGAGAGCGCGAAACCGGGCTGCAGAGCCTGCCAGGGGTCCGCGAGCAGCATCACGAGCATCGCCGCGCCGAGGGCCGGAAGCGAGACGGCCCGTTTGCCGCCGAACGCGGAGGCCAGTACGACGACGGCCATCAGGGCGGCTCGCTGCACGCTGGCATCGGGCCCGACCACCAGCACGAACCCGGTCAGCATGGCTGCGGCGAGGAGGATCCTCGCTCGCCGCCCGGCCCCGAGACGGCCCGCGCACCAGATCGCCGCGCCGGTCACGAGCGCGCAGTTCGCCCCGGAGACCGCCACGAGGTGCGTGAGCGAGCTCTGCTGCATGCGCAGCTGCACCTGTTCGCCGACGAGCGAGGTGTCCCCCACCGCGAGGCCGGGCACGAGTGCCGCGTGCGGCGTCGCCGCCGCCGCGTCGCGCAGGTGCGCGCGCAAGCGGGCGGCGATGCCGCCGGTGACGTCGACGGCGCGCTCGATCAGGCTCTCGGGCGCCTGGCGCCCCACCTGCGTCACCCCGATTCCGTACGCGGCCGCGGACCCGGGCTCCAGCAGCACCGGCTCGCCGCGTACCGTCAACCGCGCACCGGGCGCCCAATCCGCGGCGCGCGGTTGCTCGTCGAGCCAGAGCACCACGGGCACCGCTCCAGCTTCACCCCGCGCCTCGGACTGCACCCAGCTGCGCGCCCCTCCGAAGGCCGACACCTGAGCCTTCGGAAACCCGCGCAGCACCACCTCCAGGTCCAGCGCGCGACGCTCGTCTGCGGCCTGCGCGAGCGCCGGGTCGGCGCGCACCCGCTCCCCCGAGTCGATGACGGTGCCGAGCAGCACGAGCGTCGCGAGCACCACCGCGCCGTGCCGAAGGACCGAGCAAGCCGCGGTTCCCACGGCTACCGCGCCGGCGGTTCCGCTGTCCCTCCTGCGGGCCGCGACGAGCGCGATGGCGATCGCGCACACTCCCGCGCCGCCAGCGGCCAACGCGAGGATCCGACCGCTGCCCGGATGGGACACGCCGAAGGCGGCGCAGGCCCACACCGCCAGGGCGGGCCCGAACAGGCGCCAGGTGCCGGGCGGCGAACGCGCGCGCCAGGCTGCGCCGGCCCCAGCCGCGCGTACCGCCTGCTCCCGCTCACGACCGCTCATACGCGCACCAGATCGCGGAAGCCCTCGAGAGTCTTCGAACCGATCCCAGGCACCTCGAGCAGCTGCTCCACCGAATCGAATCGGCCGTTGGCGGTGCGCCACTCGATGATGCGCTGCGCGAGCGCCGGACCGACCCGCGGCAGCGTCTCCAGCGCCGCTGTGTCGGCCGTGTTGAGGTCCAGTGGGCCAGTCGCCGCCGCGCCCGCGGCGGTACCGGATCCGGCACCGGCACCCGTCCCCAGCCCTGGGCCGGCCGGCACCCCTGCATGCGCCTGCTCGGCGTCGGGCACGAGGATCTGCTCGCCGTCGACGACGACCCGGGCGAGATTGACCGCGGAGAGCATCGCCGCATCAGTGGCGCCCCCGGCCGCCTCGATGGCCTCGGCCACTCGGGTGCCGCCGTCGACCTCGACCACGCCGGGGCGCACGACCTCGCCCACCACGTGCACGTAGACGGACGAATCACTCGCATCGGCTCCCGGCGACGACACGGCCGCCGACATGCCCGGCTCCTCGACGACCGGTTCTCGGGTGCCCTCCCCCGCGAGCAGTTCCGCGCCTCCCGCGTCGGGTCGCAGCACCACCGCGAGGATCGCGATCAGCACCGCGAGCACGAACACGGCGGTACCCGCGAGCAGCGGTACCGCGACCGCGCGACTCAGCCGCCGCCGCACGTCGGCGCGTTCCTCCTGCTCGAGCACTGGAGGAGACGCCGACCCTTTGCCCGCGGGCGGTTGCTCACGCCACCGCCCGCGCTCCAGCACGGCCTCCGGGCTCCACCGTCTGGCGCTTCGCGCCGGGCGCCCGGTCTCGCTCTGCTCTACGTGGCTCATGGAGCAACGCTAAGCC
The DNA here is from genome assembly GCF_055791005.1 of Leucobacter holotrichiae. NCBI lineage: Bacteria > Bacillati > Actinomycetota > Actinomycetes > Micrococcales > Microbacteriaceae > Leucobacter > Leucobacter holotrichiae. The sequence goes on from NZ_JBVUAC010000001.1 coordinate 337,857, forward strand.
GCGTGGAGCACCCCCGAAGCCCAGATAACGGAATCTGTGGAGAAGTCGGCCGCTAAGCCTGAAACCCCGTGATCTGAGCGAAGTTCGAGCCGCCTGATTGAGCCGGAAGGCTACTTCGTGGCGATGCTCACGATCTTCGGCACGCGCACCACCACGTTGACGACCTCACGGTCGCCGATCGCGCGCTGCACGCCCGCCGAGGCTCGCGCGGCGGCCTCGGCCTCGGCCTCGGTGACCGACGCAGGGAGCGTCAGCCGATCCCGCACCTTGCCGTCGACCTGCACCACCATCGTCACCTCGGCTTCGACGAGCAGCGACGGATCGGCTGCCGGCCACTCTGCGAGGGCGACCGTGGGCTCGTGCCCGAGCTTCGCCCACATGTCCTCGGCGGTGTAGGGCGCGAACAGCGAGAGGATCACCGCGATCGCCTCGGCTGACTCGCGCACAGCCGGGTCGGCGACGCCGCAGCCGGAGTCGATGGCCTTGCGCGTGACGTTGACCTGGTCCATGAGCCGGGCGACGACGACGTTGAACTTGTAGGCCTCGACCAGCCCGGGAGCGTCTGCGAGCAGGTGATGCGTGTGCTTGCGCAGCGCCGCGTCGCCGCCGTCGAACGACGCGCCGACGGGTGCCCCGCCGCTCTGCACGTCTTGAGCGACGCGCCAGGCGCGCGCCAGGAACTTCGCCGAGCCCTGCACCGACACGTCGGCCCAGTCGATGTCGTCCTCGGGCGGCCCCGCGAAGGCGAGCGTCACGCGCAGCGCATCGGCGCCGTGCTCGCGCAGCTCGCTCGCGAACTCCACGAGGTTGCCCTTCGACTTCGACATCTTCGCGCCGTCGAGCAGCACCATGCCCTGGTTCAGCAGCGCCGTGAAGGGCTCCTCGAAGTCGAGGTAGCCGAGATCGTGCAGCACCTTGGTGATGAAGCGCGAGTAGAGCAGGTGCAGGATCGCGTGCTCCACGCCGCCGGCGTACTGGTCGATCGGGCCCCAGCGCTTCGCCTCGGCGGGGTCGAAGGGCTGCGTGTCGTCGTTCGCCGAGAGGAACCGCAGGTAGTACCAGGAGCTGTCGACGAAGGTGTCCATGGTGTCGGGATCCCGCGTCCAGCTCTCACCGGTCTCGGGATCGACGACGGAGGCCCACTCCGTCGCGGCGCCGAGCGGCGACGAGCCCTTCGGCTTGAGATCGAGCCCCTCCGAGGAGGGCAGCTCGACGGGAAGCGAATCCAGCGGCACGGGCTTCATCTCGCCGTCGTGCTCGCCGGTGCCGTGCAGGATCGGGATCGGCGTACCCCAGTAGCGCTGGCGCGAGATCAGCCAGTCGCGCAGACGGTACGTGGTGGCGGCGCGCCCGGTGCCGCGCTGCTCGAGGATCTCGATCGCCTTCGCGATCGCCTCGGTCTTCGCGAGGCCGTTGAGGTCCGCCGAGTTGATCAGCGTGCCGTCGCCCGCGAGCGCGACCCCGCTCTCGGCGGGATCGGGCAGCTGCGCGCCGTCCTCCCCGCGCACGTCGAGCACGACGCGCACGGGCAGCTCGAACTTGAGCGCGAAGTCGAGGTCGCGCTGGTCGTGCGCGGGCACGGCCATGATCGCGCCGTGACCGTAGTCCGCGAGCACGTAGTCGGAGGCCCAGACGGGGATACGCTCGCCGTTCACCGGGTTCACCGCGAAGTGGTCGAGGAAGACGCCCGTCTTCTCGCGATCGGCGCTCTGGCGCTCGATCTCGGTCTGCTTCTGAGTCTGCTCGAGGTAGGCCTGGAACTGCATGCGCGCCTCGGGCGAGGCGCCCGCCGCCAGCTCCGCCGCGAGATCCGAGTCGGGGGCGACCACCATGAAGGTCGCGCCGTGCAGCGTGTCTGGGCGCGTCGTGAACACGGGCACCTTCGCGGCGCGGCCCTCAATCTCGAACTCGACCTCCGCGCCGCGCGAGCGGCCGATCCAGTTGCGCTGCATGTTCAGCACCTTGGTGGGCCACTTGCCCTCGAGCTGGTCGAGGTCGTCGAGCAGACGATCCGCGTAGTCGGTGATGCGGAAGTACCACTGCGTCAGCTTCTTCTTCACTACCACGGCGCCGGAGCGCTCGGAGGTGCCGTCGGCCAGCACCTGCTCGTTGGCGAGCACGGTCTGATCCACCGGATCCCAGTTGACCCAGCTGGCCTTGCGGTACGCGAGGCCCTTCTCGTACATCTTGAGGAACAGCCACTGGTTCCACCTGTAGTACTCGGGGTCGCTCGTGTGCAGCACGCGGCTCCAGTCGAACGACGGCGCGTAGGTGCGGAACGACGCCTTCTGCTGGTCGATGTTCGCGTAGGTCCACTCGCGGGGGTCGACGCCGCGCTTGATGGCCGCGTTCTCAGCCGGGAGCCCGAAGGAGTCCCAGCCGATCGGGTGCAGCACGTCGTAGCCGCGGCCGCGCCAGTAGCGCGCGAGCACGTCGCCGAAGCAGAACGCCTCGGCGTGGCCCATGTGCAGGTCGCCCGAAGGGTAGGGGAACATGTCGAGCACGTACTTCGCCGGGCGGCCGCTGTCGCCGCTCACCTCGAAGGGCTTCAGTTCGTCCCAGACGGGGAGCCATCGATCCTGGATCGCCTGGAAGTCGTAGCCCTCGGCCTCACGCGCCCGCTGCTCGGCCTCGTTCTTCTCGCCGCCGGCTTGCCGCTCGCTCACACACACCTCGATATCGTTGGGGAGTTCGGGATCGCCCGCTGTCGCGGGCGCACACATTCCTCAAGAATACCGCGGATGCGGGGGCGAGCTGAGCGCGCCGACCGCGGTGAGCAGCGGCGCGGCCTTGAGGTGCTTCTCGGCCGTCTCGCGTGCGGGATCGGAGTCGGCCGTGATCCCGCCCCCCGCCCCGATCAGTGCGACACCCGGCGCTCCGTCGCCCGCTCGCAGCTCGACGCTGCGGATCGTCATCGCGAGCTCGGCGTCGCCCCCGTCGTCGACCCACCCGAAGCAGCCGGAGTAGAGCCCCCGCGGCGCGCCCTCCAGCTCGCGGAGGATCTCGACCGCGCGTCGTTTCGGCGCCCCGGTCATCGATCCGCCGGGGAAGCAGACCTCGACCGCGTCGAAGACGTCGGCCCCCGCACGCAGCGTTCCCGCGACCGTGCTGACCAGCTGGTGCACGTGCGGGTGGCTCTCGACGCGCAGGAACCCTTCGACGCACACCGATCCCGGCTCGCACACCCGGCCCAGATCGTTGCGCATGAGGTCGACGATCATGAGGTTCTCGGCGCGCTCCTTGGGATCGGCCGCGAGCTGCTCGGCGTGGGCGCGATCGGATTCGGGGTCCGCTCCCCGTGGCCTGGTTCCCTTGATCGGGTGGGTGAGGATCCGGCGGCCCCGCACACTCAGGAAGCGCTCCGGGCTCGCGCTCACCAGCGCGCGATCCCCCGTCGCGATCACACCCCCGCGTACAGCCCCGCCCCGGGCACGGAGCCGCAGGAACAGCTCGAGCGGGTCGAAGCGCCCGCGCACCTCGGCCGTATCTGTGAGGCACAGCACGTAGGCCTCGCCGTCGCGGATCGCCGATCTGCACGCCTCCACCTCGCGCGCGTAATCCGCGTCCGTGCGCCGCCACGCCGGCGCGGCCCGGACACCCGCCACAACTTCGGAGCCGGCCGCTCTTTCGGACCGATTCCCGAGTCCTGATCCGAAATACGGGTGAGCCCCGGAGGAAGGAACGCGCGAAGGCTCGGGATCAGCGCCCAGTAGCGCCTCCAGCGCGGCCGTGTCACCTCGCAGCTCCGCGGCCCCGCGGTCGTGATCGATCGCCAGCACTCCGGCGAGGCGTAGCGCGAAGGCGGGCGCGGGGTGCCCGGATCCGGCGTCCCGCACCGGATCCAGCCCCAGCAGCGCGACGCCGAACTCGTAGCCCAATGCAACGGCCCATCCGCCGCGCAAGCCCGGCATCGCCGGCGCGTCGGGCCCCTCGGGTGCGGCTCGCAGACCGGCCAGGAACTCGCGCTCGGAGCCGGCCTCGGCGATCCTGACCTCGCTCGCTACACCGAGGTAGCTCACCCGCGGCTCTCCGGGCGCTGCGGTCTCACCGTCGAACCAGCACCACGGTCTGCCGCTCGCAGCCAGCAGGCGCGCCACGACCGCGGCATCGCATGGCCCGACCAGTTTCCCTGTCACCCGATAACCCTACCGAGCGCCCGCACATAGCCGATCGGATCACCATCTGCCCGCACCACGCGAGTAGTCTGGGACGCGTGACTGCTGCATCGGACGGCACCCAGGAGCACGCACGGTCCGGCACCGAGCGGAGCGCGCTACTCGTCGCCGACTCGTTCCGCGTGCGAGCGAACCCGCGCACGGGCACCGCCGAGGTGCGCGGACTCGACAAGCATCTCGGTCGTTTTCGCCGCTCGGTGCTCGAGCAGATGCCCTCCGCCGAGAAGAGCGACGCCGAAGCCGAGATTCTCGAACGCATCGACCTGTTCCTTGACGAAGCCCTGCCCCGCATCGCCGAGTACGGCGAGGGCTTTCCCCGCCTCGAGCTCTGGGGCTCCGAGCGCACCGGAGGCGATTCCGGATTCGCCCTTTCGCTGCGGCCACTGCCCGCGCTGGGCGACACGATCGAGCTGCGCTCCGCCCGCGGGTTGCGCCTCGAACACCCGGAGGTCAAGGGCCCGAACATCCCGCGCCTCGCCGAGCTGAACCGCGAGCTCGGCGCCGAGGCACTGCTGCTCGACGCGCGCGGTCGCGCGGTCGAGGGCGCCACCACGAGCCTGATCTGGTGGACCGACGACACGGACCAGTCCGGTCACTACGTCGCCGAGGATTCGGCGAGGGATCGCAGGAACCGTGTCGAGTCCGTGACCGAGTCACTGCTGCGAGAGGCCGCGCAGCAGCGACTCGTGGGGTGCAAGCCCGAGCGGCGCCGCACGGGTTCCCTCACACCGGCGCGACTGAAGCCCGCGGAGCTCGCGCGCGCCGAGATCTGGGCGGTGAACGCGCTGCACGGGATCCGCGTCGTCGCGAGCGTCGACGGCATGCCCGCGCACGCCCCGGTCGAGCACCGCCTGCGGTGGTTCCGCGAGGCGCTCGACCGGACCTGGCAGCCCGTCGCACCCTGATTCGGCGCTTCACCGCACCGGCGCCGCACCGCACCGGCGCCGCACCGAGACCGCGAGCCATGTCCGCGCCCCCAAAAAGTGATATCGTTTTTATAGCACTTATCGGTCGGAAGCAGAGGAGCACCGTTATGACCGCAAGCCCCGAACCCGTCGCCACCGAACCCGTCGGCCACGACGGCATCCGCGTCGACATCTCCGAGCGCCCCGCCTGGCATCGGGGCAGCGCCGCCGGCATTGCCGCGTTCCTGCTCGGCATTCTCGCGATCCCGGGCGGCGGGGTGCTCATCATCAGAGGCGGCCTCATGCTCGACGAGGGCGAGGCCTCGGGCGGGCTGATGCTGGGCCTCGGCATCGTGGTCGTCATCGCGGCGGTGCTGGTCTTCACCATGTTCACGATCGTCGCGCCCGGCCAGACCTCGGTGCGGCAGTTCTTCGGCCGCTACGTCGGTACGGTGCGCAACAACGGCATCAGCTTCGTCGCCCCCTTCACCACGGGGCGCAAGGTATCGGTGCGCGTGCACAACTTCGAGACCAACGAACTGAAGGTCAACGACTCCGACGGCAACCCGATCCACATCGCAGCCATCGTCGTGTGGCAGGTCGCCGACACCGCCAAGGCGGTCTTCGCGGTCGAGGCCTACGACGAGTTCATCGAGACGCAGGCCGAGGCCGCGTTGCGCCACGTCGCCACCACGCACCCCTATGACGAGCCCGGTCCGGGCGAGCAGTCGCTGCGCGGCAGCACCGACCTCGTCTCGGCCGAACTCGCCGAGGAGGTCGCGGCGCGCGTGGCGATCGCGGGTCTCGAGGTGCTCGAGGTGCGCATCTCGTCACTGGCCTACGCCCCCGAGATCGCCCAGGCGATGCTGCAGCGCCAGCAGGCGAGCGCGATCATCGCGGCGCGCGAGAAGATCGTCGAGGGCGCGGTGACCATGGTCGATCAGGCGCTCACCCGTCTCGAGCACGAGGACATCGTCTCGCTCGACGACGAGCGGCGCGCGCAGATGGTCTCGAACCTGCTGCTCGTGCTGACGAGCGACCAGCGTGCCACGCCGGTGATCAACGCGGGATCCCTCTACAGCTGAGATGCCGCACGAGAACGAGCCGGGATCGAGCCGCAGCAGGAAGCAACTGCTGCTGCGGCTCGACCCCGCGGTGCACGCGGCCGTCGCGAAGTGGGCCGCGGACGATCTGCGCTCGGTGAACGCGCAGATCGAGGTGCTGCTGCGGCGGGCGCTCTCGGAGGCCGGCCGAGATCCGGGGGCGAAGCCGATGCCGCGCCGGGGCCGGCCCAGGAAGACGCCGCCTCCTGAGTGACCGCGCCTCCGCGCGAGCTCACCTCCGCGGCAGCGCGAGCCGGCGGGCGTCGATTCCGGCGGGCAGCTCGGTGTGGGTGATCAGGATCACCGCGCGGTCCGAGGGCACCGCTCCGACGAGGTCGGTGAGCAGCCGATCGGCGAGTTCGCGGTCGACCCCGGCGGTGGGTTCGTCGAGCACGACGACCGGGAAGTCGGCGAGGATGGCCCGCGCCAGCGCGATGCGCTGGGCTTGACCGCCCGAGACGAGCGCGCCGTGCTCCCCCACAGCCGCGTCGAGCCCGCCGCGAGCCCGTGCCCACGCGCCGAGCCCGACCTGGTCGAGCGCCGCCATGAGGTCGTCGTCGCTCGCCGTGTCGCGCGCGAACTTGAGGTTCTGACGCAGGTCGGCGTCGAAGAGGTGCGGCGTCTGCTCGCAGAGGCCGACGACGCGCCGCACCTGCGCGATCGGCAGATTCCGGGCTTCGATCCCCCGCAGCCGGTACGAGCCCCGGTACTCGAGGAAGCGCACGAGCGCCAGCGCGAGCGTGCTCTTGCCAGCCCCGCTCTCACCGGTCACCACGAGGGTCTGCCCGGCGTCCAGGTCGAAGGCGATACCCGCGACCGCGTCGATCTCGGCACCCGGGTGTCGGACCGCGAGGTCGCGCACCGAGATGAGCGGGCCGGGTCGACGCGGATCCTCGTCGACAGATTCGGGAGCCGATACGGCGTCGATGGGGATCTCGGGCGGCAGAGCGGCCTCGGTGAGCAGCGCCACGCGATCCGCGCTCGACCGCACCGCCCGCCGCGCCGCGAGCGCCGTCGGCACCTGCGCGAACACCTCGAAGACCGCGGCGGGCACCACGACCACCGCCGCGAGGAGGGGCGCGCTGAGCACCCCGCCGCCCGCACCGCCGCCGGGCCCGATGCCGTGCCCGAGCCCGGGCATCAGCGCGAGGAGCGTCAGCAGCGAGGCGATGCCCGCGCCGAGCGACAGCAATCCCCCGGTCAGTCCCGCGGCGCGCGCACGGCGCAGCTGCACCCGCGACAGCCGGGCTTCCGCATCCGCGATCCGCTGCCGCTGCATGCCGGTGGCGCCGAAGGCCGCCAGCACCTCGGCCGAGGCGAAGCGCTCGAGCAGCGCGTCGGTCAGCCCGGCCCGCGCGGCGCTGAGCTCACGGTCCTCGGCGCCGGCGAAGCGCTCGGCGAGGAAGGCGGCCAAGGTCCCCGAGACGAGCAGCGCACCCGCGAGGATCAGAGCGGCGAGGGGTGACACGAGCGCGATGACGAGCAGGCTCAGCAGCACGACGACACCGCTCACGATGAGGGGTTGGCGCACGCGCAGCGGCTCGTCCTGCAGCTGGTCGACGTCGTCGACGAACGCCGCGAGCACCTCGCCGCGGCGATGGGACTCGATTGCCCCGGGCACCCGCGGCACGAGCGCCTCGAACGTCTGCGACCGCAGCGTGGCGAGCTGGGCGAGGGCGGCATCGTGGCTGAAGAGCCGCTCCGTGTACCGGAACGCCGCGCGGCCGATGGCGAGGGCGCGCACGCCGACCACGGCGAATGTGAGGTGCAGGATCGGCGGCTGCTCCCCCGAGCGCACGATCAGCCACATGCTGAGCCCCAGGAGGCCGACCACGCACGCGTCGGCGAGCACACCCAGCAGCGTGCCCGGGGCGCGCCGCCGCGCGGACGGCATCGCCCGGGCGATTACGGACGCGCGGCTCATGACAGCACCCCGGCCTCGACTCGCACGACCCGGTCCACGGCGCTGAGCACGGCCGGCCGGTGGCTGACCACGAGCACGGCGCGACCCGCCTCCGCCTCGACGCGCAGGGCTCGGCACACGAACGCCTCGCTCTCGGCGTCGAGCGCGGAGGTCGGCTCGTCGAGCAGCAGCGCGGCGGCATCGTGTCGCCATGTCCGGTAGAGGCAGCGGGCGATCCCGACGCGTTGGGCCTGACCGCCCGAGAGACCAGCTCCTCCGGCGCCGAGCATCGTCTCGGGGTCGATCTCGGGGAGGCCCACCGCGGCGAGAGCCCGCCGCACGAGCCGAGGATCGGCGGCGGCCTCGCCGAGCGCGATGTTCTGAGCCACGGAGCCCTGCAGCAGACCGGGTCGCTGGCCGCTCCAGGCGATCTCCGCGGGGCGCGCGATCCGGCCCTCCGAAGGTGCGATGAAGCCGAGCAGCGCGGCGAGCAGCGATGACTTGCCCGCGCCCGACGGGCCGGCGATCCCGACCATCTCCCCCGGTTCCACGGTCAGCGAGACCGGTCCGACGACGGCCCGGCCACCGCGAACGAGCACCGCCCCGTCGAGCACGACTCGGTCCGCGCGCTCCACGCGGCCGGGCGCGCCGGACGACTCGCGCTCGCGCTCGATCAGTTCGAACACCTGCCCGGATGCCGCGAGCCCCTCGGTCGAGGCGTGGAAGGCGGCGCCGACCTGTCGGATCGGGATGAATACCTCGGGCAGCAGGAGCAGCACGAACAGACCGAGGGCGAGCGGGAAGGCGCCGTCGACGAGCCGCGTGCCGACGGTCACCGCGACCAGCGCGATCGAGAACGTGCCCGCGAGGTCGAGCACGAACCCCGAGAGGAACGTGACCCGCAGTACCTTCATGGTGCGCGATCGGTACTCCTCGGTCTCGCGCGCGATGCGGGCGGACTGGCGGCGCTCGCGGCCGAAGATCTTGAGTGTCGAGAGGCCCGAGACGGCGTCGAGGAAGGAGCTGGAGAGCCGCTGCAGCTGAGCCCACTGGCGGTCCTGCACGGCCTGCGTCGCGAGCCCGATGAGGATCATGAAGACCGGGATCACCGGGAACACGATCAGCACCGTGATCCCGCTGACGGGGTCGGCGAGCAGCACCGCGAGCACGAGCAGCGGCGTGGCGACCGCGGTGAGGATGAGCTGGGGCAGATAGCCCGAGAAGTAGCCGTCGAGGGCGTCGAGGCCGCGCCCCAGCACGGTGGCCTGCTCGGCGTCGGACGCACTGCCCTCCCGGAGCGGCGACCCGGCGTCGAGGGCGTCGAGGGACGCGCCGCGCAGCTGCTCCTTCACCTGTACCGCTCCGCGCGCGGCGACGGCGTCCATGCCCCACGAAGCCGCGGAGCGCACGCACAGCGAGAGCAGCGCGCCGAGCAGCAGCGACGGCAGCTGTTCCGCGGGCAGCGCCCCCTCCGCGACGCGACCGGCCCCGCCGCCGAGGCCCCCGAGCGCAGGCAGCACCACGACCGCGAGCGCCTGCGCGAGCAGCCAGCTCCAGGCCAGGATCGCGATCGTGCGCACGATCCCCAGCACCGCCCCGACCAGGAGTACGCCGCGGGCGGCACGCGCGTGACGGAGCAGCCTCGGGTCGAGTGGTTTCATCGGATCAATCCTAGAGGGTGGGCGGATCCGTGCCCGGTGCGGCGCATCGCATCGTCACCGGGCACGGACCCGCCGCTCAGTGGGCGCCGGCGGGGATCGCCTCGCGGGTGAGGCGCTTGCGGAAGATCCAGTAGGTCCACGCCTGGTACGCGAGCACCAGCGGCAGCGTGAAGCCCGCCACCCAGGTCATGAGCTCGAGCGTCTTCTGCGAGCTCGCGGCCCCCTCGATCGACATCGAGAACGCTGGATCGATCGTCGAGTACATGAGGTACGGGAAGAGCGCCATGAAGATGGTGAGCAGCGCGAAGGTGATCGCGACGGCATTGCCAGTGAAGGCCCAGCCCTCGCGGCCGACGAGGTTCGCGACGAACCCGCCGATCAGGCCGACCGCGGCGACCGCCGCCCAGATCACGATCAGCCACAGCATCTCGTGATCGAGATGCATGACGATCGTCCAGAGCAGGAACACGGCGCCGGCGACGATCGCCGCGATCCCGACCTTCGTCGCGAGCTTCCGGGCCCGCTCGCGCATATCCCCGAGCGTCTTCAGCGAGATGAAGACGAGACCGTGCGTGAAGCAGATCAGCAGCATCACGATGCCGCCCAGCAGACCGTAGGGGTTGAGCAGCGTGAGCAGCGTGCCCTCGTAGATCCAACCGCCCTGCGGGAGCAGCGAGATCGGCAGCCCCTGCACGAGGTTCGCGAACGCGACGCCCCACAGCAGCGGGGGCAGCACCGAGCCCCAGAAGATGAACTGGTCGAACCAGCGCGTCCACTGCCGCCCCTTGCCCTGGTGCCGGTACTCGAACGAGACGCCGCGCAGGATGAGCGCGACGAGGATCAACAGCAGGGCGAGGTAGAAGCCCGAGAACATCGTCGCGTACCACTCGGGGAACGCGGCGAAGAGCGCGGCTCCCGCCACGATGAGCCACGTCTCGTTGAGATCCCAGACCGGGCCGATCGTGTTGATGATGAGCCGGCGGTCGGTATCGTCTCGTCCGAGGAAGGGCAGCGACATGCCGACGCCGTAGTCGAAGCCGTCGAGCACGAAGTAGCCGATGAGCAGCACCCCGACGATGAGGAACCAGAGTGTGGTGAGTTCCATGTTTCCGTTCCTTCTCTCAGTAGACCGTCGCCAGCTTCTGCTGGTCGGGCTCGCCCTCGTCGCCGCCGGCATCGCTGCTCATCTCGATTTCGGGCGGCCCCTCCTTCGCCGCTCGGGTGATCAGTTTGAACTCGAGCACCGCGAGCCCGCCGTACACGAGCGTGAAGACGATGAGCGACACGAGCACGGCCCATCCCGGCACACCGGGCGAGACGGCCTGCTCCGTGGTCATCACCCCGAACACGATCCAGGGCTGGCGGCCCATCTCGGTGAAGATCCAGCCGATGAGCGAGGCGAGCATCGGCACCGGCGCGGTCCAGATCGCGACCTTCCAGACCCAGTTCGGCAGTTCCACGTTCTTGCGGGTGATCCAGAGGCCCACGGCCGAGACCAGCGCGGCGAAGGCGCCGAGGCCGATCATCCAGCGGAAGGCCCAGTAGGTGACCCACACGATCGGCACGAAGCTGCCGTCGCTGGGGCAGGTGAGCGCCGAATCCGCGCCGCAGAAGGCCGTCTCATACTCGGCCTGCAGATCCCGGATCCCCTCGACGGTGCCGTCGAATGTGCCGTTCGAGAGGAAGGACAGCAGATAGGGAATGCGGATCGAGAAGATCTCGTGCGCCCCGTCCGGGGTGCCCCAGCTGAAGATGGAGAATGAGGCGTCGGCGCCGCTCGCGTTGTTGTAGAGCGCCTCGGCCGCGGCCATCTTCATCGGCTGCGTCTGCGTCATCACCATGCCGAGCTCGTGGCCGGTGAGGCCGACGCCGAGGAAGGCCAGGATGTTGGTCCACGCGCCGAAGCGCAGCGTCGTGCGCATCTCGTCGACGAACTGGCCCCGCTGCAGGTGCCAGGCCGCGACGGCGACCATCACCACGCCCGCGAACATGATCGACGCGAACAGCGTGTGCGGGAACTGGGTGAGCGCGACGGGGTTCAGCAGCACGGAGCCGATGCTGTCGAGCTCGGCGCGCCCGCGCTCCTCGTTGATCTCGAAGCCCACGGGGTTCTGCATGAAGGCGTTGGCCGCGAGGATGAAGTAGGCCGAGAGCACCGTGCCGATCCAGACAAACCAGATGGTGAGCACGTGGATCTTCTTCGGCAGCTTGTCCCAGCCGAAGATCCAGAGGCCGATGAAGGTCGCCTCGAAGAAGAAGGCGATGAGGCCCTCCATTGCGAGCGGCGCCCCGAAGATATCGCCCACGAACCGCGAGTAGTTCGACCAGTTCATCCCGAACTGGAACTCCTGCACGATGCCGGTGACCACCCCCATCGCAAAGTTGATGAGGAATATCTTGCCGAACAGGCGCGTCAGCCGAAGGTACTTGATCTTGCCGGTGCGCACCCAGACGGTCTGCAGGATCGCGACCAGCAGGCTCAAGCCGATCGTGAGCGGCACGAATATGAAGTGGTACAGCGTCGTGAGCCCGAACTGCCAGCGGGCGAGCGTCAGCGCGTCGAAGAATTCGTTCATGTATCGCTCCTGAACGAAGAGGGCGGCCTCACCAAGGCACGCACTCCCTTAGTGAGTTCCGCCACGAGATGTCATTCTCGCCGGAGCTGCCGGTCGGCGACCGGCCACTTCGAATTCTACTCTTTCTGTGAGTTTGCTGCGAGTTTGGCTTGACATCGAAAGAGTTTTTACTCGACACCGAAAGACTTTTTGTTCGACGCCGAGTGAGTTCTCGCTCGGCGTCGAGAGAGCGCGAACGCCACACCGAGGCGGAGGCGCCGACCCCTAGACTGGATCCGTGACCCCGAACGCCCAGCCCGACAATCGTCCTCGCCTCGCGGCGCGCCTCGAGGACTGGGTGCACAGCCGCCGCTCGCGTCGAGCGGTCGCCCGAGGCAAGGTGCCGTCCGTGATTCCGTACATCGGTTACGGCGGCGACAGCTGGGTGCGCGTGCTCGGGCGGGTGCTCTATCTGAAGCCCGAGAGCCGCGAGCACACTCGGCTGCGCCCGGACGTCGCGGCGGTGTCGCGGGTGCGCGGCTGGCGCACCTTCACGAGTCTCAACGTGCCCTATCAGCAGGTGCGGGTCTCGATCGACGGCGACTTCGTCACCGAGATCACCGCCGACCGGGGCGGCGTGATCGACGCCATCGTGCCCGTCTCCCTCACCCCCGGCTGGCACACGATCACCCTGCAGGCCGGTGACAGCGAACCGGCGGATGCGCCGGTCGCGGTGGTCGACCCCGCGGCGAAGCTGGGCGTCATCTCCGACGTCGACGACACGATCCTCATCACCGCCCTGCCACGCCCGTTCGTCGCCGCCTGGAACAGCTTCGTGCTCGACGAGCACGCGCGATCCGCCACTCCCGGCATGAACGTCATGCTCGACCACCTCGTCGCCGCGAATCCCGGTGCACCCGTGCTGTACCTGTCGACGGGCGCTTGGAACGCGGCTCCCGCGCTCAGCCGCTTCCTCGCGCGCAACCTCTACCCCATGGGCCCGCTGCTGCTCACCGACTGGGGGCCGACGCACGACCGCTGGTTCCGCAGCGGCAAGGAACACAAGCGCCGCGAGCTGCAGCGGCTCGTGCGGGAGTTCCCGGATACCCGCTGGGTGCTCTTCGGCGATGACGGCCAGCACGATGAGGCGCTGTACCACGAGTTCGCGACCGAGCACCCGAGCAGCGTCGCGGCGGTCGCGATCCGGCAGCTCTCAGTGGGCGAGGCCGTACTCGCCGGCGGCCGTTCGAAGGCCCGTCTGCACCGCAGCACGAGCGGCGTCCCGTGGGTCTACGGCCCGGACGGGGCGACGCTGCGCGAAGAGCTCCGCAAACTGGATCTGCTGTGACCGAGCGCTCCGCCGCGCGCTGGCGCCGAGCACCCGGGCAGCTGACAGGCCGCTTCATCGCCGAGCGGCGCACCCCGCTGGTGCAGGTCGTCAAAACGCTCGCGGCGATGGTGCTCGCCTGGTTCACCTGCCTGCTCGTCTTCCCAGAGCAGCTGCCCATCTTCGGGGCGATCGCGGCGCTGCTCGTGGTGCAGGACAACGTCGATCAGTCGCTGAGCAAGGGCATCGAGCGAGTGGTCGGCGTGCTGCTCGGCGTGACCGTCGCCCTCATCACGGGCGAGCTGCTGGGCCAGCACTCCTGGCTGTTCATCGCGGCCCTCGTCGCGGGCCTGGCGCTCGGGTGGGTGCTGCGAATGACCCCGAGCGCCGCCAATCAGATCGTCGTGAGCGCGCTGCTGATGATCGCGCTCGGCGGCCTCGATCTGCACTACGGCGTGGAGCGCCTCGTCGAGACCCTCATCGGCGCCCTGATCGGCGTCGCGATCAACGCGCTCGTCGCGGCCCCCGTGCGCACGCTGCCCGTGCACGAGGCCATCGTCTCCCTCACCGCCGACGCCGCCGCATCGCTGCGGCGCATCGCCGACGCCCTCGACGAGCCGCGCGACGACGACTGGCTCGAGCAGATGCACCACGATGCCAGATCGCTGCAGAGCGAGCGCACCCGGGTGCACGGCCTGCTGCGCCAGGCCCGCGAGAGCCTGCGTCTCAACCCTCGCAGCCGCCGATATCGCCGCGGTCTCGCGGAGGACGACGCGCTCTTCCAGCGCCTGCAGCCGATCGTCACGCAGATCGGGGGCATGTCGCGCGCGGTCTACGACCTGTACGAGCCCGATCTCGTGACCGACCCCTCGGTCGTGGGCATGGCCGAGGAGATGCGCCGCGCCGCGCACGATCTCGAACGTCTCGTCTCGCTCGCCGGAGATGATTCAGAGGCGGTCGAACCGCCGGCGCTCACGAAGCCCTACACGATCCCGCAGCCCCACCCCGACCACTGGGTGCTCATCGGCTCGCTCATGGAGGATCTGCGCCGGGTGCGGGGCAGGATCGTCGGCGAGCTCGAGTAGCACGCAGCGGACCCGCCCCTCGACGATGCCAGGGGCGGGTCCGCACTTCGCGGGCGAGACCTACTTCTCGAGCTGCGGCAGTGGCCGCAGCAGCTTTCGTGGTGAAACGCTGGCGCGTTTCACTCCTGAACGAAAGCTGCCTGGATGTCGAGGGTGACGGTCACATCGGAGCCGAGCAGCAGGCCGCCCTTCTCGAGCGGCGCGTTCCAGGTGAGGCCGAAGTCCTCGCGCTTCACCACGGTGGTCGCGGTGAAGCCGGCCTTGTAGTTGCCGTAGGCATCCTCACCGAAGCCGCCGAACTCGAAGTCGAAGGTGACGGGCTTCGTGACGCCACGCATGGTGAGATCGCCGTCGACCTTGAACTCGCCGTTCTCCTCGCGCACGCCGGTGGACACGAAGGTGAGCTGAGGGTACTCCTCGGCAGCGAAGAAGTCGCCCGTGCGCAGGTGCCCGTCGCGGTTCTTCTCGTTGGTGTTGATCGAGGCGACCTCGGCCGTGGCCTCGACGGAGGAGTCGAGCGGGTTCTCCGCCGTCACGAAGGTCGCGTCGAACTGCTCGAACTTGCCCTTCACCTTGCTGATCGCGAGGTGGCGGATCGAGAAGCCGACCTCGGAGTGCGTGGGGTCGACCTTCCAGGTACCGACGCGGTAACCGGGGATCTGATCTGCGGTGATGCTCATGTTGTTGCCTTTCTGCTGTTGGCGCCGCCGCTCGACGGCCTCACAGAACGACAACGGGCCGCATCAGAACTATATTCCCGTGCATATAAATTTTTTCAGCGCGGTCGTCGCTTCGCACTCGCCCGGGCCCGCTCGACCGTCTCGTCCACCCCGGCGATCGGCTCGAAGGAGCCGTAACGGCGGCGCGCCGCCTCACCGATGAGGAAGTCGCTGAGCGCAGGATTCTTGGGCAGCAGCGAGCCGTGCAGATAGGTGCCGATGACGTTGCCCGTGCGCGCTCCCTCGACCCCGTCGTCGGGATTGTTGCCCGCCCCCTGGGTCACCCGTCCGAGCGGCTGCGAGCCCGACCCCAGTCTCGTGTTGCCGCTGTGGTTCTCGTACCCGATGATCTCGCCGAACTCGTCGGAGTCGAGCACGATGTTGCCGATCATCCGCACGTCGCCGCCGCGCGTCTCGACGTCGAGCACGCCGATCCCCACGAGCTCCTCGCCCGTGTAGGTCACGAAGCGATGCCCGAAGAGCTGGTACAGGCCGCACACCATGAGCATCGGGGTGCCGGCGTCGGCGAGAGCCCGGATCTCGTCGGCGCGCAGCGCGAGATCCCTCGCGACGCGGCCCTGGCCCGAGTCCTGACCGCCGCCGCCCACGACGACATCGACGCGCTCGGGCAGCGGGTCCCCGGGGTTCACCTCGACGACCCGGGGCGCGTAGCCCTGAGCGCGTGCCCGCCTGGCGAGCGACAGCACATTGCCGCGGTCGCCGTAGATGTTCATGTCGCGCGGGTACAGCGACACGATGACGAGCTCGCGCTCGGCCCGGTTCTCGTTCGCGCTCACCAGATGTCCTCCACGTCGGTCAGCTCGGCCAGCGCGCGGCGCAGCTCGAGCATTGCGGTATAGGTGCAGTAGATGCGCCGCGGGCGTGAGGCGGCACCCTCGACCAGCGTGCGCTCGCGGAAGGAGGCCAGCGCTCGGCCCAGATCCTCCTCCACGGCCCCCACCGGCACGTCGTCATGCTCCAGGCGCAGCGCCATGTCCCAGGCGCGCGTGCCGCTCACCGTATCGACCCCGCCCTCCGCGAGCGACGTGAAATCGACGTCCCACAGCCACGACATGTCGCGGCCGTCGGCGTACTGATCGTTGATCGCGATCATCACGTCGACGCCCGCGGCCTCGAACGAGGCGAGCCCCAGTCTGAAGCCCGCGGGGTTCTTCACGAGTACGAGTTCGAGCGGCTGCCCGTCGAGCTGCAACTGCTCACCGCGCCCGAAGGCCGGGCGCACCTCCGCGAGCGCGGCGATGAGCGCCTCATCGGTGTCGGCGTCGCGGTGGCGGGCGGCGTGTCCGGGCAGCGGACCCGCGTCGAGCGCCAGGCGCACCGTGGCGAGGGCGGCCGCCGCGTTGAAGGTGTTGTAGAGGCCCTCGAGCTTCAGAGAGGTGCGGTGGTCCTCTCCTTCGATCCTGAACACTGCCTCGTGGTCGCCGAGTTCGACGAGGGTCACGTCGGCATCGGGCCGCTCGGGAGCCGCCTCAGCGGCCCCCTCGAACGGCGTCGCGTGGAAGTCGTCGTCGCTCGGGAAGGTGCTGAGCAGCGCGGTGGAGAGGCCGAACTCGCGCACCTCGGGGCGGAGGGACGGCTGCGGGGACGAGGATCCGGATCCGCCGCCCGATCCCTCCCGATCCCGCGTGCGCTCGCCGATCGCGGCGACCAGGCGATCTTCGCGGTTGACGACGAGGCCCTCGGTCGTCGCGTCCGCGATGCGCTGCAGCAGCTTTGCGGTGGTGTCGATCTCGCCGAAGCGATCGAGCTGATCCCGCAGCACATTGAGGAGCAGGGTGAATCGCGGCTTCACCCGGTCGATGAAGTACATGGCGTGAGCCTCGTCGAGCTCGAGCACCGCGACGTCGGCGTCGAGGCGACCGCCGAGCGAGCACTCCTGAATCGCCGCGGCGACCACACCCCGCGAGAAGTTCGAACCCGTCTTATTCGTGAACACGCGCAGGCCCCTGGCCTGCAGCATCTCCACGATCATCTTCGTGGTGGTGGTCTTGCCGTTGGTACCGCTCACGGCGATCACCCCGTAGGGCAGGCGTCCGAGCACCCGGCCCATGAACCCGGGATCGAGCTTTTCAACGACCAGGCCGGGCAGCGCGGAACCGCCCCCGCCGCGAAGCTTGGCCACCTGCCGCACCGTCTTGCCGACGACGGCGGAGAGAACATCACGCATGGCTCAAGCCTAGCGGTGCTCGCCCGTCACTCGGCCGCGTGACGACCGCGGGACTCGCCCCGCAGCTCGCGGGACAGCAGCTCGGGTCGCACGCGGCGGGTGCGCTCGATGCGCTGCTCCCGCCGCCAGGCGTCGATCGCCGCGTGGTTGCCGCTCAGCAGCACGGAGGGGACCTCGCGACCGCGCCACTCCGCGGGCTTGGTGTAGCTCGGGTACTCGAGCAGCCCGTCCTCCTCGTGCGACTCCTCGACGAGGCTCTCGGGGTTACCCACGACGCCGGGCAGCAGTCGCGCGATCGCCTCGATCATCGCGATCGCCGCGACCTCTCCCCCGTTGAGCACATAATCGCCGATGCTCACCAGGCGCACGCGCCCGCGCTCGGCGTACTCGTCGACGACGCGCTGGTCGATGCCCTCGTAGCGACCGCAGCCGAAGACGAGGTGCTGCTCCTGCGCGAGTTCGCGCGCCATGCGCTGCGTGAACACCTCGCCGGCCGGCGACGGGAAGATGATGAGCGGGCCCTGCGCGTCGGATCGCGGGGTCTCGGCGGGCTCCTCCGGAGACTCGGCGAGGATGCCGTCGAGCATCTCGCCCCAGGGCTCGGGCTTCATGACCATGCCGGCGCCGCCGCCCGTGGGCGTGTCGTCGACCGTGCGGTGCCTGTCGTGCGCGGCATCCCGCAGGTCGTGCACCCGCACATCGATCAGCCCCCTCTGCTTCGCCTTGCCGAGCAGCGAGAGCTCGAGCGCGTCGAAGTAGCCGGGGAAGATGGATACGACGTCGATCCTCATGCCGTCGCGCCGCCCGCGTCAGCCTCGCCGGCCTCCGTCTCCGGCGCCGCAGCGGGCTCTTCGAAGAGACCGGCGGGCGGCGTCACGCGCACCACTCCGGCCTCGACATCGACGAGCGGCACGATCGCCTCGACGAACGGCACGAGCACCGGGCCGCTCTCGGTGTTGACGACGAGCAGATCCTGAGCCGGGAAGTGCTGCACCTCCGCGACCGTGCCGAGCTTGACGGAGCCGCCATCGTCGTCGCGCACGACGTCGAGACCGACCAGCTGGTGGTCGTACCAGGCGTTCTCCTCTTCACCCGCAGCGACGGCCTGCTCGTCGATCCAGAGGATCGCACGCACGATGCTCTCGGCAGCGGTTCGATCGGGCACCTCTTGGAAGAAGCCGACCGGTGAGTCGTTGAACCAGCGCAGCTCGCGCATGGTGATGGTGCGGCCGAACCAGGGCGAATCCTCGGGGACCTGCAGATGGAACACCGCGCCGGGCACGAAGCGCAGTTCGGGATTGTCGGTGAACAGCTCGAGCTTGATGCCGCCCTTGAGGCCGTGGGGCTTGGTGAGGCGTCCGACACGCAAACTCCCCGCCCCGCTTGCGGGACGGGGAGCTCGCACACGCCCGTGAGCGTCAGCCATCAGGCGGCACCCTCCGACTCGACCGCGTCATCGCCGCGGTCGTCCTGGTCGGTGTCGATCACGTCGACGCGCACGCGGCCGCCCTCGGCGAGCGCCGAAACGACGGTGCGCAGCGACGACGCGGTGCGACCGCTGCGTCCGATCACCCGCCCGAGGTCGCTCGGGTGCACACGCACCTCGAGCACGTCGCCCCGAGGGGTCTCGCGCGCATCCACCCGCACCCGCTCCGGGTGATCGACGATGCCACGCACCAGGTGGTCGAGCGCCTCGGCCAGCGCCTGCTCAGCCAAGAGAATTAGCCCTCGGCGTTCTCGGCCGCGGCCTCCTCGGCCGGAGCCTCAGCGGGAGCAGCGGGCTTCTCGGCCTTGGGGCGCAGCACGGGCTTCTTGGCCGCGTCGGCCTCGAAGACGGGCTTGGGCTCGACCGGCTTGACGACCGACTCGGTGTTGCCCTCGCCGGTGAACTTACCCCAGTCGCCGGTGAGCTTGAGGATCGCAGCCACCTGCTCGGTGGGCTGAGCGCCCACGCTGAGCCAGTACTGCGCACGGTCGGAGTCGACCTCGATGAACGAGGGCTGCTCGGTGGGGTGGTACTTGCCGATCTCCTCGATCACGCGGCCGTCGCGCTTGGTGCGCGAGTCGGCGACGACGATGCGGTAGTAGGGCGCGCGGATCTTGCCGAGGCGCTTGAGACGGATCTTGACAGCCATGATGACTCCTTGAATCGAGTGGTGTGACGCCGCGCATCGCTTATTCGAGCGGGAGCGGAAGCCTGGGCGCGCAGGTTTGCGCGAACTCAACAATCCTCACACAAAAGCATCAGAAACGCAATTTTTGTTGCGATCAGGGATTTCTTGACTTTCGCGCGCCTCCGAGGCGGTGCTCGAGCGCCGAGAACAGACGCTCGGCCACCCCGTCGTGGTGCACGCCGTCATGCTCGTACTCGTTCGTGACCCAGACGTTCAGGCCTCCGACCCGCTTGGCCGTGTCGAGCGAGAGATCCGCGTCGACGTACATGTCGTCGAAGTACACCGCCGCCTCGACCGGCACCTCGTTCGACGCCAGCCGATCCTCGTCGTACAGCGCGATCGGCCACGCCCGCTCGGCCAGCAACTCGACGCCGGCCCGGAACCCGCGCAGCGCCCGGATCTCCTCGAACATCCAGGGGAACACCATCTCCCCCGTGAACTGCAGCGGCCGCGACGACTCGGCGAAGTCCGGGTGCCGCTCCCGCTCGCGCTGCGCGGCCCAGGCGGAGGGGCCCGGGCCGTAGATCGCCTCCTGCAGCGCCGCGTAGAGCGGCCTGCCGGCGAACCCGGTGTCGGCCCCCACCGCGTCGATGAACGACTCGCTCAGCCTCGTCTCGGCGGCATCGGCGAAGGCCTCGTCGAGCAGCCAGTGCACGCGATCGAAGCCGGGGGCCATGCCGAAGTCGAAGCCGAGCGTCTGCAGGCGGCGCACCGTGAGGCGGTCGCCGTCCGGCAGCCGCACGTCCTGCGATCCGAGCAGGTCGGCGATGCGTGCGACGCGCTCCTCGAGGTGCGGCAACCGTTCGCGGAAGAGCCGGTTCTTCTCCCGCGTGCGCGGAAAGGTGCGGCGATATACCTCGGCGGGGTCGGCATCGAGACCCGAGAGCCCTCCCGTCACCGCAGACCCGACGATCGCCTCGGGCGCGCTCGACAGGTAGTGCAGCGTGAGGAAGCCGCCGTAGCTCTGACCGATGGTCCACCACTGGCGCCCCTCGTAGTGCGCGGCGCGAATCGCCTCGAGATCCCGCACGATCGAGTCGGCACGGTGCAGGGAGAGACGCCGGGCCGACTCTTCGGCGGGCAGCCCCTCGAAGTCGTCGCCGATCACGGGGGTCGAGCGACCGGTGCCTCGCTGATCCGGGATCACGAGCCGGAAGCGGCGCAGCGCCGCTCCGACCCAGCCCGAGCGACCGAGCGGGCGCGTGCCCTTCCCGCCCGGGCCGCCCTGCAGGTGCACGAGCAGGGGCAGATCCTCGCCGCGCTTCTCCGCCGCGACGAGCTCTCGGGCGTAGACCCGGATCCGCTCACCGCCGGGATCGGCCCAGTCGAGCGGCACCGTCGTCCACACGTCGCGGGCCACGATGTCCGTGCCAATCCAGTACTCGGGGCTGCTGCTCATACACTCCAGCCTAGAGCCCCTCATCCCCGGCGGCGATCCGAGAGCATCAGACGGAAGTAGCCCGCGCCGACCACGACGTGCATGACCACGCCGACCGCGGTGATCCACCGCCCGACCTCGCCGAGCCACTCGAGGCCGGGCAGGATCCCGAATCCCACCGCGGCGAGGCCCGCCATCATCACGGCCGTACGCGCCTTGCCCAGCAGGCTCGCATCGGGAATGCGCTCGGGGCGCTTCACGACATAGACCACGAGCAGCACCAGGTCGACGCCGGGTATCGCGATCGCCGTCCACGCTGGGAGCAGCCCCGCGGCGATCATCGCGAGCACGATCGCGACGACGCCGATCCGATCCGCCAGGGGGTCGAACAGCTTGCCGAACCTGGAGACCTGGTTCAGCAGCCGCGCCAGCGTGCCGTCGACCCAGTCGCTCGCGCCGAAGATCACGAGCAGCACCACGGTGAGCACCGGCCGCGCGCCCTCGATCAGCAGCAGCACGATGGGAACGACGAGCAGCAGGCGCAGCAGCGTGATCGCGTTGGGCAGCGTGGCCCAGGACTTATCGCTCGTCATGCGCCCCCTCCCCTTCGGCATCTCCCCCGAGTCTACGCGGGTGGGTCGCACGGGGCCGGATCCGCCCCCGATCAGTTCCGGTCGAGCCACCAGCCGAGCAGGTGGGGGAAGGCGAGCATCCCCGCGACGACGAGCACGAAAGCGGCCGTCGTCCAGGCCGCCGAACGCAGGCGGAGCCGCCGCCCCGCGTCCGCCACCTGCGAGCGCGGCCTCGCGGCCCGCGGGTCGGTGTAGTGACGTGCCTGGTGCCCGAGCTCCCCCGCGACGAGCTCGGAGAAGAGCAGCATCGCGGTGACCTCCGAGCGATCCGAACCCGCGCGGAAACGGCGCGAGGCCACGACGAGCCGATCCTCGATCACCTCGATATCCCAGCGCCGACCGTGGTCGATGAGGCAGACCATCACGTCCGGGGTGAGCAGTTCGAGCGCATCGCGTTGATATCCGGTCGGCGCGTACACCGTGAAGTAGCGGTCGAAGTCGCCCTCCAGCGAAAGCCGTTGCGAGCCGGGCAGCAGGGCGCGCAGGCTGCCATTGCGGCGCGCGTCGATCATGAGGTGCGGCAGCGCGCGCGGCAGTTTCATCGACAGGTAGCGGAACGCCGGGAACGGCCCCCTGGGGTCGCTCTTCCCGCCGGTGTAGGTGGCGAGGGCGATCTGCAGCGGCGGATCCATCAGCTCGCCGCGGTCGGGGCCCTCCTCGGCGAGCGCGAACTGGGACTGGTAGAGCGGCGCGCGGGCCGGGTCCTCGCGGTGGGCGAGCCGCGCGACTGTGCGGGGCGGCGCTCCCGCCCGCCCCTCGCCGAAGAAGATGCCCCAGCGGCGCGGCAGAATGCCGTAGCGCCGGTACTGCAGCCCGCGCTGCCTCGCGAACCGCTGAAACGCGATGCCGCGCCGCGTGTCGGCCGGCATGGAGAGCAGCACGGCTCCCCAGATCCAGAGCCCGATCGCGAACCAGAGCAGCACCATCATGAACAGCCCGCGCCCCCAGTCGAGCCAGTCGGGCAGCGGGATCGCCACCGGTATCTCCACCGTGAGACTGGAGCAGAGCAGGGCGACGGGCACGGCGCCGATCACCAGGAGAGCGCCCCTGGCGGCGGAGCGGAACGTCGACGGATCCTCGTCGCGCACCTCACGCCAGCTCACCCGACGCGGCCACTCCGACCGGAACAGCGCGAGCCGGCCGGCAGGATCGGAGCCGCGGACCGTCAGCGCAGGCCCTTGCCGAGCATCTGCTGCAGCTTCGCGAGATCCTCCTCGCTCGGCTGCGCCTTTCCGCCGCCCAGACCGAAGCCGGAGCCGGTCGCGGGCCCGCTCGCCTGCTTCGCGGCGAAGCCGGCGGCCTGCTGGGCGCGCTTGGCGGGATTGCCCGACTGCTTCTTGGCCTTGCCCTTCGCCTGCTGCTTCTTCTTACCGCCGTGGCTCATGCCGGGCATCGGTCCCATGCCGGGGATCTGCGGCACTCCGCCGCGGGCCACGGTTTTCATCATCTTGGCGGCCTGCTCGAAGCGCTGCACGAGCTGGTTCACCTCGGTGACGGTCACACCCGAGCCCTTGGCGATGCGCAGGCGGCGGGATCCGTTGAGGATCTTGGGGTTCTGACGCTCGGCGCGCGTCATGGACTGGATGATGGCCTCGGTGCGCACGATCTCGCGCTCGTCGAAGTTGTCGAGCTGATCCTTCATCTTGCCCATGCCGGGCAGCATCCCCATCATCTTCTTCAGGGAGCCGGCCTTGCGCAGCTGCTGCATCTGGGCCAGGAAGTCGTCGAGGGTGAAGGAATCGCTCGCGATCTTCTCGGCGACCTTGCGCGCTTCCTCCTCGTCGAAGGCCTGCTGGGCCTGTTCGATGAGGGTGAGCACGTCGCCGAGGTCGAGGATGCGGCTCGCCATGCGATCGGGGTGGAACGGCTCGAAGTCGCCCAAGCCCTCGCCGGTCGAGGCGAAGAGGATCGGCTTGCCCGTGGTGCCGCGGATCGAGAGCGCGGCGCCGCCGCGCTGATCGCCGTCGAGCTTGGTGAGCACGACGCCCGTGAAGTCGACGCCCTCCTGGAAGGCGCGGGCCGTCGCGACCGCATCCTGACCGATCATCGCGTCGATGACGAACAGCACCTCGTCTGGATCGGTCGCCTTGCGAATATCGGAGGCCTGCTTCATGAGCTCGGCGTCGACCCCGAGGCGGCCCGCGGTGTCGATGATCACGAAGTCGTGCTGCGTGCGCCTGGCCTCGGCGACGCCGTTCTTCGCGACCTTCACGGGGTCGCCGACGCCGTTGCCCGGCTCGGGCGCGTAGATGTCGACGCCGGCCTGCTCGGCGACCACGCCCAGCTGGGTGACGGCGTTGGGGCGCTGCAGGTCGCAGGCCACCAGCATCGGGGTGTGGCCCTGATCGCGCAGCCACTTCGCGAGCTTGCCCGCGAGGGTGGTCTTACCGGCGCCCTGCAGACCGGCGAGCATGATCACCGTGGGCGGGTTCTTCGCGAACTGCAGCCGGCGCTGCTCGCCACCGAGGATGCCGACGAGCTCCTCGTTGACGATCTGCACGACCTGCTGCGCGGGGTTCAGCGCCTGGTTGACCTCGTCGCCGAGGGCTCGCTCGCGCACCTTCGCGGTGAACTCCTTGACCACATCGAGCGCGACGTCGGCCTCGAGCAGCGCGCGGCGGATCTCGCGCACCGTGCTGTCGACGTCCGAGGCCGACAGCTTGCCCTTCGCGCGGAGGTTCTTGAAGGTCTCGGTGAGCCGAGCAGACAGGTTTCCGAAAGTAGCCATAGCGCGTTCATTCTACCCGGCCCACCGCGGTTCCCCCGACCTACTCGTAGTCGTAGAACCCGCGGCCCGATCCCTTGCCCAGGTATCCCTTGTCGATGTACTCGCGCTTGATGTACTCGGCGAACTCGCGCTGCACAGGGTCGGGGCTGTCCTTGCCGAGGTTGTAGGGGGTGGTCATCCCGACGACGTCGTAGATCTCGAACGGTCCCGTGGGGGCACCGGTGGCGATCTTCCAGGTGCGGTCTATGTCCTCCGGGCTGGCGATGCCCTTCACGAGGAGAGCCGCGGCCGCGTTGAGGAACGGCACGAGCAGCGAGTTGAGCACGTAGCCCGGCTGCTCCTTGTGGATGCGGATCGGCACCATGCCGATCTCCTCGGCGAAGCGGGCGACCTGCTCGAACACCTCGGGGTCGGTGCCGGGGTGGCCCATCACCTCGCCGGTGTTCTTCGCCCACACCTCGTTGGCGAAGTGCAGCGCGAGGAACTTCTCGGGGCGACCGGTGAACGGGGCGATATCGCTCGGCAGCAGGGTCGAGGAGTTCGTGCAGAAGATCGTCCTCTCGGGGGCGACCGCGGCGACCTTCTCCCAGGTCTGCTGCTTGATGTCGAGGCGCTCGGGCACGGCCTCGATGATGATGTCGGCGTCCTTCACCGCATCGGCGAGATCCGAGCTGGTACGGATGCGACCCACCGCCGCGTCCAGATTCTCCGGAGTCGCGTCGGGCAGGTCCCGCAGGTAGAGCGGCTTCAGGTACTCCCAGCGATCCGCGAGCTTCGCGAGGATCTCGTCGTTCAGATCGTAGGCGACGACGTTCTTGCCGGAGTAGGCGGCCTGGAAGATGATCTGGGATCCGAGCACTCCGGTTCCGAGCACGGTGAGGTTCTGCAAGGGTGTTGCCTTTCTCGAATGGTGACCCCTTCTGGGGGCTGATCCGGTCCGGCGGTCGCAGCGTTCGGCTCGGCCGTCAGGCCTCACCTACCGGTCTACTCCCCCTGCGCACCCCGCGGGCGGGATTTCGCTGACAGCGAGAATGCCGGCCCCCGTGCTCGGGTCAGGATGGCGAAAGGCGGGGCAGGATCACCCGACGAGCTGCTGGGCGAAGACGTGAGGGGTGAAACCGGTGAGGTCGCCGATGCCCTCGCCCTGGCCCACGAGCTTGATGGGCAGGCCGGTCTTCTGCTGCACCGACAGCACGAAGCCGCCCTTGGCCGAGCCGTCGAGCTTCGTGAGCACGAGCCCCGTCACACCGGCGTGCTCGATGAATGCCTCGGCCTGCGCGAGGCCGTTCTGCCCAGTGGTCGCGTCGAGCACCAGCAGCACCTCGGCGACCGGCACCTGCTTCTCGATGACGCGCTTCACCTTGCCGAGCTCGTCCATGAGACCGCCCTTGGTCTGCAGCCGCCCCGCAGTATCGATGATCGCGATGTCGTAGCCCTCGTTCTTCGCACGCTCGACGGTCTGGAACGCGACCGACGCCGGATCCTGGCCCTGCTGCTGCGGCTTCACGATGTCGACGCCCGCGCGATCCGCCCACGTTCCCAGCTGCTCGACCGCGGCCGCGCGGAACGTGTCGGCCGCTCCCACGATGATCCGCTTATCGAAGGCGGTGAGGTACTTCGCGAACTTGCCGATGGTGGTGGTCTTGCCGACGCCGTTGACGCCCACCACCAGAATGACCGCGGGGCGCTCGGAGAGACGCAGCGTGGGATCGTAGGCCGCGAGACGCTCCTCGATCGCGTCGCGCAGCATGCTGCGCATCTGCTTCACCTCGGTGACGCGGTGCCGCTCGACGTCGGCGCGCAGCTGATCGAGGATGGAGTCGGTCACGTCCGGGCCGAAGTCGGCCGTGATCAGCGCGCTCTCGAGTTCGTCCCACGTCTCCTCCGTGATGAGCTCGGGGCCGGTGAAGAGGTTGCGGAACGCTTTCGAGAAGGACCAGGATCGCTCAGCCATGCCATGATCCTATCGGGCCTGCGCCACTGCCCCGGGCTGCCCTGCACTACTGCTCGTCGCGGCCGATCCGCTGCCCCACGACCGCGCTGATACCGTCCTGCCGCATCGATACGCCGTAGAGCGCGTCGGCGATCTCCATCGTGCGTTTCTGGTGGGTGATCACGATCAGCTGCGAGTTCTCGCGCAGCCGCTCGAACACCTGCAGCAGTCGCCCGAGGTTCGCGTCGTCGAGCGCAGCCTCGACCTCGTCGACGATGTAGAACGGACTGGGCCGCGCCTGGAAGATCGCCATGAGCCACGCGACGGCGGCGAGGGAGCGCTCCCCTCCCGAGAGCAGCGAGAGGCGCTCCACCTTCTTGCCCGCCGGCTTCACCGCCATGTCGATGCCCGTGCCGAGCAGGTCGTCGGGGTCGCTCAGCGAGATCTCCCCCGAGCCGCCCGGGAAGAGGATCGGGAAGACCTCGGCGAACGCTGCCTTGGTGTCCTCGAACGCCGCGGCGAAGATGCCCTGCATCTTGCTGTCGAGCTCCTCGATGATCGCCAGCAGGTCGGAACGGGTCTTGGCGAGATCCTTGAGCTGGTCGGCGAGGAATCGGTGGCGCTGCTCGAGCGCGGCGAACTCCTCGAGCGCGAGCGGGTTGATGCGGCCGAGCTGCGCGAGGCGCTTCTCGGCCTTCGCGAGCCGCCGCTCCTGCTCCTCGCGCACGTAGGGAACGGTGGATTCGACGGGCTCATGGGGCGACTGCTCGGGTGTTTTCCGGTCCTGGTCCAGTCCGAGCTCCGCGGCCAGTTCGGCCTCGAGCGCGTTCGCGTACCCGGGTTCGGGATCCGGATCGCCCGCGGGATCCGCGGATCCCGCGCCGGCTTCTCCTGCGTCCCCGGCTTCCTCGGCGTGCACCGGCACGGCCACGTCGGGTCCGTACTCCGCGATCAGCACGTCCTCCACGAGCCCGAGCTCGTTGCCCGAGCGCTCGAGCAGCGCCGAGAGCTGCAGCTTTCTCTCGTAGCTCTTCAGCTCGGCGCCGTGCACCCGCTCGGTGAGGCTCTGCAGCTTCCGCCGCAGCTCCGACTCCTCCGATCGCAGCAGCGTGAGCTCCTGGCTGTGCTTCGCACGCTGCTGCTCGGCGGTCTGCTGGGCGAGGCGGGCCTCGGTGAGGGATCGATCGCAGGCGTCGAGGATCGCCGGCAGCATATCGGCCACGCGTTCGGCCTGCGCCGCCTGCCGCGAGCGCAGCACGGCGCGGCGAGCCGCTTCCTCGGCGGCGTGGCGCTCGGCCTCGAACTGCTCTTCGAGGCCGCCGCGGCGGGCCTCAGCGGCGCGGGCGCGCTCGCGGGCGGTCTCGAGCGCGAGCCGCAGCTCGACCTCGGCCGCTCGGGCTCGCTCGACTTCGGCGAGCAGTTCGTCGCGCTGGCTCGCGTCGAGAATCGGCCGCGGCTCGGCCTCGGCCTCTGAGAACGCCTGCGCCGCGCGCTCCGCCTCCTGCGCGGCTGCCTCGATCGACTGCTCGACGGCGACGAGCGACTGCCGCGCACGCTCCGCCTCGGCCTGAGCCGCCTCGGCCCGGGTCGAGAGCCGGTTGCGCTCCTTCGCGGCCTCCGCGAGGCGGGCGTCCGCGGCCCGCAGCTCGGCGAAGGCCCGCTGGGCGTCGGTCTTCGCCCGGGCGGCGGCCTCGCGCAGCTCGACCAGCTCGATCTCGGTCTCCGCGATCCGCTCGGCCACCTCGGCGCGCGCCTGCTCGGCCTGCTCCAGTTCTGCGGTGAGCTCGATGCGCGAGGGAGCGAGCGCCGATCCCCCGCTCACGGTGTGCTCGGTGAGCACGTCTCCCCCGCCGGTGACGACCGTGTACGAGCCCCCCGGCCACCGCTCGCGCAACACGGCCGAGGCGCTGATCGCGGCCTCCAGATCGTCCGCGATGTAACTGCGTGCGAGAAGCCCTCGCACCCCGGCCGGCGCCTCGAGGATCACGTCGACGGCGCGGATCGCCCCCTCGATCTCGGGGGCGGCGTTCGCGCCCCGATCCGCCCCGTCTCCTGCGCCGCTCCCGGCACTCGCCAGCACGGCCCGCAACCGCCCGAGATCCCGGTCGTGCGCTGCCGCCACCGCGAGCCCGGCGGCGGCCTCCGACTCGGCCAGCAGCGCGTCCGCGAAGACGCCGAGCGCCGCGCCGATGGCGGCCTCGGCCCCCTCCCGCACCCGCACGTGGTCGGAGACGCGGCCCGCGATGCCGCTGGGGGCATCGGCGAGCAGCGCACCGGAGGCGTCGCGCTGGTCGAGGGATCGCGTCAGCGCGCTCACTCGCGCTTCGAGTCCGGCGCGCTCCTGCTCGAGGGCGTGCAGCCGATCCCGCGCCTCGTCGCGCCGCTGCTCGGCGTCGCCCTGCCGATCCTGCGCCTCCCGATACGCCGCGTCCCAGTCGGCGATCCGCTCCCCCGCGTCGGCGTCCTTCGCGCCCGGATCCTCGGCTTCCGCCCGCTCTTCGAAGTCCGCGAGCTCCCGTCGTGCGGTCTCGGCCCGTTCCTCGGCCTGCGCGACCGCCTGCTCGCGCCGCGCCAGTTCCTGCGCGACCGCCGCCCGCTTCTGCTCGGCGGCCTCGGCCCGGCCCCGCAACTGCGACAGCTGCAGGTCGTGCTTCGAGACGAGGGCGCTCTGCGCGGCGATGTGCTCGTCGATCGCATCGAGCGCCTGCTGCGCGCGGCGCGTCGCCGACCCGCCCCGCTCCCAGGCGGCCTCGGCCTCGGGGATCACCGCCTCGAGCCGACGCACCTCCTCCGCAGCCTCGTCGACGGCTGCCCGCGTCAGCCGGTTCACCTGCTCGGGCGCCTCAGCCTGCGTGGCCAGGAAGGTGAGCCGCTGCTGGGTCTGCGAATAGAGCCCGCGCAGCTTCGACTGCACCGATTCGAGGCCGATGGTCACCCGCCGGGCAGCATCGAGCTCGTCGCTCTGCTGATCCTGCTCGAGGCGCTGGATGCGCAGCTGCTTCTGCTCCACCTGCTCCTGCAGCACGATGCGCTCCGAGTGCCGCTCGGCCTCGTCCTTGGCGAGTTCATCGAGCTCGCCCCTCAGGCGCGCCACGTCGTCGGCGAGCAGGCGCGCCTTCGCATCGCGCACCTCGGCGGCGATCGACTGTGCCTGCTTCGCCACCTCGGCCTGCCGCCCCAGGGGTTTGAGCTGTCGCCGGATCTCCCCCGCCAGGTCGTTCAAGCGCGTGAGGTTCGTCTCCATCGCGGCGAGCTTGCGCAGGGTGCGCTCCTTGCGGCGGCGATGCTTGAGGATCCCCGCCGCCTCCTCGATGAAGCCGCGTCGATCCTCGGGGGTCGCCCGCAGCACCGCGTCGAGCTGCCCCTGCCCCACGATCACGTGCATCTCGCGCCCGAGCCCCGAGTCGCTCAGCAGCTCCTGCACATCGAGCAGGCGGCAGCTCTCGCCGTTGATCGCGTACTCGCTTGACCCGTTGCGGAACAGCGTGCGGCTGATCGTCACCTCCGAGTACTCGATCGGCAGCGCGCCGTCGGAGTTGTCGATGGTGAGGCGCACCTCGGCCCGGCCGAGCGGCCCGCGGGTGGAGGTGCCCGCGAAGATCACGTCCTCCATCTTGCCGCCGCGCAGCGTCTTCGCGCCCTGCTCGCCCATCACCCAGGCGAGCGCATCGACGACGTTCGACTTGCCCGAGCCGTTCGGGCCCACGATCGCGGTGACGCCCGGCTCGAACTGGAAGGTCGTCGGCTGCGCGAAGGACTTGAAGCCCTTGAGCGTGAGGCTCTTGAGGTGCACGCCGCCGCCTTTCCTTCCCGCGTCCGACCTGCGCCGGCACTCGTGTTCCTCTGCGCTCCGGGGTCGGGCGCACACGATCGGCGGTGATCCGCCGATCTCTACGAGCGTACCCGCCGTTCGGCCGCTTCCCCGCCATTGCGGGGGCGCGTGATCAGGAGCCGAGATACGAATTTCGCGCGCGGGATCGCGACCGGGTATGCGAGATCCGTATCTCGGCGGGCTGGAGAGCGGCGGACGGGGTCTCAGGCCTCGGCCGTCTCGACGAGCATCCGCCAGGGTCCGTCGAGGTCGGCTTCCGGAGGGAAGCGACCGGCCAGCTCCAGCGAGACGAGACCGTGCGCTGCAGCCCAGATGAAGCGCGCCCGATCATGATCCTCGGCGGTCTCGCCGAGCGCGTCGAGCACCGCAGTCATCGCTGCCGCCTCGACCCCCTCTTCGAGCAGCGAGCGGTCGAGGGGGCGTTCCGTCGCCAGGCGGTAGAGCTGGGGTGCGGCGAGGGCGTTCGCTCGGTACACTTCGGCGAAGCGCGCTATGAGGGCGGCGGGAGCGGGCTCCGAATCGAGAGCGGTCTCCGGATCCGCGTCGCTCTCCGCCTCCTCCCCGAATGCGAGCGCGAGCCGCCGGAACCATCGCGAGATCAGCGCGTGCTCGAGGTCATCGGCCCCGGAGAAGTGCTTGTAGAGGCTCGGCGGCCTGATCGCGGCCTCGCGGGCGACCGCGTTCACGCCGAAGCGCCCGAGTCCATCGCGCTCCAGCACACGCTCGGCGAGATCCAGCAGCTGCGCACGGCGCTCGCTCACCCGAACGGCCCGCCGACCGGGATGATGCCGCCGTCGGCGTCGCGGAACCCGTATCCGAACGCCCGATCCGCAGCGATGTGCACGAACCAGACGGCGCCCGCGAGCGCGAGCGGCCAGAAGCCGTCATTGAGCCCGCCGGTGATGAAGAATGCGACGGCGCCGAGCGCGAGCATGGCCAGCGGCACGGGCATCGAGTGCAGCGTGTTGTAGAGGCGCACACGCTCGGCCTTGAGGCGGCCCCGCTCGGCGAAACCGTCGATGAGGGGAACGTCGGGCAGGATCGCGAACAGCATCGCGATCCCCACGGCCGGCCAGCCGAGCGCCACGCACCAGAGCACCACGAAACCGAACCAGACGAGGGCGCTCATGCCCCAGCTCACACGCATCATGTTCATCTGGCTAATACTATTAGCTGCCGGGATGCCTCGCAAACTCGGTGGGCGCCGGACGGGCTCGGGCTTGGGCTGGGGCGGTCATGGCCGACCGCGCGGGCCGCGCACGGGGCAGCGCGCGTCGGTAGCGCGCGAGGGCAGCGCACGCCGGCAGCGCCTGCGGGCAGCGCGCGCCCGCCTCGACGCCCATGCGCTTCTTCCCCTTGTAGGCAGCTCAATAACAATCCTCCCGAAACTCTGGAATATCCCCTCCGCCCGAGCCCCCATGAGTGTCAGTGGTCCCTGATGGAATGGCTCCATGCAAGCTCTCCCCCATCTCATAACCGACGCTCAGTGCGACGCGCTGAACGCGGGTATCGGTGCGGTCGAGCAGATCGAGGTCGCACTGCAGCAGCTCGAGTACCTCAAGGCGATGCACCTGGCGAGTCTGGCCCGACTCGCCTCGCAGATCGCGCGAGACGAGGGGCACGCGGATCACGGCGAGCTCGTCCACCGTGCCGTCGAGGCCGAGGTCGCTGCCGCGACCCGCACCGGTCAGACCGCGGCCGCGCACCGGATGAGCCACGCCGACCGCCTGTTCGAGCGCTACGCCCAGACCGCCGCCGCGTTCTCCGAGGGCCGTCTCTCGCTGCGCCACACCCAGGTCATCGAGGAGGCGGGGCGGATCATCGCCGACGTGCAGGCCTGTGCCGCATACGAGCGAGAGGTGCTGCCGCTCGCCCTCGAACTCACCGCGCAGCAGCTACGGGCGCACGCCCTGCGCATCGCAGAGCGCTTCGCTGAACGCGACATCGACCAGCGGCACCGCGACGCCAGGCAGCGACGCGGGGTGCGCGTCGTGCCCCTCGAAGACGGCATGGCCGAGCTGTGCGCCACGATCGGAGCGGTCGAGGCCTACGCCATCAAGGACCGCCTGGCGCGTATCGCCAGACGGACCCTCAGCGCCGATCATGGCTCTGTCGCTGCCGCTGCCGCTGGCACTGGCGCCGGTGTCGGTGTCGGACATGCGGCGATCCCGGAGCACACGGCCGGGCCGGCGGCTCCCACCCTGCAACAGGCGCAGGCCGATGTGCTGACCGAGCTGCTACTCGCAGGCAGCGCCGACGGCGCGGGCGAGCCGGCGTCAGGTATCGGCGACCCTCTGGGCACGATCTCGGGTCGAGTTCAGGTCTCGGTGCCAGTACTCACCCTCATCGGAGACGACTCCGGCGACGATGCAGCGTTCAGCGATCCCGCGGAGCTCGCCGGCTACGGTCCCATCGACAGCGAGACCGCCCGCAGGCTCGCCGGCGGCACCCTCGCATGGGAGCGGGTGCTCACCCACCCCGTCAGCGGCCTGGTGCTCACCGTGGATCGCTACCGCCCATCCGAAGATCTCAGGCGTCTGCTGAGGGCACGTGATCAGCGCTGCAGGTTCCCCGGGTGCACTCGCCGACTCGACCACTGCGACATCGACCACACGGTGGCTGCCGCACAGGGCGGGCCCACCGAGCTCGGCAATCTGGCGCACCTCTGCCGCAAGCATCACACCCTCAAGCACTTCGAGATGCTCGGAGGTCGAGGCTGGAAACCGAAACAACGCCCGGGCGGGGTCATGGAGTGGCGAAGTCCCACCGGGCGCCGCTACGTCGACGCCCCGATAGCGTGCAGCGCCCAAAGGGTGACGTAGAGGGCGAGCACCGCGGCGAGCAACGGCCAGAACACCCGTGCGCCCTTTCGAGTCACCGACCAGATCGCGAGGCCGTACCCGATCGCGCCGGTCAAGAAGAAGGGCAGACCCGCGATCATGAGCACGAGCAGCAGGCCCCCGCCCCAGGGACTCGGATCCGCGAGCTGCGCCACGACTTCGAAGGGAACGGCCAGCACAAACGCCGCGCCGACCCCGATACCCCCAAACAGCAGCGCTTGGCTGAAGGGATAGTAGCGCCGCAGCCAGGGCCCGAGCACCGCGGCCACCAGCACAAAGACGAGCAGCTGAGGTGCACCGAACCCGGCCAGGCTCAGCACCATGCCCGGCTTCGGATCGCCGGTGCCGAGATCGAAGACCGCCATCACCATCACGATGCACAATCCGACCGTTATCAGCCCCAGGGTCGCACGCCAGGCCATCCTCCACCGCGAAAGCGCGAGCCAGGGGTGCTCGACCGGCAAACCGGGCTCGGTCTGATGCAGATCGACCACAGCGCTCACCCCAGCCCAGAGGTGAGGTTGACGACGTTCGCGATGATCCCCACGCCGAACAGGTAGCCGAGCAGGGTCTGCGCGATCACCACGCGGCGTACGTCGGAGCGACTCACATCGGTGTCGGCCACCTGGTAGGTCATTCCGAGGCCGACAGAGAAGTAGGCGAAGTCGGTGTACTGCGGCGGTTCGGCCTGGTTGAAGTCGATGCCGCCGAGCGCCTCGCCGTCCTTCCCGCTGCGGTAGTAGAGGTCGGCGTAGCGCAGCATGTAGTTCGTGTGGATCAGCGCCCACGAACTCGCCACACTGAGCAGCGCGATCCCCGCCAGCAGGTAGGCGGTGATCCCGTCCGCCCGCTGTGCCTGGGCCGCCACCACCGCTACCGCGACCAGGCTCGCAACGCTGCTCACCACCGCGATGACACGGGCAGCACTGCGCCCCGGATCCTCGGCGGTCGCGTGCGCCCTCGTCTCGGCGGGTCCCATCGACCAGACGGTCAGCAATACCCAGACCACGTTCACGAGCGCGACGACGCCCCAACCGGCGAGCAACCCGGCCGCGATCCCGAGCGATGGCGCCACAGCGGCACCGGCCGCGATCCCGAGCACGATCGAGACAGCGGATCGCACTCGCAGGCGCACGCGGGCGGAGGCACTCACACTCATGTGCGCAGTATATTTCCCATCGATCCTGGGCAGCTCGAACACCGTGCTACTCCCGCGAGCAGTGGCTAGATTGAGAACATGGGATCCACCAATTACATCGACACGTTCATCCGGGTCGCAGATGACTGCCCCGTCACGCAAGCCGAAGCGCCCTCCGTCGGCACGAAAGGCCCCACCGTCGCATCCCTCCAATACCGGCTCATCTCCGAGCGCCCGTACGAGCTCACGAGCGACGACGTGCTGTTCGAGGTGCACCGCATCCGCCAGGAGATCCCCGACGAAGAGCTTTCCGAAGCCCGCAAGGCGTTCTTCGCGAAGAGCCAGGCCTGCCTGCGGGCGTCTCCGCTGGGGAAACGGTACGGCTGGGGTATCCACCACGATTCGCAGGGCCGGGTCGGGCTCGTGCCACTCGATTCCGATCGCTATCAGGCGCTCGCAACCGACCCCGCTCTGCGACAGACGCGGGCGATGCGGTCGAAGCGAGCCTGAGCGTTCTGATCCGACGCAACCCGCGGCTCGGCTCGCGACTCGGCTAGACCCAGCCGACCGGGATCCCCAGAAACCCCGCGAGGAGCCCCGCGCACGCTCCGCCGATGACGACGAGCCACGCCGGGAGCTTCCACACGAGCAGCATCGCGAGACAGGCCAGCGCGATGACGAGCGGCACGAACCCGGTGATGCCGGAGGTGATGACCGGCGTGCAGAGCGCGGCGGCGAGGATCCCGACCACGGCCGCGCCGGCTCCCGCCAGGGCGGAGCGCGTTCCGGTGCTCGCACGCAGCCGACTCCAGAACGGGAGGGCGGCGACCAGCAGCAGCACGCCGGGGAGGAACACCGAGATCAGCGCCAAGAGAGCCCCCACTACGCCCGCTACGAGACCGGATTCCATCTCGAACCCCAGGTAGGCTGCGAAGGTGAACAGCGGCCCCGGCACCGCCTGGGCCGCGCCGTAACCCGCGAGGAACTGCTCGTGCGTCACCCCGCCCGAGACGGCCGGCTCCGCCTGCAGCAGCGGGAGGACGACGTGCCCGCCGCCGAAGACGAGCGCACCGGCGCGGGAGAAGGCGTCGGCGATACCGATCCAACTGTTCTGGGTGACGCGCACGAGGATCGGCAATGTCACGAGCATCAGCACGCATAGCAGCAGCGCAGAGATCCCGACCCTGCGGGAGACGCGTATCGCGAGCGGCTCGGAGGACGGGCCGACGACCCCTCCGCACCACAGAGCCCCCGCGATCAGACCCGCGATGATCGCTGCGATCTGCCCGAGGTTCCCCGGTAGCACTAGGCAGAGCACAGCCGCGAAGAGACCGATGAGCAGGCGACGCAGATCCGGCGTGAGTGTGCGGGCCATGCCCCACACCGCGTGCGCGACGACCGCGACGGCGACGGCTTTGAGTCCGAGGAGCAGCCCGTAGCCCAGCGGCCCGTCGAGGCCGACCGCGCCGATCGCGAACAGCACCAGCAGCAGCGCCGACGGCATCGTGAACGCGGTCCACGCCGCGAGTGCCCCGAGCCACCCGGCCCGGAGGAGCCCGAGGGCGAACCCCACCTGGCTGGAGGCCGGCCCGGGCAGGAACTGGCAGAGTGCCACGAGTTCGGCGTACTGGGATTCGCTCGCCCACTTCCGGCGCTCGATGAGCTCCTCGCGGAAGTAGCCGAGATGAGCGACCGGACCGCCGAACGAAGTCACCCCGAGCTTCAAGAACGCCCGGAATACCTCACCGATTCTTTCCTCGCGATGCATCGGCACGCATTCATGATGTCGTGAGCGCGGCCACATACGCAAGGAGCGCATCGGGGTAAGGGCTACGGCTACACTCGGGGCTATGGGCTTCAAAGGACCGACAGCCTTGCTCGTGGCCTGGGCGATCCACGACATCGAGGAGGCGCTCGCGTTCCCGGCGACCTGCGATGCACTCGCCGATGAGACCGGAATCGAACGGCTCCGCCTCGATCAGCGCCAGTCATGGCTCGCCGTCGGGTTCATGGGGACGATCGTCTCATTCGCGTGTCACCGCGGCGCGCGAACGAAGGGTCGTTCGAAACTCTATCGAGCGGTGTCAGCGGGACTCGAGGCTCACGTCGCGACGCACCTCCTGGCGTCGTTCGTGCAGCGCAGGTACACCGCGGGCGTCGCGACGGCGCTCCCGGTCATGTGGCCGGGCGCAGCCTTCGCGCGTCGCGACATCGAACGCACCGGCCCACCGCTCGGCTACGGCGATTACATCGCGGGAGCTGCGATCCTGATCCCGGCTGCTCTGGCGTGCCAGGTTCTCGCGCGCCTGATTCCGAGGCGAGGCGGCTCTCCGCTGCCCAGCTAGCCGCGCGGTGAAGTTGCGTCTCAGTGGGAAAGGCTCGAATCGTCTCGAGGAGGATCGGGACGCTGAAGATGAGGCCACGCCCTACGGCAACACCGAAAACCCTGAAGAGGTGCGGCCGGTGAGGAGCACCAGCAGGTCAGATCCCCTTCCCGTGCGCAACGCGAGATCGATACTCAGCTCAAGAGCTCGGTTGAGGCAGAGGTTCGGGGGTTCGGCGTCCGAACCGATAGCACGGGCAATGTCGAGGCCGTGCACAACTAGCTCGAAGCTACGGGTCGGGAGGTAGTTGCTCAGCAGTATGCCTCCGGCGATCGTGCTGATGAGCCGATCCTGCTCGCCTTCGATGCTCTCGAGCAGACCGGTCACTCGATCCGTGATCGCGGAGAACTCGGCTGAGGGAGTATCGCCGAGAAGTTCACCAGCCTCGATCCCTCGCTGCAGCACCGCGACCTCGCCGGCGCCGGACAACTCGGCCACGCGCTCGTAGTACTCCCCGGCACTCGTCACTGCCTCTTCCGGCGCCCTGCTCGCAAGATACTGCTCGACGGTCAGCATTGCTCTGCTCGTATGCCCGACGAGCGCCCGTAGGTTCCAGTCTCCGAGTCCCGGCCCGTCCCAGGCGGATGGGGGCACGGAACGAACAACCCGCGTCGTCCACGCGGCCGAAGCCGTGAACAGCGCAATCTCAGTGTGCAGCTCGGGCATGGGCCCACATTAACTGCCGAGCAGCAAGTTTCGCATGCTGGATCCGCAGATCCCACGTACAAGGCCGCCACACGATAGCGGGAGACACGGCGGAGCAGTTGCAGCCAGCCCCCAGAGCGGGCGCGAGTCGGGTCACCGGCGCCGCTGGCACCTCGGGCAGAAATGGCTCGAGCGCCCGCCCACCGCGATGCGCTGCATCGGCTCGCCGCAGCGGGGGCACGGCTCTCCCGTGCGTCCGTAGGCGTTCAACGAGTGCGCAAAATAACCGGCCTGGCCGTTCACGTTGACGTACTGGGCGTCGAAGCTCGTGCCGCCCTCGGCCAGCGCCTTCGCGAACACGTCGCGCAGCGCCGCGAGCAGATCTCGCGCCTTGCGCGGTCCGACCGATGTGCCCGCGGTCTCGGGGTGCAGCCGCGCCCGCCACAGCGCCTCATCGGCGTAGATATTGCCGACGCCGCTCACGAGGGTTTGATCGAGCAGCAGCTTCTTCACCCCGGAGCTGCGCGAACGCAGCACCACCACGAACGCGGCGTCGTCGAAGGCCGGATCGAGCGGGTCGCGCGCGATATGGCGGGCCTGTTTCGGGATCGCGCCTCCGCCCGCCGCCGCGGCGAGCCCGTCGAGGGCGAGCGAGCCGAACAGGCGCTGATCAGCGAAGTCGAGCCTCAGCTCACCGTGCTCCGGATGCTGGATCCACAGCCGGATCCGCACGTGCCGATCGTCGGGGGCATCGAGTGAGCGCAGCAGCAACTGTCCGCTCATCCCGAGATGGGCGAGCAGCGCCTGGGTGGGCGGCCCGTTCCCCTCGACGGGCTCAGGGAACGCGACAGGTGAAAGGAGCCCCTCCCCCGCGATCGGAATCCACAGGAACTTGCCCCGGCGCTGCGGCGCGGCGAACCGCAGGCCCGCCACCCGACGCTCGAAATCGGCGGAGCGGGCGAATCCGGCCTCCGGGGTCAGCGTGACGCCGTGCCCGCCCAGCCCATCGTCGCCTGGTACCCCATTGGCGCCGAGCGGCAGGTGCCGCTTGAGGGCGCGGGGGTCGCGCACCTCGGCAGCGATCACCGTCGCGCCGGTCACGGCGGGCGCGAGTCCGGCGCGCACGACCTCGACCTCGGGAAGCTCAGGCACGCGCGAGCTACTTCTTGCGCGACTTGCGGCGCACGCGCAGCTGCTCGACGGCGTCGCGCGCCGCGGCGAGCTCGGCCGTCTTCTTGCTGGTGCCCTCGCCCACACCCACGATGCCCTCGAGGGTGACGCGGGAGGTGTAGCGCCGATCGTGATCCGGGCCGGAGCCCGAGGTCTCGTAGGGCGGGTGCGGCAGACCGCGACGCGCGGCCTCCTTCTGCAGCGATGTCTTGGGATCGACGGCCACGGTGAAGCGGTCGGGATCCGCGAACAGCGGCGCCACGAGATCGAGCACGAAGCGGTTGGCCGTCTCGGCATCAGTCGAGAGGAAGACCGCACCGATGATCGCCTCGACGGTATCGGCGAGGATCGAATCCTTGTCCCTGCCGCCCGTCTGCTTCTCGCCCTTCCCCAGCCGCAGCGAAGCGCCGAGCCCGAGGCCTCGGGCGACCTCCGCGAGCGCCACGGTCGACACGAGTGCCGAGCGACGCTTCGCGAGCTCGCCCTCGCTCAGCTCCGGGTAGTCGCGGTACAGCTTGACCGTGACCGCCTGACCGAGGATCGAGTCGCCGAGGAACTCGAGTCGCTCGTTGTGGGGCGCCCCGCCTTGCTCGTAGGCCCACGAGCGGTGCGTCAGGGCGAGGTCGAGCAGTGCGGGATCGACGGTCACGCCGAAGGGCACGAGAAAGCCGCCGGGGTCGCCCTGCGGCGTTCCCGACGGCTCTCGAGAGTTCGAAGCCAACTTAGGCGTCGGCGACCTTGCGGCCCTTGTACTCGAGGAAGAGGGCGTTGCCCTGCGAGTCCTCGACCACGCGAGCGCGGTGCGGGAGGCTGTAGACGGTGCGGCCGTTCTCGACGGTCTTCACCAGCTTGGGGGCCTCGGCCTTCCACGCCGAACGGCGGTGACGGGTGTTCGAACGCGACATCTTGCGCTTGGGAACAGCCATGATGCTCTCTTTCCTAGTTGCCTTCAGGATCGGAAGACCGATCCACGTCTTTTTCTTCGGCCAGAAACCCGGCCAGCGCAGCCCACCGCGGATCGACCGCAACGGGCTCGGCTGCAGCCTCGGCCTCGCGCAACTCACCGGACTCGGGGTCGAGCCCCGGGCAGTCCGGGCGGCACACTGGCTGGAACGGCAGTGCAAGCACTACCGCGTCTCGGAGCGGGGGTTCAAGATCCACGTGATCACCGTGAACCCCGTACTCGTCGGCCTCCGTAGGAGTATACGCGAAAAGCTCCTGAAACTCGACTTGAAACGGCGTGGCGAACTCTTTGAGGCACCGCCCGCACTCCGCGTGCACCGTCGTGCCGACCTCGGCCGACACGAGGATCCCCTCGTGCACGGATTCGAGACGAAGGTCGAGGTTGATGTCCTCCCCCTCGGCGACCCATGCGAGGCCCTCACCGAGCTTCTCGGGGGCGGCCACGGTGCGCGACCGCTCGCGCATCTCGCCGGGACGGTTGTAGATGTCGCGGATGTTTTCGTGGAACACTCGTGCGCCGCTCATCAGGCGGGCCTCGTCTTGGCGAGGAAGCGGGCGACGGCCGGCGGCACGTAGGGCGAGACGTCACCGCCCAACGAGGACACCTGGCGCACCAGCGTGCTCGACACGTGAGCGTGCCCGGGGTCGGGAAGCAGAAACACCGT
Source organism: Leucobacter holotrichiae (assembly GCF_055791005.1). Classification (NCBI taxonomy): domain Bacteria; kingdom Bacillati; phylum Actinomycetota; class Actinomycetes; order Micrococcales; family Microbacteriaceae; genus Leucobacter; species Leucobacter holotrichiae. The sequence continues at coordinate 377,960 of NZ_JBVUAC010000001.1, forward strand.
CTCGACACCGGCGAGGCTGCGATTCATGATCACCATGGGTGTCTCGTAGGCGACGTCGATCTGCGACCGGATGCCCTTGACAAGCACCGAAGCGCCCACCTCCGTGCAGTAGTCGACCAGCAGGCCGACCGACCAGGAGGCGACGAGGATGTTGCGGGGCATCTGCGGGTCCTCGTCGAGCGCCTTCTGGATCAGCCCGACACGCTCGGAGATGGGCAGCATCGCGTCCTTGCCCGGGTTGTGCACGACGAGCACGTGCACCTCATCGAAGATGTCGGCGGCGCGACGAATCACGTCGAGGTGTCCGAGAGTGACCGGATCGAAAGATCCGGGTACGACAGCGATCTTGGTCATGCTTCCCACCCTATCTGTCGCAGCTTGGAAGAATCAGAGGCCGTGCTGCTTCGCGAAGATCACCGCGTGTACGCGGTCGCGCAACTGCAGCTTGGCGAGCACGCGCCCGACGTGGGTCTTGACCGTCGACTCCGAGAGGAACAGCTCGGCGCTGATCTCCGAGTTGTTGAGCCCGTCGGCGATGAGCCGAAGCACGTCGAGCTCGCGCGCCGTGAGCACCTCGAAGACCTCGCCGGGCTCGGCGGCGACCGCGGGGTGCTCGTCGCGCGGTCGCCCCGCGGGCTCCGTCTGGCGGATCTGCTCGATGAGCCGGCGCGTGACGCTCGGCGCCATGGCAGCGTCGCCCGCAGCGACGCGCTGGATCGCATCGACGAGGTCATCGGGGCGCGCGTCCTTGAGCAGGAACCCGCTCGCACCCGCCTGAATGGCCCCCGTGGCGTACTCGTCGAGATCGAAGGTGGTGAGCACCAGCACCCGCGTGTGCGGGTGCTCGGCCACGATGCGCCCGGTCGCCTCGATGCCGTTCATACCCGGCATCCGCACGTCCATGAGCACGACATCGCACCCCCGCCCCTCGGCCTCGAGCCTCGCCAGCTCGGCGAGCGCAGCTTCACCGTCGGCGGCCTCCGCGACCACGTCGATGCCCGGCTCAGCCAGCAGCACCAGCCTGAACCCCGTGCGGATCAGTTCCTGGTCATCGACCAGCATCACCCTGATCTGAGCCTCGCTCATCGCTTCTCCTCTTCGTTCCAGGTGCCCGCGACCCGTTCTCGAGCCGCCGCACTGACCGGCAGCACCGCTCGCAACAGCCATCCTCCGCCCACCATATGAGTGGGGCCCGCAGAGATCTCTCCGCCGAACACTCGCGCCCGCTCGCGCAGGCCGGCGATCCCGCGCCCCGAACCGACCCCCGATACGGGAGTCGACGACCCGGGCACCGCGCCGAAATCTCGCACCTCGACCACCGTGCGATCGGGCAGCCGCTCGACGCGAACCTCCGCCCGTGCGCCCGTTCCGGCGTAGCGCAGCACGTTCGTGAGCCCCTCCTGCACCACGCGGTAGACCGCGAGATCCTGCCCCCGATCCCCCGAAGCCTCACCCGATATCTCGAGGCGCGCGTCGACGCCCGCATCCCGGAAGCCCCTCACGAGCTCGGGCAGATCCTGCACGCCCGGCTGCGGCACGAGATCCACCTGCTCGCCCTGGTCCGTGAGTGCTCCCAGCAGGCGACGCATCTCGGCGAGGGCCGTGCGCCCCGTCTCCGCACTGCGCGACATCGCATCGGCTGCGGCATCCGGAGCGGCCTGCGCCGCGCGCACCGCACCCTCCGAAAGCGCGATCATCACCGACAGGGAGTGCGCGACGATGTCGTGCATTTCCCGGGCGATGCGGGATCGCTCCTCCGCCACGGCGAGCTGCGCCAGCTGATCGCGCTCCCTCGCGAGCTGGTGGGCGCGATCGATGATCGCCTCGACGTAGCGGCGGCGGTTGCCGAGGTTGATGCCCAGCATCAGTATCGCGAGATACCAGATCGCGGTCATCACCGTGAGTGCGATGAATTCGGAGGTTCTGAAACCGCTGCCGTCGGCCAGGAAGACCCCGCCCGGGACCGCCGTCTCCGCCGAGACCTCCCCCGCCCCTCCCGTGAGGAAATAGCTCAGGATGGATCCCGCGACCGCGACGCCGTAGCCGACCCACCCGGCGGCCACACTGCGATACACCGGCACCGCGTAGATCATGAAGAGCAGCGCGACGCCGTTGGGCAGGGCCTGCGCGCTGTACTCCCAGAGCAGCAGCAGGGTCACCACGATCAGCCCGGCCAACGGGAAACGGCGGCGATACAGCAGCGCGAGGGCGATGACCAGAGCCTTGACCACCGCCAGCAGCCACCACGCGCCCTGCAGGTAATAGGGCGCGCCGTAGACGGTGCTCGCGCTCAGCATGCCCACCATGTCGATGCCGAGCGCGAGTGCGCACCCGATGAAGTACCAGACGACGATGAACACGTCGACCGCGAGCGGGTGCGCGGCCAGCGCCCGCCGGATCACTCCCGGCGGGCGCGGCAGCCGGACCTCGGCCGCGGTCGACTGTTCTATGCTCACCCCTTCACCCTAGTGATTCTTCCCGTCGCTCAGCGCGCGTCGCGGCGCTTGAAGAGAAGCGCGGCGGGCACGAGCACGGCCGCCGCCCAGATCGCCATCGCGATCAGCGCGCCCCAGTAGTCCGGGCCGACCGCAGCACCGGCGCCGGGAGTGCCCGGAGCGGGCAGCCCCATCGAGAGGGTGCCGCCCAGATCGCCCGGGAGGTACGCGGAGACGGTCGGCAGCCACTCCCACCCGGTGAGCATGAGCATCTGCATCGCGATCGGCAGCACGAACGTGATGCCCGCGATCACGGCGATACCGCCCGCCGTCGAGCGCAGCATCGCGGCGATGCCGAACGCCAGCAGGGTGATGAGCACGAGATAGGCCAGCGTTCCGAGGCCGCCCGAGATGACCGTCGCGGAACCGAGCTGCTCGGCGGCCTGCGGCAGGAACGCGATCGCGAGCGCCAGCCCGCCGAGCACGAGTACCAGGGCGGTGATCGCCGCCACCACCGCGGTGACGATCGCCTTCGCCACGATCACCGGCGTGCGGCGAGGAACCGCGGTGAGCGTGGAGAGGACCATGCCGCTCGAGTACTCGCTCGTCACAGCGAACACCCCGAGCACCCCGAACACCAGCGCCAGGAACGGTGCGGTGAACGTCGAGACGATCAGCAGGTAGCTCTGCAGCCCGGCGGCGTCCAGGGTCATCATGGAATCGGGGCTGCCCGCTTCGCTACTCCACAGCAGCGCGATCATCGCGCTCAATCCGAGCCCGACGAGCACGGTGATGAGCAGCGTGAGACGAATGCTGCGCAGCGAGAGCAGCTTGATGCGTTCGGAGCGCAGCACGCCGCCGAAGGTGAGGCGGGGCGCGCCCATGATCGGGCGGGCGGGCTGCCGTGCGGAGCGAGTGGAGGATCCGCCGGCGTTCTCACCGGGGACCTTGCTCGCGTCGATGGTGATGGTGGAGGTCATGATGTCTTCCTTACTGGGATGATCTGAGGCGGCTCAGGCGGTCTCGTACTCGAGCTCGCCACGGGTGAGCGCGAGGTAGGCGTCCTCGAGCGACGAGGAGACCGGGCTGAGCTCGTGCAGCTCGATGCCGTGGGCAGCGGCGGCGCGGCCGATCTCGGCCGCCGTGATCCCCCGGGCGGTGAAGCCCTGATCGCCCTCGGGATCGAGTTGCACGCCTTCGGCGCCCATGAGCAGCGACGCGAGCTTCGCGGCTTCGGGGCTCTGCACCCGCACCCGCTCGCGCTGCGCGCCGCCGCCCGCGACGAAGTCGGCGATCGGCGCGTCGGCGACGACGCGCCCCCGACCGAGCACGATGACGTGGTCGGCGGTCTGCGCCATCTCGCTCATCAGGTGGCTCGAGAGCAGCACCGTCCGCCCCTCACCGGCGAGGTGGCGCAGCAGCTGCCGCACCCAGAGCACGCCGTCCGGGTCGAGGCCGTTCACGGGCTCGTCGAGAATCAGCGTCTGCGGGTCGCCGAGCAGCGCGGCCGCGATCCCGAGCCGCTGCCCCATGCCGAGTGAGAAGCCGCCGACCCGCTTGTTCGCGACCGCGGAGAGGCCCGTCTGCTCGAGCACCTCGTGCACTCGGCGATCCGGGATGCCGTGCGTCGCCGCGAGTGCGCGCAGGTGTCCGCGGGCGGTGCGTCCGGGGTGCACCCCCTTGGCGTCGAGCAGCGCGCCGACCTCTGCGAGCGGCGCGTGCGAGTCGGCGTAGCGCTTGCCGTTCACGGTGACCGTGCCGGCCGAGGGGCGATCCAGCCCCACCATGAGCCGCATGCTCGTCGATTTGCCGGCGCCGTTCGGGCCCAGGAAGCCGGTCACCTGACCCGACTTGATCGAGAAGCTGATGTCGTCGACGGCCGTCTTCTTGCCGTACTGCTTGCTCAGGCCTCGTGCCTCGATCATGTTGGTCTCCTTCGCGTGGTGCGTGCGGTGCTGCAGCGTGCTGCATCGTTGCTTCCACCGTAGGGTCGCCGGTCGGGGCCCGGATCGACCCCGAGTGCCCACCGTGTGGTACCTGGGTACCGTTCTCTAGGATTTCGCGAGGTTTTCGAGCAGGCCCGCCTCGTGCTCGCGGGCGATCAGCTCGGCGAGGCCGGGGGCGGTCTCGAGTTCGGGATCGCGCTCGAGGAGCGCCGCCGCGACCTCGCGGGCGTGCGCGATCAGCTCGCCGTGCTCGGCCACGCGCAGCAGCTTCAGCGTGGAGCGCCCGCCCGACTGCGCGGTGCCGAGGATATCGCCCTCGCGCCGCAGCTCGAGGTCGATCTCGGCCAGGGCGAAGCCGTCGGAGGTCGCGGCGACCGCCTCGATGCGCTCGCGCGCGACCGTTCCCTGTGCGGCCGTCGTCATCAGCAGGCACAGACCCGGGTGCTCGCCGCGGCCCACTCGACCGCGCAACTGGTGCAGTTGCGAGATGCCGAAGCGGTCGGCGTCTCGCACGATCATGATCGAGGCGTTGGGGACGTTGACACCGACCTCGATGACGGTGGTGGCGACGAGGATCCCAATCCGCCCCTCCGCGAAGCCGCGCATCACGCGGTCCTTCTCGTCCGAGGCCATCCCGCCGTCGAGCCCCTCGATCCGCACGCCCGCGTATTCGGGTCGCCGCCGCAGTTCGGCGACCGTGTCCTCGACGTTCGCGAGCGGCCTCGGCCGCTCGGCTTCAGCGTCGACATCCTCGTTCTCGAACTCGTTCTCGAGTTCGGGATCGACCTCGCCCGCCGAGATCGCGGGGCAGACCACGTAGACCTGACGGCCCGCAGCCAGGTCCTCGGCGGTGCGCGCCCACACACGGGCGGCACGGTTCGGCATCTCGAGCTCGGGCACGGTGAAGGTCTCGATGCCCTGCCGCCCCGGGGGCAGCTCGCGGATCGTAGTGACCTCGAGGTCGCCGAAGGCGGTGAGCGCGACCGTGCGCGGGATCGGGGTCGCCGTCATGGCGAGCACGTGCGGCGACGCGCCCTTGCGGCGCAGGGCCTCGCGCTGTTCGACGCCGAAGCGGTGCTGCTCGTCGACCACGATGAGGCCGAGGTCGTAGAAGGTCACGTTCTCGCCGATGAGCGCGTGCGTGCCGACCGCGATCCGACAGGTACCGGAGGCGAGCGAGAGCAGCGCCCGCTTGCGCTCCGCCGCCGGCATGCGCCCGGTCAGCAGCACCGGGTTGAGCTCGGCCGCGAGGTCGGGGCCGAGAGCGTCGACGATCGAGCGGAAGTGCTGCGCCGCGAGTACCTCGGTGGGGGCGAGCAGCGCGCTCTGGCCGCCGCTCGCGGCCACCTGCAGCATGGCGCGCAGCGCGACGAGCGTCTTGCCCGACCCGACCTCGCCCTGCAGCAGCCGATGCATCGGGTGGGGCTGGGCCAACTCGTGCGAGATGGTCTCGCCGGCGCGCCGCTGGTCGCCCGTGAGGTCGAATGGCAGCGCTGCGTCGAAGCGGTCGAGCGGTGTGGATCCTGAACTTGATCCCAGCCCCGATCCCCCGGCCTCCGCGCCTGACAGCGGCCTCGGTGTGCTCGCCTCGAGGCTTGTCCGGCGTCTACGGTCGAGCAGCGCGAGCTGCAGCTCGAAGGCCTCGCGGAACCGCAGACTCTGCTGGGCGCCGCGCCAGTCGGCGTCGTGCTGGGGACGGTGGATCAGCTCGAGCGCCGGTCCGTACGCCATGACCCCCTCGGCCTCGCGGATCTCGGCGGGCAGCGGGTCGGCCACCGGGCCGAGCGCGTCGAGGACGAGCTCGACCGCGCGCTGCACCGTCCAGCTCGGCATCTGCGCGGTGGCCGGATAGATCGGCACCGGCGTCTCGGCCCAGGCGCGCGCCGCAGCCTCGTCGAGCTGCGCGCCCCCCGGCGCCTCGTCGCGGTTCTCGAACATCTCGTATTCGGGGTGCTGCAACTGCAACTGCCCGCGGTACTCGCTGACCTTGCCGGCGAAGATGCCCCGCCGCCCCGGCACCAGATCGCGGATGCGGTAGGGCTGGTTGAAGAACGTGAGCGTGAGCGTGCCGGTGCCGTCGGTGATGCGGGCCTCGAGTATCTTGCCGCGGCGACGCTGCATCTGACGCTCGCGCACGTCGAGCACCTGCGCCACGACGGTGATCTGCTCGCCCAGCGGCAACCCCATGAGCGGCGTCAGTTCACCCCGCCGCGAGTACCGGCGCGGGATATGGTGCAGCAGCTCTCCCACGGTGCGCACCCCGAAGGCGCGCTCGAGCGGCTTCGCGGTGCGCGCGCCGACGACCCCGTCGAGCGGCGTATCGAGTGTCGCGAGAACCATGCCTCTAGCGTATCGGCGGCCACTGACACTGCGAGGCGGTACCCTCGTGGGGTGACCAGAATCATCGCCGGAGCCGCGGGATCCCTGCGCCTCGACGTGCCGAAATCGGGCACCCGCCCCACGAGCGACCGTGTGCGCGAGGCCGTCTTCTCGACACTCGAATCGTGGGGACTCGTCGACGGCGCCCGTGTGCTCGACCTCTACGCCGGATCGGGCGCGCTGGGCCTCGAGGCCGCGAGCCGGGGCGCGGCCTCGGTGACGCTGGTCGAGAAGCATCCGCAGGCGGCGCAGGTCGCGAGCCGCAATACGCGCACCGTGCTGGGCGCGTTCAGAGACGCCGGATCGGCGCCGGCCGTCGACGTAGTGCGGCAGTCGGTGCAGACCTTCCTCGACGGCGCCGGCGCGGGGTCGGGCGCCGGCGCCGGTGCGCCGGCTCCGCACGGACCAGCCCCGCGCTGGGACGTGGCGCTGCTCGATCCGCCCTACGACCTCGGCGAGGCCGAACTCACCGCGAATCTCAGCGCGCTGGTGCCGCTGCTCGCCGACGACGCGGCGGTGCTCGTCGAGCGCAGCACTCGCTCCCCCGAACCGACCTGGCCGGCCGGCCTCGCCCCCGTGCGCGAGAAGCGCTACGGCGAGACCGCGCTGTGGTGGGCGGAGGTCGTCGTCGACGACCGGGGCTCGGAGCAGCAGGGCTCGGCGTAGGCCGGAGGAGGCTCAGCCGCCCTCGCCGGGCACAACGCAAAACTTCGGCGATCCGCCGGATACCGGGAGAAACAGCTCGAAGCTGCCGGTACCGAGCGGATCGCCGGAGTTTCAGGGATCGCGGCCTAGGAGCGCGGGATCAGCGTGTACTTCGTCGACAAGAACTCGTGGATGCCGTCGAAGCCGCCCTCGCGGCCGATGCCCGACTGCTTCACGCCGCCGAACGGAGCCGCCGCGTTCGACACGAGGCCGGTGTTCAGGCCCATCATGCCGGTCTCAAGCTGCTCGATCATGCGGTGACCGCGAGCGATGTTCTCGGTGAACACGTAGCTCACGAGGCCGTACTCGGTGTTGTTGGCGATCTCGACCGCCTCCTCCTCGGTGGAGAAGCGGATGATCCCGAGCACCGGCCCGAAGATCTCCTCGCGCATGATCGCGGCCTGCGAGCTGAGCTTGTCGATCACGGTCGGCTGGAAGAAGTTGCCCGGCCCATCGATGGTCTCACCGCCGGTCACGATCGTGCCGCCGGTCTCGACCGCGTCGGCGACGAGACGCGCCGTGTTCGCCACGGCCTTCTCCTCGACCAGAGCACCGATGTCGTTGCCCTCGTCTGCGCCTCGCCCGATCTTCATCGCGGCGACCTTCTCGCCCACGCGACGCGCGAACTCGTCGGCCACCGACTCGTGAACGATGATGCGGTTCGCCGCGGTGCAGGCCTGGCCGATGTTGCGGAACTTCGCCAGCAGAGCACCCTCGACGGCCTTATCGAGATCCGCGTCCTCGAACACGATGAACGGCGCGTTGCCGCCGAGCTCCATCGAGGTGCGCAGCACGTTCTGCGCCGCGGCCTCGAGCAGCTTCACGCCCACCGGGGTCGACCCGGTGAATGACAGCTTGCGCAGGCGCGGATCGCTGAGCAGCGCCGACGACTGAGCGCTCGACTTCGAGGTCGGCACCACGTTCACGACACCGGCGGGCAGGCCCGCCTCCTCGAGCAGCTGCACGAAGTAGATCGTCGTCAGCGGGGTCAGCGCGGCCGGCTTGATCACCGAGGTGCAGCCCGCGGCCAGCGCCGGAGCGATCTTGCGGGTCGCCATCGCCAGCGGGAAGTTCCACGGCGTGATGAAGTAGCACGGCCCGACGGGGATGTGCGAGACCACCATGTTGCCGGTGCCCTCGGGGTTCTGTCGGTAGTCGCCCTGCACGCGCACGGCCTCCTCTGAGAACCAGCGCAGGAACTCGCCGCCGTACACGACCTCGCCGCGGGCCTCGGCGATGGGCTTGCCCATCTCCATGGCCATCAGCAGCGCGAACTCCTCCTTGCGCTCCATCAGCAGATCGAACGCGCGGCGCAGGATGTTCGAGCGCACACGGGTCGGGGTGTTGCCCCACTCCTGCTGCGCCTCGACGGCTGCGTCGAGCGCGCGCACCGCGTCCTCGACGGTCGCGTCGGCGATCGTCTTGATGACCTCGCCGGTCGCGGGATCATGCACGTCGAACGACGCACCCGACGTCGAGGCCTCCCACTTGCCGCCGATCCCGAGGCCGCTCTCAACACGGTCGAGCAGCTCCTGCTCGTTGGGCTTCAAAGCCATTGTTCTGTGTCCTTCCGTTGTCAGTTAGCGGCGAGCGCGTCGGCGACGATCTGCAGGCCCTCGCGCAGCAGCTCGTCCGAGATGGCGAGCGGCGGGAGGAAGCGGATCACGTTGCCGTAGGTGCCGCAGGTGAGCAGGATCACGCCCTGCTCGCCGGCCTGCTTGGCGATCGCACCGGTCAGCGCGGCGGCGGGCTTCTTCGATCCCGACTCCACGAGCTCGATGGCCTGCATGGCACCGCGGCCGCGGATGTCGCCGATGCGGTCGTCGTTCTTCTGCAGCTCGGTGAAGAACTCCTCGATGATCGCGCCGATCTCGCGGGCGCGCTCCGAGAGGTTCTCCTGCTCGTAGGTCTCGATGGTCGCGAGGGCCGCGGCGCACGAGATCGGGCTGCCGGTGTAGGTGCCGCCGAGGCCGCCGGAGTGCGCCGAATCCATGATCTCGGCGCGGCCGGTCACGGCCGAGAGGGGCAGGCCGCCCGCGATGCCCTTGGCGGTGGTGACGAGGTCGGGGACGACACCCTCGTGGTTCGCGGCGAAGAGGTCGCCGGTGCGGGCGAAGCCGGTCTGCACCTCGTCGAGGATGAAGACGACGCCGTTGGCGGTCGCCCACTCCTGCAGTGCGGGGAGGAAGCCCTCGGCAGGAGCGATGAAGCCGCCCTCGCCCTGGATGGGCTCGATGATGATCGCGGCGAGGTTGGCGGCGCCGACCTGCTTCTCGATCTGGGTGAGCGCGACCTCGGCCGCCTCGGCGCCGGTCAGGCCATCGCGGAAGGGGTACGAGGTGGGCACGCGGTAGACCTCGGGGGCGAACGGGCCGAAGCCGTCCTTGTAGGGCATGTTCTTGGCGGTCATGCCCATGGTGAGGTTGGTGCGGCCGTGGTAGGCGTGATCGAACACGACGACGCCGTTCTTCTTGGTGTAGTGACGCGCGATCTTGATGGCGTTCTCGACGGCCTCGGCGCCCGAGTTGAAGAGAGCGGAGCGCTTCTCGTGATCGCCGGGGGTCAGCTCGTTGAGCTTCTCAGCGACCTGGATGTAGCCCTCGTAGGGGGTGACGGTGAAACAGGTGTGCGTGAACTGCTGCACCTGAGCGGTGACCGCCTCGACGACGCGGGGGGCCGAGTTGCCGACGCCGGTCACGGCGATGCCCGAGCCGAGGTCGATGAGCGAGTTGCCGTCGGCGTCGACCATGACGCCGCCGCCTGCGGCGACGATCGAGACGGGCAGCGCAGCACCGACGCCCGCAGCGACCGCGGCGCTCTTGCGAGCGATGATCTCCTGCGACTTCGGGCCGGGAATGCTGGTGACGAGCTTGCGCTCCTGCGGAAGCGAGGGGCCGCCGATGAGGGCGTCTGCCATGAGATTCTCCTTGAGGCTCATCCGCGGCGCGGGGCGCAACGCGGATTCGAATGGATTCGGGATCAGCCTAGACCCGCACTCGTCGGGCCTATTGTGCCAAGATGGATGAAACAATGTCGAACTTTCGACATTTCGGCACACGACTTCGAGCGAGCGACATGGCAGAGCATCAGGATCGGGCGGAACGCTCGTCGGGTACCGCGACACCCGTCACGCACTCGCCCAGCATCGAGCTCGGCGAACTGCTGCGCCAGTATCAACTCGGGCTCGTGCTGATCGCCGGCGCCTCCGAGGATGCGGCCGAACGCCCCGTGCAGTGGGTGCACGTGAGCGAGCTCGAGGATCCCGCCCCCTTCCTCACGCCCCGCACCGTGCTCCTCACCACCGGCGCCCGCTTCACCGCGGTGCACGACCAGCGCGACGCCGACGCCTACGCGCAGCGCCTCATCGGGGCCGGGGTGACCGCGCTCGGCGTCGCGGTCGGCCTGCACTGGGATCGGGTGCCCGCGCGGATCGTCTCGGCCTGCGACAGGCTCGGGCTGCCGCTCTTCCGCGTGCCCTACGACACGGCATTCATCGAGATCGTGCAGACGGCGGCGCGCCTGCTCGAAGCGGGCGCTCGCGAGCGCGACATCTGGGCCCTCGAGTCGCAACGCGCGGTCGCGTCGGCCTCTTTGCAACGCGACGGACTGGGATCGGTCGTGCGCGAAGCCGCGTCCAGGCTCGACCGCTGGGTGTGCATCGCCGACCGCTCAGGCCGGATCATCGAGTTCGCGCCCCGCTCCGCCCGGCGCGAGGTGCAGACCGAGTGGATCCAGCGCGAGACCCGGCGTCTCGTCGAGCGCGGCCTGAGCGCCGGACGCATCGGCGGCACGGGTGGCGGAGTGCGGATGCAGGCGCTCGGCAGGCAGGGCAGGGTACTGGGCGTGCTGGCGGTCGAGGATCACGGCGCCCCCGACACCGCCGAGCGCACGCTGGTGGGGCTCGTCGCAGCACTGGCCACGGTGCAGCTCGAGCACCGCAGCGGGATCGACGCCGCCCAGGCCTCGCTGCGCGACGCGATCGTGAGGCTGCTGATCGCCGGGGACTTCGCCCTCGCCGAGAAGCTGGCAAAGGGCGCCCTCGCCCGTGTGCCCCGAGGCACGGTCGTCGCGGTGCGCTACCGCTCCGAGGGGCTGGCCCCGGAGACCCTCGAGGGCCTGCAGTCGTTCGACGCCGGCAGCGAGGGTGTCATCAGCGCCGCGCTCGACGGCGCGCCCGTGATGGTGGCGGAGGCGCGGCACCTCCCGGCGATCCGCCGCCTGCTGCTCCCCCGCCGCATCCCGTCCGGCATATCCGAGCGCGGCGAACCGGCTCAGTTGGGCGAGCTGATCGACCAGGCGGATCGTGCCCTCGAGTACGCGATCGCGAGCGGAGCGGAGGGGCCGGTCGACTACCTCCCCGCCCTCCACGACGGCGTCCTGCACCTCCTGAGCACGGTGCCGGACGCACGGCGCCGCGCCGACAGCCTGCTCGCGCCCCTGCGGAAGCACGACCGCAAGCACGACGACACGATCGAACTCAGCCTGCGCGCCTGGCTCGCGCACCACGGGCAGACGAGCCCCGCCGCGACCGAGCTCGGCATCCACCGCCACACGCTCAAGGCCCGGGTGCAGACCGCCGGGCAACTGCTGCAGGCCGACCTCGACTCCCCCGACACCCGGGCCGAGCTGTGGGCTGCGCTGCGGCTCACGGCCGACGCCTCTGAGACGCCGCACGGGGAGTAGTCGCCCCAGGAATTTCCGGCCTCTCAGGCCCCCGGCAGGCGCACGGTGTACGGGTCCCAGCCGCGCGGCTCGAGCGGAGCGCCGTCGAGAGTCACGGTAGGCCGCTCCGCGCGGGGCCCCTGGGCCGCGGTTCCCAGCGCCCGCACCTCGCCGATCCGCACGAACCCGTCTGGCAGCGCCCCGACAGCGGGGAACGTGGCGAGCAGACCGTGATCCTCGCCGCCCGTGAGCATCGCTTCCACCGGCACCCGGCACCCCGAGGCCCCCAGCTGGGCGCCGAAACCGGCGTCCAGCAGCGCAGCGTCGAGGTCGAGCACCGCGCCGCTCGCGCGCGCCATGCGGTCGGCGTCGATCGAGAGCGAGTCCGAGACGTCCATCATGGCGGTCGCTCCCGCCTCGGCGGCCCGCACCCCGAGCCCGATCGGCGGGGTCGGAGCGAGCTGCGCGGCGATCTCGACGGGGTGCGCCCGACGCAACCCCGGCAGCGAGCGGGCATGCGCGGTGCCGTCGGGATCGGCGGCTTCGGCGAACAGCAGCGAGAGCCCGAGCCCGGCGAGGCCCAGCGGCCCGGCGTAGGCGATCACGTCGCCGGGGCGCGCGCCCGAGCGGGTGACCGGTCGCCGCCCCTCGAGATCTCCGAGCGCGGTCACCGAGGCTGTCACCACGGGGGCTCGCCCGAGATCGCCTCCGACCACGCCGCAGCCCGGGGCGAGTTCGCGGCAGGCCGCGTCGAGCCCTCGCGCGATGCGCTCGAGCAGTTCGACCGGGGTCTCGTGCGGCACCGCGAGCGCGACCGTGAGCGCGGTCGGACGCGCGCCCATCGCCGCCACGTCGGAGAGGTTGGTGGCCGCGAGCTTCCAGCCCAGGTCGACGCCGTCGTGCCACGCGAGACGGAAGTCGGGGCCCTCGATCATCGTGTCGGTCGTCACGACCGCGTCGCCGGCGAAGCCGAGCACCGCGCAGTCGTCGCCCGGCCCGAGCCGCGCGCTCTCGGCTGATCCGAGACCTGCGAGCACCCGCGCCAGCACCTCGCGCTCCCCCAGCTCGCCCACGGTTGCCTTCACACTCTCAAACTAGCGCACAGGGGGATGTCGGTAGGCTGGCTGCGTGACTTCGCTCCGGATCCGCACGCTCACCCTGACCACGGCGGCACTCGCCTCGGCGACACTCCTCACGGGCTGCGCGGGAGACGTTCCGATGGAAGCGGCGGAGAACGCGAACGACCCCGCCTGCGCCGACGTGATCGTGCGGCTGCCCGAGACCGTCGCCGGCCTCGAACGGCGCACCACCAACGCGCAGGCGACGGGCGCCTGGGGCACGCCCTCGGGCGTCGAACTGCAGTGCGGCGTCGTGCCGAGCGGGCCGACCACCGACAGCTGCGTGAACGTCGACGGGGTCGACTGGATCATCGACGACTCGCAGGCCCCGATCTACCGCTTCGAGGCCTACGGCCGCTCGCCCGGGCTCGCCGTCTTCGTGAACTCCGAGCACGCCAGCGGCACCGCCGCGGTGCTCGACCTCGGAACCGTCGTCAAGCAGCTGCCGCAGACCCGCGAGTGCGTGGGCCTCGTCGATACGCTCGAACCCTAACCGCCCGGAGCACTCGGCTCCGGGCGCCCGGCGCAGGCTCTCAGTACGCCGGCTTCTTCTCGATCGCGAGCTCCACCAGCTCGGTGATGAGGTCGGTGTAGCCGAGCCCCGACTCCTGCCAGAGGCGCGGGTACATCGAGATCGGCGTGAAGCCCGGCAGCGTGTTGATCTCGTTGATGACGGGCCCGTCATCGGTGAGGAAGAAGTCGATGCGCGCGAGCCCCGCGCACTGCGTCACCTCGAAGGCCCGCACGGCGGCATCGCGGATCGCCTCGAACTCGGCGTCGGTCACCTGCGCGGGCAGTGCGAGTTCGACACCCGCCGCCCCCAGGTACTTCGCCTCGAAGTCGTAGAACTCACGCCCGGTGAAAACGATCTCGCCGATCACCGAACTGGTGCGCGGGCGGTCGTCACCGCGCCCCTCGAGCACGGCGATCTCGACCTCGCGACCGGTCACGCCCGACTCGATGAGAACGGTGCGATCCTCGGCGAACGCGACGTCGAGCGCGGCGGCGATCTCGGATCGCTCGGTCACGCGGCTCACGCCGACCGACGAGCCGGCCCGCGCGGGCTTGACGAAGAGAGGGTAGTGGAGGCCCTCGTCGAGGCGCTCGACGAGGTGCGGATCGCGCGCCACCTGCTCACGCGTCACGGTGCGCCAGGGTGCGACCGGGATCCCGGCGTCGGCGAGCACGGTCTTCACAGCGTGCTTGTCCATGCAGAGGGCGGAGCCCAGCACGCCGCTGCCCACGTAGGGCAGGTCGACGAGGTCGAGCATGCCCTGCACCGTGCCGTCCTCGCCGTAGGGCCCGTGCAGCATCGGCAGCACCGCATCGGCGTGGCCGAGCGTGCGCAGCGCGCCGCTCTGATCGATCACGGTGAGCGAGCGGGTCTCGGTCGACGCGGGCCACAGCACGCGCGTGCCGTTATCGCGAACCTCGGGCAGCGCCCCCGCCTCGAGCCGGTAGTCGTCGAGATCGCTCTCCTGCAGCAGCACGTTCGCACCGTGCTTGGTGATGCCCACGAGGATCACGTCGAACCGCTCGCGATCGATCGACCGGAGCACGCCGGCCGCGGTGACGCAGCTGATACCGTGCTCGCTCGATCGGCCGCCGAACAGCAGTACGACGGTGCGCTTGCCGGCGGACGAGTTCTCGGCGTTCGCCGGTGCGGTGGGGGCTGCAGTCACGTCGAGGGTCCCTTCAAACGGTTGAGCAATCGGCGCCAGGCGCCTTCCTGGGAGCCGGTGAGCGTCTGCTCCGGCTGGGGTACGTCGTCTTCGGTGGCCAGGTGCGGGCCGAGATCCTTCGGAGCCATGCGGCCGCTCAGCACCATCTGCACCTGCTCCACGATGGGCATGCCGATCCCGAGCTCGCGGGCCAGCTCGAGCACCGGGGGCACCGAGGTGATCCCCTCGGCGACCTGCTGCATCTGCTCCTTGGTCTCCTCCTGCGTGTACCCCTGGCCGATGAGCCGACCCGCGGTGTTGTTGCGGGAGAGCGGGGACTGGCAGGTGGCGATCAGGTCGCCGAGACCGGCGAGCCCGGAGAGCGTGGCGGGATCAGCGCCCTGCGCGACCGAGAACTGCGTCATCTCCGCGATGCCGCGCGTGATGATCGCGGCCTTCGTGTTCTCGCCGTAGCCGACGCCGTCAACGATGCCGATCGCGAGGGCGATCAGGTTCTTGAGCACGCCGCCGAGTTCAGTGCCGATGACGTCGGTATTGACGTAGGTGCGGAAGTAGGGCGCCGATGCGGCGGTGGCGATCTCCTGCGCCACGGCGAGATCGACGCACGACGCGACGCCGCCCGTCGGCTGCTCCTTGGCGATCTCGAGGGCGATGTTCGGGCCTGAGATGACGCCGATGCGGGCCGCATCGAGATCGAGGGTGTCGTAGATCACCTGCGACATACGCATGGTGGTGGTCTTCTCGACGCCCTTCACCAGGCTCACGAGCACGCTGCGCCGGTCGAGGTACGGCTCGAGGTCGATGAGGTTCTGCCGCAGGGTCTGGCTCGGCACCGCGAGGAACACGAGGGAAGCTCCGCGCAGCGCGACGCTCAGGTCGTCCGTCGC
The DNA here is from genome assembly GCF_055791005.1 of Leucobacter holotrichiae. Lineage (NCBI taxonomy): Bacteria > Bacillati > Actinomycetota > Actinomycetes > Micrococcales > Microbacteriaceae > Leucobacter > Leucobacter holotrichiae. The sequence goes on from NZ_JBVUAC010000001.1 coordinate 393,774, forward strand.
TTTCAGGCTCTTCGGGAGGTTGATGCCCGAGAGGTACTGCGAGTTGCGCTTCGCGACCTGGATCTCATGGGCGACTTCGCGTCGACGCGCCCAGACGGTCACGTCGCACCCCGCGTCGCTGAGCACCTTCGCGAAGGTCGTCCCCCAGCTGCCCGCGCCGATCACCGCGACCTTGCGGCCACGGTTGCGCTGATTCATGCCGGTGACGATCGGGATCGGCCGCGTGGTCAAAAACGCCCCGTTTCATTCTGCTGGTGCTTGCTCGGATCCCAGCGCTCGACCGGGGGCTGTTCGTCTCGAAGATCGGCGAGCAGCGCCGTGATCGCGTCCATGAGCAGATTGGTGGCCTCGGTCACCACTCGCTGATCGACCGCGCGGCCCTCGAAGCGGCTGAGGTCGAGCGCCTCGCCGACCGAGACCCGGATGGTCTTCCGGGGGAACGGGTGGATGCGCTTGGCGTAGCGCGGCATGAGATCCTGCGTGCCCCAGTGAGCCACCGGGATCAGCGGGATGCCCGATTCGAGAGCGAGCCGCACCGCGCCCGACTTACCCCGCATGGGCCAGAGGTCCGGGTCGCGCGTGAGCGATCCCTCCGGATAGACGATCACTCCCGACTCGCGCTCGATGAGCTGCCCCGCCGCGCCCATGGGGTTCGCCCCGTCCCGCGCCGGGCGCGCCGATCCCTGCCGCTCCACCGGGATCTGGCCGGATGCCCGCAGCAACCAGCCGAGCACGGGAACGCGGAAGAGGCTCGCCTTCGCCATGAACCTCGGCAGGCGGCCCAGGTGCCAGACGGCGGCGCCCATCGCGATCGGATCGATCTCGCTGTAGTGGTTGGGTGCCAGAATGAACGGGCCCGTCTTCGGCAGTTTCGACTCGGGGGTGAAGCGGTACCGCACCATGAGCGACCAGGCCGGCAGGATCGCGCAGGCGAGCACCCAGAACACGGAGGGTCGACGCTTCTCCGCGGAGGGGCGGCTGCGGAGCTTTACCGTGTCAGTCATGCTCACATTATCTCGCGACGGCCTCCCCGGCGCGGAATGCCGTGCCGGGGAGGAACGAGGGATCAGCTCTCGTAGACGAAATCCGCGCCGAGCTTGCGCAGCTTCTCGATGAAGTTCTCGTAGCCGCGCGAGATGATGCCGAGGTTCGTGACCTTCGTCTGCCCCTCGGCGGTCAGGCCGGCGATGAGGTAGCTGAAGCCGCCCCGTAGGTCGGGCACCTCGATCTCGGCCCCGGTGAGCGGGGTCGGGCCGGTGATCACCGCGGCCTGCTCGAACTCGCGGCGCAGCACGCGGCGGGTGTCGTCATGCAGCCCGTCCTTGTAGACGCGGATGTCGGCGCCCATCTTGTTGAGCGCGTCGGTGAACCCGAAGCGGTTCTCGTAGACGGTCTCGTGGATGGTCGAGACGCCCTCCGCCTGCGTGAGCGCGACCACGAGCGGCTGCTGCCAGTCGGTCATGAAACCGGGGTGCACGTCGGTCTCGATGGTCACCGGCTTCAGCGCCCCGCCGGGGTGCCAGAAGCGGATGCCGTCGGAGTGCACGTCGAAGTCGCCGCCGACCTTGCGGAAGACGTTGAGGAAGGTCATCATCTCCTCCTGCTTCGCCCCCTCGACGAACACGTCTCCCCTGGTCGCGAGCGCCGCGGCCGCCCAGCTGGCTGCCTCGTTGCGGTCGAAGATCGCCGCGTGGTCGTAGCCGCGCAGCTCCTTCACACCCTCGATGAAGATGACCCGGTTCGGCTCGACCGTGATGATCGCACCCATCTTCTGCAGGATGCAGATGAGGTCGATGATCTCGGGCTCGATGGCCGCATTGCGCAGCTCGGTCTGCCCCTCGGCGAGCACGCTCGTGAGCAGTACCTGCTCGGTCGCGCCGACCGAGGGGTAGGGAAGCTCGATGTTCGCACCCTTGAGACCGTTGGGCGCGGTCAGGCTGATCCCGCTCGGCAGCTTCTCGACCACCGCGCCGAACTTGCGCAGAGCGTCGAGGTGGAAGTCGATCGGCCGATCGCCGATCCGGCAGCCACCGAGATCAGGGATGAACGCCTCGCCGAGCCGGTGCAGCAGCGGGCCGCAGAAGAGGATCGGGATGCGCGAGGACCCCGCATGAGCGTCGATGTCGGCGTGGTGCGCCTGCTCGACGTTCGACGGGTCGAGACGCCATTCGCCCGGATCCTCGCCCTTGGTGATGAGCACGCCGTGCAGGGCGAGCAGACCGGCCACCACGCGGATGTCCGAGACGTTGGGCACGTTGCGCAGAACGCTCGGGGTCTTGCCCAGCAGAGCCGCCACCATGGCCTTCGGCGCGAGGTTCTTCGCGCCGCGCACCTCGATGCGCCCCTTGAGGGGCCTGCCGCCGTTGATGATGATCTCATCGGAGGTCAGGCCGACACGAGCGCCGGCCTTCTTCGCGTCCTGCCTCAGGCCCGCGGCGGTCGCCTCATCGTTCATAACGGCGACGTTCGCGTCGTCGTTCGGTGCGTCCTGCTCGCTCACGCGGCCTCCAGCGGGGTTGTGGTCGGCATCCACGACGGGCGCCGAGCCTCGAATTCAGAGATTGCGGACTCGTTGCGGAGGGTCAACGAGATGTCGTCGAGCCCTTCCATGAGCCGCCAGCGAGTGTAGTCGTCGATCTGGAACGGCACACTCAGGTTGCCCACCGACACCGTGCGATCCTCGAGGCTCACCGTCAGCCGCACGCCGGGTTCCGCGTCGATCGCGGCCCAGAGCTTCTCGACGTCGGCCTCCTCGACCTGTGCGGCGAGCAGCCCCTGCTTGCCCGAGTTGCCGCGGAAGATGTCCGCGAAGCGCGGCGAGATGACCACCTTGAAGCCGAAGTCTCGCAGCGCCCATACGGCATGCTCACGCGAGGATCCGGTTCCGAAGTCGGGACCTGCGACGAGGATCTCGGCACCCGCGAACGCGGGCTGATTGAGCACGAAGTCGTCGCTCTGACGCCAGTGGTAGAACAGGGCGTCGTCGAAGCCGGTCTTCGTGACGCGCTTCAGGAAGACCGCGGGGATGATCTGGTCGGTGTCGACGTTCGAGCGCTTCAGCGGTGCCGCGACGCCCGTCATCGTGATGAACTTGTCCATGATTACGCAGCCTCCGCGTTCTCGGCGGCGATACCGGCACCGTCCGCATCGTGGGTGATGCCCTTCGCGGCATCCTCGGTCAGATCCCAGGGGCTCGAGAGCGTGCCTCGGATCGCGGTCGCCGCAGCGACGAGCGGCGAGACGAGGTGCGTGCGCCCGCCCTTGCCCTGGCGCCCCTCGAAGTTGCGGTTCGAGGTGGAGGCGCAGCGCTCCCCCGGCGCCAACTGGTCGGGGTTCATGCCGAGGCACATCGAGCAGCCGGCGAAGCGCCACTCGCCGCCGAACTCCTCGACGATCTTGTCGATACCCTCGGCTTCGGCTTCGAGCCGCACCCGCGCAGATCCGGGTACCACCATGAGGCGTACGCCGTCGGCCTTCTTCTTGCCCTTGATGATGCCCGCGAACGTGCGCAGGTCATCGAGGCGGCTGTTGGTGCAGGATCCCATGAACACCGCATCTACCGCGATCTCCTTCATGGGGGTGCCCGCCTCGAGATCCATGTACTCCAGCGCCCGCTCGGCCGCGACGCGCTCGTTCGGATCCTCGATCTCGACCGGGTTCGGCACACGATCGCTCAGCAGCACGCCCTGCCCGGGGTTCGTACCCCAGGTCACGAACGGCTCGAGCTCGCTCGCATCGATGAACACCTCGCGGTCGAAGACGGCGCCCTCGTCGGTCGGCAGCGTCTTCCAGTACTCGACCGCACGATCCCAGTCGTCACCCTGGGGAGCGTGGGGACGGCCCTTCACGTACTCGAAGGTGGTCTCGTCGGGCGCGACCATGCCCGCACGCGCACCGGCCTCGATCGACATATTGCAGATCGTCATGCGCCCGTCCATGCTGAGCGAGCGGATCGCCGAACCACGGTACTCGAGCACGTAGCCCTGCCCGCCGCCGGTGCCGATCTTCGCGATGACCGCGAGGATGATGTCCTTCGCCGTGACGCCCGGGCGCAGTTCGCCCTCGACGTTGATCGCCATGGTCTTGAACGGCTTGAGCGGAAGCGTCTGCGTGGCCATCACATGCTCGACCTCGCTCGTGCCGATGCCGAATGCCAGCGCGCCGAACGCGCCGTGCGTCGAGGTGTGGCTGTCGCCGCACACCACGGTGATGCCGGGCATGGTGAGGCCGAGCTGGGGGCCGACCACGTGGACGATGCCCTGCTCCTTGTCGCCGAGCGGGTGGGCGCGAACGCCGAACTCCTCGACGTTGCGACGGAGCGTCTCGATCTGCAGGCGGCTCGTCGGATCCTCGATCTGCCGGGTGATGTTCACCGTCGGCGTGTTGTGATCCTCGGTCGCGATCATGAGATCCACACGGCGCAGGGGACGATCGGCCATGCGGAGGCCGTCGAAGGCCTGCGGGCTCGTCACCTCGTGGATCAGGTGGAGATCGATGTAGATGAGATCGGGTTCGCCGTTCTCGCCCTTGACGACGACGTGGTCGTCCCACAGCTTCTCGGCCAGAGTTCGGGGCTTGGTTGCTTCAGTCATACGTGCGCTTCTCTATTCCGTAACTTGCACGCGCGAACACGCGCGATCGCTTTCGGCCGTGCCTGACTCCGCGACGGGAGGGCCGAAATGCTACACCCCGTCGCGGCAAGGAAGAAGAAGCTGCCGACGACGCATGATGAAGAGTCTACCACCGGGCGATCAATCCTCTGGAGTGTCCGCGGCTCCGAGGTGCAGCCGCTGACCGCTGCGCTTGGCGTCGCGATTCATCTTCACGACGCTCGCGATGGTAGCCACCGCCATCGCGGCGACGATGAAGCCGAGCGAGAACCAGATGCTGATGTCGGGCACCCATTCGACGTGGTGCCCGCCGTTGATGAACGGCAGCTCGTTCTCGTGCAGGGCGTGGAAGACGAGCTTCACGCCGATGAACGCCAGGATCGCGGCGATGCCGTACTTGAGGTACTCGAGCTTGTCGAGCAGGCCGCCGAGCAGGAAGTAGAGCTGACGCAGACCCATGAGCGCGAACACGTTGGCGGTGAAGACGATGAAGGGGCTGCGGGTGATGCCGAAGATGGCGGGGATCGAGTCGAGGGCGAACAGCAGATCGGTCGTGCCGAGCGACACGAGCACGAGCAGGAACGGCGTCCACATCCGCTTACCGTCGACCGTCGTGCGCAGCTTGCCGCCGTCGTAGTGGTCGGAGATCGGCATGACCTTCTTCACCTGACGGATGATCCAGCTATCGCCGCCGTGCTCCTCCTCACCCGGCTTCACCTGCTGCCAGGCGGTCCAGATGAGCCACGCGCCGAAGAGGAAGAAGATCCAGATGAACCGCTCGATGAGCGCCGCACCGGCGAGGATGAACAGACCGCGGAAGATCAGAGCCAGCACGATGCCGATCATGAGCGCGCGCTGCTGGTAGGCATGCGGCACCTTGAAGCTCGCGAGGATCAGCACGAACACGAAGAGGTTGTCGATCGAGAGACTGTACTCGGTGAGCCAGCCGGCGAGGAACTCGGTTCCGTGCTGCACATCGCCCAGCAGGAAGATCGCCCCGGCGAAGAGCAGCGCGAGCAGCACGTAGAAGCCGACCCAGAGGCTGGCCTCGCGCATGCTGGGCACGTGGGGGCGCTTGATGATGAGGAGCAGGTCGACGACGAGGATCCCGACGAGCAGAATCATCGAACCGATCTCGAACCAGGGTGGAAGAACAGGTGCCACGAACATCTCTTTCGGTGCGGCGCGGGTACGCGGATGAACCGAAAGTCTCTCCCCGGTGACTCCCCCGGCGATCCGGCGAGATGACACCGCGCTCGCACCGGCCGGGCCACGGAGCCCGGCGTACTGACGGCGCGAACGAAACGGAATACTCCCTTTCGAAGGCACCAGCATACCCGAACCCGGGCGATCCGCGGATCAGCCGCTCGCGAGCCGCCGCGTCTGCTCCCAGCGGCTAAGCGATCCGCCTCGCTACGATGTGATTCTCAACCGCAGACGAAAGGACGCCCGTGATCGACCGTTCGACCCCGCCGATCGACCGCAGCACCGCTCGCGGCCCCGGCCCCGCCTCCCGCACGCTCGCGGCCTTCATCTTCGCGAGCCGCTGGCTGCAGGCTCCCCTCTACCTCGGGCTCATCATCGCGCAGGCCATCTACGTGGTGCTGTTCTTCATCGAACTGTGGCACCTCGTCGAGAACGTGATCGTCACCGGGCATATCACGGAGACCGACGTGATGCTGAGCGTGCTCGCGCTCATCGACATCGTGATGATCGCGAACCTGCTCATCATGGTGATCATCGGCGGCTACGAGACCTTCGTCTCGAAGATCCGCGTCGAGGGGCATCACGACGAGCCCGAGTGGCTCTCGCACGTCAACACGAACCTGCTCAAGGTGAAGCTCGCGGTGTCGATCATCTCGATCTCCTCGATCCACCTGCTCAAGACCTTCATCGAGGTCGGCCGCATGGACGAGGGCGTCGTGCGCAACGCCGACGGGTCGGTGCTCTACTCGTGGGACGGCGTGCTATGGGAGGTCGCGATCCACCTCGCCTTCATCGTCTCGGCTCTCGCACTCGCGTGGATCGACCGGATGAGCCACCACCACCCTGCGGTCAAGCAGGATCAGGTCACCGCGGGCCGCATCGAGGCCAGGCTGCGCGAGTCCGCACCGGCCTCCGACGACTACGTCACCGTGCGGGTCCCGGCGGGAACGCAGTTGCCCGAGGGCGCCCGCGTCGTCGAGTAGATCCGGCCGCACCCCCGAAGACCGAAAGGGGGCCCGGCTTCGGCCGGTCCCCCTTTCGCGTCAGCTGCGACTCAGCTGAACTGGTTCATGGTGTTGTCCTTGCCGCCGGCCTTGAGCGCGGCGTCGCCGGCGAAGTACTCCTTGTGATTATCGCCGATGTCGCTTCCGGCCATGTTCTGGTGCTTGACGGTCGCGATCCCCTGACGGATCTCCTGGCGCTGCACGTCGCGCACGTAGGTCAGCATGCCCTCGTCACCGAAGTAGCCCTTGGCCAGGTTGTCGGTCGACAGCGCCGCCGTATGGTAGGTCGGCAGGGTGATGAGGTGGTGGAAGATGCCGGCCCTGGCGGAGCCGTCGCGCTGGAAGGAGCGGATCTTCTCGTCGGCCAGCCTGGCGAGCTCGGTGCCGTCGTACTCGACGCTCATGAGGTTGTCGCGATCGTAGGCCGAGACGTCCTCCCCCTGCTCGACGAGCAGATCGTAGGCCTGCTGACGGAAGTTGAGAGTCCAGTTGAACGACGGGCTGTTGTTGTACACGAGCTTCGCATTCGGGACCGCCTCGCGAATGCGGTCGACCATACCGGCGATCTGTTCGACGTGCGGCTTCTCGGTCTCGATCCACAGCAGATCCGCGCCGTTCTTCAGCGAGGTGATGCAGTCGAGCACGACGCGGTCCTCGCCGGTGCCCTTGCGGAACTGGTAGAGGTTCGAGGGAAGGCGCTTCGGGCGCAGCAGCTTGCCGTCGCGCTTGATGACCACATCGCCGTTGCCGAGATCGCTCTCGGAGATCTCCTCGACGTCGAGGAACGAGTTGTACTGGTCTCCCAGATCGCCAGGCGTATTCGTGACGGCGAGCTTCTGGGTGAGGCCGGCCCCGAGCGAGTCGGTGCGGGCGACGATCACGCCGTTGTCGATGCCGAGCTCGAGGAACGCGTAGCGCACAGCGTTGATCTTGGCGATGAAGTCCTCGTGCGGAACGGTGACCTTGCCGTCCTGGTGCCCGCACTGCTTCTCGTCCGAGACCTGGTTCTCGATCTGGATCGCGCAGGCGCCGGCCTCGATCATCTTCTTCGCGAGCAGATAGGTCGCCTCAGGATTGCCGAAGCCGGCGTCGATGTCGGCGATGATCGGCACGACGTGGGTCTCGTAGTTGTCGATCTGCGACTGGATGAACTCAACCGCGGTCTCGTCGCCCGCGCGGCGGGCCTCGTCGAGCTGGGTGAACAGCAGGTCGAGTTCGCGGGCGTCAGCCTGGCGCAGGAAGGTGTAGAGCTCTTCGATAAGGGCCGGCACGGCGGTCTTCTCGTGCATCGACTGGTCGGGCAGCGGGCCGAACTCGGAGCGCAGGGCGGCGACCATCCAGCCGGAGAGGTAGAGGTAGCGCTTCTTCGTGGTCTCGAGGTGCTTCTTGATCGAGATCATCTTCTGCTGACCGATGAACCCGTGCCAGACGCCGAGCGACTGGGTGTAGAGCGACGAATCGGCATCGTACTCTGCCATGTCGCGGCGCATGATGTCGGCCGTGTACTGCGCGATCTCGAGCCCCGTGCGGAACCGGTTCTGGGCCCGCATCCGGGCGACGTGCTCGGGGTTGATCGCATCCCAGCCTGAGCCGTTCTGCTCCTTGAGCGCCTCGACGGCCTCGATATCGTTCTGGAACGCAGTCATGCTGACTCCTTCGTGTGATGGCGGCTAGCTCGGATATGAACTACTTCTACTTTGGGGCAGCCCGGACACCCTCCGTGCGCCAGATCAGGTGTGAAGATTCACGATATTTCTGCGCTGCGGAAAATCTGACCCTGAGCGAGGATTTAGGCCGCCCCCTCCGCCACACGCCGCGCCCCCGGGAGCAGATAGGCTGTATGGCGGACCTCGCAGCGGGTCTTCGCGCGAGTGGCGGAATTGGCAGACGCGCTGGATTTAGGTTCCAGTGTCCTCGGACGTGGGGGTTCAAGTCCCCCCTCGCGCACGCGAACGAAATGACCCCTGACCTGGGATTAAGTTCTCCGGGTTGGGGGTTTTCGCATCGGAAGTGCTAGAAAAGGTGCTAAGCCTTGCTCAGATGGGCGGCGAAGCGGGTCACAGCCGACCGCTCCATGGTCGGTCGGGGTGACGTGGGAGTAGATGTTCATTCAGAAGAACAGGGATGAGTTAGAGGAGCCTGCGCGGGGCGGAGGAGGGAAAGCGAAGCGTTGCTGCGTTGGGCGAGTATTCAGCGCTTATCGACGAGGCAAGGCTTGGCTGCCATCGACGGGAGAGTGACTGCGCCGCGATCGACAGCAGGGTTCTACGTTTTCCGTTTACTGACCATGCTGATCTGTCGCAACACAGGCGATGAGGTGAGCGAGTCGCGCGATGGTGAGCAGGCCAACTCCGACCGCTACTGCTAGGACCGCGATGACGGGGATCGGTGCTGCAGCGAACAGGATGGGCCAGGTAGCGGCGCGCCCCAAGATAGCGGAGCCCCATACGGGAACTGTGAACAGCACCGCTGCCACGACAGCGCCGATCCCGACCGTGATGGCGGCGCGGATCTTCCCGAGACGCCTTGCCCAACGCGCGCTCCGCACAATCCCTCGCGTGCAAAGGCTGAGAAGCGCAATGGTGACGAGGGTGATCACGATGTCGCGGCCCGGCCCCGGTGCTGATGGCGGGCCCTGGAGTTCCCCGGTCGACGACGCTTCATACAGCGAGGCGGCTATCTCGTAGGGATCCGGTGCCGAACTCGCCTGCAGGACTGCTATGCCGGTCTCGCCCGGGAACAGCCCCTGGTAGGCACCGGTCCCGGCGCCGACACCGGAGTGTGAGACCCGCTCGACGCCGCCATCAGCTGGTGGGCCGCTGTACCAGCCCAGCGCATACAGGCCCCCTTCCGGTGCTTGGCGGCGGTGCATCTCGTCGCGCATTGCCGTGGACAGCACCTCCCCACCACCGGGCAGCACACCGTGCTGGAAGCGGAGCCAGATGCCCAGGTCGTGAGCCGTGGATGTCACGCCACCAGCCCCAGCGACCCAACTGTCGGGACCGGTGACTCGAACCGGTGCCCCAAACGCCTGCGCATGCCCCGGAGCACTCTGAACCTGACCGCTGGTGGACGCACTCGTAGTCTCATCCATTCCTAGCGGGTTAAGGATGTTCTGTTGCAGATAGGTATCCAGATCTTGGCCGGAGACTTTTTCGATGAGCTGGGCGCAGATCCAGTAGTTGGGATTCGAGTAGGCCCAATCCGTTCCGGGGTCGAAGGCAAGTCGACTGCGCGACAGCAGTTCGCCTGCTTCTCGCGGAGTCTGCGGTCCGGCAGCGTATTGGTCGAACCCGAGCGTCGCGTCGCTGATTCCGCTCGATTGATTCAGGAGTTGTCGCACAGTGATGCTCTCGGCACGCTCGTCATCGAGTCGCAGATCCGGTAGATACTGCGTTACCGGCACATCGAGGTCAACCCGTTTCTCCTCGACGAGTTGCATGACCGCGGTCGCGGTAAACGATTTCGAGAGCGACTCGATGCGGAATGGTGTGTGCTCATCGACCGGGCGACCGTCGACCTGCCCTGCGCCAGCTTCCACCGCGATCTCGTTCCCGTGTGTGACGACGACGGCGATCGCCGGAACTCCGCTCGCGACCACCTCATCCAGCCATCCCTGGACGTCCTCCTGCGGTGCAGCCGAGGCGGCCTGGATAGGCATGATCTGCGGCATGAGCGCGAGGGCCACGCCAATGGCGGCGGCCACACGAGTGCGCGTGAATCGGGAGTGCGTCGTCGTTGCTATTGTTACCGTTCTGCTCATGCATCTCACGGTAGAAACTGGTGAACGCGCGGCGGCAGGGCCGTCCGGCCCCTCCTCGCATAGCAAAGTACCCCCGAACGGCGGGGTGTATGCAGAAAGGAAAGGCCGGGAGAATATGAAGCATGTCCGATGTCTTGGTTTGGGTCGCGATCTCGCTGCCAGTGTCCGTCGCGGCTGTGCTTACGGGGCGTCTGCTGCTGTTGCGCCGTCAGGAGGCAGAACTTGGTTGGGAACTCGCAGCGCAGAAAGAATCGCGCGCCGTCGAGACCGAGCAGCGTATCCGTTCGGAGCATGCCGCCGAGCTTTCGCGGACGATCCACGATGACCTCGGTCATCGCCTCACGCTCGCTTCGATCGAGGCCGCCGCTCTACGCACGCGCGCAGGCACGGATCTCGCACCCGATCTCGAACGGTTGCGGGCTTCCATCGCAGAGTGCGTCGAGGCGCTGAATCGGTCAGTCAGCGGTCTCAGCCTGGAGGCAGAAGGCTCAGGATTGGAGGAAAGCATCGAACACATCGCCGATACTGTCCGTCAAACTGAGACCCCGGTGCAGGTCGATATTCAGGTCGCGAGGAACCTGGCTGGATCGACGCCGTCGTCGACCACGACCAGCACCGCGATTTCGGTGGTGCGAGAGGGATGCACGAACGCGCTGCGCCACGCACCCGGAGCACCGATCCGCATCCGTATCCGAAGCGACCGTGGCGAGGTCGTCATCGGTGTGGAGAACGATGCAGCCGATACCGCGGTCGGGCCGACCATCGCACCCACAGGCGGACGCGGACTGCGAGGGCTTCGCACCCAGGTCGAAGAGTTGGGCGGTTCACTGAAAACCGGACCCAGTGGTGACGGTTGGCATATCCGAGCGAGTCTGCCGCTACAGGCCACCACCGGAGTGAACGAAGCTCGACATGCGCTCGCGCATCGGCGCCGCCGAACGCGGCGGATGCTTATCGCTCTTCCCGTGGCGACTGCCGCGCTCATGATCGCGATTCCCGTGGGCATGGTGCTCGGTCAGGCTGCGCTCTCCCGCCTTTCCGCCACAGATTTCGCCGCCATCACCGTCGGGGAATCTGAGAGCAGCGCCCGCTCCCGGCTTCCGATTGTGGAGATGGAAGCACCGCCGCAGCAAGTGGGATCAGGGGACTGCCGCCACTACGAGTCGACTTTCAGTCCCTTCGAGCGAACCGAGGTCTACGAAGTCTGTTTTACGAACGGGCAAGTGAACTCGACGACGATTATCCCAGCACCATGACCCCGGCACCGAATGTCAACGACGGTTCCCAGGCGATCCGTGTCGCACTGATCGACGACGAACCGCTCATCCGAGCGGGCCTGCGCACGATCCTCGAAAACGATCCACGCATCCGTGTCGTCCTCGAACACGGAGACGGTCTCGGCATCGTTCCCGCGGTACGAAAGGCTCAGTGTGACGTTGTGTTGATGGACGTGAGGATGCCGGGCCGATCGGGGCTCGATGCGATCGCAGACCTGCGCGCGGCAGGGGTACCTGCGCGACTGGTCGTGTTGACGACGTTCGCCGACACTGAGTATCTGCGACGAGCTGTAGAAGTGTCGGTAGACGGATATGTGACGAAAGCCAGCGCCCCGGAAGACCTGGTCAACGCGGTGCACACCGTCCAAGCTGGCGGTGCGGCATTATCGCCCGTCGTGGCCCGCTGGTTACTGGAGAACGCTGCCGGTCCGATGGCGAGGCAAGCCGACGCCCACGAGCTTGTCTCACGACTCACCCCGCGTCAACACGAAGTCCTCCTCGGGATCGCACGAGGAGAGGACAACGCCCGAATCGCCAGCAGCTTGTATCTCTCCGAAGCAACAGTTAAAGGCTATGTCAGCGAAGTGCTTCAACGCCTCGGCGTAGAGCGTCGAGTACAGGCCGCCGTACTCGCCCATCAAGCCGGTCTGCTCTAGTCAACCAGACAAATGATGAGTGCTCCGATACGAACTAGCGAGTTGAAGCCTCGTAGCAGGTCGGCCAAGGGTGTAGCCCGAACCGAGGTTCCACGGTTCTCCAAGCCGCAAGAAGTGCTAACGAAAGTGCTAAACAACCTGTAGGTCGGGGTATCGAGATGGAGTTATCCACAGGTCAGATGTCGTAGATCGTCGGTTTCATGCGGCAGAACGCTCTACGAGATTCGCGGCGCGAGGGGGCCGAGGTCAGTTCAAGTCCCCCCTCGCGCACAGAATGAGGGATGTTATGACCCGTTTCTTGGACAGCCATCTCCCGATCGTCGCCGCCCCGATGGCGGGTGGCCCCACGACGGTCGCGCTGGCGCGAGCCGTCGCTTCGGCCGGAGGCTTCCCGTTCCTGGCCGGCGGCTACAAGTCACGCGAAGCATTGGCGCAGGAGATCGCCGCCGCGCGTGCGGCGGATATCGTCTTCGGCGTCAACCTCTTCGTGCCGTCCGGTGAACCGGCGGAGGAGGCCGCCTTCGCCGCGTACGCGGAGGAACTGCGAGCCGAAGCCGACGCGTACGGGCTCGAACTGGACCCGTCTCCCGTACAGGACGACGACGGGTGGGGCGAGAAGCTCACGCTGCTGACCGAGGCTCCCGTGCCCGTGGTGTCATTGACCTTCGGACTCCCCGACCGTGCCGACATCGCCGCCCTCCGAAGGGCTGGCACTCGGGTCATAGCCACGGTGACCTCACCCGAGGAGGCCCGGCTCGCGCGGGAGGCCGGCGTTGACGGCCTCGTCGTCCAGGGCTCGCAGGCGGGCGGTCACAGCGCCGTGTTCGACGGCGCCCGGGACCCCGAACCGATCACGACCGCCGCGCTCGTGCGGCGCGTGCTGCAAGCCGTGGATCTGCCGCTGATCGCCGCGGGCGGGGTCGACGGGCCGGGGGCCGTGCGCGAGCTGCTCGAGGCCGGCGCCCAGGCCGTCGCGGTCGGAACGCTGCTGCTCCGCACGGACGAAGCCGGCACCTCGCCGACGCACCGAGCCGCCCTGGACTCCCCCTCGTTCACGGAGACCGTGCTCACCCGGGCCTTCACGGGCCGGCCCGCGCGCGCACTGCGCAACGGATTCATCGATCGGCATCAGGCGGCGTCGATCGACGGCTACCCCGCCGTGCACCACCTGACCCGATCGCTTCGCGCGGCAGCGGGCCGGGCCGGCGACGCGGATCGATTGCACCTCTGGGCCGGTACCGGCTGGCGCAGCGCCCCGACCGGTTCCGCCGCCGACGCCGTCGGGTGGTTGGCCTCAGAACTCGACTGAGCCCCCGATCGCATCCGGCCGCTTCGACGTTTGGCAATGCCCCACTGGTGCACTATTCTGCACTTATGGATCAGGGGGCGGAGTCGCTCGCGCGCGCGATCGGCGCTCGAGTGAAGCAGGAGCGGAACGCTCGCGGATGGACGCTGGATCAGCTGTCGGAGCAGGCCGGGGTGAGCCGCCGGATGGTCGTGAACGTGGAGCAGGGCGGGGTCAACCCGAGTGTGGGCACGCTGCTGCGGCTCTCCGACGCTCTGGGTGTGGGACTCCCCTCCCTCGTCGAGGCTCCTGCACCGCGGACGGCGAAGCTCACTCCGGCCGGCGGCGGCGCGGTGCTGTGGGCCGGGGAAGGTGGCGGGCGCGGCGTGCTCGTCGCCGGTACGGAACCCCCGGACGTGGTCGAGCTCTGGGACTGGACACTGGAGCCCGGTGAACAGCATCGGAGCGAGGAGCACGCCGCCGGTACCCGTGAGCTGCTCCAGGTGCTGAAGGGCTCGATGATCGTCGAAGCCGGAGACGAGGCGCACGAGCTGGCCGTCGGGGACGCCCTGTCCTTCTTCGGCGACGTCCCCCACTCCTACACCAACCCCAATGAGGCACCCGCGCGTTTCTCGCTCTGCGTCTACGAACCGGGCGTCGGCCGCCAGCACAGAAACGGAGCCGTGGATGTCTGAGATCCTCGACGGCCCGCCGCCTGGTCGGGGCACGATGAGCGCGCCCATGAGAGTTCCTGCGTGGTCGTTGGCCGTCATCGCGATGCTCTCCGTGCAGCTCTCGAACGCCCTCTCGGTACCGGTCATCGATCAGGTCGGTCCCGCAGGTACCGCCTGGTTGCGCATGTGCTTCGGCGCAGCGCTCCTCTGGATCATCGCCCGCCCCGCGATCCGGTCGATACGGCGCAGGGATCTGCCCGCGCTGCTCGCCCTCGGGGTGGTGACGGGGTTCATGACGACTTTCTTCCTCGCGGCGGTGGATCGCATTCCACTGGGCACCGCGGTTTCGATCGAGTTCCTCGGCCCGCTCACCGTGGCCGGGGTGATGAGCAGGCAGCGCAGGGCGCTGATGTGGCCGGTGCTCGCGCTGATCGGCGTGGTGCTGCTGACCGAACCCTGGCACGGCACCATCGACCTCGCCGGGGTCGGCTTCGCGGCTGCCGCCGGCGCCTGCTGGGGACTCTACAACCTGCTCACGCAGCACATCGGCGACCGGTTCTCGGGTATCAGCGGGCTCTCGCTCACGATCCCCGTCGCCGCCATCGCCACGATGCCGGTGGGCCTGCCGCAGGTGGTTGCAGGAGACTTCACCTGGTGGGTACTGCCCGCCGCTGCAGGGATCGCGCTGATCACACCGGTGATCGCGTTCGGGCTCGAGATGCTCGCACTGCGCCGCATGACGCACACCGCGTTCGGCACACTGCTGTCGGTCGAGCCGGCATTCGGGATCCTCATCGGCCTGCTCGTGCTCGCCCAGTCCCCGACGCCGATGCAGCTCGGAGGCATCGCCCTGGTCGTCGTCGCCGGCGCCGCCGCCCAACGAGGCGGTGCCCGCGCGCCCGATCCTGCCCCGGCCGCAGTAACCCGCCCCGCCGCGAAGGAGACTCCATGACCGCCCTCTTCACCGGCCTCTCGGCATTCCCGCTCACCCCGCTCCACGACGACCGGGTCGACGAGCGCGCGTTCGCCGGGCTCGTCGAGCGCCTCGCCACGGCGGGAGTGGACTCGATCACCGCGCTCGGGTCGACGGGGTCCTACGCGTACCTCAGCGTCGCCGAGCGCGCCCGCGTCGCCCGGCTCGCCGTGCAGCATGCGGGCGGGACCCCCGTATTCGTGGGCGTCGGAGGTCTGCGCACCTCGCACGTGCTCACCCACGTCGACGACGCGGAACGAGCGGGCGCGTCAGGCCTGCTGCTGGCGCCCATGACCTATCAGCCGCTCACACCCGACGACGTATTCGAGCTGTTCCGCACGGTCACCGAGCACACGGCTCTACCGGTGATCGTCTACGACAACCCCGGCACCACGCACTTCGCGTTCACCACCGAGCTGTACGCACGCATCGCCGAACTGCCCGGCATCGCCTCGATCAAGATCCCCGGCGTCCCCTCAGAGCCCGATGCGGCACGGGCGCGCGTCGCGGAGATCCGACGGGTCGTGCCGGCTCACGTCACGCTCGGCGTCTCGGGCGACGCCTTCGCCGCGACTGGCCTGAATGCGGGCTGCGACGCCTGGTACTCGGTGATCGGCGGCACTGTGCCCGATCCAGCACTCGCCATCACCCGCGCCGCGCAGCAGGGTCGTGCACCCGAGGCGTCCGCGGAATCCGAGCGCCTCGCTCCGCTGTGGGCTCTGTCCTCGGAGCTCGGAGGCAGCCTCCGAGTGACCGCCGCGATCGCCGAGCACCTCGGCCTCGCGCCCGACCGCTGCCTGCCGCTACCGATACGGGGCCTCACCGGACCGCAACGCGCCCGAGTCGCGCATGTCGTGGATGAACTCGGCCTCGCCTGAGTAGCGCGCCCGAACGCTGTAACGCCCGCTCCCCTGGGAATGCGCGGCCTCTCGACGCCCGCTCCTCCGAGAGATCAATATCTGCTCCGATTCCCCGGATCCCGAGCCGTTTTCGACCTCTCGCGCCTCCGGCCCTGCGGTTCCGCACCGCCGGCGCTCGGAATCTAGCCGGGCCGCTGCGACCCGCGGGCGCGCAGGATCTCCCCCGCCTTCACCGCAACCACCCCGGCGATGATCAGCGCCGCTCCCAACCACTGCACGCGCGTGGGAACGACCGCGAGCAGCACGATGGTCCAGACGATCCCGAACATCGCCTCCGAGTACCCGGTGAAACTCGCGACCGTGGCACCGAGACGGCGCGACGCGGCGACCCCGAGCACGTACGACAGCACCGTAGAGATGAGCACCATGCCCGAGACGGCGACCGCGGGAGGCAGTTCGGTCCCAGCGATCACCGCGGGATTGCCGGTCGCTTCGAAGGGCAGCAGGCCCGTCGCGCTCACGACGCCCAGCACAACCGCGCCGACCGCGAGGCCGAGCCCCACGAACGGGATCGGCGGGATGCCGTGGTCGCTGCTCGCCCCGGTCGCGTAGTACGCCGCATTGCCGATCGCGGCGACGAGCGCGAAAGCGATGCCAAGTGGATGCAGTGCCCCGCCCGACCCCGATCCGGAGATCGCGACGAGCCCGAGCACCGCGACCGCCGCACCGACCAGCGTCAGCCCCGCGGGCGGCACCCGGGTGCGGGCCCAGATCCAGAGCATCAGCACCACGGGCCCCATGAACTCGATGAGCAGCGCAAGACTCGGCGGGATGAACTGCACCGCCAGGAAGAAGGCGAGCTGGCACCCGGCGACCGCGAGCAGGCCGAAGAGCAGGATCGGCCGCCACGCCGCCCGCACCAGGCTCCACCGGCCGCGAAGCGCGAGCACCGTGGGCGCGGCGAGCACGAGGGCGGCGAGGGTGATCCTCGTCGTCGTCGCCGCCCCCGCGGACCACCCGGCCGCGAGGAGCGCGCTCGCGAAGATGCCCGACAGGGCGAACGAGGCGGCGGATCCGACCGCGAGCAGGAACCCGGCGATGGGGAACACACGCGATACGAGCGGCATCGGCACCTCCTGCCTAGTGAGTTGGAGCTGCCGCGGCGCGGCACCACCCGCCAGGATATCGGCGAACGCTGGGCACGGCGCTCACGCGGCGCCGGCCCCGATCCGCAGCGCCGCGATGAACTCCCGGTAGAGCTCGTCGCGCTCGAGCAGTTCGGCGTGGGATCCCGAGTCCCGCACGCGCCCCCGGTCGAACACGACGATGCGGTCGGCGTCGAGCACGGTCGAGAGCCGGTGCGCGATGGTGACGACGGCGCCGCTGCGGGCGGCGTCGGCGATGACCCGCTGGATCGCGGCCTCCGTGGAGCCGTCGAGCTGCGCGGTCGCTTCGTCGAGCAGCAGCACCTCCGGCCGCCTGACGAGCGCCCGCGCGACGGCGAGGCGCTGGCGCTCGCCCCCGGACAGCACCGCCTCGGAGACCTCCGCGTCGAGCCCCTCGGGCAGCGAGCGGATCTTCTCATCCAGGTGCACCGCCGCCAGCGCCTCCCACGCTTCGTCGTCGGCGGCCCGGGATCTTGGCGCGAGGTCCACTCGGAAGAGCACGTTGTCGCGCACGGTTCCCGGGATCACCGGGGTCTCCTGCTCGACGTAGGAGATGCGGGATCGCACCGTGTCGAGGCTCAGCTCGCGGAACGGCACGCCGTCGAGTTCGAGGGTACCGGCGCTCGGCTCGATGAACCGCAGCAGCAGTGAGAGCACCGTGGTCTTGCCCGCGCCCGACGGGCCGACGAGCGCCACGTGCCCGGTGCGCGGGATCTCGAGGTCAATACCGGTGAGCGCCGGCCGATCCGCCCCCGCGTACACCGCGGTCACGTCGCGCAGCGCGAGGATCGGAGCACCAGGAGCCGGGCCCCGGGTGCCTGGAACGCGCGGTGCCTGCGATGCAGGCCGACGCGAGGTCTCCTCGGCTTCGAGGTGCTCCGTCTCGCGGATCCGCGCGGCGGCCGCGAGCCCCGACTGGATCGAGGCGAACGCACCCGCCAGCGAGGCGATCGGGTCGATGATGTTGAAGGCGTACAGCAGGAATGCGACGAGCGTCGACACAGCGAGGTCGCCGAGGGAGACGCGGGCCGCGCCGATCCCGAGGATCACGATGATCGCGAGCTGCATGCCGCCGCCCGCGACCGTCCAGACGAGCGCCGAGAACCAGACGGAACGGATCGCGTGGCGTGCCGACTCCTCGGCCTTCGCGGTGACGCGGCCGATCTCGCGGGTCTCAGCACGGCTCGACTTCACGGTGCGGAGCGCCCGCATCCCGCCCTCCAGGCCGGCGCCGAGCTCGCCGATCGCGTCTTGCGCACGCTTGTCGGCCTTGCCGATCTGCGGCACGAGCAGGCCGAAGGCACCCCCGATCACGAGCAGCGCGACAAGGGTGGTCGCGAGCAGCGGCCAGTCGAGCACGGCCATGAGCACGACGGTGCCGACGAGCGAGACCGTGCCGTTGATGAGATGCACGATGCTCGTGGTCGCGGCCTCGCGCAGCAGCACCGTGTCGCTCGTGACGCGCGTGACCAGTTCACCGGTCCTGAAGCGCTGCACCTGCTCCAGCTTGGCGCGGAAGAAGCGCTGGATCAGCGAGCGGCGGGCGTCGAGCACGATGTGTTCGGCGAGCCGCCCGAGCAGCACCGTCTGGGCCAGGCCGGCGATGGTGCCGGCGACCAGCAGGACGAGAAGGATCGCGACCGGAGCCGCGAGGTCGAGGCGCTCCCCGAGCGAGTCGAGCACCCACTTGGCCGCGAGCGGCGTCGCCAGGGTGACGGCCGTCGCGAGCAGCCCCAGCAGCGCGCCCAGGCCGAGCTTTCCGAGGTGCGGGCGGGCGTACGACCACAGCAGCGACAGGCCCGGAGCCGGGCCTGCCCCAGGGGCCGCGCCGGCGGGCTCCGACGTGGGATCCCGCGGCTGCTCGCCGCTCATCGGAACGCGCGGCTGATCCCGCCGCCGAGCTGCATCAGCTGCGTCCAGAGCACGAAGCGGTAGACCGGACGCAACAACGGCCGCAAGAGCCGGCCGAGTCGCAGGCGCGGCTTGGCGCGCTCCGGGTCCCGATCCCACGCCAGCGAGGTGCGCAGCTGGGCGCCTCCGGCGGCCGGTTCGAGCTCGATACGCACGCGCCTCGCGTTGCTCTTCGGGGCGTCGGGCCAGGTGAAACGCCACTCGATGCAGTGCGGCTCCTCGAGCGCGACGAGCTCGGCCGCTCCCCTGCGGTACTCGGGCTTGACGCGCAGCGGCTTGCCGTCGCGCCGTTCGAGCAGCGCGCGGGTGGTCCAGCTCGCACCGGCGACGGGCCGCGGCGGCAGATCCTCGACGCCGCCGATGCTCGGCTCCCACTCGGGCATGCGCGCGGGATCGGCGAGCAGCTCCCACACCTCTTCGATCGGGGCCGGAGCGAAGCTCTCGGAGGCCCCGGAGAGCGTCGCCTCCTCGAAAGTGTGCTGCGGCGCACCGGGGAAGCGCTCGGCCTCGTCCAGCCGGGCGCGCACCTCCTCGGGCGAAGTGCCGAGGCGGCCCAGCACGGTCTCGATGAACCCGCTCGGCTCCGCGACGAGTGCGCGCAGCACGGCCACCGCGTCACCGCGCTGCTCGCGCTCGGCCGAGCGCTTGATGATGTCGAGCGCCCGCTCGCTCCACTGGTAGTCACCGGTCTCGTGGAAGGTGATGCGACCGGGCGCAGGCGCCTCGGCGCGGATCCCGAGCGACGCCAGCTGCTCGGCGTGCTGCGCAGCGACGGCTTCGCGCGCTGCGTCGAGGGTGATCCCGAGACTGCGCAGCACTTGGCCGGCGAGCTGCTCGTTCACGACGAGCGCGAGGAACATGTGGTCGATGCCGGCGGTGCGCTCACCCGTACGGGACGCCTCCTCCATCGCGGTGACCGAGAGGACGTGGCTGGTCGCCGCCGTGGCCGTGATCTTGCTCAAGCGCTCCTCCTCGGGACCGGGATCGACGGATCGATCTTCTTCGCGTACTTCTTGTGGACGGCCTGGCGCGAAACGCCGAGCGCGTCCGCGATCCCCTGCCAGCTCATGCCCGCGCGCAGCCCGGCTTCGACCTGCGCGAGTTCGAGGCGGTCCGCGAGGGTTCGCAGCGACGCGACGGCCCGCAGGCCCGCACGCGGGTCGCTCGTGTCGGCTGCGACAGCGGTTACCTGCAGTGATTCCATGCCGTCAACCTACATTGCTAAGGGCGGAACTGTCAACCAAGGTTGCTTGTTGGCATCCGACCGGCGAGAGAAGTCCGCCCGCTACCCCAGTTCGAAGTCGGTGCGCGGATGGGGCACCCCGTTGATCTGCAGCGACACGCCGTAGCGCCCCGGGTAGTACCGGCGGGTGGTGATCGGCCTGAACGAGTGCGAGGCCCGCACCTCGAACCGTTCACCGGGGCCGAGGGTGCGGCTCATGATCTTGAAGACCTTCGAGCGCTCGTCTCCCCGAGCACCCGGGAAGCTCAGCACGTAGTCGATCACGAGGGGCGCCGGATCCGCGCCGACGTTCTCCACCGCCGCGCCGAAGGCGACAGTGCCGCCCGACTCGACCCGCGCCGGTGATATCTCAACGGGCGAAACAGACAGCTGCGCCGGCGGGAACCCGAGCAGTTCGAGTGCGGCCGTATCCCCGCGCTTCACGAGCGTGCGCAGCGCGTGGCGCGAGACCCGGTCGACGTGCGCGCCGCCCGCGGCCCGCCAACCGCGCACGACCTCGACCGCGAACGCGGGGTGCGCTCGGCTGTGGTCGTTGAGGTGGTTGGCGACGGAACGGCGCACGTTCTCGTCGGGGTCGTCGTGCAGGGCGTCGAGGATCGGCCGGGTCGGCGCGGGATCCGCCACGAGGGCCGGGATCCGCTCGGCCCACGGCAGCAGGGGGCGGCTCCCCTCGCTGGCGAGGCGGCGCACCGCCCAGTCGGGATCCCTCGTCCACACGCTCATCCGATCGAGCGCGCGGTCGAGGTCATGTCGCAGCAGGGGGCGGATCGCGAACTCCGAGGTGAAGCGCTTCGTCATCTCCCCCAGCAGAGCCAGCGACGAGTCGAAGCTCTCGTCCGTCCCCTCGCTCAGCGCGATCCTCGACGACGCGAGACCGACCGGCCAGAGGGCGAAACCCTCGAACCCCGGGTTCCCGAGAGCCGAGCGCACGATATGCGCCAGCTGCGCGTGCCCTCCCGAGACATCGCGCGCGATCCCGCCCGCGAGCGCCCGCGCCCTCCCGCTCAGCGTCAGTTCCGCGAGGCCGGCCGCGGTCTCCCGGGTGGCTTCGAACCGACGCCCGCCGCTCGCTGCCTCGAGCGTCTCCAGCAGCGCGCCGACGCGCTCGTCTCCGAGCAGGTCATCGGTCATCGACATCGCGGCCCTCCGTTCCCCCGACACAGTCTACGAGGCGAGCAGCTTCGTGAGTTCGCTCCTCTCCGTCGGACGCGCAGTACGATGGTGACACCCCGCCGATCTCCGGCCTGGGCTGCGACCGGGAGGATCCCATGGCAGCGAACGAACCCGCGATGTCCCCGTCGGATCTGCCGGCCTCCGAGGTGCTCGACCGCGTGACCGGCCCGAGGCGGGCGGAGGCCGACGAGCTGCTGGCGCTGCAACGCGAGCTCAGCGGCGCCGAACCCGTCGTGTGGGCGGGCAGGATCATCGGCTTCGGCGAGGTCGAGTACCGCTACGAGAGCGGGCACGGCGGGCGCATGCCCGAGCTCGCCTTCGCCACCGGGTCCGCGAAGCACACGCTCTACCTGGTGCCCGGGTTCGCGGAGCGCTGGCCGGATCTCCTGGAGCGGCTCGGCCCGCACCGCGCGAGCAAGGGCTGCCTCTACCTCACCCGCCTCTCGAAAGTCGACCGCGCAGTGCTGCGCGAGATCCTGGAGCGAACTCTCGCCGAGACCCGGTCGCAGGGCGGGTGAGGCAGGCGGGTGCTCCTGATCTGGGAGGATAGAGCAGTGCTTCCCTCCCACACCCTCCGAGCCTCCGGCGCGCATCCAAACGGGAGGTGCCAGTGACCGCGGCGGGCTGGGGCGGGCTGCTGCTCGCGTGGTTCGCGGCGCTCGCGCTGCCCGGGCCGGACCTGTTCCTGCTGCTGCGCCTCGCGGTGCGGGAGCGCCGAGCGGCGGTGCTCGCGGCACTCGGCATCATGAGCGGCAACCTGCTCTGGATCGTGGTGTCGGTGCTGGGTCTGGCGGCGCTCTTCGAGGCGCTGCCGGCGCTGCTGCCGGTCATGCAGACGGTGGGCGCGGGCGTGCTCGGTTATCTGGGCGTGCAGAGCATGCGAAGCGGGATCGCGGGACTGCGCGAGGAGGGGGCGGATCGCGGTGACGGATCGGGGGCCCACCCATGGCTGCTGGGGCTCACCACCAACCTCGCGAACCCGAAGGCGCTCATCTTCTTCACCGCGCTGCTGGCCCAGTTCCTGCCTGCGGGCGCAGGGTGGGGTCTGCGTCTCGCGATCATCGCCGTGATGTTCGCGAGCGGACTGGCCTGGTTCGTCGGGATCGCACTCGCCTCATCAGCGCCGGCGTTCCGCCGCTGGTTGGGGCGGGCCGCGCCCTGGTTCGACATCGTCGCGGGCGCGCTGTTCGTGGTGATCGCGGTCGTGATCCTGGTCGAGGTACTGCTCGGGCTCGTCTCCGATCCCGCAGTCCAAGCAGGAGATCTACTCCCAGGCGGGCGATCCAGCTGAATATTCCCGTTTAGGAGCAGATCTCCTACGTAAAGAACGTGCCGCCGCTTGTCGGGCGGCGCCGATACTGCTATGGTCGCTGCGGATCACTCGGAGCATTTCACGCCCGAACCGCGATCCCGAATCTCCATGACACGAAGCGAGGTGAGTCGCATGCCCAGTGACAGTTGCAGTCACCAGCCGGGTACCGTGCTCGCCGCTTCGATCGGCTCCCGCTAGTCGACCTGCTCGACGGCGCGCATGGCCCGGCACACCATCAGCGCGCCTCGGGCCACCGCTCGAGCGCGCTCACGATCGTGCGCGCCCCGGTGCGCACCCGGAAGGAGCCGCTATGACCACACAGCCGATCCCCGTCGTCGACGGGCTCATCGACACGATCGAGCAGCAACTCGCAGCCCGAGACCTGCACGCGCTCACCGAGACGCTGGCCCCGCTCACGACCGCCGACCTGGTACCCCTGTTCGACCGATTGAGCCTGCGCCGACGAGCGGTCGTCTTCCGCCTGCTGACCAAGCAGCGAGCCCTCGAGGTCTTCGAATCGCTCGATCCCGAACTGCAGGGCGACCTGCTCGAC
This sequence comes from Leucobacter holotrichiae, assembly GCF_055791005.1. NCBI lineage: Bacteria > Bacillati > Actinomycetota > Actinomycetes > Micrococcales > Microbacteriaceae > Leucobacter > Leucobacter holotrichiae. Next base: position 417,440 of record NZ_JBVUAC010000001.1, read on the forward strand.
GGACTGCACGATGCAGAGGTCGCGCGGCTGTTCGAGGAACTCGACCCCGACGCCCGGGCCTGGCTGCTGGAGGAGGTGCCGGCGTCGCTCGCCACGCGCCTGCTGCGCGGTCTTCCCGAGACCGATCGGCTGCTCACCACGGCCGTACTCGGCTATCCGCAAGGCAGTGTGGGCCGGCGCATGACACCCGAATACGTGTGGACGAGGGACGAGCTGACCGTCGAGCAGTCGCTCGCGCGCGTGCGGGCGCGTCTCGACGACGCCGAGACCGTGTACACCGTGCCCGTGCTCGACGGGAGCCGGCGCGTGGTCGGCGTGGTCAGCCTGCGCGAACTGATGCGGTCAGAGCCCGGGCGAGTCGTCTCCGACCTCATGCAGCCGGCGCACACCGCGGAGGCCGTGGAGCGGGCCGAGACGACCGCCCGCCGCTGCGCCGATCTCGCTCTGCTCGCCATGCCCATCGTCGACAGCGAGCACCGTCTCGTGGGCATGTTCACCATCGACGACGCCGTACGCATCCTCGAGCGCGAGGAGAACGAGGACGCGGCGCGGCAGGGCGGCTCCGAACCGCTGCGGCGCCCGTACCTCTCGACGCCCGTGCTCTCGATCGTGCGATCCCGGGTGGTATGGCTGCTCGTGCTGGCGATCGGTGCCACCATCACCGTGCAGGTGCTGTCGGTGTTCGAGGCGACGCTGGAGCAAGTGACGGTGCTGGCGCTCTTCGTGCCGCTGCTCATCGGCACCGGCGGCAACACCGGCAATCAGGCGGCCACGACGGTGACCCGGGCGCTCGCGCTCGGCGATGTGCGACCCAGGGACCTGCTGCGCGTGCTCGCGCGCGAGCTCCGCACGGGCGCCGTGCTCGGCCTGCTGCTCGGCGGACTCGGCTTCGCCATCGCGGGCCTCGTCTACTCCGTGCCGATCGGGCTCGTCATCGGCCTCACTCTGCTCACGGTCTGCACGCTGGCGGCCGCCGTGGGTGGCGGCATGCCCCTGCTGGCGCGAGCGGTCGGCGTCGACCCCGCGGTCTTCTCGAACCCGTTCATCTCGACCTTCGTGGACGCCACAGGCCTGATCGTCTACTTCATGATCGCCCGCGCGATCCTGCAGCTGTGAGAACGGGCGCCGAGGGCATCGCGGCAGGGGTGCGCTGCTGCCGCGATGCGCCGCACCGACCGGGTGCCGTCACCAGCCGGTGCTGAGCACCCGGTCGAGCTGCTCGAGCACGAAGTCGGCGCTCTCGGTGGTGAGGCAGAGCGGCGGTTTCACCTTGAGCACATTCGAGCGCTCCGAGGTGGTGAGCACGACCACGCCGAGCTCTCGCAGTCGCTCGCAGATCGCCGCGGCCTCCTCCTTCGCGGGCTCCATCGTCTCGTGATCGCGCACGAGCTCGACACCGAGGTAGAGCCCCTCGCCGTGCACCGGGCCGATGAGCGGGTGACGCTCGGCGAGCGCCCGGAAACCCTCGGCGAGCCGCTCGCCCACCATGTGCGCATTCTGCTGCAGCCGCTCGTCGCGCATCGCGTCGAGCACCGCGAGGCCCACGCGGCAGCTGAGCGGATTGCCGCCGGCCGACGAGAAGAACTGTCCCTGCGTGGCGAGCGCGTCGGCGATGCGCTTCGAGGTGATGACGCCGCCGATGGGGAATCCGTTGCCCATCGGCTTTGCGATGGTGATGAGGTCCGGGATCACACCCGACTGCTCGAAGCCCCAGAAGCTCGAGCCCATGCGCCCGAAGCCCACCTGCACCTCGTCTGCGATGCACAGGCCGCCCGCTGCGCGAACGCGCGCGTAGGCGTCGGAGAGGTAGCCCTCGGGCAGCAGCACACCCCCGGCGTTGCCCAGCACGGACTCGCAGATGAACGCGGCGACGTCGCGCCCCTCTCCGGCGAGAGCGAGCAGGTCGGACCCGAGGTCGGCAGCGTAGCGCGCGCCCACGCTCCGGTCGTCCGCGTCGCCGCGGTAGGTGCCGCGGAAACGGTTGGGCACGTCTGCGACGTGCACCCATTCGGGCCGGTTCTCGAGCGCGTAGGGGTTGTCGTAGGCGCTCGTGGTCACGGCGTCGGAGGCCATGGTCCAGCCGTGATAGGCCTCGCGCAGCGCCACGACGGTCTTGCGCCCCGTCGCGGCCTGCGCGAGGCGCAGAGCGAGATCGACAGCCTCGGAGCCCGAGTTGACGAGCAGCACGGTATCGAGCGCGTCACGTCGGCTACCATCGGCCGCGGGCGTGCGCGCCGCCTCGGGGAGCAGCGCGAGCAGACGCTCGCTGTACTCGGCGAGTTCCCGGTACAGGAACCGGGAGTTGGTGTTGAGAATGCGGATCTGCCGGTTCACCGCGTCGGCCACCCCCGGATGCCCGTGCCCCAGGCCGGTCACGTTGTTGACCATGTCGACGTACGCGCGACCCGTGGTGTCGATGAGGTGGTGGCGCCACCCGCGCTCGATCTGCATGGGCCGCTGGTAGTAGCGCTCCTGCGCGCTCGCGAAGATCTGCTCGCGCCGGGCCTGCTCGTCGCCGGATTCGTCGCGCTGCGCGCGCGGCGGCAGACCGAGGATTGCAGCCGGATCGCGGGTGAGCCGCGCCCAGGCCGGCACACGCTCCGGAGTGACGCGGTTCACCGCGGAGCCGCGGAAGTCGCCGGCCGCGCGCTCGGCCTCGAGCCTCTGCAGCTGCGCCACCGCGAGCTGGGTGTCAGCCGCGATGGCGTCGACACGCACCAGCCGCACGTGCACCGGCCGCGGCGCGGTACCGCCCTCGAGCACGCCGATCTGTGCCCCGTCCTCGACCAGCTCGTCCCGCGCCACCGTCGCTTGCACACCCGAGACGATCAGCAGCCACTCCTCGGAGACGAGCAGCGAGATCAGGCCCCCGAAGGCGCCGACGACGACTCCCCCGACGGGGGCAGCGACCGACATCTGAGACCCGGCGGCTACCCAGATCTCGGTCGCGGTGGGCCAGGTGGCCGCGGCCTCCGCCGCATCGATGCGGGTCTGCGTGAGGCGGTACACGCCGTAGGGGTAGACGGCCGCCCCGGCACCCTCCGCGAGGGAATCCGCGAGCAACCGCGGTTCGGCATGCTGTTCGAGCCATGCCCCGCCGTCGAGCGACTCGGACTCCACGCCCGGGTCGATCACGGACACCTCCCCTTCCAGATCGGGCAGGAGGGACCGGAGCGGGCGGGATCCTGCGACTCGCTCCGCTCCCGCAGGCTGGCGGGAAGACTCCGTCTGCGCGAAAGGATCGGCCGCGAGCCTGAGTCCCGCCCCATGAGGCAGCCCGCTGAAGCCGAGCCTGGCCAGCACGTGCTCCGTCATCTCGACGAGCGGGTATCGCGTCGCGGCGTCGAAGATCGCCTGCTCCCCCGCGATGCGCTCACGGGCATAGTCGTTGGCGCCGTCGATCTCGAGCTGGCGCCAGCCGCTCGCGACGAGCACGGCGGCGCGCAGCACGATGAGCGGCCACACCGCCCGGGCCTCCGCCGCGGAGAGCGGGGCGGCGCGGTGGAAGGCCGCGACCGTATCGAGCACGCGGAGCGGGCGTGCGGGCTCGTGGTGCAGCAACGAGCTCGCCGTGACCGCGAGCTCGGCAACGCGCCAGCCGTATGCCAGGTCGCCGAGGTCGAGCACGATGTGCGGGTGCAGGCGGCGGTCGTCGCCCCGCACGCCGGTCACGTTGTCGTCGGTGAGGTCGCCGTGGATCGCCTGCAGGGGCAGATCGTCGGCTACCGCGTCGAGTGCGCGCTGCGCGGCCCCGGAGGCGCCCAGCACCCGCTCGCGCAGATCCTCGTCGGTGATCGACGGCGCGAGTCTGACCGTCTGCTCGTGCGCGACGGCCATGATCCACATGTGATCGCGATCGAGACCCGGATGGCGCAGCTGCGCGAGCGCGTTCACCGAGGCGGCGGCGAGACGCCCGAACTCCTCGAGCACGACCGGCGCGAAATAGCCGCCGTCGACCATCGGCTCGCCCTCCGCGAACTCGCTGCGCCGTACGGCGAAGCCACGCCAGCGCTGCGTGAGCGAGCCATCGATCCCGGGGAGCACAGACGCGACCGGCACGCCCGCCTCCCGGTACGCGTCGAGAGCGGCGTGCTGAGCGTCGCGTTCCTCATCCCTGAACACCGGGTTGTCGACGCGCAGCACGCTGCGGGCCCCGCCCGGTTCTTCGAGCACGAAGTTGCGATCCTGATTGCTGCCGAGTTCCCGTGCGCTCGCATCGATGCCGTAGCACTCGCGCGCGATCAGCACCGCATCGGCCTCTGTCACCTCGGGGCGCACCAGCCCGCCGGTCGCCTCGGATGCGTACGGATCAGTCATGCCGCCATCTCCACTCTTCAGGTCGGTCTCAGCCCAGTCGCGCCAGGATCTCCGGGGCGAGAGCCGAGAAGGCCCTGGTGCGATGGGACAGTCGGTCCTTCTCGAGGCCCGTGAGCTCTGCAGCCGAGCGCTGCTCGCCCTCGGGCTGGAAGATCGGATCGTAGCCGAAGCCGTGCTCGCCCTCCGGCTGCCTCAGCACACGGCCGGGCCAGACACCGAGCTCGCAGACCTCGCCCGCACCCACCCCGCCCGTGAGCCCGGTGCCCTCGCCGGGAGGCACCACCAGCGCGGCGGCGCAGACGAAGCTCGCGGCGCGGTGCTCGTCGGCGACATCGGTGAGCTGCCACAGCAGCAGGTCGACGTTGCCGGTGTCGCTGCGCGCCGGGCCGCCCCAGCGCGCCGAGAAAATGCCCGGGCAACCGCCGAGCACATCGACCGCGATACCGGAGTCGTCTGCGATCGCCGGCAGGCCGGTGTGCGCCGCGGCGGCTCGCGCCTTGATGAGCGCGTTCTGCTCGAAGGTCAGCCCGTTCTCGACGGGCTCGGGGCCGTCGTAGCCGATCAGATCGATGCCGGGGATCAGCGGGCCGAGAATGCGCCGCAGCTCCTCGAGCTTGTGGGCGTTGTGCGAAGCGAGTACCAGCTGCGTCATGATCACCCCGCCTTCGCCACGAGGGTCTCGGCCAGCACCGCGCGCTGGATCTCGGAGAGCTCGGAGCCGCTCGCGAGCGCGAGATCGAGCAGACTGTTCAGCTCAGCGCGATCGAACGGTGCTCCCTCGGCGGTGCCCTGCACCTCGACGAAGTCGCCCGACCCGGTCATCACGACGTTCATGTCGGTCTCGGCGCGCGAGTCCTCGACGTAGGCCAGGTCTGACATGGGCGTGCCGCCCACGATGCCGACCGAGACCGCTGCCACGCTGTCGCGCAGCGGCTGGACCTTGCGAGCGATGTGCCCCGCCGCACGCGCCCACTCGATCGCGTCGGCCAGCGCGACGTACGCGCCGGTGATCGACGCGGTGCGGGTGCCGCCGTCGGCCTGCAGCACGTCGCAGTCGATCACGATCGTGTTCTCGCCCAGCGCCTTCGTGTCGATGACCGCCCGCAGGCTGCGACCGATGAGCCGTGAGATCTCGTGGGTGCGGCCGCCGATCTTGCCGCGCACCGCCTCGCGCTGCATGCGCTCGTTCGTGGAACGGGGCAGCATCGAGTATTCTGCAGTGACCCACCCGGTCCCCTTGCCCGTCAGCCACCGCGGCACACCGGGCGTGAACGAGGCGGTGCAGAGCACACGCGTGGCGCCGAACGAGATCAGCGCGCTGCCCTCGGCCTGCGAGCTCCACCCGCGTTCGATGGTCACGGGTCGCATCTGCTGCGGAGTGCGCCCGTCTGCGCGTGTCTGGTCACTCATGTTCTCTCCTTCGGTCGGTCGTTCAGGTCGAGGGATCGCCGCGATGCCGTCTGCCCGTACGCTACAGGGAGCCTCCGACATTCGAGCGCGGGCCCACGGCGGTCAGCGGGGAAGCGTGATCGAGCCCGTCTCGAGACGATCGACCGCGTCGATGCCGATCCCGAGCATTCTGCGCGCGAGATCGACGAAACCGCGCGTATCATCGCCCGTCGCCTCGTAGCGCAGCACCGGCTCGCCGGCGCCGGGCGAGCGCAGCAGGCCCTCCTCGGTCAGCACCCGGAACACCTCGTTCGCCGTCTCGATGTCGCTCGACACGAGCGCCACGTCCGGGCCGACGATCCGCGCGAGCGCGCCGCGCAGGAACGGATAGTGCGTGCAGCCCAGCACGAGCGTGTCGATCCGCTCGGCCACCAGCGGTGCGAGGTACTCTTCAGCCACAGCGTGCACCTCGGGGCCGCTCGTGAGGCCGGCCTCCACCAGCTCGACGAAGCGGGGGCAGGCGGCTGCGCTCAACGAGATCTCGGGGCGCATCGCGAACAGGTCATGATAGGCGCGCGACTGGATCGTGCCCTGCGTGCCGATGAGGCCCACCCTGCCGCTGCGGGTGATGGCGGCGGCGCTGCGCACCGTGGGACCGATCACCTCGACCACGGGGACGCCGTAGCGCTCGCGGGCGTCGCGCAGCACGGCGGCCGAGGCTGTGTTGCAGGCGATCACCAGCATCTTCACACCCTGCGCCACGAGTCCGTCGAGGATCTCGAGCGCGAAGCGGCGCACCTCCGCGATCGGCCGCGGCCCGTAGGGGGTGCGCAGCGTGTCACCCACGTAGATCATCGATTCGTGGGGCAGCTGATCCCGGATCGCCCTCGCCACCGTCAGGCCGCCGACGCCCGAGTCGAACACCCCGATGGGCGCGTCGGGCGAGATATCGCGATTGCTCACCCGAACAGCCTACCGCTCCGGCCGAGGGGTGACGGAGCAGAAGCGGGCCTACGCCGGCTGCTTGATCCAGGTACGCCGATGCAGTTCGGTGAGCCCCAGGGCCGTGATGCCCTCGTAGTGGGCTCGGGATCCGTAGCCCTTGTTCGACGTCCATCCGTATTCGGGGTGCGCCTCATGCGCCTCCCGCATGAGCGCGTCGCGCTCCACCTTCGCGCGCACGGAGGCCGCCGCCACCGAGGCGCAACTGCGATCCGCTCCGATCCTGGTACGTACTCGCAACGGCGACCTGAGCGCCGGGCTGAGCCAGTCGTGCGAACCGTCGAGCAGGATCAGCGCGCGATCGACGGGCACGCCCGCGGCGTACAGCTCGAGCAGCGCGCGCCGGGCCGCCTCCCCCAGCATGGCACCGATCCCGTGCTCGTCGATCTCCTCGGCGCTCGCGTATCCGACCGATCCCGGCCCCCACTCGCGCACGAGCGGGGCCATCGCCTCGCGCCGCTTCTCGCTCAGCAGCTTCGAGTCGCGGAGCCCCTCGGGGAATCCGGTCGTTCCCCGCATCACCGCGTGCACGCCGACTGCGACCGGGCCTGCGACCGCGCCGCGGCCGACCTCGTCGATCCCGATCACCAGTTCGAAGCCCTCGGCGAAGCACGCCTGTTCGACATCGAGCGTCGGGTCCTTCGAGGGGTCCGGCGTCAGCGCGCGTTTCGGCATCGCCGGGCTCGTCACTGCGCCGCCGCCTTCTCGCGGGCCTGCTCTCCCGCCTGCTCGACACCCGTGAACGTGCCCTCGGGAGCACCCAGCCAGGTGAAACGGTTCAGGGGCCAGTTGAGCACGAACGCGCGGCCCACGATCTCGCTCTCGGGCACGAAACCGCGCCCCGGCTGATCCTGGTTGTAGCGGGAGTCCTTGCTCTGATAGCGGTTGTCGCCCATCACCCACACCGAATCCTCGGGCACCGTGACGTCGAAGTCGATCTTCGACGCCCGACCGCCCTCCCCCGGAGGGATCACGATGTAAGGCTCGTCGAGCGGCACGCCGTTCACGGTGACCCGGCCCTCGGCGTCGCAGCACTGCACCCGATCACCGCCGATCCCGATCACGCGCTTCACCACGTACTCGTTGCTCGTATCGGCCGCGAGACCGACGGCCTGCAGCACCTTCTCGAAGCCCTGCGGCGGCTCGGTGCCCCGCGGCAGCAGCCACCCGCCCGGATCCTTGAACACCACGATGTCCCCGCGCTGCACCGACATCACATCGGGTACGAGCTGGTTCACCAGAATACGGTCGTCGACCTGCAGCGTCTGCTCCATCGACTCGGACGGGATGTAGAAGCTGCGCACGAGGAACGTCTTGAGCAGGAACGAGACGAGGAATGCGACCACCAGGATCACGACCAGATCCCTGAGGAATCCGAGTATCCCGCCGCCGCGCCGCCGAGGTTCGCTCGCCGATTCGTTCATCTCGCTTGCCCTCTCCGGTGCAGCCGAGCCATGAGCCGCACCAGTCCATCCTGCCATTCGCACCCTGGGAAAGAAGAAACCCCCGCCGAAGCGGGGGTTCCTCCTGAAGAGCGCGGATCAGAAGTCGCGCTTCTCCTTGACCTTGGCCTTCTTGCCGGTGAGACCGCGCAGGTAGTACAGCTTGGCGCGACGCACGTCACCGCGGGTCACGACCTCGATCTTGTCGATCGCGGGCGAGTGCACGGGGAACTTGCGCTCCACACCCACCTGGAAGCTGATCTTGCGGACGGTGAACGTCTCGCGGATACCCTCGCCGTGACGGGCGATGACGATGCCCTGGAACACCTGGATGCGCGAGCGGTTGCCCTCGACGATGTTCACGTGCACCTTGACGGTGTCGCCGGCGCGGAACTCGGGGATGTCGCTCTTGAGCGACGCGGCATCGACGTGGTCGAGCTTCTGCATGATTGTCTCTCTCTGCGCCCGCCGCAAGTCGGAACGCGGAATGTTAAGGAAAGTATTGAGGTGTTGGGCTCACGGTGTGTGCGGACCCTCGCGGCAGTGCCGCACCGTGGCACAAGGAACTATTATGCCACACCCAAGACAGTGGATCACGCCGATCCTCTCCCCGCTCCCGATCCCCGTCGAGATACGGATCTCGCACCCGCGATCGCGATCCGGCATGCGAAACCCGTATCTCGAAGGGAATACCGTCCTCGACTGAGGCGCCACTTGATCACGGGGAGGGGCGATCCTCGAGCAGCGGGCCTGCCACGCGGTGCCGGGCGGTGACGAAGGCGCCGTTGCGGCCTGTCTCGATGAGCTCGAGATCGAGCCGCCGCGGCAGCAGGGGGCGCCCCGCACCGAGCACGATCGGCGCGATCGAGGTGTGGATCTCGTCGAGCAGCCCCGCATCGGCGAACTGCCCCGCGAGGTCGCCGCCGCCCACGACCCAGAGGTCGCGCTCCCCCGCGGCCTCGCGTATCTGCGCGTGGACCTCGGGGATCGCGGCGCTTGAGAAGCGGATATCGGGGGCCGCACCGGGGGCGGATCCGGACTCCGCGCCGGCGACCGCAGTGGGCTGCGGCAGATCACGGTGCGTCATCACCCAGGCCGGGGTCTCGTAGGGCCAGACTCCCGACTCGTGCCGCAGCACCCACTCGTAGGTCGTCGACCCCATCACGATCGCGCCGACGCCCGCGAAGAACTCGCCGTAGTCGTTCGGGCCGCGCTCCTCCTGCGGCTGGCGCAGCAGCCAGTCGAGGGAGTCATCGGGGTCGGCGAGGAAGCCGTCGAGGGTGGTCGCGGTGTAGTAGATGACGCTCACGGGCGCGCTCCTTCGGTGTCGGGGGTGGTGGGATCGGGATCAGCGGGGGCGGGATCGCTCGGCTCGGGATCGCTCGGCTCGGGATCCGGATCCGCCGATCCGGGATCGCTCGGTTCCGGATCCGCCTCGCCCCGCAGCCGCCGCAGCCACATGATCGGGTCGCCGTCGCCGATGCTGCGCCCGCAGGAGCGCAGCATGAGCCGCACCAGCTGGCGCCGGTGCGCGGAGTAGGTGAGCACGTGCGCCACGACGGAGCTGAGGATGAAGCTCTCGGGCGGATCGCAGAGGGCGTCGACCAGGCGGTCGTTCCAGGCGCCGCGGCGGTCGATGTCGCGCACGGCCGCGAGCCAGCGGGCGGCGGCGCGGTCGTGGCGGTCACGCAGCTCCGCGAGGGAGGGCCGGTCGCCACGCTGCGGCAGATCCGACCCCTCGACGGCCGCGAGCCAGACCTCCTTCGAGAACACGATCGAGGTGAGCGTCGCCGAGATCGAGGGCTCCTCGCCGTCCCAGCTCAGCACGACGTTGCCGGGCAGGATCGGGCGGGTCAGCTCCTCGTCGCCGAGGCGCGCGGCGGCGTACAGCAGGTGGGCGGTGTCGTCCAGGTCGTGTCGTACGAGCTGCTCGGTCAGCGGGTTCATGGCGCTCTCCTCGGCGCGCACCCAGAGCGAGGTCGGCGGGTGGAAGTGGATCCCGTTCGGGCTGGGCAGCCAGTGGCTCGCCGAGGCCGCGCTCGGCGGATGCCCGAAGGCCCGCGCAAAGGCCCGGCTGAACCCCTCGGCGGAGTCGTAGCCCGCGGCCCAGGCGGCGTCGGCGACGCTCGCGCCCCGGCTCAGCTGCCAGGCCGCGCGCTCGAGCATCACCCGCCGGCGCATCGCGACGGGGCCCTCCCCCGCGGCGCGCGAGACCGAGCGGGCGAAGTGGAAGCGAGTGGTGTGCGCTCCCCCGGCCATGTCGTCGAGGCTGCGGTGCTCCTCGTCGAGCACCGCGTCGAGCAGCTCGCGGAGTCGATCCCTTCCGTTCGTGGTCATGTCTCCAGTCTGGCGGTGCCCGGGTCCCAGCGCATGACCGTTCTTGCTGGGCCGGATCCGGGCTCTGCCGGTCCGAATTCGGGGGTCTGCTGTTCCGGATCCGGGGACTGCTCGCTCGGGATCGCGGCCCGCCGACGAGAATGTCAGTGGCCTCTGCCATCATCGGGGGCATGGATTCCCAGGAGCAGCCCACCCGTCGAGGTGCCACCCCGGACGGCGCCGTGCGCGGCGAGGCCGCCGAGCTGCTGCGCCGGCTCACCGGCCGGCCCGACGCCGACTTCCACGACGGCCAGTTCGAGGCGATCGACGCTCTCGTCTCGGAGCGCCGGCGCGCGCTCGTGGTGCAGCGCACGGGCTGGGGCAAGTCGGCCGTCTACTTCGTGGCGACCGCGCTGCTGCGCCGCCGCGGCGCGGGCCCCACGCTGCTCGTCTCGCCGCTGCTGGCGCTGATGCGCGACCAGGTCGCCGCGGCCGAGCGGGCCGGCGTGCGCGCGGCGGCGATCAACTCGGCCACGGCCGACGAGTGGCAGCAGATCGAGGCGCGGCTCGCCGCCGACGAGATCGACGTGCTGCTCGTGTCCCCCGAGCGGCTGAACAATCCCCGCTTCCGCGAGCAGCAGCTGCCCGGTCTGCTCGCGCGCATGGGCCTGCTGGTGATCGACGAGGCGCACTGCATCTCCGACTGGGGCCACGACTTCCGTCCCGACTACCGGCGGATTGCGGCCCTGCTCGCGGGCCTCGATCACGACGTGCCGGTGCTCGCGACGACCGCCACTGCGAACGCACGGGTGGTCGACGACGTGGTCGAGCAGCTCGGTCGCGACGTGCTGACCCTGCGCGGGTCCCTGGCCCGCGAGTCGCTGCGGCTCGGCTGCCTGTCGCTGCCGACGCCCCGCGAGCGACTGGCCTGGCTGGTCGCCCACCTCGGAGACCTGCCGGGCAGCGGCATCGTTTACGCGCTGACAGTGTCGGCGGCCGAGGACACCGCGCTGCTGCTACGCGATGCCGGCTACCCGGTCGCCGCCTACACCGGACGCACCGACCCCGAGGAGCGCGAGCGGCTCGAGGGCACCCTGAAGGCGAACGAGGTGAAGGCGCTCATCGCCACGAGCGCGCTCGGCATGGGGTTCGATAAGCCCGACCTGGGCTTCGTCGTGCACCTGGGCGCACCGTCCTCCCCGGTCGCGTACTATCAGCAGGTCGGCCGCGCGGGCCGCGGCGCCGCGAACGCCGACGTGCTGCTGCTGCCGGGTTCCGAGGACGCGGCGATCTGGCGGTACTTCGCCACCGCTTCAATGCCCGATCCCGAGCGCGCGGCCGCGGTGCTCGCCGCACTCGGCGACCCCGACGGCCCCCCGCTCTCCACGCCGGCGCTCGAGGCGCGGGTCGACATCCGGCGCACCCCGCTCGAGCTGCTGCTCAAGGTCCTCGATGTCGATGGCGCGGTGCGGCGGGTGTCGGGCGGATGGGTCGCGACGGGCACCCCGTGGCGGTACGACGCCGAGCGTTACGCGCGGATCGCGGCGGCCCGCGAGGCCGAGCAGCGGTCGATGCTCGACTACGAGCGGGGCGGGCGCTGTCGCATGGAGACGCTGCAGCGCGATCTCGACGATCCGACCGCCGCCCCTTGCGGGCGCTGCGACGTCTGCGCCGGCCCGTGGTACCCGGCCGAGGTGCCGCCCGCCGCCGCGGAGCGCGCCGCCGGCCGGTTGCAGCGCGTCGGCGTGCCGATCGAGCCGCGCGGCATGTGGCCCACCGGGGCAGACCGCCGGGGCCTCCCGGTGAAGGGCAGGATCCCCGAAGGCGAGCGGCCAACCGCGGGGCGGGCGATTGCTCGCCTCACCGACCTCGGCTGGGGCGGTCCGCTGCGCGAGCTCTTCGCGGCGGGGGCGCCGGATCGCACCGTCGACGAGCGACTGCTGGAGGGGGTCATCGCCACCCTGCGCGACTGGCCCTGGCAGAAGCGGCCGGTGGGCGTCGTCGCGATGCCGTCGCTGTCGCGGCCGCAGCTCATCGCGAGCACGGCGGCCGCGATCGCGGAGCGCGGCCGCCTGCCGTTCCTGGGCTCACTCGATGTCGACCCCTCGATACCGGCGATGGGGCCCGGCGGCAACAGCGCGTTCCGGCTGGCGTCGGTATGGGGCCGCTTCGGGGTGAGCCCCGCCCTCGCCGAGACCGTCTCTCAGGCGCCGGGCCCGATCCTGCTCGTCGACGACCTCGTGGACAGCCGGTGGACGATCACGGTCGCGGCGAGGGCACTGCTCGCGGCGGGCGCACCCGCGGTGCTCCCATTCACACTGGCCAGCGTCGGGTGATGAGACGCGAGGCTCGTTCAGCAGCGCGGTCGGCTCAGAGCTGGCACCCGGGACACCAGTAGAGCTTGCGCGCTCCGAACTCCTCGAGCTGGATATTGGTGCCGCAGCGCTTGCAGGGTGTGCCCTCCATCTTGTACACCCAGTGCCGTTCATCGCGTTCCGACAGCGCCCGCGCGTAGGCCTCGCCCTCGAGCCCGTCGATCGTGATCATCTGGCCGACGGTAATGCCGATGTCGAGCAGGTGGGCCCAGTCGTCCCAGAGGGCCTCGAGCACGGTGCGGCCGAGGGTGTTCGCGGGCGTGTGAGGGTCGAGTTCGGCCCGGAACAGCATCTCCGCCCGGTAGACGTTACCGATCCCCGCGATCACGGACTGGTCCATGAGCACGAGCCCGATCGGGGTCTTCTTCTTATGGGCGCGAGAGACGAACCGCTCCCGCTCCGCCGGCGTGTTCGCGTTGGCCGGATCGGGGCCGAGGCGCTGCACGACCGCGTCGACCTCGGCCGGTGTCAGCACCTCGCAGGCCGTAGGCCCGCGCAGATCCGCGCAGACCGTCTCGTTCAGCAGGCGCACCCGCACCTGTCCGACCGGATCCGGCGGGAACGAACCGACCTCCTCGGTCTCGCGGTCGTGCTCGGCCATACGCACGCGAGCACGCCGCGGAGCTCCGATCGAGGTCACCGAATCCTCGCCGTCGCGGTCGACGGGCCTCGCACGGTCGGGCCTCGAGTACTCCCCCGTCTGCCCGAGCTTGGAGTGCCCGGGAGTGTGGCCGTGGATCTGGATCGAGGGATCCACCCGCACCTCCCCCGCGAAGTCCCAGGCCCCGTAGATGCCGAGGTGCACGCGCAACCAGTGATCGCCCTCGAACTCGAGGAACATCTGCTTGCCGACGGCGCGGGCGTCGGTCATCTCGTGACCGTCGAGGATCGCGGCGCCCTGCGCGAAACGGCCCTGCGGGCTCGTCACACTGGGCGCGGTGCCCACGAAGTTCGCGTGGAACTGCCGCGCGATGCGGTGTACGGAGTGGCCCTCGGGCATGCGTGCGGCGCCCTACAGCTCGTCGACCTGCTTGCCGGCGATGGTGCCGGTGCGCTCGTACTCGCCGAGCTGACCGATGCGGCGCACGTGGCGCTCATCGCCCGAGAACGGCGTATCGATGAACAGGTCGATGAAGCGGATCGCGTCGGCGACCTCGTGCTGGCGCGCGCCGATCGAGATCACATTGGCGTCGTTGTGCTCGCGGGCGAGCTGCGCAGTCGACTCGTTCCACACCAGGGCGGCGCGGATCCCCTCGACCTTGTTCGCAGACATCTGCTCGCCGTTGCCCGAGCCGCCGAACACCACACCCAGTGCCTCGACGCCGGCGCGCTGATCGCGGGCTACCGCGAGCGCCGCGTTGATGCAGAACGAGGGGTAGTCGTCGAGAGCGTCGTACTCCTGGGGCCCGTGGTCGATGACCTCGAACCCCCGGTCGCGCAGGTGCTGCTGCAGCTGCTGGCTGAATTCGAGTCCGGCGTGATCAGTGGCGACGTGAATGCGCATGCGCACGATTCTATCGGGGCTGCGAGGGAGGATCAGAACTGCGGGCCCACGGTGCGCCCGCGCTTGAGCTCGTAGAACCCGGGCACGCTCGCGGCCGCGACGATCCCGTCCCACAGCCTCAGCGCCGTCTCGCCCGTCGGCGCCGGCGTGACTACCGGCCCGAAGAAGGCGACGCCGTTCACGGAGATGATCGGCACACCCACGTCGGGCCCGGCGATCTCCATCGCATGATCGGTGTTGGCGCGCACCTGCGCATCGCTCCGCTCGTCATCGGCCGCCGCAGCGAGGTCGGCGGGCAGGCCGAGCGCTTCGAGCGACTCCGCGATCACGGCGTCGTAATCATCCCGGCCGCCGGGATGCAGCCGGTTGCCGAGCTCCGTGTAGAGGGCGCCCACGACGCCCTCGCTGTGCGCGACTCGCGCGGCCTCGACCACACGCCCCATCCGCTTGCCCTGCCGATGCCCCTCGGCATGGCTGCCCGCCTCGTTGCCCTCGTTGAGAACGGCGAGGCTGATCGGGTGCCACGCGATCTCGAAGCCGCGCACCTCGGCGACTTCCGCGGCCCAGCGGCTGGTCATCCAGCACCAGGGGCAGATCGGATCGAACCAGAACTCGACTTCGACGGTGTTGCTCATGAGGCCAGTCTACGGCCGGAATGCTCCTCGAGAACAGGCACGACGTCTTGAGCCGACACATAGCCTCCGGGCATAGGCTTGTCGCGATACTTCACCACCGTGCGGGCCGATCCCTCGTGAGATCCCGGCCCCGACACCGACCGCAACGCCCGAAGGAGCACCGTGTCCGGAGAGAATCTGACCCGCGTCGAAGCGCGCGAACGCGCCAGCATCGTCACCACCGAGAGCTACGAGGTCGAACTCGACCTCACCACCGGCGCAGAGACCTTCAACGCCGTCACCACGGTGCGCTTCGGAGGTCGAGCCGGATCCTCGACCTTCATCGATCTCATCGCCGACTCGGTCGAAAGCGTCGAATTGAACGGACGCTCGCTCGATCCCGCGCAGGTGTTCTCGGACTCCCGCGTGCAGCTGCCCGAGCTCGCCGAGCAGAACGTGCTGCGGATCGCCTCGACGCAGCGGTACATGAATACCGGTGAGGGCCTCCACCGCTTCGTCGACCCGGCCGATGGGGAGGTCTACCTCTACTCCCAGTTCGAGGTGCCCGATTCGCGGCGCATGTTCGCGGTCTTCGAGCAGCCGGATCTCAAGGCGACCTTCCAGTTCACCATCATCGCGCCCGCCCGCTGGCAGGTGGTGAGCAACCAGCCGACGCCCGAGCCCGTCGCCGCGGGTCAGAAGGCCGGCGCCCAGGGCGACGACTGGGCGGAGCAGGCGATCTCCACCTGGCGGTTCGAACCGACGCCCGTCATGTCGAGCTACATCACCGCGCTCATCGCCGGCCCGTACCGGGTGGTGCGCAGCGAGCTGACGAGCCGCGACGGGCGCACGATCCCGCTCGGCGTGTTCTGCCGGGAGTCGCTCGGCGAGCACCTCGACGCCGACTACATCTTCGAGAAGACGCGCGAGGGCTTCGCCTTCTTCGAGGAGCAGTTCGACTACCCCTACCCCTTCGACAAGTACGACCAGCTCTTCGTGCCCGAGTACAACATGGGCGCCATGGAGAACGTGGGTGCGGTCACCTTCACCGAGGCCTACGTGTTCCGCAGTCAGGTCACCGACGCGATGCGCGAGCGCCGTGTCGTCACCATCCTGCACGAGCTCGCGCACATGTGGTTCGGCGACCTCGTGACGATGCGCTGGTGGAACGATCTGTGGCTCAACGAGTCGTTCGCCGAGTACATGTCGACCCTCGGCGTGGCCGAGGCGACCGAGTGGAGCGACTGCTGGACCACGTTCGCGGCCTCCGAGAAGTCGTGGGCGTACCGCCAGGATCAGCTGCCGTCGACGCATCCGATCGTCGCCGAGATCCGCGACCTCGAAGACGTGCTCGTCAACTTCGACGGCATCACCTACGCGAAGGGCGCGTCGGTGCTCAAGCAGCTGGTCGCGTGGGTGGGCCGCGAGCCGTTCATGCGTGGCGTGCACGACTACTTCGTGAAGCACCACCACTCCAACACCGAGCTCGTCGACCTGCTCACCGAGCTCGAGGTCCAGAGCGGCCGCGATCTGGCCGAGTGGTCGAAGCTGTGGCTGGAGACCGCCGGCGTGAACACGCTGCGCCCGGTCTTCGAACTCGACGAAGACGGACGCTACACGTCGTTCGCGATCGAGCAGACCGCCGATGCGAAGTACCCCACCATCCGCCCGCACCGCATCGCGGTCGGCCTGTACGCCTTCGCCGACGGCGCGCTGCGCCGCGTGCACCGCTTCGAGCTCGACGTCGACGGCGCCCGCACCGAGATCCCGCAGCTCCGGGGGGCCGAGCAGCCCGAGCTCCTGCTGCTGAACGACGACGACCTCACCTACGCGAAGATCCGGCTCGACGAGCGGTCGCTCGAGACCGCGGCCGCGCGCCTCGGAGACATCGACGACTCCCTGGCGAGGGCCCTCGTCTGGGGAACCCTCTGGGACGCGACGCGCGACGCCGAGTTCCCGGCCTCGCGCTTCGTCGACATCGTGCTGGCCCACATCGGGCGGGAGACCGCTTCCACCACCCTGCGCACCGTGCTCGGCCAGCTGGTGCTCGCCGCCTCGAGCTACGTGGATCCCGCGCGTCGCGACGCCGTGCTCGGCCGTGTCGCCGACGGCCTGCAGGAGCTCGCCGAGAACGCTGCACCCGGCTCGGACGCTCAGTTCCAGTTCGTGAAGTCCTTCGCCCAGCTGGCCACGAGCGAGGGCCACCTCGACCGTGTGCAGAGCCTGCTCGACGGAACCCTGGCGCTCGACGGGCTCGAGATCGACACCGATCTCAGCTGGGAGCTGCTCACCTCGCTCGCCGCGGGTGGGCGCATCGACGAGGCGAGGATCGCGCAGCAGCTCGAGACGGATCGCACGGCGACCGGCAACCAGTCGGCGGCGCACGCGCGGGCAGCACTGCCGACCGCCGAGGACAAGGATCGCGCCTGGGCTTCCGTGTTCGACCAGAGCGACAAGCCCAATGCGATCGTGCGCGCCACGGGCGCCGGCTTCACCCGCGCCCACGACCTCGCGCTGCTCGAGCCCTTCGTCGGCCGCTTCTTCGACGCGCTGCTGCCGGTGTGGGAGTCACGCAGCTACGCGATCGCCGAGGAGCTGATCGACGGCTTCTACCCCGCGCCGCTCGCGAACGCCGAGCTCGCGCAGGCCACGCGATCCTGGCTCGAAGACCACACCGACGCCCCGGCCGCACTGCGCCGCATGATCATCGAGCACCTGGCGGGCGTCGAGCGCGCGCTGCTCGCGCAGCAGGCTGATCGGGAGGTCCGATGACGGGATTCCGCATGCAAGGAGTCGAGGACGTCCCCGAGGTCGTCGGCAACGCCTTCGTCGACTTCATCACGACCTATCAGGTGCCGCTGCGCATCCTGCTGATCATCGCGGTGGCGGTGACCCTCAACTGGGTGCTGCGGCGCGTGCTCATGCGCACCGTCACCCGTATCGTGCAGGGAGTCAAGCGAGCGCAAGATGTCGACACGACCTCGGAGATCCAGGCCGCGCCCTACGTGAACGCGCGGGCCGTGCAGCGCACGCGCACGCTCGGCAGCGTTGGGCGCGCGGCGATCACCTGGATCATCGTGGCCATCGCACTGATCCTCGTGCTCTCCGAGCTCAGCGTCAACGTCGGCGCCCTCGTCGCCTCGGCCGGCATCATCGGCGCCGGCCTCGCCTTCGGCGCGCAGAACATCGTCAAGGATCTCCTCAACGGCATCTTCATGGTGTTCGAGGATCAGCTCGGCGTCGGCGACTGGATCACGGTCGGCGAGGTCAGCGGCACCGTGGAGGACGTGGGCATTCGCGTCACTCAGGTGCGGGCCGTCGACGGCACACTCTGGTTCGTGCGCAACGGCGAGATCCTCACCCTCGGCAACTCGTCGCAGGGGTGGGGTCGCGCACTCGTTGACGTGACCGTGCAAGCCGACAGCGACCTGGCCGAGGTGGAGCGGGTCACGATGGAGACGGCGAAGAGCCTCATGCGGGATCCCGCGACCGCGCGCAAGATCACCGGAGAGCCCGAGATCTGGGGCGTGGAGAGCGCATACGGCGATCGCGCCACGCTGCGCCTGGCCATGCGCACGCGCCCCGAGGCCCAGTGGGCGGTGCAGCGCGCGCTGCGCGCCGAGCTGATCCGGCGCTTCAACGAGGAGGGCATCCAGCTCGCCACCGAGCTGCCGCAGTACCCGGGAGGCACCGGATGAACGAGCAGCAGCCACCTGCACCCCGGCTCACGCTCCGCGCAGGATCGGAGGGGCCCGCGGTGACCGAGACGCTCTGGTCGCAGGTGGGCGGCACCGAGACGTTCGATCGCCTCGTCAGAGTCTTCTACGACGGAGTGCGCGAGGATCCCGTGCTCGCCCCCATGTACCCCGACGCCGACTGGGAGGGCGCGATCTGGCGCCTGCGCACCTTCCTCGAGCAGTACTGGGGCGGGCCGACGACGTACTCGGAGCAGCGCGGTCACCCACGGCTGCGCATGCGTCACGCCCCGTTCGCCGTCACCCCCGACGCGAAGGAGCGATGGCTGAAGCACATGCACGCCGCTCTCGACGCCGTCGAGCTGCCGCCGATGCACGATGCGGCCTTCCGCGACTACGTGGACCGCGCCGCGCTCGCGATGGTCAACCGGTTCGAGTGAGCGAAGCGGCAGCGGCCAGGTAGGAGATCGCGTTTCAGGCGGGCACTGCCGGAGAATATCTCCTACTTGAAGCGCGATCTCCTGCCTGAGACGCGGCCTCAGCTGCGGCGGGCCCGGGGCAGCAGCAACCAGGCCCCGACGACTGCTGACCCCACAGTGAGCACGACACCCGAGGCAAGCACCGCCGCCTGGATGCCGAGCAGCGAGCCGAGGAAGCCCGCCGTCACCCCGCCGAAGGTCATCATGCCCGGGCCGAACATCGTGTAGGCGCCGATGACGCGGCCTCGTTCCGCGTCGGGTGCCTGCAGTTGCACGATGCTCATCTCGGTCGACTCCGACGCGATCTTCGCGACGCCGCCGATGGCGAGCGCGATCACCGCGAGCACGAGGCTGCCGCTGCTCGCGAAGACCACGGTGCTGATCCCGAGCAGGATCGCGGAGCCGACCGCGGTGGGCGCCGTGGGCGGCACCTTGCGCGTGGCCTCGAGCAGGAACCCGCCGAGCACTCCCCCGGCCCCGTTCGCGAAGAGCAGCAGCCCGTAGGCGAGGCCGGGCCCGCCGCTGCTGCCGAGGATCTCCGCGAACTCGGGCATCGCGTTCTGCAGCAGGTGCCCGATGGTGATCCCGCTCAGGGCGGTGAGCAGGATCATGCCGAAAATCTCGCGGTGCCGGCGCACCGTGCCGAGCACGGAGAACGCCGCCAGGAAGGACATGCGCTGCGGGGCGGGCGGCGCCGGCGGGGCCGCGTCTGGGGCCGAGGCCTCCGCGGATCTCGCGCCGCTGTGCCCGGTGAAGCGGGTGCGGAAGAGGAAGATCGTGAGCGGCAGATAGAACAGCACGTTCACGAACATCCCGTACGCGGGGCCGATCCCGATCAGCAGGGCGGAGCCCACGACCGGTCCCGCGATGAACGCAAGGCTGCGGAAGGTCGAGTTGATCCGCACCGCGCTCGGCAGCTGCCGCGGGCCGACGAAGTCGTAGAGCATGAGTTGCTCGGCGGGCATCCAGAGGCAGCCGGCCAGGCCGTGCAGTACGAGCAGCACGCAGGCATGCCAGAGCTCGAGGGTACCGGTGAGGAAGAGCACACCCCAGCAGATCGACACGAACATGAACAGCGCCTGGGCGATCTGGATGATGCGGCGGCAGTCGAAGCGCTGTGCGAGCGCGCCCGCGTACACGGAGAACAGCAGGAACGGCAGCCAGTGGCTGACGATCTGGAACCCGACGAGCCACGGCGAGTGGAAGGTCTGCCACAGCACCCAGTAGCCGAGCACGTGCTCGATGTTGTCGGCCATCATCGACAGCGCTCCGCCGACGATGTAGGTCCCCGAGTTGCGGTTCCTGAGCGCGGCGAAGCGGCGGGGATCCTCGTCCCGCTGCCCCGACCCGCTCACCGCCCGGCTCCGCGCGGCCGGACGCCGCGAGCGCGCACACTGTTCATAGTCTCAGCATCCCGGATCCCCGCCCGCGCGACGCGACGCCGCGCCGTGCCCGGTCGCGATGAGCACCCCGTCGGCGTTCTGCTGGGGGGCTTCCCGCGGAGCAGCCCCGGCCCTACCGCCCCGCGAGCAGCATCTCGGCGAAACCGGCAGCCCGCAGCTGGAGGTCTTCAATCCGTCGCACGCGCGCGGCCGCGACGTCGTACCCCTCGTAGGCGGGCGGCGGGTCGTTGCGCACATTGCGCGAGCACTCGAAGTCGCGGCAGATGAGCGTGCCGACGGTGCTGCCGCGGCGGCCGGCCTCGCCGACGCGCTTCGCGCTCCAGAAGACGACGTCGTTCGGCAGACGCACGTCGCAGCACCAGTTGCACAGGGGGCGCGAGCGCGGAGAGGCGTCGGCCGGCTTCAGCGCGACGCCGACCGGTTCAGCGTCGAGCCTCGGCAGCACGACGTATGCCCGCTTCGCGAACTTCGGATCCCGCCAGCCGAAGTAGTCGAGCCGTTGCCAATCGGCCTCGCCCATGCTCTCGAAGGCAGCCGGCAGCACCATCTCTTTCACCTCCCTGCGGGACGCGTTGATGAAAGAGCCACGTATGAAAGCTTCGGTCAGGGGTCGCATGAGTATTCCTTCCGGGACGCGTGAACGCGCGATCCCGATGAGAGTTGCAGGGTCGTCGAAATCAGCCGAGCGGGCGCGTACTGCGCGGGCAGGGCATGAACGACTCGGCTAATCGCTGTCGGCGAGGGCGTCGCCGACAACCTCCTGACGCTGCGAGTACAGCTCTCGATAGCTCACGGCGCCCAGCTTACCGCCCTTTCCACCCCGGCTGTCCAGGACCGGTCCGACAGTGTGAGCGATCGCCTTGAGTGAGATACTGGATCGCATGGCACTCCACCTCACCGACGATGTCGAAGCCGACGCACTGCTCACGAACAATCCGCTCGCCCTGCTGATCGGGATGCTGCTCGACCAGCAGGTCGCGATGGAGGTCGCGTTCGCGGGCCCGCTCAAGATCGAGCAGAGGATCGGTTCGGTCGACGCCGAGACGATCGCGAACTGCGACGCCGACGACTTCGAGGCCGCCTTCAAGCAGTCGCCCGCCGTGCACCGCTTCCCCGGTTCGATGGCCGCGCGCGTGCAGACGCTGTGCCGCACGGTCGTCGACGAGTGGGGCGGCGATGCCTCCGCGATCTGGACCGAGGGCGATCCCGACGGCAAGACCGTGTTGAAGCGTCTCAAGGCGCTGCCGGGTTTCGGTGACCAGAAGGCGAGGATCTTCCTCGCGCTGCTGGGCAAGCAGTGCGGATTCGCGGGCGAGGGATGGCGAGAGGCCGCCGGCGCCTACGGCGAAGAGGGATCGTTCCGCAGCGTCGCAGACATCACCTCCCCCGAGACCCTGCTCAAGGTGCGGGAGACGAAGCGCGCAGCGAAGGCCGCCGCCAAGAAGAAGAGCTGAGCTGCGATCCCGAGCTCATCCCATCGTGTTGATGATGAGCCCGATGTGCGTGAAGAAGTTGAGCGCGCCGAATAGGAAGAACCCGAGGCCCGGGAGTCCGATGCAGATGCCGACGATCCACTGCCACGTCGTCCGCTGCGAGCCCGTGGAGAATCCGCGCAGCGCGACCGGGAAGAGCACGGCACCGATGCCGGCGACGCCGAACATGCCCGACATGAACGTCGCTTCCACCCACGGCCACTGCGCGAACGCTCCGCTAATGGGCTCCTCGGGCGGCGCGGCGAAAAGTTGGAAGATGAGGCCGGCGAACGCGATCGCACCAAGCGCCAGTCCGAAGCCGACGATGATGATCCCGAGAGGTCTCACCACTGACGCGATCTCGGCGCCCCGGTCCTCTGTCTCGGGGAGATCCTTGCGCCGCCACAGGAGGATCGCGCTGCCGAGCAGCAGCACGCCGAAACCCAGGCTGGGCTCACCGAAGATGATGTTGTCAAATGGGAAATACTTCGCTAGAGGCCAGGTGAGCGTCATGTGCGCGCCGGTGATGGTGAGGATCGTCCCGAGCACGAGAAAGGTGACCGCATAGCCTTCCAATCGCACCGGCGTCCCGCGCTGCAGACCGCGTCCGAGCCAGACCACGCTCAGCAGTCCCGCCCCGGCAGCGACAGACATGATGGTGTTGTAGGTGGGCATCTGAGTCCAGTCGATGACCAGTGCCGCCTGCGTGATGCTGTTCATCTCGTCTCCCCCTATCGGCGGTGCGTACCACCTCATCCGTCAGGATCCCACCGTCGGATGATGTGACGCAAGGACACGGCTCCGGATTCGTGGAATGACGCCCGGCTAGGCTGGAGCCATAGTTCTTGTTCAACAGCCGCCGCAGAGAGGAGGCCTAGGTCGCATCTTCTCGCTCGAAGTGTCTGACGCACCGCAACATAGAAAGAGGAGCGACTGCGATGCATGAGAAGCCATGGAAGCTCGTCCTGGCGTTCTCGTTCTTCGGCGCGATCTCCGTGGGGTTTCTCATCCCGATCGTTCTGGGGCTCATCCCACTGGTCTCGATGGGCGGCGTCATGATGATGCTCGCGGGCGGATTCACCGTGGCGGGCCTCGCGCTGCTGCCGCCGCTGGCGAGACGACGAGGTGCAGGCAATGGCCCGAACGGGGCGCAGTGGTGCTTCCTCACCCTCGGTCTCGCACTGTGGTGCGCTGCACCGGTGCTCCAACTCGTCGGAACCGAGGGAGATCTGAGTTCTCTGACGGGAAGCGGCGCGAAAGCGGTGCCGCTCTGGTTCCTGATCGTTCTCACCTGGGGAACCGCCGTCCTCTTACTCGTGGCCGGCGTCAGACAGTATCGTCGCGCGAAGACCGCACGAGGCCGGGGCGGCTCCGCGGGGTAACTTCTACAACATCCTCGGAGCGCGAGGCGCAGCGCCACAGACCTGTCTCCTGAGAGCGCACCTCCATCAGCGCAGATCAGCCTCCGAACACGCCGATTCCCATGTTTCGGTGTACTCGACGGCGGATCTGTGCGACTGAAGCGGATCCCGACCAATCAGCTGCTCATCGAGAGCGAGCGATGTCGCCCCTCTGTAGGCTGCAGTCATGAGGATCGCAATCGCGGGTGGGACCGGGCAGGCGGGCGCGCAAGCGGCTCGTGCAGCGCGCGAGCGCGGGCACGAGGTGACCCTGTTGGCACGCTCAGAGGGCGTCGATCTCGTATCGGGCGCGGGCGCGCGAGATGCCCTCGAGGGAGCTGACGCTGTCATCGACGCTTCCGGTGTGAGACCGGGCGACGATCCGACGGCGTTCCACGAAGCCGTCATCCGCACGCTCACGACTGCTCGCCCACCCCTCATCGTCGTGCTGTCGATCGTGAACTGCGATCGCGCGAGCGAGTATCCCCTGTACGGCGGCAAACTGGCCCAGGAACGGGCTGTCGAAAGGAGTGGCGTTCCATTCACGGTCGCCCGCACCACGCAGTTCCACGAGTTCGCCGCTCAGGTGTACCGGATGGGCACCCGTGGGCCGTTGCACTTCAGCCCTCGGATGCGCACGCAGCCGGTCGCCGTACGAGAGGTCGGCGCCCACCTCGTGCATCTCGCCGAGGCCGCACCCGCCGGGCGCGCAGCGGACCTGGGAGGCCCTCGGGAAGAATCCCTCGTGGACATGGTTCGAGGCTACGCCCGAGCGAGCGGCGCGGGTCGCTTGGTGTTCCCGGTCAATCTGGGAGGCGCGTTCGGTCGCGCTCAGCGCGACGGTTCCCTGCTTCCCGGCTCTGATGCCCTGCGCGGCACCGAAACCTTCAGCGAGTGGCTGGCGCGCGTCTTCCCCGCCCGATAGAACGATTCGGACTCGGTGGCGGGCGCCAACCGGCTCATCTCACCGGACGCGCGGCCGATCGAGCGACTACTTGCGATCCGAGTCGATCTCGCGAACGTGGACTCGGACGAGATCCTCGATCAGTTCGTCAGGGAGCCGGTTCGCGAGCGTGAACTGGACCGCGTGCTCCGTGGTCTTGTAATCAGAGAGCCGATCCTTCAGCTCGTCGATCGCCCACGAGGAGGGATAGAAGCTCATGTGCTTCTTGGACGCGGTGAAGTAGACCAACGCGCGGTCCTTGTACTTCAACGTCGGCATGCGGTAGCTCATGGTTTCCTCGACGCCCGGCACGAGCCGCGTCACCAGTGCGCGTATTCGCTCGAGTTCCGGACGAAACGCGGGATCGACCCCATCCAGATACTCGTCGATCGTGATCGCCTGTTCGCTCATCGATCTCTTCCTCTCCCCCGCGATCCGGATACCACCCGACGAGCTGCCCCCTACCCGGGCAGCTGCGCCACTACAAATAGGATGCCCACCACGAATAGCGCCAGCAACCCGAGAACGGTGCCGATGGTCGCCCGGACCGCCTGCGCGGGCCGTCCGGTCTCATGGCGACGAATACCGAGCAGCCCGAACCCCAGGGCAAGCACAGCACAGGGAACGGCGATGAAATCACCGACGATCGGGATCATCGCACAGACCACGGCGATGATCCCGAACGTGAGAGCATGAATCCCGGCCCGCTCGCCCCCGTGCCCGGTGGGCGACCCTCCTGCCATGCTTTGATGCTACTGGCACCTCCGGCATCACTGGTACCCGAAGCCAAAGGTGTGACCGAGCGACCACGTGTCGCGAGACTAGATCTGCGAGGAAGTCAGGCCGCAGAACAGGCGCCCCGCGGCGGCGAGGACGGCGTTCATACTGGCGGCAAGCACCGAATCGGCGCGTCCGGCGCTCCATCCGGTCCCGTCGGGGCATCGGTACTCGATGAGCGTGAGAGCCTGACTGCCGCTCCCCGTCCCAATGCTTGTCTGATGCAGCTCGAGCACCTCAAGGTCGATCTCGCGCTCGGCGAGGGCGGCCGTCAGCGCCTCAATAGGACCGATGCCCACGTGCTCGCTCGAGAAGTCCCCACCGTTCACCCGCAGGTCGATCCGAGTGCGGGTCGCTCCCCCGTTCTCACTCGTCTCGTACCCGACCAGACCCACTCCGCTGTCGCTCCGCGCCGCGAGATAGGAGGCCTCGAAGATGCTCCTCAGCTCGGCCGCGGTGACCTCGCCGCCAGTGGTGTCCGTATGGGCTTGGACGTGGCGTGCGAGGTCGATCTGCATACGGCGAGGCAGTTCGATACCGTACTCGGCTTCGAGCAGATAGGCGATGCCACCCTTGCCTGACTGGGAGTTGACGCGAATCACGGCGTCGTAACTGCGACCGATGTCGGCGGGATCGATGGGCAGGTATGGCACCCGCCACTCGATCTCGCTCGCCGCCCGACCCTCGGCTTCGGCCCGGGCGCGGTGCTCGGCGAAGCCCTTCTTGATCGCGTCCTGGTGCGTGCCGCTGAACGCGGTATGCACGAGGTCGCCGACGTAGGGGTGCCGGGCGTGCACCTCGATCCGGTTGCAGTATTCGACGGTGCGGCGGATCTCGTCGATGTCGGAGAAGTCGATCATCGGGTCGACGCCCTGCGCATGCAGGTTCAGGGCAAGGGTGGCGATGTCGACGTTGCCGGTGCGTTCGCCGTTACCGAAGATGCAGCCCTCGACCCGCTGCGCTCCAGCGAGCACGGCCAGTTCCGCGCAGGCGATGCCGGTGCCGCGGTCGTTGTGCGGATGCACGGACAGAATCACGCTGTCGCGACGAGCGAGATGCTTGTGCATGTACTCGATCTGGTCGGCGTACACGTTCGGCGTCGCGATCTCGACGGTCGCAGGAAGATTCAGGATCACCGGTCGCTCCGGCGTCGCCTGCCACAGCTCGGTCATCGCGTCGCAGATATCGATCGCGTAGTCGGGCTCGGTCAGGTTGAACACCTCCGGGCTGAACTCGAACCGCACGTTCGGCATCTCGCCGGCGAACTCGAGCACGTCGCGGCCGCCCGCCAGGATCAGTTCCTTGAGTTCATCGCGGTCCTGCCGCAGCACCAGGTCGCGCCAGGTCGGGGCGGTCGCGGTGTACATGTGGATCACCACCGGGTTCGCGATCCCCTGGATGGAGGCGACCGTGCGCTCGATGAGATCACGTCTGGCCGGGGTGAACACGACGATCGTCACGTCATCGGGGGCGATGTCCGTATCGGCGATGAGCCGCACGAAGTGGTAGTCGGTCTGCGAGGCCGACGGGTAGCCGACTTCGATCTCCTTGTACCCCATAGCGACCATGAGCTCGAAGAAGCAGCGCTTGCGGGCCGGGTCCATGGGTTCGGCGAGGGCCTGGTTGCCGTCGCGCAGATCGACCGGCACCCACAGCGGGGCGTCGGTCAGCTGTTTGGTCGGCCACTCGCGCTCCGTCGCCGTGAGCGGTACGGCGACGCCGGAGTACACGTCGATGTATCGGTGCGAGGGCATCTGCGAGTGCCGCTGCCGGTTCCACCCGGGAGCTTCAGCGGGCACCGGACCTGCGGGCGTGGAGAGGGTTGGGAAAGTCGTGGTCATGACGAGGGATTCCTTCTTGGCTGGTCAAATGACCGGCGCAGCGAGCAGCTCCACGGCGGGGAGCCGGTCAGACTAGACCCCGCCGTGGCGGCGAAGAAGTAGGAACCCGATGGAGAACATGGGTAGACTGTACCACAACTCCTCAGACAAGCAGAGCAGACAGGGTGACGAGCATGGCGCAGGTACAACGGACTCCCCTCGCGGATCAGGCCGCCGAGCTGCTGCTCGAACGGATCAGATCAGGCGAGTGGGAGCTTGGCGAGAAGCTTCCCGGCGAGACCACGCTCGCCCCGCAGCTCGGCGTAGGCCGATCCACTGTGCGAGAGGCGATCCGACAGCTCGCCGGCCGCGGTGTGCTCTCGTCACGACAGGGTGCGGGCGTGTTCGTGACGGCCCTGGACGTGCGCGAGGACTGGGACCAGGTGCTGGCCCGAGCTGACATCATCGCGGTGATCGAGGCGCGGATCGCCATCGAGACCGAGGCGGCAGGGCTTGCGGCCAATCGCCGCACCCCGCGGGATCTGCACGCGATCCGCCGAGCACTCGACCTCCGGTGGCAGCGAAGGGTCGGCATCGAGGAGCATGTCGACGCCGACACCGCGTTCCATCGCGCGATCGTCGCCGCGGCCCACAACCCGATCCTGTTGGAGCTGTTCGACGGGTTCACGCCGCGCCTCCGCCAGGCGATGATCGACATGCTCCGCATCCGCGACGCCCACGGCAGCGAGGCCGACCAGCACGTGCACGCGGACCTCGCAGACGCGATCGCCCAGCGAGACGCGAGCGCCGCGTCCGCGCGAAGCCGCACCCATCTCTCCTCGCTCGCCGATGCTCTGCGCTGAGCCGAGGCCATCACCTTCAACAGGCGCCCTGAAGGCCTCGCAGTACTACTCAACAACTCCGCGTGACTGCAGCAGGTACTGGGCGGTGTGCGCGACACGGGGGTCGGAATCGTCCGTCAACGCGGCCACCAGCGCATTCGCCTCGGGACCGGGGATATCGGCGAGCGCCGCAGTCAGGCGCTGTCGCGCCCCCGCGTCAGCGCCGTCCGCTCGTGCGAGTTCAGCGCGAATGAGACGCACGATCTCCTCAGCCTCTCCGTCTCGCCGGGCGGCGAGGTCGGCGAGGACGTCCGCGGCCGCCACGTCGTCACGCCCGCTGGCCACGAGAGCGATGAGAGTCGGGATCGCCCCGCGGTCGCCGCGTCGTCCACGCGCGAGCGCGGCCCGAGAGCGCACCCGCGGATCGGGATGCTCGAACGCGTCCGCCAGAGCGCCGGTCGCCCGAGGCGACCCGATCTTGACGAGCGCGTCGACTGCGCGGCGCCGTCGGCGCTCATCGGATGAGGACAGTGCCCGGGCGAGAAGAGGGACGGCCTCGTCTCCGCCTCGCGCGAGCACCCAGTCCAGCGCCCCTGCAGCGTTGATATCGGTCTCCGCCAGCGCCGCTTCGACCAGTGCGCCGATGCCCCTCGCGCCGGCCTCCTCCTCCACTGTGAGCGCAAAGCGCTGACGTTCCGAGGGGTCGTCGACGTTGAGGCCGCGGATCAGGCTGATCGTGTGCAGCACGTCCGCCCACTCCGCGAGTTCGCCGGCCTGCACCTGGCGCAGCTCGTGCAGCAGCCGCGTCTGCTGCGCCAGGTGCTCCTCCGTGCGCGCGATGAGCTGCTCGACCATCTCAGCCGGGCTGAACGGGAGATCGCCGAGCGCATCGGCGATCTCCCTCAGGCCGAGTCCGAGCGATCGGAGGCCTTCGACCTGGAAGAGGCGCCGGATGTCGTCGTCCGTGTACTCACGGTATCCGCCGGGGGTGCGCGAGGTCGGCGACACGAGGCCGATCCGGTCGTAGTGGCGCAGCATGCGCGCACTCACCCCCGACCGCTCGGCGACCTCACCGATCAGCATCGTTCCCGTCCCGGATCGTCGGGCCCGCGGACAGCGCGACCGTCTTGCGCGCCTCGTAAACGGCGGCGTCGAAGCCGAGCTCGGGATCCTCCATGATCATCTCGGTCGCGATCGCGTGCGTCCGGACCGCCTCGTCCTCGTGCGCCTTCGCGCGCTGCACGATGGGCGCGGCCGCAGTGCCGAGGTCGGCGAACGCTCGGCTGAGGCTCAACTGCACGTCGCGGTCGCCTCGGGCGAACTGTGTGGAGAGCGTCTCGGCGAGTCGCTCCTCCCACCCCTCGGGCACGAGCCCCGCTGCCGCGCGCCACGCCGTGCGGGCCACCGCGTCATCCTCGTCTTGCAGCAGCTCCGTCGTGATAGCGGGCCACGTCGCGGGGTCTGCGATCTTCGTGAGCGTGTGCAGTGCCTGACTCCGCGCCTGCGGAATAGTGGATCGCAGTTCAGGCAGGATCAGCTCGATCACCGTCGAGTGATCGTGTCGTGTCAGCGCCCAGGTGAGCATGTCGCGCACGTAGAAGTCGGGCTCGCCTGCGCAGTGCTCCACCAGCACCTCGATGAATGCCGGATCAGGATTCGTGCCGGCGGTGAGCACCGCCTGCAGGCGGGCTGAAGGGTTCTTCGCCTCCAGTGCGCGCCGCAGCGCGGAGCCGTTATCGGTTGTTGTGTGTACGCGGGTCACGATGACCACCTCCTCACTCCAGTAGAAACCTTGTCACGGTGTCAAGGTCAAGCGCCCACCGGCAGGAAATGTCCTGCGTCGTCGATGACCACCAGTCTCAGCCTGAGATACTGCACGACCGCGCCGAACAGTACGGTGGGGGTGTGAACCTCGACGATCTCACCGTGCCGCATCGATACTCCGGCGATCCCGTGTATCGGCTCTCCAGCTGCACGCAGTTCTTCTTCGCCTCACCGGGAGGCGGGAACGGTGTGTCGTTCGAGCAGGTGCGCGACCTCACCGCCGAATGCCTGCAGCTGCTGGACGAGGCGAGCCACTGGATCGACCCGCTCGACACCCGCAAGCGGGGACTCGACAGCATCGACACCGTATTGGAGGCTCTGACGCGCGACCGCGACGCAGCGCTCACGAAGTTCGCCGCAACGACGCTGCGGGTCTTCGCTCAACCGGATCCGCCCCGCCAGCAGCTCGCCCTGAGCCTGCCGGAGCCGGATGCAAGCGCAGGTTTCGCGCAGCTGGTGATCGGCGAGCGCCCCTCGCCCATCATGCACGACCCCGAGACAGTCGTCGCGCGGACGCTCCGGTACGCGAGCGCGCTCCGCCCCCACGTCGGGCTCGTCGGCCTCGGACTCATGGCCGAGACCTGGATGGAGCCGCACCAGGTCGACAGCGCCTGGCCGTATCTCGAACGGTATCCGGGCCCGCAACTCCCCTACCGACTCGAGTGGGGCGCAGACGGGGCCGGGATCCCGCACATCGACTGGCTCACCGTGCTCGGCGAGCGACCGCTCGATCTGCTCGGCGGCGTCGCAGAGCTGTCTCGCCGCCTCGATGATGCCGCCGACGCACTCGGCGCGCCCGCGCCGCAGCTGCTCGAGCACAAGGGCGGCATGCTCGTGCGAGCGAGCAGCACACCCCTGATGGACGACGGCGGATCCCCGGGCGCACCGACCGGATACCGGATCGTGGACGCCGCGTTGCGGCCGCTGCGCTGGGACGGCCGCTCCTCCAAACCGAACTGCCGACTGAAGGTCAACGAGAAGTCCAGCGGTCTCACCCGCGCCGAGGCGACCCTGCGCTGGGCGACCAGATTCGAGTAACACAGCCCAGGGCACGGCGGCTTCGGATGTACCGGCGGTGCTCATCTTCTTCAGTGCAATCGGGGCCACCCGTCGTTGACCGAATACTACCGCCGACCGATCCGCCGGCAGCACGAAACCCGTGACCGGGAGCGAACCGCATGCGAGACTATGGGCGACGAGGGAGTGTCGAGAGCATCATCGTGAGGTCCGATGCATCCTGAGGACCGAGGGGGTGGTCAAGATGTCAGGCGACGCGCGTCCTGTCAACAGGTGGAAGCATCTCTCCCTCCTGGGCCTGACCACCACTGACGAGCAGACCCGCGAGTGGATGGCCGCGGCCCGGACGCCTGAGACGCAAGCGCGCATCCGGCGTTGGTCGAAGGTCGAGACCGTCGCCGCAGTGATCATGCTCGTGGGCCTCGTCATGCTCCTGATCGCGCCGTTCGCCTCGATCGCAGTCGCGGTCTGGGACGCGATCACGGACACGGAACGCACCCATCTGCACTGGTGGATCTGGGTCACCACGATCGGCGCGCTCGCCATCGGCACCGTCGGGCTTCTCCTCGCCACCGCGCGACGAGAGCGGGCCTGCTTCGCCGACGGCCAGACCGCCACCGGCATCGTGGACCGGGCGATCGAGCATCCCGGCAGCGGCGACGATCAGACCTGGTTCGACCTGCGCATCAGCGCCGTGCTGCCGGACGGCACGACGCTGCGCCGTCGTCTGCACCTCGAGGGCGAGCACCTGGATCGCCGGGTCGGTCGCCTGGTGCGTTTCCGACACAACACACTCGATCCCGATGCGCTGGACGACGTCCAGCTCGACGGCTGGCCGAGTGCGGACGGGAGCCGTTCATGAGCGGGCGACGGCCCCTCTCCCTAAGGGGGCGCGGGAGATGGAATCAACCTTCGAAGGACCAGTACGCCGAGCGCTGGGCGAGCGTGGCGAAGACTCCCGAGACCCGCGCTCGGATCCGCCGCCTGTCCAGGCTCGATAACTTCTGTTCGGCGGTCATGCTGACCGGCGTGGGCCTGTTCGTGCTCATGATCCCGGTGGCGATCGTGCTCGGGATCTGGTTCTGGATCGCCGGCATCCACCGCCCCGAGGTCTTCATGTGGGGATTCGGGATCGGGATCGGCGTGGGCCTGCTCGGGGCGATCCCATTGACCGTCGTCAGCGACCGGCTGCACCGGGCCCAGTTCGCCGACGCGGACACCGCGATCGGCGTCGTCGAGCGCGTCACGAGCCGGGAGGAGCGGGACGGCGAGGGCAGCCTCACGACCGTCTACCGGGTCTCCCTGATCGCCCGACTCTCCGACGGACTCACGCTGCACCGACACCTCGACGGCGGCAAGAGCGACCACGGAGGCCCGGACGAGTCATGGGCCGGGCGCAGGATCCGCATCCGCCACAACACGCTGGATCCCGACGATCTCACCGATGCTCGCTTCGACGGCTGGCCCGACCGCGAGACGAAGGGGTGGTAATGACGAGCCGAGCAGATGAGGGCGGTGTGCAGGCGTGGCCGGGGCACGGGAGGCGGCGATGAACGCACTGCCTGTTCCCGACAACGGCTGGCCGCACCTGCTCCGCCGGGCAGTTGCAGTCGCCGGCCTGTGGGCGGTCGCAGCGTTCGGCCTCGTCGCGGCGGCGCTGCCCCAGATAGACCCTCAGTGCTACTCGGACTCGCCGTCAGGAGGAGAGGTCTGCCCGCTCACGCGCGATCCCGCACTCAACCACTTGTTCGACACCAGGTGGCCTCCGATCCCCGAGGCCTGGGCCGTATCGGTGATCCTCCTGTCGATGTTCCTCGGAATCGGGCTCTCCCTGTTCCTCGATACGTCCGAGCTCTGGTCGAAGAGCGGCGGCGCACCGACGGCCGTCGGACTCGTCTCGGGTCTGCTCGGCACGGGCCTCGGCCTCCTCGTCGCAGGCCCCGGCTTCGTGCATCCGCTGCTCGCGCTCGGGTTCATCGGGCTCGGCGCGGTGCTGATCATGCTCGGCCCACTGGCCGTTCGCGGCTTCCGCCGAGCCCTGCAACGCTCGCACGCCCGCCACCTGCGCCGAGAGCATCTTCGTATCCGGGGCGCCCGTACCGCTGGGACGATCACCGCCCTTCGTTGGGAACAGACTCACCACGACGATGATGCGATCTTCACCGTGACAGCGACGTTCGCAGCCGGGGCGGGAACCCGCTCCGTGACCGAGGATCTGTGCGTGCCGCGCCAGGACGCTCCCCTCATCGGAGGGACGGTAATCGTGATCCACGACGACCAGGAACACCACCGAACCGGGATCGACGTGCTGCTCGAAGCGGATCCCGACAGCCTGCGCGATCCCGACGCGCTGGAGAAATACCCCGAGGCACCGGAACCATCGCCGAGCTGAGGCACGCGGGCGGAGGCCCATGAATCATCGCTCGATCGGCCTGCGGCAAAGGGCTGAACGAACTCGCGGAGGCCGACTGCCAGCGATGTCGGATGGCATAGGGTCGGGCCATGCCCTTCTCCGCATCACACTGCTGGGAAATGATCCACGCTCGTCTGGTTGCGAGGGGCATCAGGGCCTCAAGAACAGCGCGGCGCGGGCATTGCCGGTCAGTATGCAATGGGTATTCTGGAATCGGCGGTTCAGACCGCCGATTGCACTCCCACGTGAGATCCAAGTGAATCATCGCGGAGAGGCCTGAGCAGTTCAGGACATGTCTGGATGGGGTGCGGCGCCTTCACGCGCCGAACTTCAGAGTGTCGACACCCGGTGTCGGCTGACCGAAAGGACAAGACATGCCATCGAAGGACGAAAGAACCTCGCCCGGGTCCTCGAGAAGATCGCGAAGCTCGATGAGCCACGACGGTCGATCATGCAGCGTGTGCACGAGATCATTCTCACTGCGGGGCCGAACCTGAAACCCCGGATCTGGTACGGGATGCCCCGCCTATGCGCTATCCGCGAGCACACCGGCACTGGTGACCCTCCGCAGCGATGAGCGCTTGAACCTCGCGCTCACCGAGAAGGCGGACTTGCGACCCGCGGGCGGCGCGGATGGTTCCCTGATGCCGGCTGCTTGGTTCTTCGACGATATCGATGACGCTGCCGAGCAGCGGATCTCCGAGATCGTGCGGTCGGTAACCGCCTGACCGGAGCCCCGCGGGCCCACGGCACGAGTGGCCTCCCGCTTCCAGGTCCACCAGTGCAGTCGTGCGGGTCTGCGCTGGTGGACCTGGGGAGACGGCTCTTGCGATCTACGACGAGCCGTGTAGCGTGCAAGTACGAGCAGGGGGAGCTTTCCGGCGTTCGACGCTGGCAGGTGGGAGCATGCGCAGTCGTCACTTTCCTCGTCTCCCTGGTCTTCGCTGCGAGGCACGGCTGCAAACACGCGACCGCACCGGCTCCGAATCGTCGCTATAGAATCCGACCATTCGAGGCAAAGGAGGGCTCATGACGTTCTCGCTGAGGCAGGCTTCGACGCCTCACCATCCCCGGCCCGTCGCCTCTGCCGTACGGCAATCGATGCGCCGATCCCTGCCCCGTCGCTTCATCGTGGCGGCGCTCACCGCGTTCCTCGGCGGCGCGTTCGCGTTCTGGGTGACGTTTCATATCGGTATCGCCGGGGATATCCCCGGCATCACCGGTAAGGCCGATACCGTCATCCGAGCCGCGTCGGCCGTCGCGGGTATCTGCGTCGCGCTCTTCGTCATGGTATTCGAGAACCGCGCCGTCACCGAGTGCCTCGTGTACTCGACAGGGTACGCGGTCACCGGGGCCCAGACCGTTTCGGGGCATCATCCCTTGCCCCCGGGCGGGTTGAAGCGCGCGGCACTCTGCGTCAGGCTCCTCGCGTTCGCGGTCGGCGGTACCCTCGGAACCTCCGTCGCGGTGCTCTGGGCGGCTCCCCCGCTTCCCGAGGCCCTGCTCATCGTCGCCGCGGCCGTCGCGGTCGACGTGCTCGTCGCACGGTTCACCCTGCCCAGGTTGCGCGCCGCTCGCGAGCAGTGGCGCACCGATCAGCAGCGCCTTGCCCGCATCGATGCGATCCGCTCTCACGGCGTCCATACCACCGCGACGGTGCAGGAAGCGCGCTTTCTGCGCTCGTGGCTCGACGACCAGCCGGTCTTCGCGCTCACCCTGCGCACCTCCGGGCCTGAAGTCAGAACCTTCAGCATCCGTTATGCCGACTACCCTCGATGGGCGCCGCAGCAGGGCGACGAGTTCGACGTGTGGACGGACGGCGCAGTGTCCGACGCCGATGCCAATGAGATCGTGCTCGAACGGCGCCCTGCACCCTCCCGCCCCGCCGCGGACGTGAAGCACCTGCGGCGCCCCTCAGGCGGCAGCGACGGCCCTGATACCGGCCCGTATGAACCGGCGTGGGCCACCGCGATCGAGCGAAACACCTCCCGGGCCCGCATCCTGCATTTCGTGTCGTGCGTCCTGGCGGGGCTCGCAACGCTCGCGACCCTTGCACTGTCGCTGATCGCGTGGGTGCTGTTCGGGCCGTCGCGATGGTGGCTCGTCCTGCTCCTCGCAGTGGGGTGTTTCTCCGCTCTGGTCATGACCTGGCGTTTGATCCGGATCCGGATCCGGCCACGTCGGGCCGTCTCGGCCGGGGCACCCCTCGGCATGCCGGGGCTGGTCGCCGCATTCGCCGCATTCGCAGGGCTCTTCGGCATCGTGTTCTCCTGGGTTTTCGTGTTCGCCGACGAGCTGGCCCTCGGCCCGGAGGGCGCGCTCGTCGGGATCGCCGCTATGCTCTGCCTGTTCTCCGCGGCAGTCGGGTTCATCATCGAACTTGGGACCGCAGGATTCGTCACGCCCGTCGCCCTCACGGCCATGCGCCGGGCTGCGCGCGCTCCCGCAGCGCCCGTCGACCTGGTGCACCGCGCGCTGCACTCGGGCGAACCCGCCGCTGCCCGTCTCGAGCACAACTACGGGATCGTGGTGGGCGCCGCGATGCTCCGGTGACAGTGGCATGCCGCCGGGCACGGTGCCCGCAGCAGGCTTCGCACAGGGGCGTGCTCACTACCAGGGCAACCAGCCCCGATCGCCGAGCACAGCTTCGGCGATCCCGCTACTGCTCATGCTGAGGAGCTGCATTTTGGACTCCGGCCCTTCGATCAGCACAACCACGCGGCCGCTCTCCGTTTCGGCGACGACGTCACGAGGTGACGGGGCCGCGTCATCACGACGCCAGAGCACTTTGCCGTCTTCGGCGCGGGCCTCGAGAGCCGTGGGGCTGCAGCAGATCCCATGCAAGGTGAAGCCCCGATCCTCGCCCGCCGGTCTCCCCGTGGCAGGGTTGATGAGCAGGCTCTCGTCCTCGTACCGGAAGACGCGCTCGAGATCGGCATCATCGGTGAACTCGTAGTCGTAACCTTCGTCGGGCACCAGCTGATCACGCTCGATATAGCGCTCCACAGCGTCGCCGGGAATGCCGGGCGCCGCATTCTCCGGTTCGTCGACGACGTGCAGGTCGCTCTCTTCGGCCATGAACTCGGTCCTTCCGGTTCGCGGGTCGAGCACGAACCAGGTGGAAGCATCTGAGGGATGGTCCATGCGCACGAACGCCCCTCGTTCGTCGAGCTGAACTACGTCGACGCTGACCGGGATCTCGCGATCGTCCTGCAGTTTCCGATCCCACACGAGCTCTCCGGTTGCGAGGTCGTATGCCGCGACCCGCTCGTGTCTGAACAGGCCGGAGAACACGAGCTCGTCGTATCCGACTACAGCGATCTCTCGTCCATCGACCGCGCCGGTCGCGACCATGGGCTGCACATCCGATGCCGTTTCCACGCCAATATGCCAGAAGACACGACCGGCGGCGACGAGCACGAAGCTCGCGATCAGCGCGAAAGCA
The DNA here is from genome assembly GCF_055791005.1 of Leucobacter holotrichiae. Lineage (NCBI taxonomy): Bacteria > Bacillati > Actinomycetota > Actinomycetes > Micrococcales > Microbacteriaceae > Leucobacter > Leucobacter holotrichiae. Next base: position 453,929 of record NZ_JBVUAC010000001.1, read on the forward strand.
ACCACACCCGCGACGGCCTTCACCCGTGTTGAACCGGGCCACTTCGGTGCAGCGGCTCCCGCGGAACGCCCTAGCCCCGCCTCCGGGTCTTCACTGGCCGGCGCCACCGCCCGCGGCGCCCCGAACAACGCGACGGCGATCCGACGCACCCCGACGATGAGCGGCTGCACCGCGAGCAGCATCGCGCCGAGAACCATCAGCTGCCAGGCGAAATCGGATGCGTGGGGTTCGACGAGCTCGTACGTACGCTCGCCGCTGCCCGCTGTGACTAGCCAGACCCGTGTGACGGAGCCGATCCCGATCCCGAGCATCGGCACCGCGATGGCGCGCAGCACGAGCCACGCCCACGGGACGGATCGTTGCGCGGCAGTCCGGAAGTCGAGGACGACGAGCAGCAACCCCATCGGCAGTGTGAACACCGAGGTTTCGAGGGAGCCCTGAAAGTCGTCGAGCCCGTACACGTCGAATATGGTGAAGTGCCAGCCGCTCACACCCGCTACGGCCGCGAGCAGGCCGACGATCGACCACCGCGCGACGCTCCATGCGCGTAGGCGCCCTGTCGCCGTGTTCTCTCCCATGGATCGACTTTAGCGACCAGTCGATTCGGCCCACACGAGCCCGCGCCACCGGCGGAGCGGGTGCGGGCCGGACCTGCTCCCGAACATCAGCGCCCGCCGGCCGATCCGCCACCACCGCCGCCGCCGACGGAGCCGCCGCCGCTCGATCCTCCGGAGCTGCTCGAGGAGTAACTCACGGAGGAGCTGATGGAGCTGACCATCTGGGAGATGGTGTCGCCGATGGAGCCGATATTGTACGCCTGGGAGCCGGTGTACCACCCGATGCTGTTGTACGGGTTCGCCGAATACCAGCTCTCCAGCACCTTGCCCCACTGCTTCTCGAGCCCGAACAGCATCGCGTAGGGCAGCAGCTTCTCATAGAGGTGGATCACATTCACCGAGCCGTCCTGCAGTCGCTCGGCGCCCTGATACGACTGCAGCATCTGCAGCCGATCCGCCTCGGCGACCTCGATGAACAGCTTCACTCCCTCGAGGTACTCGCGCGTCTCCGCTCCCGCGCGGGTATACACGCGGTGCTTCTTCATGCTGAATATCGCCAGCAGGATCAGCGGCACACCGAGAACCATCCCGAAGACCGCGCCGAAAGGCTCGCTGCGCAGCATGAAGCCGAATACGACCAGAACGGCGAGCACCGCGACGAGCCCGAGAGTCACCCAGCCGAACACCCTTCCGGTAGAGCTGCGCTCGCGCTGGAAGTATCCGCGTTTCTCGGCCTGCTCCGTCGCCGCGGATTCGAGGGCCTGCATCCTCTTCGCGAACGACTCGTCCTTCTTCGGCAGTACGAACACCGTTCCGGGCGCGGGGGTTCCCGGGAAGACGGCGTCCAGCGTGGAACGATCGAACTGATCCTGTGCTTTGAGCGGATCGATCACGCGGAGCGCGGTCTGCGGTTTGCCCGAACCGAAGAAGCCGGTGTCGGGAGGGCCGTCCTCGAACCGGATCATCCCGTTCACCGCGAGGTGCACGAGCTGAGCCGCCACCACGCTCCTCCCGACACCCGCGATCGGCGCAGCGATGAGCGGCGGCAGGGACGGCGGCACGTCGTACTGCGCCACGACGGTCCCCCGACCAGAGTTCTTGTGCTTGCGGCGCATCGCCGAGGCGGCGATGACTCCCCCGACTCCTGGAACAAGCCCGGCGCCCGCGACGAGGAACGGTACGAAGTCGAGCAGCGGGTTCGGAAGCCGCTGCGGCGGCTGCACCACGGTCTCGGGCTCCAGCCCCACCGCGATCGTGGCCCCCTCGCGCGCGTCCAGCGGCATCGGGCCGGCTCGCAGCTCGCCTTCGAACCCGCTGATCATGCATTCTTCGCGCGATCCCGCACTGCCCCTGTAGCAGCGCTGCTCCCCGGTGAGATGCTCCGCAAGCGCCTGATCGAAGCGGATCTCGGCGGTGAACGAGGAGATCGGCTGCTGCCTGGCGGAGGGCACCACGTCCCAGTAGAACTCGTCGGCGGCGCCATCGTCGCGTGCCAGGATCACGTCGCTCAGCGTGTACTCGATCACATACGTCTGCCTGCCGTGCACGTACTCGTCGTCGCCCGTGAGCACGGCGACGTAGGCGGCGTCGTGCTCGTCGTCGGTGCCGGACTCGGTTTCGAACGGCACCGGATCGCCGTTCTCGTCGGTCACCTTGAAGTCGCGCGGATCTGTCGACGCTCCCTGATAATCCCGCGGCAGCGAGCGCACGATGCCCCGGTTCTGATCCGTCTCGGGGAACCGGGCGACCAGGGTCTCGGTGACGTGCGCGATCGCTCTGCCGTCGTCACCGACGCCGATGTCGTACTGCACGTCCCAGCTGTCGTAGCTGAAGTCTTCGACGTCGGCGTGCGCCGGGGCCGGAGCGACGAGGAGCGATGCGGCGAGCGCGGTGAACGCGGTGAGGATCGCGATCGCGAGGAGCACCAGCGGCCGCAGCGCCCCGTGCGAGCCGACGGGGCGTAGACCGGATTTCATTGAATGAGCCATCAAGACCAGGCTAACCGGCTCGGTTCTGCGCTTCGAGTCATCCTCGCGTTCTCAGCGGCATTGCGGCGACTCCCATGTTCGCTTCCTAACCTGGGGGCACGCGAGGGGGCGGATAGTGCGTTCCCGGCGCGGGATCCGAGAGGAGGCGTCTCATGACGAACCGAGCACTGGACGAGCACCGAGGCGACAGCCCCGAGCGCACCGGAGGCATCTCTCTGCTGAGAGCGGGGACGGGAGGGGCCGCATCCGTAGCCGCCCTGCTCCTCCTCGCGGGATGCGCGGGGCCCGCAGCTGTCGAGGACGCTCCGGCGACGTCGGATCCCGGAGCGTCCAGTGAGCGCAGTGAGGAGAACGGGTCTGGCGGGTCGGCAGGGTCGACCACCGAAGAGAGCTTGGCCGACGCGAGCGTGGACGTGTCGTGGGAGGACGCGGTCGCAGCTGCGCAGGAAGCCTTCGACGGACGGCTCATCTCGGTCGAGCTGGATCGGGATCGCGGAGAGCTGGTCTACTCGGTCGAACTCGTGTCGGACACGGAGGAATACGAGGCGATCGTCAGCGCCTCGAGCGGCGAGATCGTGCATGAGCAGCATGAACCGCTCGAAGCGGACGACGCCGCGGAAGCGGCAGAAGAGGTCCTCGATACGAGCGGGCTCATCTCCCCTGAGGAGGCCATGACAGCCGCGACAGGCGAGATCGACGGGCCGGTCAAGTCGTGGAAGCTGGACCGTGATTGGCAGGGCACCTTCTTCGAGGTCGAGATCGCCGCGAGCGGGAACGACCGCGACGTGCTCGTCGACGCGGTCTCGGGTGAGGTCGTCGAGGTCGACGGCTGATCCCCGCGGCCCGCATACCGCGGGGGCCGAGGAGAGACGATGGAGCACACGATTCGCATGGCGGGCGTCGACGACGCCGATACGATCGGCCGGCTGCTGTTCGACTTCAATACCGAGTTCGAGACGCCGACGCCCGCAGCCGCGGAGTTCGCTGAGCGGCTACACTCGCTCCTCGCCGGTGACCGCATCGTCGCCTTCCTCGCCGAGGATCATGGGAAGGTCGATAGCAGGGCGCCCCGCGCGCTCGGCTTTGCGCTGCTCAGCCTACGCCCGACGCCGTACTTCGACGGCCCCCTCGTGCAACTGGAGGAACTCTACGTCTCGCCCGATCTCCGCGACCGCGGAGTCGGATCAGGCCTGCTCGATGCGACGGTCGAGTATTCGCTCTCCAGGGGTTCGCGCGAGATCCACATCGGCGTAGATGAGATCGACACGGATACCCGCAGATTCTACGAACGGCATGGATTCGCCAATGTGCAGCCCGGACAGGATTACCGGATGCTCCTGTACCTGCGCGAGCTCTGACCGCGGAGTGCGGCTCGTCAGCCAGCCGGATCGAACTGGAGGATCCGGTCGTCGTCGGGCGCCGGATGACCGCGACCGTCGGTGTTGTTCGTGAGCAACCACAGCTCGTCGTCAGGTGCAGAGACGACGAGGCGCAGCCGCCCGTACTCGCGCGTGAGGTGCTCGGTCGATGCCGTCAGGTCATCCAGCGGCACTTCGCGGAGCCGCTCGCCGCGAAGGTTCGCGATCCAGATCGAACCCTCGGCGACCGCGATCCCGCTCGGGCTGGCGTCGGCGGGAGCCCACTGCTGCACCGGGTCGATGAATCGGTCGTCGCCGGCTGCGCCCTCGACCTCGGGCCACCCGTAGTTGCCTCCGGGCTCGATGACGTTGAGCTCGTCCCAGGCGTCCTCTCCGAACTCGGCCGAGTACAACGTGCCCTCGTCGTCCCAGGCGAGGCCCTGCGGATTGCGGTGTCCGTAGCTGTACACGTAGGAGCCGTCGAACGGATTATCGTCGGGCACTTCCCCTTCGGGCGTCATGCGCAGGATTTTGCCCGAGAGCCGGTCGAGATCCTGGGCGCTGCCGCGCTCGTGCACGTCGCCGACCGTGGCGTAGAGCATCCCGTCCGGGCCGAACGCGATCCTGCCCCCGCTGTGCCAATTCGCGTGCGGCAAGCCCACCAGCACGGTCTCGGGGTCACCGAGCCCCAGCGAGCCGGGCTCGCCGGTCAGCGGATACCGCTGGATACGGTTCTCGCCCTCTCCCGTCGAGTAGACGTACAGATCGTCCCCCTCGATCGCGAGCCCCAGGAGGCCCGACTCCCCCGCGGCGCTCACGCCCTCGATGACGCCGACCTCGCGGGTGCCGTCGGCGGTGAGTTCGAGTATGCGTGCGGAGTCGCGTTCACTGATGAGAGCTGTATCCCCGTGGAATGCGACCGACCAGGGCACGTCGAGATGATCGGCGACCACCAGCGGTTCGGAGGAACCGGGCTGCGAGGGCTGCTCCGCGCCGTGGTCCGGTGCGCAGGCGGCGAGCGCGAGAACCGCGACCAGCGGCAGCACGAGCAGCGCCCGCTTTCGAAGGTTCGTCATGCGCCGTGCTACGGGCATTGGGCCCGGCGCGGGACGGTTCGGTGTCGCGGTGCTCGACATCGTCATCCTCCGTCCCTCGGAACATCCTGATGCTTTGAGCCTACGGAATGAGCTGCGCTGCGTGGGAGTCCCTTTGGGATCGGCGGAGAGGGTAACGCGGTGCAACGAGGAGTGTCTCGCTGCGATACGCTGGAACCCTTGCCTCCGTAGCTCAGTGGATAGAGCAACGGCCTTCTAATCCGTTGGTCGCAGGTTCGAATCCTGCCGGGGGCACCCAATCTGTGACGTTCGAAACTGCGACACGCGAGTGAGTGTCGCAGTTTCGGGCTCACCCTCCGCGTCTGGATCGTGCTCGCTCCGTGACAGGGCCTCGTGCTGCACTTCGGGGTCGGGGATCACGCTTCCTGCGGAGGATGGCGCGCAGGATCGGCTCATAGATAGACGCAAGAACCGCGACCAGCGCTGCCGCAGCGAGCGTCAGACCGACCCGCTGCAGGTCGACCGCGAGCACGTTCTGCCCGGTCGAGCTCATCAGCACGATCGCTGTCGTCAGGGCGAAGGCGTAACAGGCGTAGTTCGCTCCGGTCGCGTAGAGACTGAGCGCGACGAGCATGGCGACTCCGCCCAGAGCGACCCGGACGCCGTGGACAGGCGCGAGGAGCGCGATCCCCGCGGCGAGCAGACCGCCCAGCATGGTACCCACCGAACGGGCGAGGAGCCGTTGCCGGGTGTCGGCGAGACCCGGCTTCACGATCACGAGGATCGACAGCAGCGCCCAGCCCGCGAGCGAGCCGGGCAGCCAGGCCGCGGCGACAAAGGCGGTTACGCCCAGCAGCACGGCGAGCGCCGCGCCGTAGAGCCGCAGGCCAGGCTCCGGCCTGCACCGCCGCTGGGTGCCATCCTCTCCGCGCGCATGCCCCGATCACCAGGCCGGTCGCCGCCATCAAGGCCGCAGCCGCCGCGGGCCACGGCGCAGCAATCCCCGCCAGTGCGAAGAGCACTCCGGCGCCGATGGCCGAGCCCAGGCCGACGGGTCGGCCGTAGAGTGAGCCGACGACACCGACGGCGGTGCCTGCGAGCACGTGGGGCAGCCCCGGCGCGAGCGGAGTCAGCGCCGTGACCACCGCCGGAATGCCGACCGCCAGGACGAGCAGCAGCGCCGACGCGACAGTCCGCGCCCGCGACCGGCCGTCCTTCATAAAGCCCCCTGCCGACCCCTCGTGGTCGTACATCGATTCTCGCACTGCAGCCTCATGGGGCTCGACCTCGGGCACTCCAGTCCTTAACTCCCAAGCACTTCGCCAGGCCCACATCTTTTTATCGCGCAGGTCGAGCTTGCCCTCTCCCGCCCAATGCTCGGTGATGTCCGTGATCCATCTCTCGTCGAAGTCGCCAGCGGTGAAATCACCGCTTCCTCAACCTCGCGCGCTCGACGAAACGGGCAAGCCGCCTCGTAAATTGATAACGATTGTCATTAGCACTATCCTGGAATCCGTCTCCATTCCCGAGATCCCCGCGATCCTCCGTCACCGAGGTGCTCATGACGTTCTCCCCCGCTGCGCGCGCCGCGGCAACGCACCATTCCGCGTCAGACGATCCCGTGCCGAGCACCCCGACGCCCCGCGACCCGCAGCAGCACGAGCCCTCCCCGCGGCGCGGCCGTCGTCGCATCGTCGCGCTCGCCGCGTTCGCGGCGCTCACCGCCCTCGTGGTCCTCGCATCGCTCGCGCTCGGGCCGGTCGCAATATCGCCCGGCGACACGCTCGCGATCCTCTTCGACGCTGTGCGGGGCGCGCCCTCCGACCTGCCCGGCACGCTCGTCGTCACCGAGCTGCGCCTGCCGAGGGCGCTGCTCGCGCTGCTCGCGGGCTGCGGCCTGGCCGTCGCCGGCGCATCCATGCAGGCCTACTTCCGCAACCCGCTCGCCGAGCCCGGCGTGACGGGCGTCGCGAGCGGCGCCGCTGTCGGAGCGGTCGCGGTGCTCGTGCTCGGCTTCGACGCGCTCGGCTCGTGGACGCTGCCGCTCGCGGCGTTCGGAGGGGCACTGCTCGTGCTCCTCATCATCCAGGCGGTCGCCCTCGCCTCGCGCGACCGGGGGGTCGCGACCGTGCTGCTCGTCGGAGTCGCCCTCAATGCCTTCTGCGGCGCGCTCACGGGCGCCATCATCGCGAACGCGGATGACGCGCAGACAGTGCGCGGCGCCATGTTCTGGCTGCAGGGAGACCTGACCTCGGCGAGCTGGCAGGACCTCACCCTTTCGGCGGCGCCCGTGCTGCTCGGTGTCGCCGCGGTGCTCGCCATGACGCGCGAGATCAATGCCTTGCTGCTCGGCGACGAGATCGCGCAGTCTATCGGCGTCGGGGTGACGCGTGTGCGCGTGCAGCTGCTCGTTGTGACCTCGCTCGTCATCGGCAGCATCGTCGCGGTGACCGGCGTCATCGGGTTCGTCGGACTCGTGGCCCCGCACATCGTGCGCCTCCTCCTCGGCTCGGACCACCGCTTCCTGCTGCCGGCCTCGGCGCTGCTCGGGGGCGCATTCCTCGTGGCCGCCGACACCGTGGCGCGCCTCGCCCCGGCGGGCACATCGTGGCAGACCGGCATCGTCACGGCGCTCGTCGGCTCCCCGCTCTTCCTCGTGCTGGTGCTGCGCGCACGGCGGACGACGTGGAGGAGCTCGTGAGCCTCGCGGCGGAGGGCCTCGGCGTGACCGCCGAGGGGCGCAGCCTGCTGAGGGAGATCACGCTGCGGATCGTGCCCGGCGAAGTGCTCGGCGTCATCGGCCCGAACGGCGCCGGCAAGAGCACGCTCGTGCGGGCCCTAGCGGGGCTCGTGCGCCCCGCGGAGGGGAGCGTCAGCCTCGACGGCCGCCCCCTGCGCACCATGACGGCCCGCGAGCGCGCCTCGGCCGTCGCCTTCGTCGCGCAGGAGACCGCGGTCTCGGCCGACCTCACCGCCCTCGATCTCGTACGCATGGGGCGCTACGCGCACCGTCGGCGCCTCACACGCGCCACGCACGAAGACGACGCCGTGGCGCGCGGCGCCCTCGCGCGGGTGGGCATGACCGCGCTCGCCGACCGGCCCGTACCGACACTGTCGGGCGGCGAGCGCCAGCTGGTGCAGCTCGCGCGGGCCCTCGCCCAGGGCACGAGGGCGCTGCTGCTCGACGAGCCGACCTCGGCCCTCGACATCCGCCACCAGCTGCGCGTCTTCTCGCTGCTGCGGGCGGAGGCGCGCGCCGGAGCCGCGGTCGCCGCGGTGCTGCACGCCCTCGACGACGCGGCTCGGTACTGCGACCGCCTCGCCGTCGTGCACCGCGGCGCCCTCGTCGCGCTCGGCCCGCCCGAGGAGGTGCTCACCCCCGAGATGCTCGCCGAGGTCTACCGCGTCGACGCGCTCGTGCTGGCGGATGCGCACGGCCCCCGCGTACGGGCGCTCGCGCCGCGCGAACCCCGCGACCACCCCGACCCCGCACCACCCCACGAAAGGCACCGATGAAGCACTCCCGTCTCCCCCTCGCCCTTCTCGCCCTCACCGCGATCGGCCTCTCGGCCTGCTCGAGTACGCCGGCAGTCCCCGACGATCCGAGCGGATCCGTCACGGGGACCGAGCCGCCCGCCGCTGAGTCGAGCTTCCCGGTGACGCTCGACGTGCCGGGCTCGCCCGAACCCCTTGTGATCGACGAGGAGCCCGACCGCATCGTCGCGCTCTCACCGGACGCCGCCATCGCCCTGCACGAACTCGGCCTCACCGACCGCGTCGTCGCGGTGCCGGAGGTGGCGCTCAACAAGACGCTGAACGCATACGCTGAAGACATGAGCGCGGTCCCCCACACCATCGCCGGGGAGACGAGCCCCGAGCCCGAGCAGGTGCTCTCGTGGGATCCCGATCTCGTACTCGTCACGACCCGTCACACGGGCGAGCAGGACGCGTCGTCGCGCCTCACCGCGATCGGCGTGCCCGTGCTGTCGCTCACGAACGGCTGGTCGTCGTCTGAGGCCATCGCCGAGAACCTCGAGCTCATCGGCGAGGCGACGGGCGCGACCGCACGGGCGGGCGAACTGGCCGACAAGATTCGCTCGGGGATCGCCGACGTGCGGGAGCGCGCGGCAGGGGCCGAGTCGACGCCGACCGTCGCGATCCTCAGCAACCAGGCCCGATCCCCCTTCATCAACGCCGGCGCCTCGCTCGTCGACGAGATCGTCGAGAACGGGGGCGGATCGAACGCGGCGGAGCGGGTCGGCATCGAAAAGACCATGCCCGTCCAGCCCGAGCAGCTGGTCGCCGCACGGCCCGACTACATCATGCTCGTCGACGTCACAGGCAAAGGCGAGGAGTCGTTCGCGGGGCTGCTCGGCAACCCCGCCGTCGCCGAGCTGCCGGCCGTCGCCGAGGGCCGCGTACGCGTCTTCCCGGGCCGCGAGGTCTACGGACTCGCCGGCCCCGAGGTCGTCGCGGGCAGCGAGTCGGTACTCGACTGGCTCCACCCCGAGCTGGCCGGATAACCGGCGATGTCGGGATCGCGAGGCGCCGGCGCGTCGGCGGTACGGAGTTCGGTCCCGCCCCGCGGGCTCGCGCTCTCCGTCGCGCTCGCGTGGGTGCGGGCCGCGGCGCTCGCTGGCCTCTTCGTCGCCGTCGGGCACGCGGTCGACCGGATCGCCGCGAGCGCCTCGCCCGCGCCGGCCGTCGCGTGGCTGGCGGGCCTCGCGGCGCTCGCCGCCGGCGCGACGGCCGCCGACGCCCTGCTCACCGCTACGGCGCAGGCGCGCGCCGAGGGCCGCCTGCGCCGCCTCGTCGTCGACGCCGTGTTCGCCCGGGGCGTCGTGGCGGCGGGGGCACGCTCGGGAGCGCTACTCTCGCTCGCGACGAACGCGACCGAGCGCGCCGCCCAGTACCGGGCTGCCTTCCTCGCCCCCACGGCCGGTGCGCTCACCACCCCCTTCGTGGTGCTCGCGGTCTACGCGCTCGCAGTCGATCCGCTCGTCGCGCTGGCCATGGCCGGGGCCACAGCGGTCGTCCCCCTCGTGATCGCCGTCGCTCAGCGCGCCGTGCGCCCGGCCGGCTCCGCCCACCGTCGCGAGCAGGCCCGGCTCACGAGCGCGTTCCTCGAGGCGGTGCAGGGTCTCGGCACGCTCGCGGCGGCCCGCGCCGAGCGCCGCGCCGGCGCCGAGCTCGCCGCCCAGGGCGAGCGCCACCGCCGCTCGCTCATGCGCGTGCTCGCGGTCAACCAGATCCTGATCCTCGTGATCGACGCCGTCGTGTCGATCGCGGTCGTGCTGCTCGCCGTGCTCTTCGCGGTCTCGCGCGTCGAGGCGGGCGCGCTCACGACCGGGCAGGGGCTCGCGACGATCCTCGTCTCGCTGCTCGTCATCGCGCCGGTCGACCTCGTGGGGCAGTTCTTCTACATCGGCATCGGCGGCCGCGCCTCCGAGCGGGCGATCGCCGGGCTGCTCTCGCGCTCGAGCGCCCGCCGCGAAGAGGCGGAGTCGGGCGGCGCGACCGCCGAAGGATCGGGCGCCCTCGCCGCGAGGCCCGGCGACCCGGCGATCGAGCTCGTCGACGTGACCGCGGGCTGGCAGCCCGACCGCCCCGTGCTGCGCGACCTCTCGCTGCGCGTGGCGCGCGGGGAGCACGTCGCGCTCGTGGGGCCGAGCGGCGTCGGCAAGTCGACCGTCTCGGCGCTCGTGCAGGCCCACCTGCGGCCGAGCGCCGGGTCGGTGCGCGTGTCGGGCCTGCGCACCGACGCCGCACCTGAGCGCGAGATCCGGCGTCTGCTGTCGGTCGTCGAGCAGCGCACCTTCCTCTTCCGCGGGAGCGTGGCCGACAACCTGCGCATCGCGCGCCCCTCGGCCGGCGACGACGAGCTGTGGGGCGCCCTCGCCCTGGCCGGACTCGCCGACGAGATCCGCGCCTCGCACGCCGGGCTCGACACGCCCGTCGGCGAGCACGGTCGGCGCCTGTCGGGAGGCCAGAGCCAGCGGCTCGCCGTCGCGCGCGCGATCCTGCGCGACACCCCCGTGCTGCTGCTCGATGAGCCGACCTCGCAGGTCGACCTCGCCGGCGAGGCGGCCTTCCTCGAGACGCTCTCGTGCCTCGCCGAGGGCCGCACCGTGCTGATGATCGCCCACCGGCCCGGCGCGATCCTCGCCGCCGACCGCGTGGTCTCCCTCGCACCCGGAGGAGCCGAGTGACCCCCACCCCCGAGGTGAGCCGTCGTACGCTCACGGCATGGCTGCTACGCCACACCCGCGGCCTGCTGCCCGCCCTCGCGGCGGCGACCCTCGCCCGCATCGTCGGACGCCTGCTGAACATGGCCATCCTCGTTATCGCAATCCGCGCGGTGCTCGACGCGCCAACGGGGTCGGGCGCTCGGCTCCTCCCGCTCGCACTGCTCGTCGTCGGGCTCAGCCTCGCCAAGGCCGGCCTGCGCTACCTCGAGCACTACGCAGGCCACTGGGTCGCCTTCACCGCACTGCAGCGCCTGCGCGAGCTCTTCTTCACCCGGCTCGCCCCGCAGGCGCCCGCGGCCACGACCGGGCCCGCCTCGGCCGAGGTGACCGAGCGGGCGACCCGCGACATCGACCGCATCGAGGTGTTCTTCGCCCACACCTTCCCGCCCGTCATCGCGTCGGTCATCGTGCCGGCGGTGGCGCTCTCGTGGTTGGCCGCCGCGGTCGACGCCCGCCTCGCCGGCATCATCGCCCTCTTCCTGGGCGCAGCACTGCTGCTGCCGTTCGTCAGCGCTCGCGCGACGTGGACGGCGTCGCGCAAGATCGCCGCCCACCGAGGTCGCGTCGCCGCGCACGTCGCCGATGACGTGCAGGGCCTGCGCGAGGTGCTCGCGTTCGAGGCGCAGGGTCTGCGCGCCGCGTCGCTCGACGAGCTCGAGAGCGGGCTCATCTGGGCGAGGCAGCGCCTCGGCCGCGTGGTGGCGCTGCGGCTCGTCGGCGAGCGGGCGCTGTGGATCGGGTGCATCGTCGCCCTGCTGCTCGCGGGTGCCCCGGCCGGTGCGACGGCGACCGCGCTCGCGCTCATGCTCGCGCTCTGGTTCGGGTCGGCCGGCACCGACGACTTCGCCACGGGTCTCGACGCCGCCTTCGCGGCCTGTGCCCGCGTGCACCGCGTGATCGAGGCCCGGCCGGCCGTACTCGACACGGGCACCGGCTCGCCGGCCGGCACGGGCGGGCTCGCCGTGCAGCTGCACCGCGTGAGGTTCGCCTACCCCGGCGCGGACACCCCCGCCCTCGTCGACGTCGACGCCCGCTTCGACGCGGGTGGCTGGCACTACGTCGCGGGGGTCTCAGGCAGCGGCAAGTCAACCATCGCCTCGCTCGTCATACGGGCGTGGGATGCCGACTCGGGCGCGATCCTCGTGCATGGCACGCCGCTGCCGGACCTCTCGCTCGAGGCGCTGCGCACGGCCGTCGCCGTCGTCGACCAGCGGCCGACGCTCTTCGCGGGCACGCTGGCCCGCAACCTGCGTCTCGCCCGCCCCGACGCGACCGACGACCAGCTGTTCGAGGCGCTGAGCCTCGCGCGCCTCGACGCGAACGCGCTGCCGAAGGGGCTCGACACCCCGGTCGGCGAGCGGGGCACGACCCTCTCGGGAGGGCAGCTGCAGCGCATCGCCCTCGCGCGGGCACTCGTCGCCGACCCCCGTGTGCTCGTGCTCGACGAGGGGCTCAGCCAGCTCGACGCGCCGACCGCCGCGGAGGTGCGCGCCGGCCTCGCAGGCAGGCTGGATCGATGCACCGTCATCGAGGTCACGCACCGCGTCGACGTGATCCCCGACGACGGCCACGTGGTCGTGATCGACCGGGGCCGCGTCGTCGAGGACGGCACGGCGGGCGCGCTGCGCGCCGACGGCGGCGCGTTCGCCACGCTCGCACTTCGCGGCTCGGCCTGAACGCGGTGTTGCGCACGTGCTCGACGGCCTCTACTGGGGTCATCGGCGGTTCGCCGCCCCAGTCGTTCTGGTTCTGGTCTGCGGTGGCGGGGCAAGACTCTCAAAGTGTCTACGCGGGGACATTCCATCCGCCACCGGGGCGCCCGCCCGGCCCGGCACCTACGCCGAGCGGCGCCGGTACGCGAGCATCGCGAACCCGGCCGCGACCGCCAGGATGCCGAGGCACCAGGCGAGCGCGATCCAGATATCCCCGCTCACCGGCTGCTGCGCGAGCAGGCCGCGGATCGCGTCCACGATCGATGTCACCGGCTGATTCTCCGCGAAGAACCGCACCGGGCCGGGCATCGTGTCGGTCGGCACGAACGCCGAGCTCACGAAGGGCAGGAAGATCAGCGGGTACGAGAACGCGACGGCGCCGTCGAGGCTCTTCGCCAGGAGCCCCGGGATCACAGCGATCCAGGTCAGGGCGAGGGTGAAGAGCACCAGCACTCCGAGCACCGCCAGCCATGCGCCGATCCCGGCTCCGCTCCTGAACCCGAGCAGCAGAGCGACCAGCACGACGGCCGCGAGCGAGATCAGGTTCGCGACGAGCGAGGTGAGCACGTGCGCCCAGAGCGCCGACGAGCGGGCGATGGGCATCGACTGGAAGCGCTCGAAGATCGCCGTGTGCAGATCCTGGAACAGCCGCATCGCGGTGTAGGACACCCCCGAGGCGATCGTGATGAGCAGGATCCCGGGCAGCATGTAGTCGATGTACGACGCATCGCCGGTGTCGATGGCGCCTCCGAGCACGAAGACGAACATCAGCATGATCGCGATCGGCATGATCGCGGTGGTGATGAGCGTGTCGGGGCTCCGCGGCACGTGCCGCATGAGCCGCGCGTGCAGCACACCCGTGTCCTGCAGAAGATGACCGTTCATTTCGATGCTCCCGTCATGCCGCCGGCCCCGGTGACCGCGAGGAAGACCTCTTCGAGCGACGGCTGCTTCTCGATGTACTCGACCCGCGCCGGCGGCAGGAGGCCCTTCAGCTGCTGCAGCGTGCCGTTCGCGATGATCCGGCCCTCGTGCAGGATCGCGATCCGATCCGCGAGCTGCTCGGCCTCCTCGAGGTACTGCGTCGTGAGCAGCACCGTCGTCCCCGCCCGAGCGAGCTCGCCCACCGCCTGCCAGACCTCGATCCGCGCTTCGGGGTCGAGGCCGACCGTCGGCTCGTCGAGGAAGATCACCTCGGGATCGCCGATGAGGCTCATCGCGATGTCGAGTCGGCGGCGCATGCCGCCGGAGTACTCCGCGACCCGCCGATCCGCCGCCTCCTCGAGCGAGAATCGGCGAAGGAGCTCCCGCGAGACCGATGCGGGATCCTCGACGTGCCGGAGCCTCCCCATCAGCGAGAGATTCTCGGCGCCGGTCAGGATCTCGTCGACCGCGGCGAACTGCCCGGTGAGGCTGATGCGACGACGCACCTCGGCGGGGTCGCTCGCGAGGTCGAACCCCGCCACCGAGGCGGCCCCGGAGTCCGCGCTCAGCAGCGTGGAGAGGATCCTCACCAGCGTCGTCTTCCCGGCCCCGTTGGATCCGAGGAGGGCGCAGATCGTGCCGCGCTCGACCTCGAGGTCGACGCCGCGCAGCACCCGCTGGTTCCCGAACGCCCTGGTGAGGCCTTCAATGCGGATCGCCGGGGGTGTCATGATCGTCCCTCGCCGGCGTCGGGGCCGTCTGCTTCGGAGTCGTCGAGTTCATCGATCGCGGCGACGAGCCGACGGCGCTCCTTGACGATCCACTGCCCCTCCGCGTAGTTCGCGAGGAACAGCTCGGCGAACTCGACGGGGTCATCGCCGACGATCTGCCGGATCGACGTGCCGTCCGCCACGGCGTTCTCGAAGAGCTCGGCGAGATCCTCCGTCATCCGCACGAGCACGTCCCCCTTCGAGATGGCGCCGAAGCGCATGAGGTAGCGCTCGACGGCCTGCGCCGCTCCGCGGTAGTCGCTCGGGAGGGCCTTGATGCGACGCTGGGAATCCCGCCAGCGCCGCTTCTCGCCGAGGTCGCCGATGATGGTGTCGAGGAATGTGCTCATTGGTTTGCTCCTTCTCGAAGTGCTGCGATGCGGTGGGCGAGGAAGTCCCATGACCGCCAGAACTCCTCGAGGTAGGCACTGCCCGCTGCGTTGACGGAGTAGACCTTGCGGGGCGGCCCCTTCTCGGACGGCGTCTTGACGACGTCGACGAGGCCGCGCTGCTCGATGCGCACGAGGAGGGCGTAGACGGTGCCCTCCGCGGTATCGGCGAAGCCGAGTTGCTGCAGCCTGGCCCTGATCTCGTAACCGTGACCCGGTTGCTCGGAGATGATGGCGAGCACGATGCCCTCCAGAACCCCCTTGAGCATCTCGGTCATCTGCTTGGCCATGCGTCGCCCTTCACTACCTAGCAATGCTGTGTACCACTACACTGTAACGCTGAGTAGCGGCCTGCGCAAGCGATGCGCCGAGATCGCGAGCCACCCCGCCGGTAGGATCGTCGAGTGCGCGCAACCATCCGACCCCGACTCCCCTTCGAGGTCTGGGCACTGGTGGCGGGCGGCTTCACGGTCGCGCTCGGCTACGGCGTGGTCGCTCCCGCGATCCCCCAGTTCGCGCTCGAATTCGGGGTCTCCGCCTTCGCCGCCTCGGCCATCGTCAGCGCCTTCGCGCTCATGCGCCTGCTCTGCGCCCCACTGGCCGGGTGGATCGTGGGGCGCCTCGGCGAGCGGCGCACTTACACGATCGGCATCCTCATCGTCGCGCTCTCGACCGGTGCCGCCGCGCTGGCCGCTGACTACACGCAGTTCGTGGTGCTGCGCGGCCTCGGCGGCATCGGATCGACGATGTTCACGGTCGCCGCGACCGCGCTGCTCGTGAAGGTCAGCCCGCCGAACGCTCGGGGTCGGGTCGCGAGCCTCAACGCAGCCGGTTTCCTGCTCGGCGGCCTGCTCGGCCCCGTCTTCGGAGGCATCGTCGCGGGCTTCGGCCTGCGCGCCCCCTTCGTGTTCTACTTCGTGACGCTGCTCGCGGCGGCAACGGTCGTGGCCGTCGCACTGCGCCGCTCTCAGGCAGCAGGATCCCCGGTACCTTTGAGCGGGACGGAAGCGGAGGGCGGATCGACGCTGCAGTTCCGGCAGGCCCTCGCAGTGCCGCAGTACCGCGCCCTGCTGCTGTCGGTATTCGCGTTCGGCTGGGCCTCGTACGGCGTGCGCGTCTCGGTCGTGCCGATCCTCGTCGCTGTCGCCTTCGACGGCGACGCGACCGTCGCCGCCTGGGTGCTCGCGGCCTACGCGGCCGGCAACGCGGTGCTCATCTTCCCGTCGGGCCGCTGGAACGACAGCCTCGGCCGCAAACCCGTGCTCGTCGCAGGCATGGCGGTGCTCGCGGTCGCCTACGCCGCGGTACCCGCCTCCCCCGGCGTGTGGGTCGCCGCCGCCGCGATGTTCGTCGCGGGGGCGGGATCCGCGCTCGTCAACCCCGGGCAGCAGGCGGTGCTCGCCGACGTGCTCGGGCAGCGGCGCGGCGGCCAGGTCGTCGCAGGCTACTCGATGATGAGCGACCTCGGCGGAGTGCTCGGCCCCGCCATCGCGGGCGCCGTCGTCGACCTCGGGGGCTTCGGTTGGGCGTTCGGGATCACGGCGGCGCTGCTCGCCGCGGCGACTCTCGGGTGGATCGCGGTTCCCGACTCGCGACGGCTCGAACAGCGCTGAGTGCACCCGGCGGGCCTCGAACGGCCCTGCGAGAAGACGCCGCGGGCGCTCAGCCCTCGAGGTCGTCGACGCCCGGCAGCCAGCTCAGGCCGGGGCGTCCCCATCCGTTCTTGCGCTGGGCCTTCTGCGCTCCGCGGTTCTCGGGGTGCACCAGCCGATCGACGTAGAGCAGACCGTTCAGGTGGTCGAACTCGTGCTGCAGCACTCGGGCGAACCATCCGCTCGCCGTGATCTCGAAGGGCTTCCCGTCGACGTCCTGGGCGCGCAGCAGCGCTCGCGGCGAACGGCGCAGCGCGAAACGCTCGCCCGGGAACGACAGGCAGCCCTCGACCTCGTCGTCACCGGGCAGGCCCGGCTCGAGCGGGGCGATCCAGAGCTCGGGGTTGATAGCCGCCCCCTGGGCCGGCGCCTCATCCTGATCCTCGTACATCCACACGAAGACCCGCTTGCCGATCCCCACCTGGGGCGCGGCGAGCCCGACGCCTGGAGCGGCCACCGTCGTCTCGAACATATCGTCGACGAGCGTGCGCAACTCGGCATCGAACTCGGTCACGGGTGCCGCGGGGCGGTGGAGCACCGGCTCGCCGGAGATCACGATGGGAAGAATTGCCATGCCCTCCAGTCTAGAGGCGAGGCGCCGCGCGCCGTGCCGACGATAGACTGACCCGGTGCGGGATCCGCGATCCCGAGCGGCCCCGAGCAGGAACGAGGAACCACAGTGTCGAACACCCCAGCGGATCAGATCGTCTGGATCGACTGCGAGATGACCGGCCTCGATGTGGACCGAGACGGCCTCTGCGAGATCGCGGTCATCGTGACCGACTTCGAGCTCGCTCCTCTTGATCCCGGATTCGAGATCGTCATCAACCCCGGCCCCGAGGCGCTCGCCCACATGAACGACTTCGTGCGCGCCATGCACACCGAGTCTGGCCTCCTCCCGCGCATCGAGAACGGCGTGTCTCTCGAAGAGGCCGAGCAGCGCGTGCTCGACTATCTGAGCCGACTCGTCACCCCCGGCAGGCGCCCCCTCGTCGCGGGCAACACGATCGGCATGGATCGCCGCTTCGTCTCGAAGTACCTGCCGAAACTCGACGAACGACTGCACTACCGCAGCATCGACGTCTCCACGATCAAGGAGCTGAGCCGCCGCTGGTACCCCGCCGCCTACTTCGGTGCCCCGGCGAAGCGCGGAGGGCACCGCGCGCTCGCGGACATCGCCGAATCGATCCAGGAGCTCGCCTATTTCCGCAGCACCGCGATGATCCCCGCGCCCGGCCCCGACAAGGCCGCCTCCGAAGCCGTGGCGCGCACGGTGAGCGAGCGCTACTCGTCGCTCATCGACGGGCCGCAGCCGCTCGACACCGCCCTCGAGCGCTAACCGCGGAGCAGGTCACCGGTGTTCAGGGTCTTGGATACGACGCGAAAAGGCAATCTCTTCTCCACTCCCTTCGCCGTATTCGCGCTGTGCGTGATCGGGTACGGCGCCTACCGCCTCACCGATGCGACGCCCGAGTCGTGGACCCTCGTGCTCGCGGTCATCCTCGGCGTACTCATCTGCAGCCCGCTCCAGATCCGCGTCGGCCGCGCCCCCGGATTCCCTCTCGTCGGGGTGGCGATCGTCATGCTCGCGATCCCGCCCGTGCGGGAGCTCCCCATCCTCAGCGTCTCGATCTGGGCGATCGGCATACTACTGTCCCAGCTCGTCATCCGCCGCAGCCTGATGCACGCGCTCTACGTGACCGGTCTGGGCTCGGCTGCAGCTTCCGCGTTCGTGCTGATCCACGTCGGCCTGACCGACCGCGGCGTCTGGTCGTCGGTGGGCTTCATCGTCGCGACCCTCGTCTACTACGCGATCTTCCTGGTCGGCGAATTCGCGCGGCACCGGGTTGGCACGCCACCGGGCCGGATCCTCGGCTTCACCCGCATCTCCCCGATCCGACTCGGCTCTGTGATCCTCGTCGTCGCGATGACCGCGACGATCATGCGGTTCGCAGATTCCGCCGTCATTCCCTGGCTCGAGCAGGATCCGCACACCCGGCTCACCCCCTTCATCGTGCTCCTCGTCGCCTCGATCGCCTACATGCTCGCGCAGCGAAGCCGCTTCGCCGGCATCGAACGGCGCCTGAGCCGTCTCGTGGACGCAGCGGTCGAGCTTCCCATCGCGGCAGCGAGAGACGAGCTCTCCGACGCATTGCTGACGCGCGCCCGAAGGGTCGTGCAGGCCGGCTCGATCGAACTTCGCGCCGCGCCTCCCGAGCGCAACGAGATCGGTGCGCGGATCGAGCTGGGCCCCGGGGTCGAACAACATCTGGTGGCGTCGCGGAAGATCGGCGGAGGCCTCTTCGTCAGAGAGGACGAGGGCGCTCTCGCGACCCTGGCCCACCTCGCGACCGAGACCGCCCGCACCAGGCACGAGATCGAGAGCCTCGAGACCCGCGCCGACAGCGACGCGCTGACGGGGCTGCCGAACTACGGCGCTTTCCAGAAGGCGCTCGCCGACGCCAACGAGAATCGCTCGTACCACGAAGGCATCGCGCTGCTCTTCATCGACCTCGACAACTTCAAGAAGCTCAACGACGGCTTCGGTCACCGCATCGGCGACGAACTGCTCAAGGTCATCGCCGGCCGCCTGCGCAGCGCCGCGGGAGGCGGCGACTTCGTCTCGCGCGTCGGCGGAGACGAGTTCGTCGTGATCTTCTCGGATCTCGACTCGCTCGAACAGGCCCGCGCCTCGTCGGAGCGGATCGTCGCGGCGGCGAGCCAGCCCCTCACCGTCGAGGGACGCTGCATGCGCCCCACCCTGAGCGCGGGCCTCGCGTTCTCCAGTCACAGAGAACTCGACGCTCAGTCCCTCGTGGAAGATGCGGATCGCGCCATGCTGAACGTGAAGCGCTCGCGCCGCAGCGGCGATCAAGCCCCGGAGAGCAGCCTCGGCGTATCGTCCCATCGGGCGGCACGGACCAATGACATCGTCGCGAGAGCGATCCGCGAGGACCGGCTGGTGCTCGCGTTCCAGCCGATCGTCGATATCCGGCAGGGCGAGATCTGGGCGTTCGAGGCGCTCGTGCGATACGTCGACCCCGAACTCGGGCCGGTGTCCCCGCCCTCCCTCGTAGCACGCGCAAAGAGTCTCGGTCTCATGAATGAACTCACACGACAGGTCATCACCAAGGCACTCGACGCGGCAGAGGAGTTCCGCAGGCTCGAGCCAGGCATCCGCTGCATCACCGTCAATCTCGAGCTCGGCCAGATCACCGAGGCCGAGCTCGGTCCGTTCGTACGGGAGGCGGCGCGCCTGCACCCCGACATCGCGCTGTGCATCGAGCTCAACGAGCGCTCGCTGCACGCCGTGACCGACGAACTGCGACGCGACGCCGAGATCATGCAGAGCGCCGGGGTGCTCATCGCACTCGACGACTACGGTTCGGAGGCGTCGTCGGTCGGCGCTCTGGTCCACTTCCCGATGAACATCCTCAAGATCGATAAGAGCCTGATCGACAATCTCGACGACGTGCGGCAGCGAGAGGTCATCAAAGCACTGCAGGGCTTCGGCGACAACCTCGACTACACCGTGATCGTCGAGGGCATCGAGAACCGGGAGATGGCGGAGATCCTCGGCGGCCTGGGCGTGCGCAGCGTGCAGGGCTACTACTTCGGTCGGCCGATCTCGCACATGCTCACCGTCGAGCGCCTCCAGCGATGGGGCAGACGAGCGGTGATCGGCTGAGCAGCCGTCAGTGCGAAGCCTCTGCCGAAGAGCCGGAGCGCTAGTATCCCGGGGTCTATCCCGCCTGCGGCGTCACGTCGATGCCACCGCTGAGGCGCGCGATCGCGTCCTCCGGCACGAAGGCCGGGTCGAGTTCGAAGAAGGCGTCGAGCACCCCCATGAAGGCGATGGACGCCACCGACCAGCTCTCCGTCGCATCCGCCGACGGCAGATCGAAGTGGGCGTCGACGAGCGCCGGGACCGTCTCGCGCACGATGCCCAGGCCCTCGATGACCGAGGCGGCCGCGATCACGAACGGCTGGTAGTCATTATGGAACCCGGCTCGCAGGCGGTACCCCATGGTCGGCATCAGGTTGCGGTAGAAGCTCTCCATGGTGTCGACGAAGGAGAGCTCGCTCGCCCGCAGCGCATCGAGCATGCGGGTACGGGCCTCGGGATCCGGCCACGAGATGATCGTCGTCGACAGCGCAGCGTAGGTGCGCCACTTGTTCGAGGCCGTCACGACCTCGAAGTTGTACTTGGTCACGATGCGCACCAGGTCGATGAGCACGCCGCGGCGCCCCTCGGCCGTGCGCAGGTCGTCCACGCGCGTGCCCAGGTACTGCCAGGTGGAGAGCAGCGTTTGAGTGTCGGCACGGTCGATGCGCGCCTGGTTCGCCAGCTCGCAGAACAGGTCCGCCAGAAAGGAGTCGGCCGACGGCCAGATCTTCGTGAACTGCCGAACAGGCACCCCGGCATCACCCGCCAACCGCTCGACGAGCTCGCTGTTCATACCGAGCGACAAGCCCGTCTCCTCCACGTGCCGGATCGCCCGATCCAGCACTCTGGCACGAGCGTCGTCGAGACCAGACTGAGGCCGCTGGTTGCCGCCCCGCTTCCAATTCTCTTCCGACACCGTATCCCCTCACGCTCCGTCACAGGTGGGTAAATGCTACCAACCGGGCGCCTTTCTTCGCAGCAGGCGCGCAGCGACGTTCCGCTCACCCCAGAACGGCCGTTCCTGTTAGTCTTGTCCCCTGCAATCGCGCGACAGCGATCGCAAAACAGAACAGAGGATCTCCGCGAGATGAGCTTGGATACTGTGATGCTCGGGAACGAACCCCGGAGCGACGCGGAGGCCCCGCTTCCCTCCTCCTACCGCATCACACGGGTGCAGACGGAGGAGGAGCTGCGGACCTGGCGCCTGGTGCGCCAGAACGTCTACCTCGAAGAGGGCCTCTTCACCGAGGAGGACGTCGACGAGCCCGTCTACACCGACCGCTACGACGACTACTCCGAGCACTTTCTCGCATGGGATCACGCCGGTGCGCCCGTGGCGACCGCGCGCCTCATCTTCGGATCGGAGCAGCACGCGCGTCCGCTCCAGGTCGAGTCGGCCTTCGACGTGGCCCCCGAGCCCGACAGCGCCGAGATCTCGGGCTTCGCCGTGGTGCGCGAGCACCGGGCCGGCCTGGCGCAGGTCGGGCTGATGCGCGCACTCTTCGAGAGGCTCCACGAGCTCGGGATCGAGCACTGCTACGCCGAGGTCGAGCCCTGGTTCTTCAAGGCCCTCACCAGGTTCGGATACCCGGTCACCCGCATCAGCGAGTCGCAGTTCGTGTTCAACGCCGAGAACTTCGTGATCTACATGCGGCTCGAGGACTTCTGGGAGGGCGCGAGAGCGGATATCGCCGAGAAGAAGCGGAGCATTCGCGGCACCTACTACTCGCACCCCTGGGACGGCACCATCGGGCGGAAGCACCTGGTCTACCGTGATCGATGACGCACGAGTACCGGAGAACCTCCACCGGAGCCGCGGCATCTTCACCGCCGCCGAACTCGCCGCACTGGCCTCCTCGACCGTCTCGATCGCGGGTGTCGGCGGCGTCGGGGGCCGCGTAGCGGAGGTGCTCGCCCGATCGGGCGTGGGCCGGCTGCGCCTCGCCGATCCCGACACCTTCTCCGTCTCGAACCTGAATCGCCAGGCCGCGTCGACGCTCGCAACGGTCGGCCGCAACAAGAGCGATGTCGTCGCCGAGCTGTGCCGCGCGGTCTCGCCAGCGGTCCAGGTGCGCACCTGGCGAGCCGGAATCACTGCCGAGAACCTCGACGGCTTCATCGAGGGCGCTGACGCGGTGGTGGACGGCACCGACTACACCGTGCCGTCGCTCGGACTCCGACTCGCACGCACCGCGACCGCGGCCGGGCTCCCCGTCGCGCTCGGGGTCGAGGTGGCCTTCGGTGCCTGGCACACCGTACTGACCCGGCCGACGCACTTCGAGGACCTCATGGGGCTACCCCGCGGGGTCGGCTTCGACGCTCTCGACAGCGGCGAGGTCTCGATACCGCTCTGGCGATGGGTGCAGCGCGTTCCGCCCTACCTGAGCGCGCGGACCCTGCGAGCGGTCGAGCAGGGCGAGATCGAGGCTCCCGCGATCGCGCCGGCCGTCGAGATCTCGGCCGCGATGCTCGCGACCGACGTCATGCAGCTCCTGCTGGGCCGCAAGCCCGCGGTCGAGGCGCCCCGTGTGCACGGCGTGGACGTGCGATCCGGCCGCTCGTGGCGAGGCCGTTCCAGCAAGGCTCGCTTCATGATGACCGCGCTACGAGCCTCCCTGCGACGCTAAGGCTCGGGCGCGACCGAGCCCACCGCAGAAACGCGTTCGGCCCCGATCCGAGGATCGGGGCCGAACGCACTGGGGTGGCTAACGGGACTTGAACCCGCGACCACCGGCACCACAAGCCGGTGCTCTACCGACTGAGCTATAGCCACCATGCTGTCCGCATTCGCCGAGGCGAACGAGGCAACCCCACGATCATAGCCCATGGATGCCCTCCCGCACCAAATCGGACACGCGGGGTGCGCATCCTGGATCCCGATCCCCCGCCGCGCAGGCGGTTCCGAATCTCCTGAGCACTCGCCACGGCTTTCTGTGTAGGGTGAAAACATGCTCGAGATGTCGCACGAGGAGTTCGAATCGATGGTCGCAGACGGCCTCGATTCGCTGCACGACGACATGCTCGCGCAGCTCGACAACGTGATCTTCCTGGTCGAGGATCGGCCGGCCGACGGCAGCGATATCCTCGGTGTCTACGAGGGCTTCTCCCTCGCCGAGCGCGATGTCTACGGCTACGGCGAGGAGCCGGATCGCATCATCCTCTTCCGGGAGAACCTGCTCTCGCACTGCGCCGACCTCGACGAACTCGTTGCGGAGATCCGCATCACCCTCGTGCACGAGATCGCGCATTTCTACGGCATCGGCGAGCAGCGCATCCACGAACTCGGGTGGGGTTGAGGCGGTGACCGTGATGAGCGCGACGAGAACCGGCGCGGATCGGCGCGAGGCCCGGCAGGCGGCCATCGAGCCGGTGTGGCAGACGGTGGTGTGGGACGACCCGGTGAACCTGATGTCCTACGTCGCCTACGTCTTCCAGGTCCACTTCGGCTTCGATCGGGATCGAGCGGAGGAGCTGATGCTGCAGGTGCACCATCGGGGCAACGCCGTGGTGGCGGAGGGCGGACGCGAGGCGATGGAGATGCACGTGGAGGCGATGCACGGCTACGGCCTGTGGGCGACGGTGCGTCAGGCGGGTGGCGAATGAGGCTGCTGCCGCTGCAGGACGGCGGATTGCGATTGCTGCTCGAGCACGACGAGGCCTCGATGCTGGATCAGCTCGTGACCCAGCTCATCCATCTGCTGCAGAGTCACAGCAGCACGGCGCTCGACCCCGACCCGCTCTTCGCGAGTCTCGAGGTCGGCGGTTCCGACGAGGCGCCCGAGGACCCGGCGCTCGCGAGGCTCTTCCCCAATGCCTACGAGGCGGCGGACGATGCCGGCGCCTTCCGGCGGGTCACCGAACAGGGGCTGCTCAACCGCAAGCTGCAGGACGCGATGCAGCTCACCTCCGCGCTGGGCCTCGGCGGCGGCATCGACGGTGAAGAGCGCGCGATCGAGGTCGATATCCCCGTGGCCGAACTGCCCGCCTGGGCGCGCACGCTGACCGCGCTGCGACTCGCGATCGCCGCCCGCATCGGCCTCGACGCGGCGGGTGACCACGCCTCGCTGCTCGACGATGAAGAGACGCGCGGCACCGTGATGGTCTTCGACTGGCTCGCCGCGATCCTCGAGTCAGTGCTGGCCGTGATGGGCGCGGATCGCGGGGACGATGCGGTCGGGTCCTAGTCGGGCGGCTGCAGGGAGCGCGGATCGACCACTTCATCGCGCTCCTCCAGCAGGCTCGCGGGCCTCACCCCGGCCGCCCCGAAGCGATCCGTCACCTGGTCGACGGCCTGGTCGACGGCCTTCCAGTGCTCGTCATCGCTCCAGAGCGCCGCGGCGTCGGCGCCGGCGACGATCAGCTGCTCGGCTCGCACCCCGATGAGACGCACGGGACGTCCGGCCGCACGAAGGCCGTCGAAGAGCTCGACCGCGGTGCGGTAGATCCGCTGCGAGGAGTTGGTCGCCTCCGCCAGCGTGCGCGAGCGGGTGACGGTGTCGAAGTTCTCCCACCGCACCTTGATCGACACGGTGCGCGCCTCCGCTCCCGCGGCGCGCAGCCGCTCTCCCGTGCGCGTCGCGAGCCGCAGCAGCTCGCGCTGCAGCTTCTCGCCGTCGCGCACATCGACCGCGAAGGTCTCCTCGTGCCCGATGCTCTTCTCCACCCGCGAGGTCTCGACGCGCCGTGCATCGCGACCGTTCGCGAGCTCGTGCAGCCGATGGGCATTCGCGGCTCCGACGATCCGCTCGAGCGACGGCAGCGGCTCCCTCGCGAGGTCCGCGACCGTGCGGATCGCGCGGGCCTGCAGCGCTCGCGAGGTCGCTCGCCCCACTCCCCACATCGCTTCGATGGGCAACGGGTGCAGGAACTCCAGTGTGCGCTCGGGCGGCACCTCGAGCACGCCATCGGGCTTGGCGCGCTGCGAGGCGAGCTTCGCCACGAACTTCGTGCCGGCCAGCCCGACCGATGCGGGAAGGCCGGTGCGCTCGCGCACCCTCTCGCGCAGCTGACGGGCGATCTCCGCGGGCGGGCCGAACAGCCGCACCGATCCCGCGACATCGAGGAACGCCTCGTCGATACTCAGCGGCTCGACCAGCGGCGTGAACTCCTCGAAGATCGCCATGACCTGCTTTGAGGCGCGGCGGTACTTCTCGAAGACAGGCGCCACGAGGATCAGCTGCGGGCAGAGCTGCTTGGCTCGCGCGACGGGCATCGCGGACCGCACGCCGAAGCGCCTCGCCTCGTAGCTCGCGCTCGATACGACCGAACGAGCGGTGTCGTGCGCTGCGGCCACCGGCAGCCCGCGCAGTTCGGGCCGGTCGAGGAGTTCGACCGAGACGAAGAACGAGTCCATGTCCACGTGCAGAATGGAGGCGGAGCTCCGATTCCCGTCCGGCGCCGGCGAGACGGTCTCGCGTCGGCCCTCGCTCATGGCCGCCATCCTCTCACGCCGCGGCGCTCTCGGCCATGAGCACCTGTCGGGCGAGACTCTCGTCCACGACGAGGTCGGTGATGATGCCCGCCGCCAGAGCACCGCGCAGGCTGTCCCGCTTGGCCGCGCCCGACACGACGCAGAGGCGCTGCGGGATGCGGCGCACCACGTCGAAGGGCGGCCCGCTGGAGCGCTCGTTCAGCGGGATGCCCTCGGTGCGGCCGTCGGATCGGTAGAACACCGTGGCGCAGTCCCCGACCACGCTCTGCTCCACGAGAGCACGCAGATCGTCGGCGCCGAGGTATCCGCCCGAGTAGATATGGGACCTGGGGTCGCCGATGCGGGACCCCAGTCCGAAGACGAACAGGTTGACGGCGGCCTGCAGATCGATCACCCGGCTCACTGCGCGCTCGCGCCACAGCGCAGTGCGCGTGGCAGGGTCGTCGAAGATCGCGGGCACGGGGAACTCGAAGACCTCCGCGGAGAACGCGTTCGCGAAACCGCCGAGCAGTCCAGTCGCGTACGAGACGCCGGTCGTGCGCCCGTTCGCGGCTCCGTTCATCTGCACCACTCGCGTCTCGGCGGTGGGCTTGCGCCCGAGACTGCGCGCCACCGCGCTGGTGGTGGATCCCCAGGCCACGCCGATGGTGGTGCGGGGAACGACCGCCGTCGCGATGAGCTGAGCCGCGGCCTGGGCCGTGCGCTCCAGGCGCTCGTTCTCGGACTGGCGCTCCGAGCCGGGCACGACGTGGGCGGCGATCCCGTACCTCTCGGAGAAGCGCTGCTCGATCCGGGAGCGCGCCTCCTGGGGCGAATGGATGCGGATCTCCACGAGGCCCGTCGCGCGGGCGTGCGCCAGGAGCCGGGAGACGGAGGATCGGGAGACCCGCAGGTCCTCGGCGATCGCCTCCATGGTGAGGTTCTGCTGATAGTAGAGCTGCGCCGCACGCAGTGCATCGCGCGTTTTCGCAGGACTCTGCCGTCCGACCATGTGTCGAGCCTCCGTTCCGACATCATTCTGCACATATGTGCAACTACTTTGCAATTCGGTTCACGAGTGGAGCATTCTGGCGGAAACAGACTCGAAAGGTTCTGGAAATGAACGAGCGCACAGCAATCTCTCGCCCGTCAGTCGAGCAGCTTCGCGCGCGACCGCACGCGGACGTGCTCATCATCGGCGGCGGCATCAACGGCATCGCGACCTTCCGCGAACTGGCACTGCAGGGCATCGACGTCGCCCTCGTGGAGCGAGGCGATTTCGTCTCCGGGGCATCGTCGGCGTCCAGCCACATGGTGCATGGCGGCATCCGCTATCTCGAGAACGGCGAGTTCCGCCTCGTCAAGGAGTCGGTGACCGAACGCAACCGTCTCGTACGCAACGCACCGCACTACGTGCAGCCCCTGCGCACCACGATTCCGATCTTCTCGACCTTCTCGGGCATCCTCTCCGCGCCGTTCCGTCTGCTCGTCACCCACGGCCGGGGGAAGCCGAACGAGCGCGGTGCCGCGCTCATCAAGATCGGCCTGATGATCTACGACACATTCTCGCGCGGCGGCGGGCAGGTACCGCGTCACCGCTTCCTCGGACGCCGCGAGTCGCTCAAGGAGCTGCCGCAGCTCAATTCGAACCTCAAGTACACCGCGACCTACTACGACGCCTCGATGCACGATCCCGAGCGCCTCGCGCTCGACGTGCTGAACGACGGTCTGCTCGCCGGCGGAGACCGCGCCCGGGCCGCGAACTACCTGCCGGCGGTCGGCAGCGCCGAGAACGGCGTGCGGCTGCGCGACGAGACCACGGGCGAGGAGTTCGACTTCACCGCGCGCCTGGTGCTCAACACCAGCGGCCCCTGGACCGACATCACGAACGAGGCGCTCGGCGACACCACGCGCTACATGGGCGGCACCAAGGGCTCCCACATCGTACTCGACCACCCCGAACTGCTCGCTGCGACCGGCGGTCGAGAGATCTTCTTCGAGCACTCCGACGGCCGCATCGTGCTGATCTACCCCCTCAAGAACCGGGTGCTCGTCGGCACGACCGACATCGATGCCGATCCGTCGAAGCCCGTCGTCTGCACGGAGGAGGAGGTCGACTACTTCTTCGACCTCGTGCACCACGTCTTCCCGAAGATCTCGGTCGACCGCTCGCACATCGTCTACTCCTTCTCGGGCATCCGCCCGCTTCCCCGGCACGACGACACCGCCCCCGGCTTCGTCTCGCGCGACTACCGCATCGTGCCCACCGAGAACCGCTCAGTGCCGGTGCTCAGCCTGGTGGGAGGCAAGTGGACCACATTCCGCGCCCTCGCCGAGCACCTCTCCAACGAGGCGATGGCGCACCTCGGCAAGCAGCGGCGCCTCAACACCGAGAAGCTCGCCATCGGCGGCGGCGACGGCTATCCGGTCGACGCGGCGGCTCGCCTGCGCTGGCTCGCTGCGCACTCGGACGGCCGTGACCGCGGGCGCGTCGCCGTGCTCCTCGACCGATACGGCACCCGCGCCACCGAGGTGCTCGCGGCCACGCCCGAGCAGGATCCCGAACTGCCCGAGCTTCCCGGCTACACCGCAGCCGAACTCGCCCACCTCGCCGCGACCGAGCAGGTCGTGCACCTCGACGATCTGCTGCTGCGGCGCACCTCGATCGCCTTCGTCGGCGGACTCACCGAGGAGCGCGTGCGCGCCGCCGCGAACGCGATCGCTCCCGCTCTCGGGTGGAATGAGGGTACGATCGCGGCAGAGGTGGAACGCACGATCGAACTGCTGCGAGAAGCGCATCGTATCGATCCGTCGAAGGGAGGGTCATTCATCAGCGGGTGAGCGACTCGCTCCCCTTCGTCGGGCCGGATCCCCGGCTCGGATTCACTTCTCTACTCCCTACTCTCTCCTCCGAAGCGCCACGGCGGCGCGGGTGAGGTGCACCCGAAAGGTCAATGGAGACAACAATGGAAATCAATCTCGGACTGTACTTCCTCTCCGAACTGGTCGGAACCGCGATGCTGGTACTGCTCGGCTGCGGCGTGGTCGCGAACGTCGCACTCGCCAAGACCAAGGGCAATGCCGGAGGGTTCCTCATGGTGAACTGGGGCTGGGGCCTCGCGGTCTTCGCGGGCGTGCTCGCCTCCGCCTACTCCGGCGCGATCATCAACCCGGCCGTCGGACTCGGTCTCTGGATCGCCGGCACCATCGACGCCCCGATGTTCTTCGTGGCGTTCGCCGCGGAGATGATCGGCGCGATCATCGGCGCGATCCTCTGCTGGGCCGCGTACAAGCAGCACTTCGACGATGAACCCGATGCCGCGGCGAAGCTCGGCGTCTTCTCGACGGGTCCGGCAATCCGCTCGTACGGAGCCAACTTCGTCACCGAGGTCATCGCGACGTTCGTACTCGTGTTCGTGATCCTCGCGTTCGCCGACTACGGCGACGTCAACGTGGGCGTGCCCGGCGGCCTCGGACCGCTGACCGCGCTGCCCGTCGCTCTGCTCGTCGTCGGCATCGGCGCATCCCTCGGTGGCCCCACCGGCTACGCCATCAACCCCGCCCGTGACCTCGGCCCCCGCATCGCTCACGCGATCCTGCCGATCAAGGGCAAGGGCGGCAGCGACTGGGGCTACTCGTGGGTGCCGGTCTTCGGCCCGCTCGTGGGCGGCGCGATCGCGGCCTTCGCGGCTCCCGCGCTGCTCTCGCTGGCGTAACCGCTCGTCGAGGCCGGGGCTGAGGCCCCGGCCCCAGCAGCACCGATCTCAGCGGAGAGACGGCCCCGGAGGTCCATGGCCGTCTCTCCTCCCACCACGGCGACGCACCGCCGCCTCGCCGCTTCGAAAGGAACTCCATGTCCAAGTACGTCATCGCCATCGATCAGGGCACGACCTCGAGCCGTGCCATCATCTTCGACCGCGCGGGATCCATCATCTCCGTCGGCCAGAAGGAGCACGAGCAGATCATGCCGC
Organism: Leucobacter holotrichiae; assembly: GCF_055791005.1. NCBI lineage: Bacteria > Bacillati > Actinomycetota > Actinomycetes > Micrococcales > Microbacteriaceae > Leucobacter > Leucobacter holotrichiae. The sequence continues at coordinate 483,630 of NZ_JBVUAC010000001.1, forward strand.
AGGCCGGCTGGGTCGAGCACGATGCATCCGAGATCTGACAGAACGTGCAGGAGGTGATCGGCATCGCGCTCGGCCGCGCCGACCTCACCCGCCACGACATCGCGGCGGTCGGTATCACCAACCAGCGCGAGACCGCGGTCGTCTGGAACAAGAAGACCGGCAAGCCGGTGTACAACGCGATCGTGTGGCAGGACACGCGCACGCAGGACATCGTCGACCGCCTCGCAGCAGACGGCGGCACCGACCGGTTCAAGGACATCGTCGGCCTGCCCCTCGCGACCTACTTCTCGGGCACCAAGATCGCCTGGATCCTCGAGAACGTCGAGGGCGCTCGCGAGGCCGCGGACGCCGGCGACCTGCTCTTCGGCACCACGGACTGCTGGGTGCTGTGGAACCTCACCGGCGGCGTCGACGGCGGCGTGCACGCCACCGACGTCACCAACGCATCGCGCACCCTGTTCATGGACCTCGAGACGCTCGAGTGGCGCGACGACATCCTCGAGGTCTTCGGCGTGCCGCGCTCGATGATGCCCGAGATCAAGTCGTCCTCCGAGGTCTACGGCCACGCCGAGGACTCGTCGCTGCTCCGCGAGACTCCCATCGCCGGCATTCTGGGCGACCAGCAGGCGGCCACCTTCGGACAGGCGGCCTTCCAGGCCGGCGAGTCGAAGAACACCTACGGCACGGGCTGCTTCCTCATCTTCAACACGGGCGAGGAGATCGTCCACTCGAAGAACGGACTGCTCACCACGGTCGGCTACAAGCTCGGCGATGCACCCACGCATTACGCGCTCGAGGGTTCGATCGCGGTGACGGGCTCGCTCATCCAGTGGCTGCGCGATCAGCTTGGGATCATCGAATCCGCTCCCCAGGTCGAGGAGCTCGCGGCGAGCGTGCCCGACAACGGCGGCGTCTACATCGTGCCGGCCTTCTCCGGTCTGTTCGCTCCCTACTGGCGCCCCGACGCCCGCGGCGCCATCGTGGGCCTCACCCGCTACGCGAACAAGGGCCACATCGCTCGCGCCGCGCTCGAGGCGGTCGCCTTCCAGACGCGCGACGTGCTCGACGCGGTCAACGCCGACGCCGGGGTCGACCTCACCGAGCTCAAGGTCGACGGCGGCATGGTCGCGAACAATGCGCTCATGCAGTTCCAGGCCGACGTGCTCGGTGTGCCGGTGGTGCGCCCCGTGGTCGCCGAGACGACCGCGCTCGGCGCAGCCTACGCCGCGGGCCTCGCGGTCGGCTTTTGGAACGGCCTCGACGACCTCTCGGCCAACTGGCAGGAGGATCGGCGCTGGGAGCCCGAGATGGACGGCGCAGAGCGCGACCGTCAGCTGCGCAACTGGCGCAAGGCGGTCACCAAGTCGATGGACTGGGTGGACGAGGACGTCAACTAGTCGCGCCTGAGAAGGGCTCGGGGACCGGCGGTCCCCGAGCCCTTCGGTGCGTCTACCCGGCGTCGAGCGGATACAGCGGGTTGTGTCCGGCGGCGATCCGCTCGCTCTCCAGCACCTCGTCGGGAGGCGTGCCGTCGCCGAACGGCTCTCCCCCGAGGCGCTCGCGCCCGTGAGGATCGAGCCAGTTGCCGAGCTCCGGCCCCGCCGGCACGATCCGTGTCGGATTCACGTCCTCGTGCGTGATGTAGTAGTGCTGCTTGATCTGCACGAAGTCGATCGTGTCGCCGAAGCCGGGGGTCTGGAAGAGATCGCGCGCGTAGCCCCAGAGGTTATCCATCTCGGCGAGCTTGTTCCGATTCGTCTTGAAATGCCCGTGATAGACCGGATCGAACCGGGCCAGCGTGGTGAACAGTCTCACGTCGGCCTCCGTGATCGTGCCGCCCATGAGGTAGCGACGCGTGGCGAGCCGCTCCTCGAGCCAGTCGAGGGCCTCCCACAGCCGTGCGTAGGCGGCGTCGTAGGCTTCCTGGCTGCCGGCGAAGCCGCATCGGTAGACCCCGTTGTTGACCTCCGTGAACACCCGCTCGATCACGGGGCGCATCTCATCGAAGCGTCCCTGCAGCAGGTCGGGGGCGCCCTCGCGGTGGAACTCGCGCCACTCGGTCGAGAAGTCGAGCGTGATCTGCGGGTAGTCGTTCGTCACCACTCCACCGCTCGGGATGTCGACGATCGCGGGCACCGTGATCCCGCGCGGATATGCGGGAAAGCGGGCGAAATAGTTCTGCTGCAGACGCTCCGTGCCGAGCACGGGGTCGCGCCCGTCGGGGTCGAGATCGAAGGTCCAGGATCGCGCGTCGTGGGTCGGGCCCGGGCGGCCCAGCGAGAGCGCATCCTCGAGTCCCAGCAGACGCCGTACGATCACGGTGCGATTGGCCCACGGGCACGCGTTCGCCGCGATCAGCCGATAGCGACCCGGTTCCACGGGCCAGGCCTCGGCGCCCTCGCGGAGTCCGTAGCCCAGCGTTCCGATCTTCGACGGCGGCGGCGCGGGAAGCGCCCGCACCGCAGCCGGGTCGGCGACGATCCGATCCTCGATGTAGTTGGTGTCGCGCGTGAACTCGGCCCCGCTCGTCACGTATGAGCCCCGGGTCGAGTGCTCCCCCTCGTTCGCTGCGGTACTGTCGGCTTCAGCGGTGTCTGACATGGCATGCCTCCTCGGTGACGGTGCGCCGCGCGGGCAACGCCCGCGGCGCGGATCCGGTCCTCCGAGTCTACGGGAGCCGGATCCGGATCCGGCGAGGTCCGGCGCCGCCGACCCGCGCTGCGGGCGGGAACGGCTCGACCCGCGGGGCCGACGCGGTCACCTGATCTTGAGCTCGCCCATCTCGTCCCACCCGCTGCCTTCGACCTTGCGAGATACGATCCTCGGGGTGCTGACGAGCAACGGGCGCATCGCCTCGAGCCCCTTCGGGAAGTGCTCGGAGTTCACGTGCGCACTCGCTGCGTCGTCGTCGAGGAACGCTTCGACGAGCACGAACTCGTTCGGATCCTCGACGCTGCGCGACCACTCGAACCAGAGGTTGCCCGGCTCGGCGCGGGTGGCCTCGGTGAACTCGGCGGTGCGCTCGATGAACACCTCTGCGAACTCGGGCTTGACCTGGTATTTCACCACGATGAAGTACATATGTGTTGCCTCTCTGCCCGTACCGGGCGTCGTCACGCGGACGAGCTACTCCGCAGCCCGCTCCAGCACGAGCTCGCGCACGCGAGCCGCGTCGGCCTGGCCGCGCATCGCCTTCATCACGGCGCCGATGATGGCACCGGCCGCCTGCACCTTGCCGTCGCGGATCTTCGCGAGCACGTCGGGCTGCTCGGCGAGCGCCGCATCGACGGCCTCGATGAGTGCGCCGTCGTCGGAGACGATCGCGAGCCCGCGCGCCTCGACGATCTCGGAGGCGGTGCCCTCGCCGTCGATGATGCCGGCGATCACCTGACGAGCGAGCTTGTCGTTGAGGGTACCGGCATCGACGAGTTCCACGACCGAGGCGATCTGCTGCGGGGTGATGAGGTCGGTCGGGGCAGCCGCGCGCTCGTTCGCGATGCGCGCGATCTCCCCGGTCCACCACTTGCGAGCGGTCTGCGGCGGCACGCCCGCCTCGACCGTGGACTCGATCGCGGTGAGCAGCCCGGCGTTGATGACGTCCTGGAACTCGAGTGCCGAGAAGCCCCAGGAATCGCGTAGGCGACGACGCCGCAGCGTCGGGTGCTCGGGCAGCGCGGCCCGCAGCTCCTCGACCAGCTCTCGCGACGGCGTCAGCGGCGCCAGATCCGGCTCCGGGAAGTAGCGGTAGTCATCGGCGTCGCTCTTCGGGCGGCCGGGAGAGGTCTCCCCCGTGTCCTCGTGCCAGTGACGGGTCTCCTGGGTGATGGAACCGCCGTCCGCGAGGATCTGCGCCTGGCGCTGGATCTCGAAGCGTACCGCGCGCTCGATCGAGCGCAGCGAGTTCACGTTCTTGGTCTCGGTGCGCGTGCCGAGCACCGACATACCGGCGCCCTCGTTGCCGCGGGGACGCAGCGAGACGTTGGCGTCGCAGCGCAGGTTGCCGCGCTCCATGCGCGCGTCGGAGATGCCGAGGGCGATCACGATCTCGCGGATGGTCGCCACGTAGGCCGCCGCGATCTCGGGAGTATCGGCCTCACCGCCGAAGACGGGGCGGGTGACGATCTCGACCAGCGGCACACCCGCCCTGTTGTAGTCGACGAGCGAGTACTCGGCGCCCTGGATGCGTCCGGTCGACCCGCCCACGTGGGTGAGCTTGCCGGCGTCCTCCTCCATGTGCGCCCGCTCGATCGGCACGTGCACGACGCGGCCGGAGGCGATCTCGATCTCGACGGAGCCGTCGTGCGCGATCGGGTCGTCGTACTGCGAGATCTGGTAGTTCTTCGCCATGTCGGGGTAGAAGTAGTTCTTGCGGGCGAAGCCCGAGACCTCGGCGATCTCGCAGCCGAGCGCCAGCCCGAGGCTGATCGAGTGACGCACCGCCTGCTCGTTGACCACGGGCAGCGCGCCGGGCAGGCCGAGGCACACCGGGGTCAGGTTGGTGTTGGGGTCGGAGCCGAACGCGTTGGGCGCCGACGAGAACATCTTCGTCTTGGTGTTGAGCTCGACGTGCACCTCGAGGCCGATCACCGGCTCGAAGAGCTCGAGCGCCTTGTCGAAGTCCATCAGCTTGGTCTTGGCCATCAGTTCGCCGCCTCTCCGGTCGGTGCGCCTGCAAGGGAAGGGGCCTGAGCCCAGAACGGCGAGCCGTCTCGCTGAGCGATGAGGCCCTCGATCGCCGACCCCGCGCGGTACAGGCGCGCGTCCTCGAACGCCGGCGCCATGAGCTGCAGGCCGACGGGCAGGCCGTCCTCGCTCGCGGTGCCGATGGGCAGGCTGAGACCGGGGAGCCCGGCGAGGTTCGCGGGGATGGTCGTGGCGTCGTTCAAGTAATCCCGCATCGGGTCGCCCGCGTGCTCGCCGAGCCTCCAGGCGGTGGTGGGCGCCGTCGGAGACGCGATCACATCGACCTGTTCGAAAGCGGAGGCGAAGTCGCGCTGGATGAGCGTGCGTACCTTCTGTGCACTGCCGTAGTACGCATCGTAGTAACCGGCCGAGAGGGCGTAGGTGCCGAGGATGATGCGTCGCTTCACCTCGGTGCCGAAGCCGGCGGCACGGGTCTCGCTCATCACGCTCTCGACCGTGCCGCCTCCCTCGGGCGTGACGCGCAGGCCGAAGCGCACGGAGTCGTACTTCGCGAGGTTGCTGGAGGCCTCCGCGGGGAGGATCAGGTAGTAGGCGGCGACCGCGTACTCGAAGTGGGGGGCGTCGATCTCGACGACCTCCGCGCCCTGCTCGGCGAGGAGCGCGAGCGCCTCGTCGAAGCGGGCCTTGACGCCCGCCTGCAGGCCGTCGACCATGAGCTGCTTCACCACACCGACGCGCAGCCCCTTGAGCGTGGAGGGATCGGCGCCACCGCGTGCCGCGGAGGCCATCGAGGGCCAGGCGAAGTCGAGCGAGGTCGAGTCGTGCCGATCGTGACCCGCGATCACGTCGTGCAGCAGTGCGGTGTCGAGCACGGTGCGCGCGCACGGTCCGATCTGATCGAGCGAGGAGGCGAGTGCGATCGCGCCGTAGCGGCTGACGCCGCCGTACGTCGGTTTGACGCCCACGGTGCCCGTGAGCGCGGCGGGCTGCCGGATCGAGCCGCCGGTATCCGAGCCGAGCGCGAGCGGGGCCTCGAAGGCGCCGACCGCCACGGCCGAGCCGCCGCCCGAGCCGCCGGGTACACGCTCGGCGTCCCACTGATTGCGGGTGGGGCCGTACGCGGAGTTCTCGGTCGACGAGCCCATCGCGAACTCGTCCATGTTGGTCTTGCCGATGTTGATGAGGCCGGCTGCCCGCGCCCTGGCGACCGCGGTCGCGTCGTAGGGCGAGCGGTAGCCCTCGAGAATCCTCGAACCCGAGGTGGAGGGCATGTCGGTGGTCACCAGCACGTCCTTCACGGCGAGCGGCACGCCGGCGAGCTCGCCGAGCGACTCCCCTCCGGCACGGCGCGCATCGATGTCGCGAGCGGCGGCGAGGGACGCCTCGGCATCGGTGGCGAGGAAGGCGTTCAGCTCTCCGTCAACCGCGGAGATGCGGTCGAGGTGGGCGCGCGTCGCCTCCTCGGAGGAAACCTCCCCGGAGGACAGCTTCGCGGCCAGCTCGGCCGCGGTCAGTGCAATCAGTTCACTCATCGCGGCCCCCTACTGCTCTTCACCGAGGATCGACGAAACCCGGAACATGCCCTCGCTCGCCTCGGGCGCGTTCGCCAGAGCCTGCTCACGGGTGAGCACATCGGCGACCTCGTCGGGGCGCGTCACGTTGCTCAGCGGGATCGGGTGGCTCGTGGCGGGCACGTCCTCGCGTGCGACCTCGCTGACCTTGGCGATATTGGTGAGGATCGAGTCGAGCTCGGTGGTGAGCGATTCGATCTCGGCATCGGTGAGGGCGATCCGGGCGAGGCCGGCGAGATGCTGCACGGTCTCCGCCGTGATCTCGCCGCTCGCCCCGGCAGATACTGCCGCGGGGGTGTCAGGCATGCTGCTCCATCGTGTGGTGAAGAGGTGAACCACACCATCCTACCGAGGCGGGCTCGGTGCGAGCCTCAGTGCCCCCGGAGATCGAGCTGCCGGTGCAGCTCGTTCGGGGCCTCCCCCGATGCGATGACCAAGAAGAGGCCCGGCTGCTGAAGATCGTGCTCGTCTTCGAACAGCAGCGTCCGGCGGTGCAGGAGCTCATCGTCTGCCGCGCTGACGTACTGGTCGCCCGGCTGCGCCGAGTAGTACACCTGGAGACCGGCAACACTGTGATCGCTGCGGATCAGCAAGGCCCCGTAGTACTCCATTCCGTTCCCGGCGCCGGCCAGGCGCTGCGCTGCCCAGACGGAGTCGACGAGCTCTGCGCCGGGCGGCAGCGGCAGATCGAGCAGCCGCTGTTCGATATGCCGCGCGACACGGTTGTTCGCGTGATGCACCCAGGCGTAGGTTCCGATCATGGTGAGCAGCGGGAGCAGCACAAGCGCGGCGAGGATCCAACGCACCGGATGCTCTCGGAAGGTGTCAGGAGTCATATCCCGCACCATACCTGCCCGCGCCGCCAGCTCCGCCCTCCTTCTGCGCGGCGCCGAACTCGGGGGCCGCCCTGCGCGCGCCGTCCGGGTGCCAGAGCCCAGAACAGCCGCGGCGGTGGCTACTCAGCAGGTGCGCGTCGACGACGCCGATGGCGCACATGAGCGCGTAGACGGTGGTCGGGCCCACGAACTTGAACCCGCGGCGCTTGAGTTCTTTCGCGAGAGCGGCGGACTCGGCCGAGGTGCGGGGCACGGCGGCGTCGGTCTCGGGGGTCGGCGTGCGCTCCGGCATGTACGACCAGACCAGCTGCGCGAGGCCCTCCCCCGTCTCCTCGCGCAGGCGGAGGGCCGCGCGGGCGTTCTCGATGGTGGCCGTGATCTTGCGTCGGTTGCGGATGATGCCGCTGTCGGCGAGCAGCCGCTCGACGGCGGCGTCGTCGAAGACGGCGACCCGCTCGGGATCGAAACCCGCGAACGCGGCCCGGAACGCCTCCCGTTTGCGCAGTACCGTGATCCAGGCGAGCCCGGCCTGAAACGCTTCGAGGCTCAGACGCTCGAAGACCCCCGCGTCGTCGGTCACCGGCATCCCCCACTCGGCGTCGTAGTAATCGGTGAGCAGGGGGTCCTGCCCGGCCCATTCGGCGCGAACGGGCGGCGGGGTCTTCTGAAGCATCGTCGTTCCCTTCCGAGGTGTTCGATTCGGGCGTTGCATCGAGCCCGCTGAGACCTCACTTTAGTGAACGACGAGGATCGGCCCGGAACGAAAAACGACTAATGTGGATAACTCGCATGAGTTTTCACCCGCGGGGTGAAGCTGAGCAGAGCCCCGTCAGAGGTCGAGAGCGTCGGGACCCTCCGTGACGAGAACGCCGAACTGCTCGGCGTTCAGCACCGGGATGCCGAGCTCCTCGGCCTTCGCCAGCTTCGACCCGGCTCCCGGCCCGGCGGCCACGTAGTCCGTCTTCTTCGAGACACTCGAGGCCGCCTTCCCGCCCGCCTGGATGATCGCCTCTTTCGCCCCGTCTCGGGTGAACCCCTCGAGCGACCCGGTGGCGACCACCGTCAGCCCGGCCAGCACCCCTCCCTCGGCGGCGGCCGCTCCGGGACCGGGATGGCCGGGCGTGGCCCACTGCACTCCGGCGGCCGCCCACCGATCCACGATCTCGCGATGCCAGTCGACCTCGAACCACTCCTTGAGCGACTCCGCGATGATGCCGCCCACTCCGTCGACCTCCGAGAGCTCCTCCACCGAGGCCGCGCGGATGGCGTCGAGCGATCCGAACCAGTCTCCGAGGGCCCTCGCAGCGACCGGGCCGACGTGGCGGATGTTCAGGGCGACGAGCAGTCGCCACAGCGGCTTCGTCTTCGCCTTCTCGAGCTCGGCCAGGAAGGTCTCGGCGTCCTTCGAGGGCAGGATCACCCGGTGGTTCTTGCGGTACCCCGCTTTCCGACGCGCGGTCGCATCGAGCCCCTCGGCCTCGGGCGGATAGGCGAGCACGACCCGCTGGAACGGAGAGCGCCTGCGCGCCTCGCCCGTCTCCTCGTCGATCACGGGTTCACCGGTCTCGCTGTCGCGCACGATGACCGTGATGGGAACGAGCTCGTCGAGGGTCAGGTCGAACAGCCCGGCCTCGGTCTCGAGCGGGGGCTGGGACGGGGTCTCGGGCTGCGTGAGCGCTGCGGCCGTGATCTCGCCGAGCACCTCGATGTCGAGCGCCCCGCGCGATCCGATGTGCTCGACACGACCGCGCACCTGGGCAGGGCACGCTCGCGCGTTCGGGCAGCGCAGGTCGATGTCGCCCTCCTTCATGGGCCGCAGGGGCGTTCCGCACTCTGGGCAGCGTTCGGGCATGCGCCACTCGACCTCACTGCCGTCGCGCAGCTCGAGCACGGCGCCGAGCACCTCGGGGATCACGTCGCCCGCCTTACGCAGCACGACGGTGTCGCCGATGAGCACCCCCTTCGCCTTGACCACCTGCTGGTTGTGCAGCGTGGCCTGTCGCACCGTCGAACCCGCGACCTTCACCGGCTCCATCACCGCGTACGGCGTCGCCCGCCCCGTGCGGCCGACGCCCACCCGGATGTCGATGAGACGCGTGTGCACCTCCTCGGGCGGGTACTTGTATGCGATCGCCCAGCGCGGAGCGCGGCTCGTCTCCCCCAGTTCGGCGTGGAGCTCGAGCTCATCGACCTTCACGACGATGCCGTCGATATCGTGCTCCACATCATGCCGATGCTCGCCGCGATCGGCGATGAACGCGGCCACCTCATCGATCGTGTCGAACACGCGCGAGTGGGGCGACACCGGCAACCCCCACTCGCCGAGCAGACGGTAGGCGTCCGACTGGTTCTCGAAGTCGGGGTGCTGCCAGGCCCCGATGCCGTGCACGTAGAGCGAGAGCCGCCCCAGCCGATCCCGCATCAGCGCGCGCTCAGCCGCGCTCTTCTTCTCGGCTCGCTGGCGCAGGCTGCCCGCGGCGGTATTGCGCGCATTCGCGAACTCCGGGTAGCGGATCGTGATGCGCTCATCGGGCACTCCCTTCGCCCGCTGCTCAGCCGCGAACTCGCGCTGCAACTCGTGCTGACGCTCGTTGAGCGCCTCGAAGTCTTCTCGGCTGAGGAATACCTCGCCGCGCGCCTCGAAGAACTCGGGGATGCCGTCGCCGCGCAGTTCGCGCGGGATCACGGGGATCAGTTCGACGTTCTCCGTGATGTCCTCCCCGACCCGGCCGTCGCCGCGCGTCGTCGCCGTCTCGAGCACGCCGTTCCGGTAGGCGAGGCTGATCGCCAGGCCGTCGATCTTCAGCTCGGAGAGCCATCGCACATCCCGCCCCGCCGCGGCCCGCGTCTTCTCGGCCCACTCTCGGAACTCGTCGATCGAGAAGACGTTGTCGAGACTGAGCATGCGCTCGGCGTGCTCGTGCTCGGGGAACCCGGCCGAGACGACAGCGGCGCCCACCTCGCGCGTCGGGCTGTCCTGCCCCGCGAGCTCGGGGTACGCGCGCTCGAGCGCTTCGAGGCGATGGAACATCTCGTCGTACTCGGCGTCGGAGACGAGGCTCGTCGCCTCAGAGTAATATGCGCGCCGCAGGCGCTCGATCTCACCGCTGAGGCGCTCGGCCTCGGCGCGAGCATCATCGAAGTCGGTCGGGATCTGCGTGTTCTCGTTCACGCCTCAAGTCTAGAAGCGACCCCCGACATTTGCGCGGGTCACGACGACATCTCGCGCGCCGTCGCCGGCAGCGCGCGATCGATCGTGAACTGACCGAGCACCCGGGTGCCGACATAGATGACCGCCGTCTGCCCCGGGGCGACTCCAAGCAGCGGCTCGGCCCGCTCCAGATCGATATCCACGACCACCTCGTGAGTGGCGTCGGCACGATGCTGCTCGGTGCGCTCGGACTCGACGATCGGCTCCAGCCTCGCCCGCGCGGGCACCGGGTCGGCGTGCGCCCGGATCTGCACCTCGCAGTCGAAGGAATCGCTCACGTCGAAACCGGGGTCGCCCGCCCAGCTGAACCGGCCGCCGGCGATGCGCCCGATGGCGAGGCTCTGCTTCGGGCCGACGACGACCTGATTGGAGACGGGGCGGATCGACAGCACGTATCGGGGTTGCCCGTCGGGCGCCGGGCGGCCGAGCTGCAGCCCGCGACGCTGCCCCACGGTGTACCCGTGCGCGCCGTCGTGCCTGCCGACCACCTCCCCTGACTCGTCGAGGATCTCGCCCGGCTCACGTTCGAGGTGCTCCGAGAGCCAGCCCCGTGTGTCGCCGTCGGGGATGAAGCAGATGTCATGGCTGTCGGGCTTCTGCGCGACCTGCAGCCCGCGATCCTCGGCCTCCGCCCGGATCAACTCTTTCGAGGGTGTGTCTCCCAGCGGGAAATAGCAGTGCGCGAGCTGCCGCTCGGTCAGCACGCCGAGCACGTACGACTGATCCTTCGCCCAGGCACTCGCACGGTGCAGCTCGCGGCCGTTCGGCCCCTCCTCGAGCGTGGCGTAGTGACCCGTCGCGACGGCGTCGAAGCCGAGCGCGATCGCCTTGTCGAGCAGGGCTGCGAACTTGATCTTCTCATTGCAGCGCATGCAGGGGTTGGGGGTGCGACCGGCGGCGTACTCGGCGATGAAGTCGTCGACCACGTCCTCCTTGAACCGCTCGCTGAGATCCCACACGTAGAAGGGGATGCCGAGCAGGTTCGCGGCACGGCGGGCGTCCATCGCGTCCTCGATCGTGCAGCAGCCGCGGGAGCCGGTGCGCAGCGTGCCGGGCATGCGACTGAGTGCGAGGTGAACCCCCACCACATCGTGCCCCGCTTCGACGGCCCGCGCCGCCGCCACCGCGGAGTCCACGCCCCCGCTCATCGCCGCCAGAATCTTCATCCGGACCATTTTACGCGCTCTCCGTCTCCGCCGCCTACGAGCCGAGGATCTCTCTCGCACACGACCCATCGAGATACGGGTTTCGCATGCAGGACGGCGGATCCGCCTGCAAAATTCGTATCTCGACGGCACCTGAGGGGCGGGCGAGGGCGCCGATCCGCCCGAGGAGTACCGGTCGGCACGGGGGCTGCGATGCTCGTCTGGGCGGGGCGGGAGCCGCCCTACGAGAGGCCCGCCGCGCGCGCCCGCTCGAGCGCTCTCGGGAGGGTGTCGAGCAACGCATCGACCTCGTCGTCGCGCGTATCCGGGCCGAGCGTGAAGCGCAGCGCTCCAGCCGCCTCCGACTCCGGGACCCCCATCGCGAGCAGCACGTGCGAGATCTCGGCCACGCCCGCCCTGCACGCCGAACCGACCGAGACCGACACACCCGCGGCGTCGAGCAGGAACACGAGCGAGTCGCCCTGGCAGCCTGGAAAGGTGAAATGGGCATTACCGGGAAGCCGGTTCGGTCCTTCGCCCGGCACCGGCCCTGAGCTTGGGGCGGCACTCGGATCGGGCTCCGGCCCGCGCAGCACCGCTGCGGGGTCGATCGCGCGCACGCCCGAGATGAGCCGGTCGCGCAGCGCCGCGAGTCGTGCCGTGCGGGCCTGATCCGGGCGCCCGTCGGCATCGACCGCGAGGTCGATGGCGGCGGCGAATGCGACGGCTCCCGCGACATCCTGAGTGCCGGATCGCGCCCGCTGCTGCGTGCCGCCGTGCAGCAGCGGCTCGGTCGCCGCGCGCCGCCCGAGCACGAGCGCTCCGACGCCGACCGGTCCCCCGATCTTGTGCGCCGAGACCGACACGGCGGAGGCCCCGGAAGCCGCGAAATCGATCGGCAGCTGACCCAGCGCTGACACGGCGTCGACGTGCGTCGGCACCCCGGCCTCGGCCGCGATCCGGCACAGCTCCGCGACCGGCTGCACGGTGCCCACCTCGTTGTTCGCCCACAGGAACGAGACGAGCGCGATGTTCTCCGCGCCCTCCTCCGCGATGGCCGAGGCGAGCGTCTCGGGGTGCAGCGCACCCTCACCGTCGACGGGCAGCCACCGCAGGCGAGCGCCCTGCGCGTCGCGCAGCCACTCCGCCGCCTCGATCGTGGCGTGGTGCTCCCCCTCCGCGATCAGCAGCACCGGCTCGCCGCCCAGCTTCGCTCGCCTTGCCCAGAACATGCCCTTGATCGCGAGGTTGATCGACTCGGTGCCGCCTCCGGTGAGGATCAGCTCGGCGGGATCGCAGCCGAGCGCCCTCGAGAGCCGCTCGCGCGCCCGCTCGAGCACCTCGCTCGCCCGCTGGCCGTGACCGTGGGTCGACGCGGGGTTGCCGATCAGTCGCAGCGCCTCGGTGTAAGCGGCGAGCACCTCCTCCGGCATCGCCGAGGTCGCCGCGTGGTCCAGGTAGGCGCGTACGCGGCCTCCGCCCGGCTCCGCTCTCGTCATCCCGTCTTCCGCTCCCCGCTCCGCAGCCGGCAGGGGCGCTCAGTAGAGCAGATTCGCGAGACGCCCTCGCGCAGCGGCGACGCGCGGATCCGCGACCCCGACCACCTCGAAGAGCTCCAGCAACCGCTCGCGGATCACTGCGCGGTCATCGGCGTCCGTGCTCTCGGCGAAGAGATCGAGCAGGCGCAGGAAGGCGTCTTCGACATGGCCGCCCGAGACGTCGAGATCGGCGACGGCCAGCTGTGCCTCGACGTCGCCGCCATCGGCCGCCGCCGCCGAGCGGATCTCATCGGCGGTGCGCCCCTGCAGACGCTGCAGCAGCTTCATCTGCACGAGCGCCGCGCGGGCCTCCGCGTCGGCCGGAGCCTTCGCCAGCACCGCCTCCCACTCGGTCACCGCCGCCGCGTAGTCGCCGCGCTCGGCGGCCTCCACCGCGGCGCGATGCGCTTCGGGGATCTCCGGCTCAGCGGGCTCGGACGGGCCGACCTGGGCCTCGTCGCCCTGGTCCGGAGCACTCACGCGACCCGAGACGCCGTTCTGCTCGGCGAGCTGCACGAGCTGGCCGAAGAACTCCCGCACCTGCGCCTCGGGCACCGCACCCTGGAACAGCGGCACCGGCCGACCGCCCACGAGCGCGACGACCGTCGGAATCGACTGCGCCTGGAAGGCCTGAGCCAGACCGGGGTTCGCATCGACGTCGACCTTGGCGAGCAGCACGCGGCCGTCGAACTCTCGGGTGACCTTCTCGATCACCGGGCTCAGGGTCTTGCACGGCTGGCACCACTCGGCCCACAGGTCGAAGACCACCGGCACCACGGCCGAGAGCTGCGCGATCTGCTCGAACGTCGCATCGGTGACGTCGAGCACGAGCGACGGCACGTCGACCGTCTGCCCCGCTCCGGGCGCGGCACCCGAGGATGCGGTCTGAGATGCGGCGGCCTGAGGCGCGGCAGCGCCTCCCTGGGCGGCCTGCCCTCGGGCGGCCAGGTGACTCAGGTCGATCCCGCCGCCGGGAATACGCTCGGGCATCTGCTGGCTCATGCTCAATTCCTCACTCCCACCAGCTCGCTCGTCACACCGAGCAGCTGGATCTTGCTTCCGTCCGTCTTGCTGGGCACGTAGAAGAGCAGCTGGTGCGCGACCTCCTGCACGAGCCGCTCCTGCTCCCCCTCGAGCCCGGAGAGGGCCGTCACGGCCCCGTTCGCCTGCGGCTTGTACCGCCCGCCTGCCGCGTCGACGATCTGCTCCTCAATCACGGTCGTGGCGACCAGCGCGCCGCCGACGCCCGTCGAGAGCGCGATCGGATCCTCGTCGCCCTGACGCGCGGCGACCGAGAAGGCCATGGACTGCCCCTTGTCGTCCGACTGCTTCTGGGCCTGCTCCGCGAGCGCCTTGCCGTAGTTCTTCAGCAGGGTGTCGTCCTCGATATCGAAGGCCTCGGCTTCGGGAACCTCGGCTCCGCCCTGCAGCACGGCCGCGAACTGCGCGCCGACCTCGCCCGGCGGCGCCACGAGCGATTCGATGTCGTTCGCGAGCAGTGCAGTCCCCTCCTCGGCCGGCGCGGCCTGCGGCATCGAGATCCCGCCGCGCAGCGCGAGCACCCGCGAGACCTGATAGTTCTGCTGCGGGGTCTCCTGCGTGAGGACGAGGGCGAGCGAGGGCGAGGTCGCGGGGGCCTCGGTCTCCTCGGGATCCGTGGCATCCTCGGCCGTGGGGTCCTCGACGACAGCGTCCGCGGGATCGTCGGATCCGCTCGTGGACTCCACCGTCACGAAGATGGTGCGCGGCCACGACTCGGTGCTCTGCACGAGCTCGTAGTCGAGTTCCCTATCGGTGATCCGAGGCGGCACGACGCTGTATTCCGGCATGGCCGAGCGGATCGTGTAGTTCGCGGTGCGCTGCGCCAGCGCGTCGCCCGTGAACCGCTCCCCGAGCAGGTCGACGTTGAGACCGTCGTCGGCCTCGTTCGACAGCTCCGAAACGCGCTGCACGATCCGGCTCAGCTGTCCATCGGTCACGGGAACCGGCGCCGCGGACGAGGGCGTCGGCGCAGGGGTCTCCTCCTTCACCGGCTCAGGGCCGAGCTGCGGCCAGTAGCTGGGCGAGCAACCGGTCAGACCGACCACGGCGGCGAGGCCGAGGGCGGGAACGGCTGCCGCGCGGCGCACGCGGGCGCCTCGCGCGGAACGCATCGAAGCGGATCCCGATCCGGATCCCGCGCCGTTCTCGACCGGGGCCTGCGCCGTGTCCCGGCGACGGCCCGAACGGCCGAACGCATTGCGGATGCCCTGCAGAGGCCCGCGACGACCGCGGCGCGGGCCGAGGCCGCGGCGGTTGTGGTCGATCGCGAGCAGATAGAGCACGCCGCCGACGACCGCGAAGAGGCCGCCGCCCACGAGCAGCGGACCCGCCCACGGCGTATCGGGATCCTGCGCCCACACGAGCGAGACATCGGAGGGCACGGGGTCCTCGCCGTTCGACGCGATCAGCACCGACTGCTCCTCTCCGAGCGCCACCGGAACCCGAAGGGTGCTGGCGTCTGCGCCCTCGCTCTCGTCGTCGACGGAGCGCTCCTCGAGCCACAGGTCGCTGCCACGAGGATCGAGGGCCGCGGGAACTTCGGCCTCCGCTCCGGGTGCGGGCGCATCGACCACGTCCGGGGCGACGAGCGCACTCAGCAGGCGCTGCTGCTTCGTATCCACCGTCAGCTCGGCGTGCAGGTACGGCTCGACCCAGCCCTCGACGTCGCGCGTCTGCCCCGTCGCGACGAAGGCCTGACCGCCCCGCACCACGACATTCGCCTGACCGGGCATCTTCGCGAGCTCCCCGCCGTCGATGAGGGCGTAACCGGCTTCGGAGTTCGTCTCGACCGGGAAACTGATCTCGGACGGGCCGGCGAGGAACGTACGCTGGCCGATGCCCAGCAGCAGCAGGACACCGGAGATCACCAGCGCCGCGATCGCAAGCACATATCGCACGGGGGCTCCTTATCAAGAGTGGACGACGCCCGCCGCCGGGGCGGCGATTCGACCGAGGGGTCGGCTGGGGCGTCACTGTTCTTCAGACAACGGTACCGGAGCTTTCTCGATACGAGATGGATACCCGCACAACAGAAACCTGAGGGAGAGCCCGCGCGAGCTGGGATTTGTGCGGATCCCGGCTCATGCACACCCGGGTGCGTTAATCTGGACCTCATTCTCTGTGCTCCCTCTCCCAGCCAGGCGAGTACGACGTCGTTCGATTCCCGGAGGCCACGTGTCCGAATCAGCCCAGCAGTTCTCCCCTGCCTTCCGCGGCTACAACCGCGAGGAAGTGGACGAGCGCATCGGATCCCTGACCGGGCACATCGCCACGCTGCAGTCGCACCTCGAATCGCTGCAGCTCGCGCATCAGCAGGCCACTCGGGTCGGGCAGGAGCAGCGAGAACTCATCGCGGACCTGCAGGAGCAGGTCGCCGAGCTCGGGGCGAGCGGATACTCGGGTCTCGGCCTGCGTGTCGAGAAGAGCCTCAAGGTCGCCGAGGATCATGCCCAACGTCTGATGGCCCAGGCCGATCTCGATGCCGAGAAGCTGCGCCGCTCGTCAGAGGAAGAGGCGAAGCGGGTGCTCACCCAGGCGCAGAACCGCGCCGACGAACTGCTCTCGTCGGCCTCGGAGCAGGCGGAGATCATCATCACCGGCGCCCGCACCGATCTCGCAGAGCAGACGGCGGCCGCCAATGCGGAGCGCGAACGGCTCGTCGAGGAGGCCCGCCGCGAGGCCGAGCTCACCCGCAGCGCCGCCGTTCGAGAGGCCACCGCTGAGCGCGAGACCGCCCACCGCGACGCTCAGGCGGAGCTCGCATCGACGCGCGCGGAGATCGAGCGGATCACCGCCGAGGCCCGGGCCGAGGCGAACGAACTGCGGAGCGAGACGGAGCGGCACGCGGAGACCTTCGCGAGGCAGAAGGCCGAGAGCGAACGCGAGGCAGAGCTCGAGCGCGCACGCCTCGTGCAGGAGTCCGAGCGCGCCCGCGCCGAGTTCGAGGCCAAGCGGCAACGCGAGGAGGCCGAGCTCGAGGAGCGCTACACCGAGCGCCAGCGCGAGCTCGAGGGACGGATCGAGGCGGAGCGCCTGGCCCTCACGACCGAGATGGAGACGCTCCGCGGACGCATCGCTCAGGAGCGTCGGGAGCACGACGAGGCGATCTCGTCGGAGCGCGAGCAGCACGAACGGCGGCTCGCCTCGGAGCAGCAGGTGCACGCCGATCGCATCGCGCAAGAGCGCGAGGAGCACGAGGCGGCCATCGCCCGCGCCCTCGAGGCGCAGCGCGCCGAACTCGCCACGCTCGCCGAGCAGGGAGCCCGCGAGCGCGCCCGCGCCGACGAGCTCGCGGCTCGCGACCGGTCCGAGGCTCGCGAGCGTCAGGAGGCCGAGCTGACCGCTGTCAGGGAGCAGCAGGAGCAGCAGCTGCGGCAGGAGCTGGAGGCGCACGAGGCGAGCATCGCCGCCGAGCGCGAGGCCCACGAGCAGGCCATCGCCGAGGAGCGCGAGGCCCACGACGACGCCCTGCGCGCCGAGATCGTCTCGCACGAGGCCAAGCTGAGGAACGAGCGCGAGGCGCAGGAGGAGCAGCTCTCGGCCGAGCTCACCGCCCACGTGTCCCGTCTGGCACGGGAGCGCGAGGCGCACGAGCAGAGCATCGCCGAGGAGCGGGAGGCGCACGATCGCAGACTCGCCGACGAGCGGGAAGAGCACGAGGCTCGGATCGCGCGGGAGCGGGAGGAGCACGAGACCGCGATCGCGCGCGAGCGCGAGCAGCACGACGCGTCCATCGCCCAGGAGCGCGAGCAGCACGACAGCAGGATCGCACGTGAGAGCGAAGCCCATTCGGCTCGCCTCGCCGAGGAGCGCGAGCTGCAGGAGCGGGAGCTCGCCGCACAGCGCACCGCGCAGGAGAACCTGCTCTCGACGGAGCTCGAGGCCCACGAGGAGCGCATGAAGCGCGAGCGCGCGGCGCACGAGAACCGCATCGGCAGCGAGCTGTCCAGCCATCAGGATCGGCTCATCGCGGAGTGGGAGGAGCACCGCGCTCGCGTCGACGCCGAACGCGCGGCGCACGAGCAGAGCCTCGCCGAGGCCCGCGAGGAGCAGGAACGGCAGCTCGACCGCCAGCGCGAGGAGGTCGAAGCGCAGCTCTCGGACGAGGCGACCGTGCACGCCGAGCGCCTCGCCGCACAACTGCGCGAGCACGAGCAGCGCCTCGCCGATGAGCGGGAGGCGGCCGAGGAGCGCCTGCGTATCCAGCGCGACGAGACCGCCGAGAGTCTCGGCCTGCAGCGCGAGGACCTCGAGATGGAGATCGACCGGGAGCGCACCAAGCTCGCCGCCGACATCGCCAGGGAACGCGAGGAGCACGACCGCGCCATGGCCGCGGCCCGTGCGCAGCACGAGGAGGACCTGCGTCGCGAGCGCGAAGCGCAGACCGCGGCCATCGAGCGGGAGGTCGAGGCGAAGCGGACCGCGGTGACGGAGGAGACGGATCTGCTGCGCGCGGACACCGTCGCCGAGGTCGCCGAGCACCGCGCCGCCGAGGAGTCCCGTCTCGCGCAGCTGCGCGCCGAGACGGAGGACGCGGTGCGCGCCATGCGCGAGCGGATCGAGGCGGAGACCCTCGAGTTCAACACTTCCTCCGCGCAGCAGCGCGAAGCGCTCGAGCAGGAGCTCGCGACTCGCCAGCAGGAGGCCGCTGAGGCGTCGCGCCGGGAGATCGAGGCCACTCGCACCGAACTCGCGGAACTCCGAGCACAGCTGGATGCCGCTCGGGCCGAGTACGAGCGCATCACCTCCGAAGCCGCTCAGGATGCCCGGAACACGCGCGCCGAGGCCGAGCGCCGGGCAGCCGAGATCATCCTCGAGGCCGAGCAGCGCGCCCAGACCACCTTCGCCGCGGCCGAGGATCGCGCCACGAAGGTGCTGGCCGCTGCTGAGGATCGCATGACGCAGCTGAAGGTCGAGCGCGGAGCGGTCGCCCGCTACTTCGAGAGCCTCGGAGAGGTGCTCTCGAACGCGCAGAAGATGAGCAGCGTGGCCGGCAACGTCGTCGAGCGGCCCGTGCTCGAGCAGCCGGAGGACGATCAGGCCGGAAGCGCTCAGGCTGAGGACGATCCTCCGGCGGCGGAGCAGCCCGCTGCGGCTTCCGCCGAGGACCCGTCGGATCCCCAGGAGGAGCAGGCGTGACGCTGACCGCTGCCGCCGACGGCTCGGCCCTCGGCAACCCCGGCCCCGCGGGCTGGGCATGGGTGATCGACGGCGAGCAATGGCGGGCCGGGGGCTGGCCGCGCGCCACCAACAATCAGGGCGAGCTCATGGCCGTGCTCGATCTCCTGCACGCCACAGCCGACCGCGCGGAAGAACCCCTGCGGGTACTGTGCGACAGCCAGTACGTGATCAACTCCGTGACCCAGTGGATGCCCGGTTGGAAGCGCCGCGGCTGGCGCAAGGCCGACGGCAAACCCGTGCTCAATCGTGAGCTGCTCGAGCAGCTCGACAAGGCCCTCGCGGGCCGCGATGTGCGCTTCGAGTGGGTGAAAGGGCACGCGGGTCATCCGCTCAACGAGGCGGCGGATCAGCGAGCGCGTGCGGCGGCTACGGCGTTCCAGCTCGGCCGAGAGCCGGACCGAGGGCCCGGTATCGCGGGATCCTCGAGCCCGACGCCCGAGGTCGCGGTCTCGACTCCCCCGGCTCCCCCGACGCTCTTCTAGCGACTCGCGGGGTCGAACCTAGCCGGCCTGCCAGCAATAGAGGTGATAGTGCCGGCGGTCGCGCACCGCCGCGTCATCGCCGAAGAAGTGCTCGGCGCTCCACGCCACGACGTGCGCCTGACCCGGCGGCACTTCGTTCGCGCAGACGGGGCAGCGGTAGCTCTTCTCAGCGCGGTGAGCGGGCACCTCGCGGACGAACCACTCCGTTCCGCGACGCATCTCCTTGCGCGCTCCGCCGTAGGCGAGACGGGTGACGTCTCGAGGCGGGTTCTCCGCGGCGCGCTGGTACTTGTTGACGCGACGACTACGCGCCACCGCGGTCTCCCCCGTCGCTCACCGGCGACTCACCACCAGTGGTTGGAAGTCCAGAAGTCATAGGCCGCAGCCCAGCTGCCGTAGCGGCTGACCGCGTACCCGTTCGCCCAGCGCAGGTTGTCGACGGGGTCGTAGCCGTTGCCTGGCACCTTGCTGCAGGGCAGGGCCTGGATCAGGCCGCACGCACCCGAACTCGCGTTCGTCGCGTTGGGGTTCCAGCCGCTCTCCTTCGACGCGATGTAGTCGACGTAGCCCCAGTCGGATTCCGCGATGCCCGCGGCGGCCATCCACTCGGCGGGCGAGCCCCCGCCGGAGTACTTCGGAGGGGCGCCTCCACCGGAATCGCTCCCCGACGAAGACGAGGAGGAGCCGGACGAAGACTTCTTCTTCGCCTCTTCCTCCGCCTTCTTGGCAGCGGCCTTGGCCTCTTCTTCGGCCTTGATGCGCTGCTGCTCAGCCTGCGAGAGCTCCGCCGGCACCTCGGTGAAGACGAGGTCGGCCTCTTCCGTGACGTTCGGAGTGAACTCCTGGTGGATCCGCTCTTGGAAGGCCATTGCTTCGGCATCGGCGGGCGCGCTCGGCATTGCGAACGGGGCGACGACCGCTCCACCGAAGATTCCGGCGACAGCGAGTACGGCGACGGGGACCTTCACACGGGTCCAGCGCGACAGGGGGGTGGGATTCACGACAGGCACAATATAACGATTATATCTCAGACGATGGAGTCATTCAATGACGGCGAGAAAGAGCCCGAGGCCCTCAGCGGGTCGCGAGGATCAACTCGACGACGGAATCGAGCAGGGCGTCGACCTGATCCTCGTCGTAGCCCCGCCACTGCGAATGGAACACCACGTCGCGCACCTCCGCCGTCGACAGCCCGAGCTCGCGGCGCTCGAACATGTCGAAGATCCGATCGAGGAAGGCATCGACCTGCGATCGGCGGTAACCGGTCGCGAAGATCCCGCGCCGACGGAATCGCCTGCCCCGCGGCCGCTGCATGCGCCCGCGCACCTCGGAGAGGAGCTGGCGCGTCTCATCCCACCAGGCTTCTTCACCCTCTGATCGAACACGAGCGCGACGCTCGCGCTCGAAGAAGACGTCCTCGAGCCGATCCATCGCGGCGTCGACGTAGCGCGCCGCATATCCTCCGCGCTTCACCGCGAACGCCGTACGGCGGACCTCCTCAGCGGTCATGGATGCCTCGCCGGACCCCTCGTAGGCCGCCCGAGCACGATCGAGGAAGGCATCCACCTGTTCCGGCTGATAGCCGATCTGCGAGCCTGTGGCGAGGGGGAAAGAGGAGTGCACCGCACCATTCTGGCGGCTCGCCCGCGGTTCCTGCTGAGAAGCGGCTGTCATCACACCACCCCCAGCACGAGCGCGACGCCGTAGACTCCGACGGCCGACGGCAGCAGCGAGTCGAGCCGATCGAGGAACCCGCCATGACCGGGGATCCAGGAACTCATGTCTTTCACTCCCAGGTTGCGTTTGATGAGCGACTCGGTGAGATCCCCCATGGTCGCCGTGATCAGCACCACGACGCCGAGCACGATCCCGACCCACCAGGGCTGCTGCAGGGCCAGCACCGACACTCCGACACCGACCGCGGTCGCCACGACGGCCGCGCCCGCGAAGCCCTCCCAGGTCTTGTTCGGGCTGATCCTCGGCGTCATCTTGTGCTTGCCCAGCGTGACTCCCGCGGCGTACGCCCCGACATCGACCGAGACCACGATGAGCACGAGCGAGAACACCCACCACTCGCCGCCGTCGACATCGACGAGCAGCACCGCGAAAGACGCCAGGAACGCGACGTAGACCAGCGTGAACAGGCCCGAGAACACGTCGCGCACCAGCGTGCGGGGCGGCGTCTCCCACGCCGGGACCAGGCCCTCGACCAGCCGCCAGACCGTGAGCAGCGCCGAACCGGCGAACAGCCCGAGCAGCATGCCCTCGGCGCCCCAGAAGTAGGCACCGCCGACCACCACCAGGCCTCCGAGCACCACGCCGACGCGTGGTACTCGCCGGCCCGCCACCCGGAATGCGGCCGCGAGCTCGACGAGCGCCACCGCCACGAGCAGCACCACGAGCAGCACGAACACCTGCTTCACGAGCAGCAGGCTCGCGAGGAAGACCACCGCGAACACGAGGCCCGACAGTATCGCGAAGAACAGGTTGCGCCCGGCCCGGGCCTCGATCCTGGCGTTGGTCGCCTCGAGCTGCGCGCGTCTGCTCTCGATCGCGCTGCGCAACTCGTCGCGCCTGTCAGAACCGGCCATGGAGGTTAGACCTCCAGCAGTTCGGCTTCTTTGCGCTTGAGCGCGTCATCGACCTGGTCGATGAACTGCTTGGTCACCGACTCGAGCTCCTTCTCGGCGCGAGCCACCTCGTCCTCGCCGACCTCGCTCTTGAGCGCATCGAGGTCGTCCTTGCCGCTGCGGCGCACGTTGCGGATCGCGACACGCGCGTCCTCGGCGCGCCCCTTCACGATCTTGACGAACTCCTTGCGGCGCTCCTCGGTGAGCTCGGGCAGAGTGACGCGGATCACATTGCCGTCGTTCGAGGGGTTCGCCCCCAGGTTCGGCATGTCGCGGATCGCCTGCTCGATGCCCTTCATCGCGCCCTTGTCGTAGGGCGTGACGATCAGGCTGCGGGCATCCTGATTCTGCACGGACGCCAGCTGCGACAGCGGCGTCGGAGTGCCGTAGTAGTCGACCTGCAGGTTCTGCAGCAGGGCCGGGTTGGCGCGGCCGGTGCGCACCGTAGCGAAGCCCTCCTTCGCGGCCTCGACCGCCCTGTTCATGCGGTCCTTGACATCGACGAAGATCTCTTCGATCACGGTGCTCTCCTTTTGAAACCTTCTGAAACGCTCTGATATCCAGCTTAGCGGTGCACGAGGGTGCCGAGCTGCTTGCCGCGGATCGCCTCGGTCACGTTACCCGCAGGCTCCATGCCGAACACGCGCATCGGCATGCCGTTGTCCATGCACAGGCTGAACGAGGTCGAGTCGACGACCTTCAGCCCCTGCACCAGGGCATCCCCGTAGGTGATCTCCTCGATGAGGGTTGCGTCGGGATCCTTGTTCGGATCCGCGGTGTAGACGCCGTCGACGCCGTTCTTCGCGACGAGCACCTCGTCGGCGTGAATCTCGAGCGCGCGCTGCGCGGCGACGGTATCGGTCGAGAAGTACGGCAGACCGGCGCCCGCGCCGAAGATCACCACGCGCCCCTTCTCGAGGTGCCGGATCGCGCGCAGCGGGATGTAGGTCTCCGCGACCTGCGTCATGGTGATCGCCGACTGCACGCGGCTCGAGACGCCCGCCTGCTCGAGGAAGTCCTGCAGCGCCAGCGCGTTCATCACCGTGCCGAGCATGCCCATGTAGTCCGCGCGCGCTCGATCCATGCCGCGCTGCGAGAGCTCGGCGCCGCGGAAGAAGTTCCCCCCGCCGACCACGACCGCGACCTCGGCGTCGTCCATCGCCGCCGCGATCTCGCGGGCGATCTGGCTGACCACGTCGGGGTTCACCCCCAGCGTCCCTCCCCCGAAGGCCTCCCCCGAAAGCTTCAGCAGCACTCGACGCTTACGTGGGGTCTCGGTCATGGGGTACTCCTTCGCTCGGATGATCTATCAAGTAGCTTATGGGGTGCCGCTGCGTGCGCCGTGCGTTCACCGCCGCACGCAGCATAAGGGCCCGGATCGCAGATGCGATCCGGGCCCTGGAAGACGCTTAGGCGCCCACCTTGCCGCGCGCGAAAGCGGTGACGGTGATCCCCGCGGCGTCGGCGACCTTCTTCACGTCGCGCTTGTCGGGATCGAGGGCGTGCACCTGCTCGCCCAGCACGACCTGCTTGAAGAACGCGTTCAGGCGCCCCTCGACGATCTTCGGCAGAGCCGCCTCGGGCTTGCCCTCGTTCTTCGAGATCTCGGTGACGATCTCGCGCTCCTTCTCGACGTCGGCCTCCGGCACCTCCTCACGGGTGACGTAGAGCGGGTCGGCGAAGGAGATGTGCTGGGCGATGCTCAGCGCAGCCTTCTCGTCGGCGCCCTCGTAGCCCACGATCACGCCGATCTGCGGGGGCAGATCCTTCGAGGTGCGGTGGAGGTAGACGGCGGTGGCCGGAGCGTCGATGCGCGTGACCTTGCGCAGCTCGATGCGCTCGCCGATGATGGCGGCCTCGTCGGTGATGAGCTCGGCGACGGTCTTGCCCTCCGCGGGAGCCGCGAGGGCCTCCTCGGTGGTCTTCGCGCCGGCCGCCACGACGGCGTCGAGCACGCGCTCGGAGAGGGCGAGGAACTTCTCGTTCTTCGCGACGAAGTCGGTCTCGCAGACGAGCTCGATGAGCGTCGCAGCGCCCTCCGACTGCTTGACGGCGACGAGCCCCTCGCTCGCCTCGCGGTCGCCGCGCTTCGCGACGCCCTTCAGGCCCTTGAGACGCAGGATCTCGATGGCCTTCTCGATGTCGCCGTCGGCCTCGACGAGTGCGTTCTTGCTATCGACCATGCCGGCGCCGAGGCGCTCGCGCAGTTCCTTCACAGCGGCCATGCTCACTGCAGCCATGTGTGACTCCTCTGTTTCATGTCATCCTGCGCGCAGTCGCAGGATGTAGTTCTGGTGGTGGTTACTCGGCGGAGGGGGCCTCGGCGGCCGCCTCGGCGGGGGCCTCGGTCGCGGCCTCGGCGCTCTCGGCGCTCTCGGCGGGAGCCTCGGTCTTCTCGGCGTTCAGCAGTTCGACCTCCCACTCGGCGAGGGGCTCGGCAGCGGCCTCAGCACCCTCGGCGGGCTTCTGGTGACGCTCCATGAGGCCCTCGGCGACGGCGTCGGCGATCACGCGGGTGAGCAGCGCGACCGAGCGGATCGCGTCGTCGTTGCCCGGGATCGGGTAGGTGACCTCGTCGGGATCGCAGTTGGTGTCGAGGATCGCGATGACCGGGATGCCGAGCTTCTGAGCCTCGTCGATCGCGAGGTGCTCCTTCTTGGTGTCGACCACCCAGAGAGCCGACGGGGTCTTGCTCATGTTGCGGATGCCGCCGAGCGACTTCTGCAGCTTCTCGAGCTCGCGCTTCTTGAGCAGCAGCTCCTTCTTGGTGAAGCCGCTCGTGGTGCCCTCGAAGTCGAGCTGCTCGAGCTCCTTCATGCGCTCGAGGCGCCCGGTGACGGTCTGGAAGTTGGTGAGGAGGCCGCCGAGCCAGCGCTGGTTGACGTAGGGCTGGTTGACGCGGGTCGCCTGCTCGGCGATCGCTTCCTGGGCCTGCTTCTTGGTGCCGACGAAGAGGATGTTGCCGCCGCGGGCGACGGTGCTCTTCACGAACTCGTAGGCGGCATCGATGTAGCCGAGCGACTGCTGCAGGTCGATGATGTAGATGCCCGAGCGCTCGGTGAAGATGAAGCGCTTCATCTTCGGGTTCCAGCGGCGGGTCTGGTGTCCGAAGTGAACACCGCTGTCGAGCAGCTGACGCATGGTGACGACGGCCATTGCCGTTCTCCTGTTCTGCGCGCCCCTGCGGGCGCGCGCTTGCGGTTGTCATCGGTCGCGAGTGCGACCAGATCCTGGTGCCCCGGGCTCGGCCGCCCTGCAGCGCGTGGAATACGCGAACAGGGACCGTCGGCTTTGCTCCGCTGTGCGGGCACGCGAAGTCATCTCTTTCGAGATGCATCGACCATCTTAGCACCAAGCGCCGCCGCGCGACGGCGCCGATCACGGTAGGACTCCGCTCACAACTGGGCGTTTTCACCCAGAACCCGACTTTCCATCCACATTCGCCGGTTTTCGCGCGGGCCGCCTCCCGGCATCCCTCACGCTGAGCTGCAGGAGGTGCCACATGACCCGCACACCAACCCATAACCAGACCCTCGGCGCGCAGGGAGAGATGCTTGCCGCGGCCTTTCTCGAGAAGCAGGGGTTCATCGTGCTCGAACGGAACTGGCGCAACCGCTACGGCGAGCTCGACCTCGTCGTTCGCGATCGTTCCGCGCTCGTCGCCGTCGAGGTGAAGACCCGCACGGGCGGCGGATACGGGAGCCCGCTCTCGGCGATCACCGCTCGTAAAGCCGCGCGCATCAAGAGGCTGCTCCTCGACTGGGCGCGGGATCGCGGGGCCCACGCCCCGCAGCTGCGCGTCGACGCGGTGGGCATCACGCTGGCCTCGAACGACGCACCCCGCATCGAGCACCTGCGAGGCCTCCTGTGAGTCGCGCGGTCTGCCGCGCCGCGGCGATCACGCTCACCGGACTCGACGGCACCGCCGTGATGGTCGAGGCCGCAGTGTCGCAGCAGCTCCCCGGCATGGCGATCATCGGCCTCCCCGACACCAGTCTGGCCGAGGCGCGGCTGCGCGTGCGATCCGCCACCGCGCAGCTCGGCATGCCCGTCTCAGAGCGCTTCGTCACGGTGAATCTGAGCCCGGCCTCTCTGCCGAAGCAGGGCTCCGGTTTCGACCTCGCGATCGCACTCTCCGCCTTGGCCGCGCTGGGCCATGTGCCGGCGCACGAGCTCTCGCAGACCGCGCACCTCGGCGAGCTCGGGCTCGACGGAGGACTGCGCAGGCCCGCCGGTCTGCTGCCCGCGGCCGTGGCCGCGCACAGTCTCGGCTTCCGCCGCGTCATGGTGCCCGAGGTCTGCAGCGCCGAAGCAGCGCTCGTTCCGAACCTCGAGGTGATCGCGGTAGCAGATCTCGCCGCCGCCGTGGGTTGGTATCGAGGCGAGCGCGATCGTGCGCGAGTTCTGCCCGGCACCGGCGGCGAGCGCGTCGCGACGAACGCACCCGCGACCGCACCCCGTGACGCGGATGATTCGATGCTCGACATGGCCGATGTGATCGGGCAGCCCGAATCCGTCGAGGCGCTCGTGGTCGCCGCTGCGGGTCGGCACCATCTGTCGCTGCTCGGACCGCCCGGGGCGGGCAAGACTCTGCTCGTGTCCCGGCTGCCCTCGATACTCCCCGACCTCACGGACGAGGAGTCGCTGACAGTGAGCAGCATCGCGGCCCTGGGCGGTGTGTCGCTCACCTCGCTCGTGAACCGTCCGCCCATGGAGTCGCCGCACCACACGGCTTCCAAGGTGGCGATCATCGGCGGGGGCGACAGCGGCGGGATACGTCCGGGGGCGATCACACGGGCCTGCCACGGGGTGCTATTCCTCGACGAGGCTCCCGAGTTTCCCGGGACCGTGCTCGATGCGCTGCGGCAACCGCTCGAATCCGGCCGCATCGAGATTCATCGCGCCAGGGTCCACGCCGTGCTTCCAGCGCGCACTCAGCTGGTCCTGGCTTCGAATCCGTGCCCGTGCGGCAACGCCGGGTCGCGGGATCCCGGCACCGAGTGCAGCTGCTCGCCGAGCAAGCGGGTGAAGTATCTGCAGCGCATCTCGGGTCCGCTCAACGATCGCATCGATCTACGGCTCACCGTGGAACGCGTGCCGGGCGTGCTGCTCGCCGATACGGAAGCGGCCCGCCCCTCGAGTGCTGTGCTGCGGCACCGTGTGACCATGGCTCGCGGGGCGGCCGCCGAGCGGCTGCGGGGAACTCCGTGGAGCACGAACGCGGAGGTGCCCGGCAGCTGGCTCCGGGGCTCGGCCGCGAGACTGCCGCGAGCCGATACCGTCGTGCTCGACCGCGCGTATGCCAGAGGGGCGCTGACGCTGAGGGGCTACGACCGGGTGCTGCGCGTCGCATGGAGCATCGCGGACCTCGCGGGCAGGCCCAGGCCGAAACGGGACGAGATCGCGCAGGCGCTCGCCCTTCGGGGCGGTGATCCCCGGTGAACGAGCACGGCGAGGGGCAGGCACGGGCGCTGCTCGACATCGACGCCGATGTGCGCGGGCGAGTGATCCGGCTCGCGCCCGAAGCGGAGGCCGGACAGTCGGAGAGCCTGTTCGCGCGTGCGGTGTGGTCGAGACTCGTGGAACCGGGTGACGCGGTCGCGGGCGCCCTCGTATCGGTCCTGGGACCCGTTCGGGCTCTCGAGCTGCTGCTGGCGTCGACCGCTCCCCGTCGGGTCTGCGAGATCGCTCGCGCAGAGGGGGCCTTCGAGTCGCCTCCGGGCACGGTCGCCAAGGCGTTCGCTCGCTGGCGGCTGCGTCTCGACCGAGCGGCGAGCATCGGCGACCTCGACCGCGCTCTCGATGCGGGGATGAGCATCCTGGCTCCGGGATCCCCGCACTGGCCGAGCGCGCTCGATGATCTCGGGCGGCACGCGCCCCTGCTGCTCTGGACGCGGGGCGATGCGTCTCAGCTCGCGGCGTTCTCGGTCGCGGTGGTGGGGGCGCGGGCGTGCACGGGGTACGGCGCCGGTGTGACGGCCGAATTCACGGAGGTCCTGTGCTCCGCGGGCGCGGTCATCGTCTCCGGCGCGGCGTACGGGATCGATGCCGTCGCGCATCGCACGGCGCTCGCCGTCGGCTCGCCCACCGTCGCGGTGCTGGCCGGCGGCGCGGACCGCGCCTATCCGAGCTCGCACGGCCCTCTGCTGACACGCATCGCCGAGGCGGGCGCGGTCTGCTCCGAGATGGTGCCGGGTGCGGCACCCACCCGGTGGCGATTCTTGCAGCGGAACCGAACGATCGCGGCTCTTTCCAGGGCCACGCTCGTCACCGAGGCCGGGATGCGATCGGGGTCGCTCAACACGGCCGGGCACGCGGCGGAGCTGGGGCGGCCGCTCGGGGCCGTGCCCGGAGCGGTGACCAGCTCTGCCTCGGCCGGATGCCATCGCCTGATTCGCGACTACGGCGCCGCGCTCGTCACGAACGAGGCGGAGGTCAGGGAGTTCGCGGGACTCGGCGATGATCTCGAGCTCTTCGGCAACGCCGCGGCCGCGGGATCCGCCGGTGGCGGCAGTGCGGGTAGCGGCGGCAGCGGGGGCGGATCCGAAGGGGCGCGCCAGCCCGCGCTGCACCGGCGCGTGCTCGACGCGCTTCCGCTCCGAGGCGCCCGCGATCTCCCGGCAATCGCCCGGCTCGCCGGCGTCGACGAACAGGAGGCGAGGGGCGCACTCGCCGAACTCGAACTGCTCGGCGCCGTGGCGCGTCGCGAAACACCGGATTCCCCCGGCACCGCGTGGGTACTGGAACGGCGAACATAGGCCACCCCATTCCCGACCCTCCGAGATACGGATCTTGCAGCCCCTTCCGCGAAGCGGCATGCAAGATCCGTATCTCGGAGGGAGCGCTCAAATGCCCGAGCGCGCCGAAGGGGCGCTGAAGCGGCGAACCGCCGCTCACGGGTCATGACGGGCTGGACACGAGCTGGGCTGGACACGAGCTACGGTTCTTCGAAGCGCCCCTGGGCCAGGGGGCTGAGAACTCGGAGGAGCACACCTCGTCCCCGCAGCTTCCCGCCGCGATCCGATAGAGAGACGGAGAAACTGGCGGAGGCGATGCCGCAGCGGCGAGAATGAGTGCATGGATCTGACGGCGGCGATCGAGGCGTTCATCGCCGCCGTGCGCCTCGAATACGGGTACTCCGAGCACACGGTACGCGCCTACGCGCGAGATCTGCACGATTTCGCGGAGTTCGCCGAGCAGGCCGACGCCCGCACCCTGTCCGAGTGCGACCTCGAGCTCATGCGCGGGTGGCTCTGGCAGCGGCAGCAGCGCGGCCTCGCGGCGAGCACTCTCTCCCGCAACGTCGCCACGCTCAAGTCGTTCGGCTCCTGGCTCGAGCAGCGCCGCCTCGTGCCGGGCAACCCTGCTTCGAGGCTGCGCGCCCCGAAAGCCCAGCGAGACCTCCCCCGGGTGCTCGCCGACGAGCAGATGAAGCGCCTCCTCGAACGCGCAGCCGGGCGCGCCGAGAGCGGAGACCCGGATCAGCTGCGAGATCACGCCGTCCTCGAGCTCCTGTACGCCTCGGCGCTGCGCGTCTCCGAGCTGTGCTCCCTCGACCTCGACAGCATCGACCGGCGCGAGCGCACCGTGCGAGTGCTCGGCAAGGGAAACAAGGAACGCGTCGTGCCGCTGGGCGGCCCTGCCGCAGCAGCCGTCACCGCCTATCTCGAATCGGGGAGACCGGCTCTTTCGGCCAGATCCGCCGGGTCCGTCGAGGCGGCGCTCTTCCTCGGCAGCCGCGGCGCGAGGCTCGGCAGCAACGCCGTGTACCGGCTCGTCGCACGCGAACTCGAGCGGGAACCGGGCGGAGGCCCGCGCGGCCCGCACACGCTGCGGCACACCGCCGCGACCCACCTGCTGAACGGCGGAGCGGATCTGCGCGTCGTGCAGGAGCTGCTCGGGCACTCCAGTCTCGCCAGCACACAGGTCTACACCCACGTCTCCACGGAGAGGCTCGCCGAGAGCTACCGACAGGCGCACCCCCGCGCATGACCCGCCTTCACCAGGGCAGCAGCACCGGCCGGTGCATGAGGTATCGCAGCGGATTCACGTATTCGCCGTCCACCCGCACCCCCAGGTGCACGCACTCACTCGAACAGTGGCCCCCGACAGCCGCCTCGCCGAGCAGCGCACCGCTCGCCACGCGGTCTCCCGGAACGAGGTCGCTCGCCACCGGCTCCAGCGAGTAGACGGTCCGCTCGTCCACCCTCACCGAGATCACGGCCCGATCCACTACAGTCCCCGTGAAAGACACGGTGCCCGCCGCGGGCGCGGCGACCGTCGCTCCCGGTGCCGCTGCCAGGTCGATTCCGCGGTGCCCCGAACCGTAGCGGTGCGGGGGCGCGCGATAGGGCCCTGTCACCTCGAGGGCTCCCGTCGGCGACACCCAGAGGGTAGCCGCAGTGCTGCCCGCGGCGGGCGCGGGTCTCGTCTCGATGCCCGTGTCCGAGACGCTCGACGACAGGCCGGTGATGAGCGCGGCAGCCGCGAGAAGCACGAGGGCCGGTGTGCGAAGTATGGTCATGCCCCGACTGTGCCATCGCACCGACAGCGCAGGGGCCGGATCCTCACGATCTGTGGAGAAGTGATCCCCTGTGCCGGCGGAGGTTCATCTGTGAGCGAAGCAGTCGGACAGACCGTCCCCGGCCGCTACTCGTCGAGCGACAGCTCCTGGGGCAGCTTGAACTCGCGGGCCGAGAGCTCCTCGACGTTCACATCCTTGAATGTAAGCACCCTCACCGACTTCACGAAGCGGTCGGAGCGATAGACGTCCCACACCCAGACGTCACTCATCGAAAGCTCGAAGTAGAAGTCGCTTCCGGCGTCCTGCCGCTTGAGATCCACCTCGTTGGCCAGGTAGAAGCGGCGCTCAGTCTCGACGACGTAGCGGAACTGACTGGCGATGTCGCGGTACTCGCGAAACAGCGACAGCTCGGCCTCGCGCTCGTAATCGTCTAGCTCGTCCTCGTTCATCCACCCCATCCTACGCCGTCCTCGCGAGCACTCCGCTCCCCGACGAGGGCGAGACACGCCGAGATTGACTTACTCGAACATATGTTCGAATATTGCTGCATGAATTCCCCCGCGACCGTTCGCTCGCTCCAGCAGCGCATCACCGAGATGCAGCCGCTGCGGCTCGACGATCGCGCGCTCCCCACAGCGGCAGGGCTGCGTCGGCTGTTCCCGGGCGGCGCCCTGCGGAAGGGCGCCAGCTACGCCGTTCACGGATCATTCCAGCTCGCCCTCGCGATGCTGGCCGAGGCCTCGTCCACCGGCGCGTGGTGCGGCGTGATCGGCTGCCCCGCATTCGGGGCCGAAGCCGCCGCCGCGCTCGGGGTCGCACTCGACCGCTGCGTACTCATCCCCGATCCGGGTGCGGACGCGGTGGGATTGGCTGGCGCGTTGAGCGAGATCCTCACCCTCGTCGTCGTGTGCGGGGTGCAGCACCCCCGTCCGACCGCTGTCGAACGGGTCTCGGCGCGGCTCCGCGAGCACGGATCGGCGCTGGTCGCGGTGGGCGACTGGCCCCGTCCCGAGAGCACGCTGCGGGTCACGGCATCTCACTGGAGGGGGCTCGGTCAGGGGCACGGGCTGCTCGAGGATCGGGAACTCATCGTGCAGACTCAGGATCGCCGGGGCGTCGGTCGCCACGCCGTGCGCTTCACGGGCGGCGCGATCGCCGACCCCGATGCCGGCGAAGTGCGCAGGCTGGTGCTCCGATGAGTGGCGGACTCGGGAGCAGCGCCGCGGCGAGCACGGCTTCGAGCGCGGCTTCGAGCGCGGCTTCGAGCCCGGCTGAGCGGATCATCGTCTTCTGGGTCCCCGACTGGCCGGTGATCGCCCACTTGCGGGAGGCCGAGGCCGCAGGGGCTGAGACTCAGGAATCGCCGCACATCGCGCTGGTCGCGGATCGCCGGGTGGTGGCTTGCTCGGGCGCGGCGCGCGCCGAAGGGGTGCGCGCGGGGCTGCGGGAGGCCGAGGCGCAGTCCCGCCTCCCGAGCCTCGCGGTGCACCCGCATGACCCGGAGACCGACGAGCGCCGATTCGCTCCGGTGATCGCGGAGCTCGAACGCCTCATCCCCGGAGTCGAACCGCTCCGTCCGGGTCTCTGCGCCATGCGCGCTCGCGGCCCCGCCCGCTATTACGGGGGTGAGGAGAGCGCCGCAGCGGCGATCCTGGCGCTCGCCGCGAAGTTGGGCCTGGCCGAGGCGCGAGTCGGGATCGCCGATGGTCGCTTCGCCGCGGAGCAGGCCGCCCGCGCCGGCTCGGGCGACCCCGCGGTGACGGCGCCCCGGGAGGGCGTGCGCATCGTGCCCCCCGGTGCCGCGGCGGCCTTCCTGAGCGATCTCCCCGTGTCGCGCGCGGCAGAACCCGCCCTCGCCGAGGTGCTGAGCGGTCTCGGCATTCGCACGCTCGGCGCACTGGCCGCGCTTCCCGAGGATGCGGTGCGACAGCGGTTCGGGGCCGCCGGGGTGACTGCGCATCGGCGCGCATCCGCTTCGGGCCCGCGGCACGGCTCCGAAGTCCGGCCTCGGCGACCGATGCGCGACCTCGCGGTGGAACTCGCCCTCGAACCTCCCGTGGAGAACTCGGAGCAGCTCGCGTTCGCATGCATGGCGCTCGCCGAGCGCTTCATCTCGGGGCTCGCAGAGGACCGCCTCGTCTGCACCGGGCTGCGCGTCGAGCTCACCGACGATCTCGGCGTGCGGCACGAGCGGGTGTGGGCGCACCCGCATCGTTTCACGGCCGCCGACGCGGTCAATCGCATCCGCTGGCAGGTCGCCGCACTGCCGTCGAAGCATACGCCGGAGGAAGGCGGGAGAGAGGGCTCGGGTATCGTCCTGGTCCGCCTGTCCCCCGCGCACACCGATCGCGCCTCCGCTCATGAGCCCGGACTGTGGAGCGCCGAACCCGACGCGCGGGTGCACCACCACCTCAGCAGGGCCCAAAGCCGACTCGGACACACCGGTGTCGGCACGGCGGAACTCGCCGGCGGGCGAATGCTCGCCGCGCGGCAGCGCTTCGTGCCGTGGAACACGGCCCATTCGGCGCAGCACGCAGCGCGCGACTCCGCCGCCGGCCCCTGGCCCGGAGCTCTGCCGGGGCTGAAGCCCAGCCTCGTCTTCCCCGAGCCTCTCCCCGCCGAGCTTCGAGACGAGCACGCCCGCGCAGTGGACATCGACGAGGAGGATCTGCTCACCGCTCGGCCTGCACGCCTCCGCGTGGGTCCCACCGCATTCGACGCCCCCGTGAGCGGCTGGTCGCTCCCCTGGCCCGTGCGAGAGCAGTGGTGGCGAGGCGCTCCCGAACGGTTCAGGCTGCAGGTGCAGCTCGGCGACGGCGATGCCTGGTTGCTGCTGCACGAGCGGGGGCGCTGGTACGCCGAGGGGAGGTACGACTGATGGGCTGGCAGAACTCGCCGCTGTCGTGGCGGGAATTCGAGCGACGGCTCTCGGGGCGCGCCCCGGATACCGTCGAGCCCGATCCCGCCCCCGATCCCGGTGCGGTTCTCACTCCCGCCACTCCTCCCGATCCCGGGTCTTCGGCCCCTGCCGTCCCCTACGCCGAGCTGCACGCGCATTCCCACTTCAGCTTCCTCGACGGTTCGTCCTCGCCCGAGCAACTCGTCGCGGAGGCCGCGCGCCTCGAGCTCACTGGGATCGCGCTCACCGACCACGACGGCTTCTACGGAGCCTCCCTGTTCGCGGAGGCCGCCGAGGCTCAGGCCAGAGAGGCGAAGCGAAAGGAGCAGGAGAGGGAGGATCGTGACGGGGAGGAGAGCGGGGACGGTCAAGACGGCATGCAGGGGCACCAGCCGCTGCTCACCGTCTACGGTGCCGAGCTCTCGCTCGGGCTCGATGCCCCTCAGCTGGGCGCCGCCGACCCGACCGGCACGCACCTGCTGGTACTCGCGCGCCAGGCGGAGGGGTATCACCGCCTCGCCGGAGCGATCACGGAGGCGCAGCTCGCCGGCGGCGAGAAGGGCAGGCCCGTCTACGATCTGGAAGCATTGGCAGCGGCTGGGAAGGACCACTGGGTGATCCTCACCGGCTGCCGCAAGGGCGCCGTGCGCCGAGCCCTCGCGAGAACGCACGGGTCGGCCTCGACCCGAGAGATCGGCGACACCCTGGCGCTGGCGGAACTCGATCGCCTCACCGCGCTCTTCGGCGAGGAGAGCGTGTACGTCGAGCTCACGAATCACGGTCACCCCGGCGATGACTCCGTCAATGCGCGTCTCGCATCCCTCGCCGCTGAGCGAGGCCTCCCCACGGTCGCCACGGGCAATGTCCATTACGCCACCCGGGAGCAGTCCCCGCTCGCCGAGGCCATGGCCGCGGTCCGCGCGAGGCGCAGCCTCGACGAGCTCGACCCGCACCTGCCGGCGACCGGATCCGCCCACCTGCGCAGCGGAGCCGCGATGCTCCGCAGGTTCGCCCGTCACCCCGACGCGGTCGCGCGCACCGTTCCGCTCGCCAGGGAACTCGCCTTCCCGTTGAAAGCCGCGCGCCCGAAGCTCCCGAAGCAGGATCTGCCCGAGGGGCACACGCAGATGAGCTGGCTGCGCAAGCTCGTGTGGGAGGGCGCAGAGGCACGCTACGGAACGCCCCTCCCCGAGCGCAACCGGGCCCGGCTCGAGCAGGAGCTCAAGGTCATCGAGCTGAAAGACTTCCCCGGCTACTTCCTCATCGTGCACGATCTCGTGAGCAAGGCTCGCGAAATGGGGATCCTGTGCCAGGGACGAGGATCGGCCGCGAACTCCGCCGTCTGCTACGTGCTGGGCATCACGGCGGTCGACGCGATCTTCTACGACCTCCCCTTCGAGCGCTTCCTGTCGAGCCTGCGCGACGAGGAGCCCGACATCGACGTCGACTTCGACTCCGAGCGGCGCGAGCAGATCATCCAGTACGTCTACAACAAGTACGGCCGCCGCAACGCGGCGCAGGTCGCGAACGTCATCAGCTACCGACCCAAGGCGGCGATTCGCGACGCCGCCAAGGCGCTCGGCTACAGCCCCGGGCAGCAGCGAGCATGGACCAAGGGCCTGGAGCGCTGGAGCGGCATCGAGGACGATCCCGAAAGCCCGATTCCGGCTCCCGTGCAGCAGTTGGCCCGGCAGTTCCTGAAGGCTCCGCGCCACCTCGGCATCCACTCCGGCGGAATGGTGCTCACGGAGCGGCCCGTGGGCGAGGTCTGCCCCATCGAGCACGCCCGCATGGACGACCGCACCGTGCTGCAGTGGGACAAGGACAGCTGCGAGACGATGGGCCTCGTCAAGTTCGACATGCTCGGGCTCGGCATGCTGAGCGCCCTGCAGAAGACGATGGACATCGTCGCGGCGAGCACGGGCGAGCGGTGGACGCTCGACACGGTTCCCAAGGAGGAGCCCGGCGTCTACGACATGCTCTGCCGAGCAGACGCGGTCGGCGTGTTCCAGGTGGAGAGCCGGGCGCAGCTGAACACCCTGCCGCGATTGCTCCCGCGGGAGTTCTACGACCTCGTCATCGAGATCGCGCTGATCCGGCCCGGCCCGATCCAGGGCGGAGCCGTGCACCCCTTCCTGCGGCGCAAGAACGGCCAGGAGACCGTGACCTATCCCCATCCGCTCCTCGAACCCGTGCTCAAACGCACCCTGGGCGTGCCCATCTTCCAGGAGCAGCTCATGCAGATGGCCACGACCATCGGCGACTGCGACGGGGAGGACGCAGATCTGCTGCGCCGCTCGATGGGCTCGAAGCGCGGCGAGGAGCGGATCGAGAGCTTGGAGGCGAAGCTCTTCGCCGGGATGAAGCGCCACGGCATCCCCGACGACGCAGCCGCCCGCCTCTACGAGCAGATCAAATCTTTCGCCGACTTCGGCTTCGCCGAGAGCCACTCGCTCAGCTTCGCACTGCTCGTCTACGTCAGCTCATGGTTCAAACTGCACTACCCGGCGGCCTTCCTGGCGGGGCTGCTGCGCTCCCAGCCGATGGGCTTCTACTCCTCCAGGGAGCTCGTGCAGGACGCGCGGCGGCACGGGGTCGAGGTGCTGCCGCCCGATGTGCAGCGGTCGGCGGCCGAGGC
The DNA here is from genome assembly GCF_055791005.1 of Leucobacter holotrichiae. Taxonomy (NCBI): domain Bacteria; kingdom Bacillati; phylum Actinomycetota; class Actinomycetes; order Micrococcales; family Microbacteriaceae; genus Leucobacter; species Leucobacter holotrichiae. Next base: position 519,970 of record NZ_JBVUAC010000001.1, read on the forward strand.
CGATCTCGAAGCGCTCGCGGGCGCGGATCCCGGGCGCGGACCCTGCCTCACGGGGCTCGACTCCTGTCTCGATCCTCATCAGCCCGCCGCCGGCCCCTTCGATCCGGGCGCACGCGACACCAGTGCCGCCCACCGCCGCGACGGCGCCTTCGCAGTGCGGCTCGGCCTCACCGCGATCCGCGGCGTCGAGGCCGCGGCGGCGAAGCGCATCGCCGAGGCCCGAGCGCAAGCACCCTTCGCAGATCTCGCGGATCTCGCCCGACGGGCCGACCTGGATCGCAGCAGGATCGAGGCACTTGCGGCGGCCGGCGCCTGCGAGAGCCTCGGGATCTGCCGCCGGGAGGCGCTCTGGTCGGCAGCCCCGGCGGCAGACAACCGCGAGCGCTTCCTCCCGGGTATCGCCGTGCACGTGCAGCCACCACTGCTCCCCGTGCTGAACCCCGCCGAGCAGACCGCGCTCGACATGTGGACCACCGGAGTGCCGCTCACCGCGCACCCGCTCGAACTGCTGCGCGACTCGCTCGATGCGAGAGGAGTGGTGCGCTCTGACGGGGTACGCCTGATACCGCCCGGAACTGTGGTTGAGGTCGCAGGCCTCGTCACGCACCGCCAGCGACCCGGCACCGCCGGCGGCATCGTCTTCGTGACGCTGGAGGACGAGGCGGGCAGCGTCAACGTGGTGACCTGGCGCGATGTCTGGCTGCGCAACCGACTCGTGGCGCGGTCCTCCCCCGCGCTCGTGGTCCGCGGCATGGTCGAGCGCTCGCCCGAGGGGGTGATCAACATCATCGCCGACGCTTTCGAACCGCTGGCCGCACCGGCCGGCGTCACCTCGCGCGACTTCCGCTGAACTGCGCCGACCCGGCACCGGATATGCTGGCGGCGTGCACACGTCAACGGCTCTCCTCACGGACCACTACGAGCTCACCATGGTCGACGCCGCCCTGCAGGCGGGCACGGCCCACCGCGGCAGCGTCTTCGAACTCTTCGCGAGACGCCTCTCCGGCGCGCGGCGCTACGGTGTGGTCGCCGGCACGGGCCGTCTGCTCGACGCGATCGAGCGCTTCCGCTTCACCGAAGCCGAACTCGAGTATCTGCGCGAGCGACAGGTCGTGAGCTCCGCGACCCTCGACTGGCTGGCCGACTTCCGTTTCTCAGGCGACATCTGGGGCTACCCCGAGGGCGAGGTCTTCTTCCCCGGCTCCCCCCTCATCACCGTCGAATCGAGCTTCGCCGAGGGCGTGCTGCTCGAGACTCTCGCGCTCAGCATCCTCAACGCCGACTCGGCCGTCGCCACCGCGGCCTCGCGCATGAGCCACGCCTCGGGCGGCAAGCCCCTCGCCGAGATGGGCTCGCGACGCACCGGCGAGTACAGCGCCATCGCCGCCGCACGCGCCGCATACCTGGCCGGCTTCAGCGCCACCTCGAACCTCGAGGCGGGCCGGCTCTACGGGATCCCGACCATGGGCACCGCCGCCCACAGCTTCACACTGCTGCACGACAGCGAGCGACAGGCCTTCGAGGCGCAGGTCGCCGCCCTCGGCACCGACACCACCCTGCTCGTCGACACGTACGACATCGAACAGGGGGTACGCACCGCCATCGAGGTCGCAGGCCCCGAGCTCGGCGCCGTTCGCATCGACTCGGGCGACCTTCCCGTGGTCGTCGCGCAGGTGCGCCGGCTCCTCGACGAACTGGGCGCCACCCGCACGCGCATCACCGTGACGAACGATCTCGACGAGCACACCGTCGCGGCGCTCGCCTCGGCCCCCGTCGACAGCTTCGGCGTCGGCACGTCGGTCGTGGTCGGCTCGGGCACCCCCACGATGGGTATGGTGTACAAGCTCGTCGCCCATCAGAACGATGCCGGCGAGTGGATCTCGGTCGCGAAGAAGTCGGCCGAGAAGGCATCCGTGGGCGGTCGCAAGAGCGTGCGCCGCAGCTACAACCCCAGGGGCACCGCGACGGCCGAGTTCATCCTGCTCGGAGACGGCCCCGGCGGTGAACCGGAGGGTGGGGAGCTGCCCGGCAAGACCCGTGAGGTGCTCGTCCCGCTCGTGCGGGCCGGCGAGATCCTGCCCGAGCACATCGGCACCGAAGGGCTGGCAGCGGCCCGTGAGAGGCACCGTATGCGCCTCGCCGAGCTGCCTCCGGTAGCCCTCAGCCTCACCCGCGGCGATCCCGCGATCCCCACCGAGTACGTCTAGGCAGGGACCCTGCGACTGCGCACAGGATGACCGACTGCGTCGGTCACTTCTTCATGCGCTCGTACACCCGCTTGCAGTCGGGGCAGACCGGGAACTTCTCGGGATCGCGCGACGGCGTCCACTTCTTGCCGCAGAGCGCGCGCACCGGCTTGCCGGTCACGGCCGATTCGAGGATCTTGTCCTTGGGAACGTAGTGCGAGAAGCGCTCGTGGTCGCCGTCCTCGATCTGCGAATCCTCGAGCAGCTTCTCGAGCTCGCGGTCGAGCACATCGGTGCCCCCGCCAGCGGTATCCGGATCACGCGAGAAAATACCCATGGCGCAATTGTACCTCGCGGCTGCGCGGAACGTCAGTCGAAGACCTGGGTGACCGCGATGAGCTCGGGCCCGCTGCGATCGAAGAGCCATCCGCCGATCAACACGCCGAGCAGCAGCACGACCAGGCCGTATCCGACGCCGAACGCGAGCGCCCACATGTTGCTCACGAACTCGACGTCGAGGATCGCGCTGACCGCGAACCACACCGGGGGCACGGCGAGCAGCAGGGCGAAGATCATCGACAGCGTCTGCGCGAGCCCCGATCCCGATCCCGACCACTGCGGCTGGGAGAAGGGGCTGTCGCCGGGGCGCGTCGCCGGGTAGGGCATGAGCACCGAGAACACGCTCGACACCGCGCACGCCGCGAAGAGCACCGCCACGTTCATGCCGATCACCGCCGGCAGCACTCGCCACTCGCCGAGGATCGTCACCGTGATGCTCGACCCGATGAGCGCGAGCGGCAGGCCGATGAGCAGCACCGGGGCGAGGCGACCCGCGCGATCCGCACGACCGCGGATGCCGCTCGCCACGTGCTCCCAGATCGCGGTCGAGTCCATCGACACGTCGTTGTGCTGCGACCAGCCGAGCAGCAGCAGGATGACCGGCAGCGGCACGAGCGACAGCGCACGCAGATCGGCGCCCGCCACGGCGAACGCGATCAGCATCACGAGCGGTGCGATCGGGATCGCGAAGAGCGCGACGCGGTATCGCGGATCCCTCGCCCAGTAGGTGAGCTCGCGCGCCGCGATCACCTGGCCGGGCTGCGCCGCGAAGCGCTCGAACCAGCCGAGGCCCGAGCGAGCGGCGTCGGGGGCGACAGGGCGGTCGACCCGCTGATTAACGAGGTTCACGAGGGGGAACCAGACGAGCAGCAGGATCAGGATCGCGCCGACCGTCACGGCGAGGCGCAGCAGAGCTCCGTCAAGATCGCCCGCGGCCGCCAGAGCCAGTGCTGCGAAGGGCGCGCCGAACGGGGTCCAGCCCGCGACCTCGGCACCCGCGGAGGCTGCGGCCGACCCCTCGGCACCGAACGCCGTGGCGGCCGCGAACACGGCGACCGGCAGGAAGGCGACGAGCAGCACCGCGCCCACCGTGCGAATCGTTCCGGCGTTGCGCGCTCCGGCGATCAGCTTGGAGAGCGTCGAGGTCACACGCACACTGCAGAGGGCGAGGGTCGCAGCGAGCAGCAGCGCGACGGGAGCGATCCAGCCGGGCTCGGCCCACTCGGGCCGCAGCACGCCGAGAGCGATCAGCCAGACCAGCAGCAGCAGGAAAGGCCAGGTCACGATCGAGGTCAGCAGCAACGAGAACCCGATGGCGCCGGAGCTCACGGGGAACTGCACGAACTGCCGCGGCTCGAGGTTGCGCCGATTCTCGAAGAACGGCACCACGAAGACCGCCGCGAGCACGACCGTGCCGATGATCACGTCGACGATCGCGCGATCGGAGCCCTCGGGCAGCAGCCGAGCGGGCAGTACTGCGAGGAGAACCGCAGCTGCGGCGAGCAGAACGTAGAGCAGCGAGGTGCGCAGGCCCTTGACGAACGACCCCCTGAACGCGCCGCCCAGCAGCGCTACTCGGAGTCGGAAGAGCCGTGCAACCACTCCAGCCCCTTCCTTGCATCGCTCATGCCGGTCAGACGGGTGAACCGCTCCTCCAGGCTGAGGCCGTCGCGCACCGCGTCGACGGTGCCCTGCGCGATGACGCTGCCGTCGACGATGATCGAGACGTGGTCGCAGACACGCTGGATCAGGTCGAGGCTGTGGCTCGACATGACCACGCTGCCGCCGCCGCCCACGAACTTCTCGAGGATCTCAGTGACGTTCGAGGCCGAGACCGGGTCGATCGCCTCGAAGGGCTCGTCGAGCACCAGCACCTCGGGGGCGTGGATCATGGAGCAGGCCAGGGCGATCTTCTTCTGCATGCCGGCCGAGTAGTCGGAGACGAGGCGGCCGAGCGCCGACTCGAGGCCGAACGCCTCGGCGAGCTCCGCCGAGCGCTGCGCTACCGTCCCCTCTTCGACGCCGTGCAGCACACCGCAGTAGTAGAGCAGCTGCGCACCGGTGAGGCGGTCGAACAGGCGCAGGCGGTCAGGCAGGGTGCCGATGAGACGCTTCGCCGCGGGTCCGTCGCTCCAGACGTCGACGTCGCGCACGCTCACGCGCCCCGAGGTGGGACGCAGCAGGCCGCTGATCATCGAGAGCGTGGTGGTCTTGCCCGCACCGTTGGGGCCGACCACACCGGTGAAGGAACCCTCGTGCACCTCGATCGAGACCTCGTTCGCGGCGACGAGGGAGCCGTAAGTCTTGGTCAGCATCTCGGTGCGCAGCACGATCGGCTTCTGCTCGGCCAGCCGGCCGCGCTCCCTCGCTCGCACCACCGAGGGCACGGGCACTTGAATGCGACCGGTGCGCGGCGGAGCCGCGGAGGCGGGCTCGGCCGCGCTCCGGCTCTCAGGAGATTCACTTGCGGCACCGCTCCCGGCGTCGCTCGAAGTACGGCTCGGGCGCACGCGCGGCGAACCGGCTGGGGCTGCCGGAGCACCGCCGGATCCGGCGCCCCGCGGGGGCGTCGCCTCTCGGTCGTCGAAAACCGGTTCGCTCGGCCTCGAGCTCTCTTCCGGCTCGGAAACAGGATCGGTCGAAGGCGATACGGGCGGCACGTGTCTAATTTATCAAATCATCGGGCTCGGAGAGTGTGCGCTCGCCGGGAGCCGGAAACCGGCAGAATGGCAGTGTGACTTCTTACCCCCGATCCCGCTCTTCGCGGGCGACGACGTGGCATTCGCTGTGGATGCTGAGTCGTCGCGACCTGAAGGTGCGGTACTCGACCTCGACGCTCGGCTACCTGTGGTCGATCCTCGATCCCCTGCTGATGAGCCTGATGTACTGGTTCATCTTCACCCAGGTGTTCCACCGCACGGTGGGCGAGGCACCCTATATCGTCTTCCTGCTCACCGCTCTCATGCCATGGGTGTGGGTGCAGGGCGCGGTGAGCGACTCGAGCAACGCGTTCCTGCGCGACCTCAAGCTCGTGCGATCGGTGGCGCTGCCCCGATGGATCTGGGTCGGGCGCATCATCTGCACCAAGGGGGTCGAGTTCCTGCTGAGCATCCCGGTGCTCGTGCTCTTCGCGATCTTCAGCGGCGCCCACGTGGGGTGGGGCGTGGTGCTGTTCCCGCTCGCGGTCGTGCTGCTCGCGGCCTTCACGCTCGGGATCGGCCTGATCCTCGCACCCCTCGTCGTGTTCTTCCGCGACCTCGAGCGCGCGATCAAGCTGCTGCTCCGAATGGGCTTCTACGCCTCGCCGGTCATCTACGGCGCCGCCGACCTGCCCGAGTTCGCCCAGCCGCTCGCCTGGCTCAATCCGCTCTCGGGCATCTTCGCGCTCTTCCGCGCGGGATTCTTCCCCGATCAGCTCGACTGGCCGCTCGTCGCCACCTCTGCGGGCCTCACCGCGGCCATCCTTGCCGCGGGCATCATCCTCTTCAACCGTTCCATCGGCGGCGTCCTGAAGGAGCTATGACGTGAGCGATGCAATCATCTCCGTACAGGGACTCGGCATCCGGTTCCGCCGCAACCGCGGATCCCGCCGCAGCTTCAAGGACCTCTTCGCCGGTCGCCGACGCCGCGGCCGCCCGGGCGAGTTCTGGGCGCTGCGCGAGGTCTCCTTCGACGTTCGACCGGGTGAGGCGATCGGCGTCGTCGGCCGCAACGGGCAGGGCAAGTCGACGCTGCTCAAGCTCGTCGCGGGGGTGCTGCTGCCCGATGAGGGCTCGGTGACCGTGCACGGCGGGGTCGCCCCCCTGATCGAGATCACGGGCGGCTTCGTCGGCGACCTCACCGTGCGCGACAACGTCAACCTCGCGGCGGGCCTGCACGGTCTCAGCCGTCGCGAGATCGCCGACCGATTCGACGACATCATCGAGTTCGCGGGTGCCGAGGAGGTGATCGACACTCCCTTCAAGCACCTCTCCAGCGGCATGAAGGTGCGCGTCGCCTTCTCGGTCGTCTCGCAGCTCGACGAGCCCGTGCTGCTCGTCGACGAGGTGCTCGCCGTGGGCGACAAGGCGTTTCGGGCCAAGTGCTACCGGCGCATCGAAGAGCTGCTGGCCCAGGGCAAGACCCTGTTCCTCGTCTCCCACCGCGAGGGCGACCTGCGCAGGTTCTGCACCCGGGGTCTGTATCTCAACAAAGGCCGTCTCGCGCTCGACGGACCGATCGAGGACGTGCTGGATCGCTACAACACGGACCATCCCGTGTGATCCGCGCCCTCCCCCGCCGCGGGGAGCGCGGCGGAGCGGCCGCCGGCCGCGGCATCGCGCCGCCGCGGCCGGAGCGCGGCGCGCCTAGCGCGACCGCCACTCCGCGGCCTTCGCGAGCAGCCCCTCGATGGCTTCGTGGAAGCGGCGGGTGGGCGCCCCCGGCGAGGTGTCCCCGAAGTAGTGCTGGGACCAGGTACCGAGCCGTTCACGCGCGGCCTCGTCGCCGATCACGCGATCCAGCACCGACACGATATCGCCGGCCTGATCCGCGTCGAGCCATTCGCAGACGCTGAGGTACCCGCCCTCGTCCACCTCCGCCTCGGGAGCCACCGGGCGGGTCACCATGAGCGGCTTGCCCGTGGCGAGACGGTCGTAGACCATCGCCGAGATGTCGCAAATAGCGACATCGGGCAGGCTCAGCTGCCAGCCGAGCGCCGGCGAAGTGTCGTAGACGTGCTGCGCCGCCGGATCCCGCCGGTTGGCCTCCTCCAGCATCTCGATGACCCGGGCGTTCGCGGCGCCGAACTCCGAGTCGACCACCCCGCTGCGGGGGTGCGGGCGGTACACGACCCGGTGCCGGCCTGTGGCGATCAGCTCGCGCACCAGCCTTTCGCCGTGGGTCGCCACGGATCCGTAGCACGCGGCGGGACGATCGCCCTCCCACGTAGGGGCGTAGAGCACCACCGTGCGGTCGTCCGGCACGAACGGCGGGGTGCCGGTGAGATGGTCGGCCTGCGGGCGGCCGATCGGGATCGTGCGCCGGTCCACGTCGTAGTCCCAGAGCGCCTTCGACAGGCGCGACCGTGCGGCGTCGCCCGCGACCAGCGCGCAGTCGTACGTCTTGTACTGGTTGCTGGTCATGTACATCTTGTCGCTCTCGCCGTGATTGACGAACACGTGCCAGCGCTGCCCGTAGCGCATCATCTGGAAGTTGCGGGTGTTCTGATTCACGTACAGGATCACTTCGAGGGGCTGCTCCTCGATGACGCGCTCGATATCCGTGACCTTCTGCACGAAGGCCACGTCGAGACCGCTCTCCTGCATGAGCTGCCGCGCGCCGGCCGCGTTGCGCGCGAGCACCAGCACCGGCCACCGCTTCGACAGCTCCTGCAGCGGCGCGTACCACTGGCGCATCTGATAGATGTTGACGTCGCTGTCGGCGAAGTAGACGCCCACGCGGAAGCGCTGCTCGGGCAGCGGGCCGCGCTCCTGGAGCCGGGCCCTGAGATCGAAGTAGGCGCGCCGGCCCTTCAGCACACGTTTCGCAAGCCGCACCGCGCGCTTCGCGTCTTTCGCCAGTTGCATCCCCTCAGAATATCGCGCCTCCTCTGAGTCCCACCCGGATCCCGACACCCCCGACTCCGTGATCGAGATGACGCCTGTGGCCCCCGACAGCGCCGGTGAGGGGCGCCCCGCGTCATCTCGATCACGTGAAAAGAGGTATCAGCCGCCCTCGACGCTCCTGTGGGAAGATCGACGGGTGACTCTCCCGCCCCTCCCAGAGCTGCCCGCCGTGAGCTACATCATGCCGGTGCTCAATGAGGAGGCGTATCTGGAGACCGCCGTGCTCACGATCCTCGCCCAGGACTACGCGGGCGAGAAGGAGATCGTGCTCGCCCTCGGCCCCTCGCGGGACCGCACCGATGAGATCGCCGCTTCGCTCGCGGAGCGCGATCCTCGGGTTCGCCTCGTCGAGAACCCCGCGACCCACATCCCGACGGCTCTCAACCTGGCCATCGAGGCGAGCCGCTTCCCCGTGGTGGTGCGCGTGGACGCGCACTCAGAGCTCACGCCCGACTACACCCGGCGCGGCATCGAGGCGCTGCGCCGCGAGAACGCGGTCAACGTCGGCGGCGTGATGCGCGCCGCCGGTCGGGGGCCGGTGCAGTCGGCGATCGCACGGGGATACAACAGTCCGTTCGGCCTCGGGGGCGGCGCCTATCACGGCGACGGGGAACCCGGGCCCGCCGAATCGGCCTACCTCGGCATCTTCCGCCGAGAGGCGCTCGAGGCCGTGGGAGGCTACGACCCTACGATCCTGCGCGGCGAGGACTGGGAGCTCAACCTGCGCATCCGCCGCGCGGGCTACCTCGTCTGGTTCGAGCCCGTCCTCGGCGTCACCTACTGGCCCCGCGCCTCCCTGGGCGATCTGGCGCGCCAGTTCTTCGCGACCGGCGCCTGGCGCGCCGTGCTCGTGCGGCGCTACGGGCGCGCGAACCCCTGGCGGTTCTTCGCCCCCGGACTCCTGGTGCTCGGGATCGCGGCGAGCCTGGCGGGGCTCGTGCTGCTCGTCTGCGGGGTTCTCCCCTGGGGTTCCGGGTGGTCGCTGCTGCCGGTGCCCGCGCTGCTGTACCTGCTCGGGATCGCCTACGCCACCGCACAGATCCCCGATCAGCGAGGACTGCGGGATCGCCTCCTCACCGCGGCGACGCTCGTGACCATGCACCTGAGCTGGGGATCCGGCTTCCTCCGCGGCATCGTGCTCGGGGGCGGCCGCGTGGTCGACCGCTCGCGCGTGTGAGGGACCGCGCACCGGTCCCGGTTCCCGCGAGCGCCCCGCGCTGATCCCCGCCTCCGCGAGGCCCTGACCTCCGCTACTCTCCGAGCGCGCCCCGCTCGACCAGGGCGTCGACCACCCGCTCCGAGGCCCGTCCGTCGTCGTGAGGGTTGAAGCGCCGCCGCCAGGCACCGGCGGCGGGAGCAGCGTCCCGCACCCACGCCGCGTCGGCTCCGTGCGAGGCGAGCTCGCGAGCGCACTCGACCACCTCTTCGCGCCGCGAGAGCAGCGGTCCCGGCGCTTCCCGCTCGAAATCGAACGTGAACCCTCGTTCGCGATCACGGTAGGCCGCGAGGTCGGGGACGAAGAAGACCGTGGGCAGGTGCGTGATGGAGGCGTCGAACATGATCGAGGAGTAGTCGGTGACGAGCAGGTCGGCCGCGAGAATCACGTCGTTCACGTCCGGGTGCTGCGACGCGTCGATCACTCGGGCGGCTGCCTCCTCCAAGGCTCCGAACCCGCCGTAGCTGCCGAACGCATGAGTGCGGGTGTGGCCGCGAGCGACGATCGTCCACTCCGGGCCGAGTTCCGCGGCGAGCGCCCGGACGTCGAGGTCGTCGACGAGCGTGAGCGCGCCGTCGCGCCAGGTCGGGGCGTAGACGAGCACCGACGTTCCGGGGTCGATCCCGAGCACCGCTCGCGCCGTGCCGACCACGACCGGGTTGCGCTCCGTCCCCACCATCGCGCGGGCGAGCCTGTCGTCGCGCGGGTAGCCCGTTTCGAGGATCTCGCCACGGAAAGCGTAGCTCGACCGGAACTGCTCGGTGGAGTGGGGGTTCTGCGAGAGCATGAGACTCCATCGCCGGCTCTCGCGATGGACGGCGATGCGGGTGCGCAGCCCGACGTGCGGGCGACCGAGCGCGAGGTGCTTGAGCATGGTGCCGTGCCAGGTCTGCAGCACGGTCTGTCCGCGACCACGACGGAAACCGCCTCGCCCCCGGACTCCCCCGTGCAACCAGTCGTTGACGACCAGCAGGCGCGCGGTGCGGCGCGCCGCGAACCACTCGCGTCCGCCGACGAGCAGCGGCACGGCGCCATCGGGCACCCGCTGCCGCTCGCTGGTGATGCTCCAGTATCGAGTCACGGCCGGGAACCGTCTCACGATCTCGCGGTCGATCGCCAGCGGATTGCAGCTCACCTGCCTGCCGTAGAAGCTCTCGAAGAACACCGATCCGGCCGTGACCAGCTGACTCGGCGGAAGGCTCAGGCGATGGATCTCCGCGAGCACCCGCTGAGCCGCTCCCCCCTCGGGGTGGGCGTGGAATCGGGCGGCGAGCGCCCTCGCATCGGCCTGGGCCGCGCGCAATGCGTGGACGCTGCCGTGCAACTCCATCAGGCGGCGGGTGACGTCGTCCCAGTCGTGCTCCACGCGCCCCGCGCTCGTCACGGAGAGCGGTTCGTAGAGTCCGCGGGTGGCGGTGTAGCGCTCGAGGTCGGGTGCGAACCACACGATCGGACGCCCGAGCAACGAGAAATCGACGGCGAGCGAGGAGTAATCGGTGATGACGGTGTCGACGCCGCCGAGCAGCGGAGTGATGTCGCGCACGCGATCCGCGCCGAGCAGGTGCACCCGCTCCCCGAGCAGCGATTCGTAGGCCCCGACGCCGAGCGGATGCGATCGGATCAGCAGATGCGCTGAAGTCTCGCTCAGAGTGCGTCGGATCAACTCGATCTCGGTCGCGGTCGGAACTCCGGGATCGGCGTCCCCGTCGCGCCAGGTCGGGGCGTAGAGCACGATCGCCTCGGACTCGGAGACCGACGCTCCGGAGTCGCCGAGCGCCTCGATCAGCCTGTCCCGCGCGCGGGCCGCCGCTTCGGGGTCGCGCGCCTGCTGCGCGAGCTCGTCGTCTCTCGGATCGCCGAGCACGCGCACCCTGCCCGGATCGACGCGAAACGCCGAGCGCAGGCGCTCCGCCGCGGTGATCGAGCCCGCCACGAATAGGTCGACCTCGCGCGAACCGGCGAGGTACATGCGTCGCAGCAGCGCGCGCACGGGCGCGGGGCCTCGCACGGCGGTGGTGACGGGAGAGTCCAGGTGCAGCCGCTTGAGCGGAGCACCGTGCCAGAGCTGCACGACGGTGCCGCCGTAGATTCCGAACCGATTGGCGTCGCCCAGTCCATGGGTGACCACGATCCGACCCGCTCGCAGCGTCGCCCAGTACCCCGAACGGCCCCGCCTGAGCACGGGCTCGAACCCCTCCGCCCGCGCGATCGCGGCTTCGGAGTCGTCGGCCACCAACCAGGTGATGCCGGCCTCGGGGTCGGCCGCGCGCAGGGCGCGGGCGAGAGCCAGCGCGCCTTCGCCGACGCCGATACCGCTCCCGAACACCCAGCGCTGCTCATCCCGCGGAATGAACCACGAGACGAGCAGCGACAGCAGATACTTGGGGAGCGCGAGCAGCTTGGCGAGATTGCCGCTCGCGAAGCTGAATCCGGCGTTACTCATCGGAGTCAGCTTACCGCCGAGAGCGGGGTGCGCGGAGAGGGACGGCTATCGCGATGCGGTCCGCACGCCCCCTCCGCGCGCCCTCACCACTCGAGGGTGCCGAGCGTGGCCTCGGTCTCGTGCGGCTGACCACCGCGGGTGTACTCGATGGAGACGGTGCTCCCGCCCGCGTGCATGCGCACGAGCGCCGAGACCGAGGTGCCGTCGACCGCGGGCACGCCGTCGACGGCGGTGATGACGTCCCCTGCGCGCAGGCCGGCCTTGGCGGCCGCTCCGCCCCGGGAGACATCGACGAGCAGGCCACCGGCGTGGTTCGCGTCCTCATCGGTGTCCTGGCTGGAATCGGCGACCGAAGCGCCCAGCAGGCCGTGCGAGGGCTTCTCGCCGTCGATGATCTCGTCTGCGACGCGGGTGGCCAGGTTCACCGGGATGGCGAATCCGAGGCCATCGCTGCCGGCGACGCCCTGCGAGCTCGTGGGCGACGCGATCGCGACATTGATGCCTATCAGCTCTCCGTTGCCGTTGAGCAGCGCACCGCCCGAGTTACCGGGGTTGATCGAGGCATCCGTCTGGATGACCGGGAGCGTGACGGTGCCGCTGTTCGATTGCTGCTGCTCCTGCTGCTGGTCTTCGCCGGGGAGCCCGAAGCGGAAGTCCCACGGAGCCGAACCGCTTCCCCCCTCGTCCTGCTGCGGCGTGGGATCCTGGGGAACCAGTGCGCTGCCGACCGAGATTCCTCGATTCACCGCGCTGACCACACCGCTCGTCACGGTGTTCGCGAGGTTGAGCGGCGCTCCGATCGCGACCGCGAGGTCGCCGACGTTGAGCTGACTCGAATCTGCCGTTTTGATCGCGGGCAGGTCGTCGGCGTCGACCTTGACCACGGCGAGGTCGGCGTAGGGAGCGGTGCCGACCACTTCCCCGTCGAGGATACGGCCATCGCTCAGCTTGACGCGCACCTGCGGATCGAAGGTCGCCCCGTCGAGCGTGACGACGTGGGCATTGGTGATGATGTAGCCGTCCTCGCGGTAGATCACGCCCGAACCCGAGCCCGACGCGCCCTCGCCCGCGACCTCGAGCGTGACGACGCTCGGTGTCGCGACCGCGGCGACACCCGAGATCTGCGTCGCGTTGTCGGCGTTGTTGAGGGTCAGCGTGCCCGAATTGCCGCTCTGAGCCACCGTCTGAGGGGCCACGTTCGAGGCGACGATCGCGGCGACCCCTCCGCCCACCACGCCGCCGAGCAGCGCGCCGATCGCGAGACCGGCGAGCAGCGCACCGCTGCGGCTCTTGGGGTGCGCGGCAGCGGTCGCGGTCCCGGCGGGGGCGCCTGGCCCCGTGGGCGCGCCCGGGCCGGCGGGGGCGCCCTGGCCGGCGGGGGCGTCCTGCGGCCACGCGGCCGTCTGCTGGTGCTCGGCGACGTTCTCGGGCAGCTGTGTCGTCGGCGCGGTGTGAGACATCGGCGCCGGCTGAGGCGCCGACCGCTCGGCTCCCGCCTGGCCGGTGTGCTGCGGCGCAGCGCCCTCACCGGCGCTCGCCGGGGCGGAGGGGTCGTACTGAGCGCCCGGTCGGTCGTTCTCGGGGGTGGTCGTCATTGGGGGCTCCCTTCTCTTGCTCCTACCCTGGCCTGCGAACTTATGAATTGCATTTACGAGCACTGCATGTCGCCTGCGGATCATCGGGATGCCGGAGAGTGCGGTCTTGGCAGGGACCTCCGCTCAAGTCCACCCCTGATTTGCATTCGAGTCGGCCGCCACGTATAGTTATTTCTTGTGCCGCGGGGTGGAGCAGTTCGGTAGCTCGCCGGGCTCATAACCCGGAGGTCGTAGGTTCAAATCCTGCCCCCGCAACGAAGAAACAGCCTCTGACCAGACAAAACCCGGTCAGAGGCTGTTTGGTTTCCAGACGCGGTGATCCGGCGCTCGAGTATCGGTTTCTATCGGCGACGGGTTCTACGCTCCCCACTGCGATGCCCCGGCGCCCGCAGTGCCCGGAGGGCGCCGAGGATCGCGATGAGATCGACGGCCTCCTGCAGCCAGGCACCCACGAGGGCCGGCAGAAAACCGAGTGCCGCGACGACCATCAGTCCGACGCTGATCACGATGCCGAGCCAGATGCTCTGCAGCGCGATGCGCACGGTGTCCCGGCCGATCCTCACCGCTTCAGCCGCGCCGGAGATCCGGTCGAAACGATTCACGGCATCGGCCGACTCGCTCGCCGCCGTCGCACCCTTCGCCCCCATCGCGAAACCCACGTCGGCCGCGGCCAGCACGGGAGCGTCGTTGAGGCCGTCACCCACCATCATCAGCGGGCGGGGTCCCATGCCGGCGATGATCCGCACTTTGTCCGCCGGGCGGCACTCGGCGTGCACTTCCTCGATGCCGATCTCGGCCGCGAAGGGAGCCGCGGTCGCGGCCACATCACCGGTGACCATCGCCATGCGCTCGACCCCGAGCGCGCGCATCTCCGCCACCGTGCTCGCCGCATCGCCTCGGAGTCGATCCCGCATCACGATCGTGCCGACGAAACGGTCGTCCAGCGAGACGTAGATCGCGAGCTCCCCGGCCTCCAACCGCGCACGGACCATTCCCCTCGCGTGCTCGGCGATCCAGGCCGGCTTTCCGACACGCACGACGCCCGAGGAGATATGGGCCGCGACCCCGTTCGTCGCGTGCTCCTCGGCCGCCTCGACCGGCAGCAGCTCGACATCGCGCAGCTTCGCCGCCTGAATGACGGCACCCGAGAGCACGTGCGAGGAGTACACCTCCGCGGAGGCGGCGAGCCGCAGCACCTCGTCTTCATCGAAACCCGCGGCAGGCTCGACACGGCGCGGTTCGGGTCGACCCGTGGTGAGCGTACCCGTCTTGTCGAAGGCCACCGACCGCACACGGGCGAGCTGCTCGAGCACGCTTCCCCCCTTCACGATGAGTCCCGCCTTCGCCGCCCGGCTCATGCCGCCCAGGAACGCGACCGGGGCCGCGATCAGCAGCGGGCACGGCGTCGCCACCACCAGCACCTCGGCGAAGCGGACGGCCTCGCCGCTCACCACCCAGGCCGCGGCCGCGATCGCGAGGGAGAGCAGCGTGAACGGCACGGCGTAGCGGTCCGCGAGGCGCACGGTCGTCGCCCTGCTCTCCTGCGCTTCGCGCACGAGGGTCACGATCTGCTGATACTGACTGTCGTCGGCGACCGCGGCTGCCCGCATCCGCACCGCTGCCCGCCCGTTCACCGCGCCGGAGGCCACCATCTCACCGGCCACGCGCTCCACCGGCAGACTCTCGCCTGTGAGCGACGACTCGTCGAACGCGGCCGCCTCGTCGAGCAGCACCGCGTCGACCGGCACCAACTCCCCCGGCCTGACCAGCAGCACATCGCCGACCGCGACATCATCGACGTCGATCGTCTCGAAGCCGGGTGCACCGTCGATCTCGATCTCGCGACGCGCCTGCTGCGGCGCCCGGCTCAGCAGCGCGGTCAGCTCGCGCTGCGAACGGTGCTGCGCGTAGTCCTCCAGAGCCTCTCCTCCGGTGAGCATCAGCACCACCACGAGTGCGGCCCAGTACTCGCCCACCGCCACTGTCGCCACGATCGCGGTGACTGCCAGGATGTCGAGCCCGGCATGGCCCCGCAGCAGGGAACGGATCATACCGATCGCCTGCCACACCGCGATGCCGATCGCGTACGCGCTCACAAGCCACGGCACGAGACGGTGAGCCGGAGTGACCAGAAGGAGCAGCCCCGCTATCGCGACGAGCAGGGTCGCGAAGACGAACGGATAAGCACGGATCGCCGTGCGCAGGCGCTTCACGGGATCCTCAGTCGGCGTTCTGCATCAGCTGTTTCACAGATCCAGGCTATCGCGAACGGAGCCGCGTCCGCACTCACCGCCCGCGCCCGCGCACACCCTCTTCCTCGGCCTCCGCACCACCGTCCGCGCGTCGATTTGGATGTCGGCTCACCTCTGAGTAGATTGGAGGTGTGCCGCGGGGTGGAGCAGTTCGGTAGCTCGCCGGGCTCATAACCCGGAGGTCGTAGGTTCAAATCCTGCCCCCGCAACGAAGAAACAGCCTCTGACCAGGCAAAACTCGGTCAGAGGCTGTTTGCTTTCCAGGCTCCCCCGTTGAGGCGGCCGGCACCCGACGCTGTTTACCGCCGAGATGACGCGCACCCGGGCCTGTCAGGACTCCGGCGATTCCCACACCGTCTCAAACACCGAGGCGGTCCGGCCGGGAGAATGCTCCCGGCCGGACCGCCCTGATGAGTTCCGACCGCCCTATTCCGCAGCCAGCGCGTCCTCGAGCGCCGCGCGCAGCCGCTCGTCGGCGTCGCCGAAGGCGGTCCAATCGCCGTCCTGCATCGCCTTGTCGCGGTCGCGAATCGCCTGCTGCATCTCGCGCAGAGCTTCGTCGAGCGACGCGTTCGCCCCTCCGGATCCCGCGGCCCCGCCGCTGTCGGCCGAACCTGAATCACCGGAATCGGTGTCACCGGCGTCGCCCGGATCGTCGGTCGTCGGGTCCTCGGTCGTCGTCGTGGTGCCTCCGTCTCCGGCGCTGGCACCCGAGTCTCCCCCGAAGAGCGCGTCGAGCGCCTCATCGAGCGTGTCCTCGAAGGCGATCTGGTCGCCGAACGCGACGAGCACCTTCTGCAGGATCGGGAAGCTCGTACCCGAAGACGCCTTCACGTACACCGGCTGCACGTACAGCAGGCCCCCGCCGACCGGCAGGGTCAGCAGGTTGCCGCTGATCACCTGGCTCTCACCCTGGCGCAGGATGTTGAGCAGACGCGACACCTCGGAATCCGTGGTGAAGCTGTTCTGCACCTGTCCGGGGCCGGGAATCGGATCGCCCTTCGGCAGCGTCAGCAATTTGAGCGTGCCGTACTCGTCGGATACCTCGCCGTCCTTCGAGCCCGCGTTGGAGTTCGCCGCGAGGTACCCGGTGAGGATGTCTCGCGATCCCTCGCCCTGCTGGTCGGGGATGTAGGTCGAGTAGATCGAGTAGTTCGGCTCGGCATCGGCGCCCGCGGCGAGCGTCAGGTAGTAGGGCGGCTGCGCCAGCGTCTGCGCGTTGCCCCCGCTCGAACTCGACACGGGGTCGTTGGGTGTGCGCCAGCGGTCCTCGGCCGAGTAGAACGCGTCGGCGTCGGTGACGTGGTATTCGCCGAGCATCGCGCGCTGCACCTTGAAGAGATCGCTGGGGTAGCGCACGTGAGCGAGCAGGTCGCCGCTCATCTCGGAAACGCTCTCGAGCGTGTCGGGGAAGATGTTGCCCCAGGCCTTGAGCAGCGGATCGTCATCGTCCCAGGCGTACAGCTTTACCGAGCCGTCATAGGCATCGACTGTGGCCTTGACCGAGTTGCGGATGTAGTTGACGGGCTTCGGCAGAGGGTCGGTGCGCTCGTTGTCGGCGTCGACCGTCAGCTCGTTCATGTCCGTCACCTCGGAGTACGGGTAATCGGAAGACGTGGTGTATCCGTCGACGATCCAGACGATCCGGTTGTCGACCACCGAGGCGTAGGGGGCGCCGTCGATAGTGAGGTAGGGCGCCACCTTCTGCACTCGGTCCACGGGGTCTCGGTCGTAGAGGATCTGCGATCCGTCGACCACGGCGCCCGACAGCAGCACCTCCATGTCCTGGAACTTCAGCGCGTAGATCAGCTTGGTGAAGAGGTTGCTCAGCTCGGGCCCGCCGTCGCCCGAGAAGGTCGTCATGTTCTGACGCCCCTCCTCGTTCTCGGCGGGAGCCTCCGTGCTCTCCGGTTCGACGGTTTCCTGCTCGCCCGAGGTCTCGGCGGGTGTCGCACCCTCCTCGTTCTCAGCGGAGGCCTCGGCCGAGCTCTCGGCGTCGGCCGGGAAGTCGAGCTCGATGGCGCGATCCCGCTCGCCGCCCACGATCGAGTACTCGGGAGAGTTGGTGCCGAAGTAGACGCGGGGTTCGAACTCGCCCAGCTTGCCGCTGGTCGGGATCCCGTTCTCCAGGAACACCGGCTCGCCGCCGGGCGACCGCTGGTTGCCGAAGGCCGCCACGAGCCCGTAGCCGTGGGTGTAGACGAGCGTGCGGTTGTACCAGCCGTCCTGATCGCTGATGTCGATATCGCGGATCGCCGACACCGTGTCCTCGACCTCCCCGTCGATCTCGTAGCGGTCGACGTTCAGGGAGGAGGGGAACTTGTAGTACTGACGGATCTGCTCGAGCTGCGAGAAGGTGGGAGAGACGATCTCGGGGTCGATGATGCGGATGTTCGCGGTCGTCACAGCGTCGTTGCGCAGCGCGCCGGGTTCCGCATCCGTCACCGCGTCGTAGCGCTCGACCTCGACGTCGTCGATGCCGTAGGCGGCGCGGGTGGCCTCGATATTGCGCTCGACGTACTCGGCTTCGAGGCTCTTCTCGTCGGGCCCGACCTGGAACTGCTGCACGGCCCACGGGTAGCCCACTCCGAGCACGATGCTCGACACGAGGAAGAGAGCGGTGCCGATGACCGGCAGCCGCCACTTGCCCGTGAAGGCCGTCACGAGGAACAGCACCGCGACGATCACCGCGATGCCCGCGAGGATCTGCTTGCCGGGGATCACGGCGTGCACGTCCTGGAACAGGGCGCCCGTCCAGCGCCCCCCGGTCTCCGTGAGCGAGGCGTACTGGTCGAGCCACAGGCTCACGGCCTGCAATGCCAGGTAGAGGGTCGCGATCACCGCGGCCTGGATGCGGGTGGCCTTCGAAACGCGTACGTCGCGCCCCGAGAACGAGATGCCGCCGTAGAGATAGCTCGTGGCGACTCCCGCGATGAGCGCGATGAGCGTGACCGCCGACGCGAACCCCACGATCCCCTGCAGAATCGGCAGGTCGAAGAGGTAGAAGGAGACGTCGAATCCGAACTGCGGATCCTTCTCACCGGTGGGTTCGCTGTTCAGCCAGAGCAATGCGCGCTGCCACTGCGTCGCGGTGCTGATGCCCGCGAACAGACCGAACGCGGCAGGGAGTGCCCACTTCACCAGTCGCCGCAGCGGCTCGAAGAGCTCCTGGTACCGATCGAGCTGCGCGGTGAGGCGCGCATAGACCGGCCGTTTCCGGTAGGCGATATCGATCGCGAAGAACAGCGGCACCGCCATGCCGACGAAGCCGATGAGGAACATCACCGCCGCTGCGATCCACTGCGTGGTGAGCACCGGCAGATACCCGACCTGTCGGTACCAGAGCACCTCGGTGAACACCGAGGCGACGGCGAGAAAGCCGAGGATCAGCAGCACCACCAGCACGACGGTGATGGCGAGTGGAGAGATTCTTCGCGGACTGGCAGCCGGAGCGCCTGCGTTCTGGTCGGTCACGTCTTCGAGTTACTTTCCTGTCCTGAGTGCGCGCCTGAGGCGCGCCGGGCGGGTTCTGCGGACCACCCTATCGGTCGCCGCTGACAAAGAGCCCGAGCTCGAGCGTCGGAGAACCGCTACCCGTCGATGTCGCAGCGCTCGACTCCGGCGGGCTCCTCCCCGGCCGCCGCGGCCTCCACTGCGGCGACGGCCTCGCCGAGGTTCGCGACGGGTGCGATCCGGAGTCCGTCTGGCCGCTGCTGAGGCAGGTCGCCGCAGTTGCCCAGCGGCATGAGGAACAGGTCGCTCTCGGCGCGATCCGCCGCCCACATCTTCTGCGTCAGACCGCCGATCGCACCGACCTCGCCCTCGTCGGTGATCGTGCCGGTCGTGCTGACGGTGAGGTCTCCGAGCATGCTGCCGGGCGTGAGCTTCTCGACGAGCCCCATCGCGAAGGCCAGGCCCGCGCTCGGTCCGCCGATCTCGGTGAGACTGATGTCGACCTCGTGCGGAAGGTCGTACTGCGACGCGATCGTCGCGCCGATCAAGGGCTCTCCCCCGCCCTGGGGTACGCGGGGTTCGAGCGTCGCCTCCCGCCGGTCGCCGTCGCGTTCGAACCCGACGGCGATCCGCCCGCCCTCGCCCGCCGCGCCGACGCGCGACCGCAGCTCGCCGAAGTCGGCGATCGGCTCGCCATCGACCGTCAGCAGCACGTCGCCCTCCTCGAGCACGCCGGCGGAGGGGCCGTCAGGGATCACACCCGCCACGCTCAGCTCGACCTCCACGGGCTCTCCCAGCCACCGGAACGCGGCAGCCGCTGCCTGCAGCTGGGAGGAGTCCATGTACGCGGCGTTCTGATCCTGCCGCTGCTCGAGAGTGACGCCCTCGGGATAAAACTCTGTCACGGGGGCCACCCGCTGCGCCGGGTCGAAGAGCGCCGGAAGCAGCGAGAGCCAGCTCTGCGGGTGCTCAGGGTCACCCAGAATCGAGACGGTGAGCAGGTTGAGCTCGCCCTCGGTCTCGAACAGCTCCGTGTCCTCGACTGCGATGACAGGCCCCGTGCTCCCGTCTTCGAGTTGCACCTCGCCGAGCGTGTCGACGACGGGCCCGGGTCGCTCGATCGCGAACGGCGAGGGGATCAGCGCCGCCAGCAGCACCGCGCAGGCGAGCAGGGCGAGAACGAGCAGGACGCGCAGGCGACGGCGTTCCATCAGTTCGTCGTCCACTCGTCTCCTCGCCGGGTCTCACGGTTGTTCGCAGTCGGCGCAATGGGATTCGCCGAGCGTCGGCCAATCTAGCAGGCGGATCTGACGGAGGTGCCGTAGCGTGGTTGACGACGCAGGAGCGTAAGGAGCGGGTAATGAGCGAGAGCGACCACGACAACTCGGGCGATCGGGGTCCGGAGGACTTCGAGGAGCTGCAGCGCATCCTGCGGGAGATGCTGCAGGGCGGCGGCTCCGAGATGAACGGCATGGATGCCGAGCAGTTCGCGAAGGCGGCGGGCATTCCGGTGGATCCCCGGACGCTGCAGGGACTGTTCAGCACGCTGCAGGGCGCGATGCAGCACCCCAGCGACGAGATCGACTGGTCGACCGCGCGTCGCACCGCCATCGAAGCCGCGAGCGGCACTCCGGCGGGCGATCCCGCGCCCGCGATGCGCGCCTTCCCCGTCGCCGCACTGTGGCTCGACGAGGCGACCGAGCTGGGGCCGACTCCTGACGCGCCGCGCACGCTCACCCGCATCGAGTGGGTGCAGCAGTCGGTCGACACCTGGATCAGCCTGGCCGAGCCCGTGGCCGAATCGATCACGCGCGCGCTCATGAACGCATTGCAGAGCCAGATGCCCGAGGAATTGAGCGAGGCACTGCAGGGGGCGACCCCCATGCTGCGAAGCGTGGGCGGCGCACTGTTCGCCGTGCAGCTCGGCAGTATCGTCGGGCGGCTCTCGGGTGAGGTCGTCTCGGCCGGGGATATCGGGATCCCGCTGCTCTCGGGCCCCGGTCGCGAGGGCGGCGCACTGCTCCCGAGCGGGGTCGCGGCCTTCGCGGAGGGACTGGATCAGGATCCGGAGGCGGTGACGCTGTACCTCGCGGTGCGGGAGCTCGCCCACGCGCGGCTGTTCAGGCATACGAAGTGGCTGCGGCTGCACCTGCTGACGGCGATCACGGACTATGCTCGCGGGATCCGGATCGATACCGACCGCATCGAGGAGATGGCACGCGATATCGACCCTCAGAACCCCGCGCAGATTCAGGAGCTGATCTCGAACGGCGCGCTGATCCCGCCGAAGACCGAGGCCCAAGAGGCGGCGCATGGGAGGCTCGAGACCATGCTGGCGCTCGTGGAGGGCTGGGTGGACGTCGTCACCGCGGAGGCCGCGAAGCGGATCCCGGGAGCCGACGCGATCGCCGAGATGGTGCGGAGACGCCGCGCGACCGGCGGACCGGCGGAGCACGCGTTCTCCGCCCTCGCCGGTCTGGAGCTGCGGCCCCGGCGCCTGCGCGACGCGGCCGCGGTCTGGCGTCTCGTGGCGGAGCGCAGCGACGCCGCGACGCGCGACGGACTCTGGGCGCATCCTGATCTGCTCCCGACCGCCGAGGAGCTCGACCATCCGGCGCGACTGCTCGAGCGGCTCGGCCTTGCCGGCGCCGCCCCCGATGCCGAGGCCGACGAGTTCGACGCAGCACTGGCGCAGTTGCTCGACGGCGAGCTGCCGCCTCACCAGGGCGGCGAGGACGGGCGAGACGAGGGCAGTCGCGGCGAGGACGGGAGCGGCGAGCCGGGGCACCCGGTATAAGACTCTCCCGGGCTGCCCCGGGTTCCCCCGAGGCAGCCCGGCCGCGGCCTCAGTACTTCGCTCACAGACAGCAGGATCGACCGAATTCTCGACGATCCGGCCCGCTGCCTGTGGATAGCGGATCGCCCGTCGGCTCGGCGCTCCAGAATCGTGTCATGGAAGACACGATCACCCGTATACACCCCGATTTCCCTCTGTGCTGGGAGGATCCCGAGACGCTGCGCATCGGCTTCGAACACGCGCAGGCCCGCGTGCGACGGCCGAGCCCCGGCGCTCAGCGCCTCCTCGGCGCCCTCGTATCGGGGATCGCCCCGCGCCGACTCGCCCTCGAGGCTCGGCGCCTGGGGGCGACCCCGTATGAGACGCGCGAGCTGCTCGCGACGCTCTCCCCCGCCCTGGAGTCGGCGCCCCTCGCGCCGACGGGCGACTCACCGCCCGAGCATCCGCACCCATCGCTGCGCGCGCTGCTCTGCGACGACGGGCGCGAGGTTCCCGGCCTCAGAGAGGCGCTCGGCGCCACCGGCCTGTGCGCGCTCGATTCGCAGCCGGGTCCCGATGAGGAATACGAACTCGTCGTGCACATCGAGCGCTACCTCGAACCGCTCGAGCGGGCGCAGCGCTGGCTCAGCCGCGCGGTGCCGCACCTGCTCATCAGATTCACCGATCGGGCAGTCGTCGTCGGCCCCCTCGTATCGTCGCGGGGCGCTCCCTGCCACACCTGCTGCGCGCTCACGATGCTCGCCGAGGATCCGGCCTACCCCGTGCTCGCTGCGCAGCTCTACGGTTCGAGCCCTCGCAGCGAAACCGCCGCGGGAGCTCACATGGCGGCGGCATTCGCCGCACTGCTCATCGGCAGGTGGCGAGCGGGAGACCCGGCGGCCCACACAACGCGCGCGACCATACCGATGCGACGAGGCCAGGTGAGCGGTGCGCCCGGTCTCGCCCGTGTGGCCCCTCACCCGGAGTGCGCGTGCGCCCCCGCGTAGCGGACGGTGCCGGGGTGTCGAGGCGGAGGTCGGGAGCCGGCCGGGGAGGGAACCTCGCGCTCAGGCCCGTGTCGGCCTCGTTCCTACGCCAGCAGCCCGACCTCCGCGAGGAAGCGAGACGGCTGCCTCGGAGCGCGCGCACCCCCGCCGACACCGGAGAGCCGCAGCACGTCTCGCGCACGGGTGAACGCGACGTAGGCGAGACGCCGTTCCTCCTCGATGGCGGCCTCGTCGACGGCGTGGGCGATCGGCAGCACCCCCTCGCTCATACCGACCACGTGCACCATCGACCACTCGAGCCCCTTCGCGGCGTGGATGGCGCTGAGCGTCACGGCCTCCATCGTGGGTTCGTGCTGGGTGCGTTGACGTGCGAGCAGCTCGTCGCTGAACTCCCGGATGCCGGCACCCGGCGGCATCTCGTCCACGAGCGCGAGCAGCGCGCTGAGCGCTTCCCAGCGTTCCCGCGCCGCAGCGCCCTCGGGCGCCTTCTCGGTCCAGCCTCCCGAGCGCAGCACATCGCTCACGATCTGGAACAGCGGCCTCGGGTCCGCGACCTTCGCCTCGCCCCGGATCAGCATGACGGCCTGCCGCACGTCGGCGCGCTCGAAGAACCGCTGCGCGCCATGCACACGGACGCTGATCCCACGTTGCTGCAGCGCCTCCTCGAAACGCGCGGACTGCGCATTCGTCCGGTAGAGGATGGCGATCTCCGAGGACGGGGTGCCCGTACGGATCGCGTCAGCGATCGAGTCGGCCACGGCGGCTGCCTCATCGTGCTCGCTGCCGAACCACTCGAACGTCGGTGCAGCACCGGCGGTGTCCTCGCGCGTCGCCTGCAGCGTGAGCGCGCCGGGCCGGTCTCGCATGAGGCGATTGGCGAGGCGCACCACGGGCTCCTTCGACCGATAGTTGCGCTCGAGCCTGATCTCGCGCGCGTGCGGGTACTCGACCCCGAATCGCAGCAGGTAGGAGCTCGTGGCGCCGGCGAAGGAGTAGATGGTCTGGCTGGCATCGCCCACCACGCAGAGATCGTCGCGGTCCCCGAGCCACACGCGCAGCAGAGCGTGCTGCAGCGGCGAGACGTCCTGGAACTCGTCGACCGTGAAGAAGCGATATCGCTCGCGCACCTGCAGCGCCGCCAGCGGCTCGGTCTCGAGCATTCCGGTGAGCAGCACGAGCACGTCTTCGAAATCGATCTGGCGGCGTTCTTCCAGCAGCGTCGCGTATGCGCGATGCACGTCGACCAGCTGCTCGGGCGTGAGCCCCTGCGGCAGCGGACGATCCTGCACCCGCTCCGCGTAGTCGTCGATGCTCAGCATCGAGGTCTTACGCCACTCGATCTCCGAGGCCGCGTCCCGCAGCGCCTCGCCTCCGAGGCGGAGTCCCATGCTCTCGACGGCCTGCGAGAGGGCCGCGACCTTGCCCGGCAGCACCTGCGGCGCCGCCCCGCCGACCAGCTGCGGCCAGAAATGCCCCAGCTGCGCGAGCGCGGCGCCGTGGAACGTCTGAGCACGCACGCCTTCGGCTCCCAGCCCTCGCAGACGCCCCTGCAGCTCCCCGGCCGCCTTCCGGGTGAACGTCACGGCGAGCACACGATCGGGCGCGTACACTCCGCTGCGCACCCCGTGCGCGATGCGATGGGTGATCGCCCGGGTCTTGCCGGTCCCTGCTCCCGCCAATACGGCGACGGGCCCGCGCAGGCACTCCGCGATCTCGCGCTGCTCCGGGTCGAGGTCGGCGAGGATCGCATCGGTGTCAGTCGCCATGCGCGCCCTCCGCCACCCAGCGGTCGATCATCCATCGGGCGATCGAGAGGGGCATCGGCAGCGTGATGCCCGGCCCCGGACTGCGCAGCTCGTCACGGCTGAACCACCGCAGCTCCGAGATCTCCTCGGGGTCGGGGTTCAGGTCGAGCGGGTCCGCGTCAGCCGCGAGGCGCGCCCGGAATCCGAGCATGAGCGACCGGGGGAACGGCCAGGGCTGCGAGGTCACATACCGGATGTCGCTCAGGCGCACCCCCGACTCCTCGAACACCTCTCGGGAGACCGCCTGCTCCAGCGACTCACCCGTCTCCACGAACCCGGCGAGCAGCGAGAACCTTCCGCTCTCCCACAGCGCGTTCGATCCGAGGAGCACCCGGTCCTCGTGCTCGATCAGCACGATCACTGCGGGGTCGGTGCGGGGGAAGTGCTCGCCCCCGTGCCCGTCCCGTCGCATCCAGCCGCCGAGCCCGGGCTCGGTGAGGCTCCCGTCTCGCGGGGAGAACCTTGATGACTCGTGCCAGCGGATGAGCCCGAATGCGACGGAGATCATCTCCCGCTCGTACTCGGGGAGCCTGTCGGCGATCTCGAACGGGTGCCGCCATTCCTCCCCCGGAACCTCGACACTTCTTTCGGAGTCGTGCTCGGCGATCAGCGTCGCGAAGACCGGGTCGCCCTCGGCTCTCCCGAGATAGAGGTGAGTCGCGCGCAGATCGTGATCGGCTTCCTCGAACTCGCCGTCCGTGGCGATCAGCGCGAGGCGCGGTTCTCCCTCGCCGGTCGCGGGGCCGTCGATGATCGGGATCTCGACTCCCCGCACGCGCAACAGCTTCGCGGAGGGTTCGCGCCACGCCGACCTCAGACGCTCGATGTCGGCACGGGTCTCAGCGTCGCGGTCGAGAGCGCTTCCAGCGAGCGGAGGGTAATCGACGATCATCGCGTTTCCTCTCTTGAAGGAGCGCAGGGCCTGTGCTGCGCGGTCCCTCGAAGTTGCCTGCGGTGTGCCGTTCGGTGCGCGTGGCGCGGCGTGAGAGACCGCCCTCGTGCATACCCTGAATACATGGCCACCATTCCCTTCACTCTAGCCGCGCTCGCGACTTCGGCCGTACCGGGCCTGGCTGTATTCGGCGTGCGCGCGCACGAGGGCGACGAGAGCTTCGCCTCAGCCGTGGTAGCGAGCGCCGATGCCGAACTGCTCGTCCGGGTGCCTCGCACGCAGGCCGCCGAGGTCCAGCAGTCGGCCGAGTTGCTGGGGATCGCCGCGCTCACCGAGGGGCCGCGCAGCAGACTGCCGTTCGACGTACCCGAGACGCTCGGAATGACCCGGGCAGGCGACACGCGCGCTGTGGTGTCGACGATGCTCAGCGGAGAGAGCTTCGAGGCGGAGGATCTCTCCGATGACGCCCTGCTGTTGCAACCCGTCGCGGAGGCGATCGGCGCGATTCACGATCTGCCGACGAGCGTGGCGCAGAACGGCGGGCTCCCGGTGCGCAGCGCCCAGGACCTGCGGCTGCTGACCACCCGCCTCATCGACCGCGCCGAGATGACCCGGATGCTGCCGGAGACGGTTCTGCGTCGCTGGCAGCAGACCGTCGAGGCAGCCTCGGTCTGGGACTTCACGCCCACCGTCGTGCACGGATCGCTGGACGCGGAGCAGATACTGGTCGAGGAGGACCGGGTCACCGGGGTACTGGGCTGGTCCGAGCTCTCGGTGGGTGATCCGGCCTCGGATCTCGCGTGGTTGCTCGCCGCCGGTCCCGAGGTGCTCGATGCCGTGCTCGCCCGCTATGCGCGGAACCGCAACACGGGTTCGCTCTCGCACCTGCGCGTGCGCGCAGCGCTGTACCACGAGCTGGAGGTCGCCCGCTGGCTGCTGCACGGCGTGGACTCCCACGATCAGGCCGTGATCGACGACGCCGTGGGCATGCTCGACCGTATGGTGGGATCTTCGGGTGCGCTCGGGGCGGCAGTGTTCGCCGCGAGGAGCCGGTCCCCGTTGGGCGAGTCGGAGGTGTCGGCTCTGCTCGACGAGACTCCCGAGGTCGTCGATCATCTCTCCGACACCGCGGCCTACGAGGCACTCGACGAGGATCGCATGTTCGGTGTCGACACGGACTTCATCGAGCCGCTCGGCGATGACGACGGAACGCAGACGGGCTCCGGCGGTGCGGACGTGTCAGACGGTTCGGACGACTCGGGCGGTTCGGAGCTCCTGACAGAGCCCCTCGCCGATCAGCAGACCGAGCCCATCGACCCGAACGAACTGCCGGATGCACCGGACGCGTCACGCGCTCCGGATGATCCGGATGCGCCTGGACGGCCTGAAGCTCCCGGCGCCCCGGAGAAGCCCGTCGGCTGAGCTCCCTCACGGAGCGCTCCGCACGCGAGCCGCTGCCTCCCTCCAGATCCGCTCGAGTTCGTCGAGACTGCGCGGGTCGTTGCCGCTCAGCTCGATGCCCTCGGCCACGTAGAACAGCGAGACGTCGATGCGCTCCGGAGCGATGCCCGCCCACTGCGCGTAGGCGTGACGATAGAGGTCGAGCTGGAAGAAACGGCTCTCTCGCTCGGCCTCGGTGCGGGGCGACCTGCCCGCCTTCCAGTCGACGATCTCGAAGCGCTCGATCGCATCGGAATCGGCGTCGATGCGGTAGACCGCGTCGAGCTTGCAGACGAGGGTGCGGCCGGCGAACGGCAGCGTGACCTCCTGCTCCACGGCGATCGGCCGCAGCTGCGCCCAGCGCGATCGCTCGAACTGCTCGATGAGGGGCCGCAGCTCGGCTTCGCCGTCGAATTCGGCCAGGTCGGGCTCCCACCCCTCGAGATCGAGCCCCGTGAGCGGCAGCGCGGTGCCCTGCGCGGTGGTCGAGCGCCGTTCGACCCACTCGTGGAACCGGTTGCCGATGCGGGTGCGCCGATAGGGGCGCTGCGGCACGGGTCGGAGTCGCCGGCGCTCGGCTCGCTCCGGGTCCTCGATGAACTCGTGGAAGGTCGATGCGGTGATCCGCTCGGGCAGATCCTGATCAGCGGGGCGCCCCGCGGCGTCGTCTGCAGCGGATCCCGTGCCTCCGGCTGGACGCGCACCCGAAACGGCGCCCGAGCCTGCACCGTGATTCATCGCGGAGCGACGCTCCGCGAGCAGCAGTCGAACGGTCTCGTCGAGCTCGGGATCGTCGAGCGGATCCGCGTCTCCGTCGGCGGTGTCGATCGCGCCGCGCACGGCTTCTGCGGCTCGCATCACCGCGGCCTCGCGGTCGCCGAGCGGGTCCAGCGGCCACTGCAGCGTGAGCTCGTCGAGCTCGCTGGGATCGTTCTCGTATGCGCTCTTCTCAGGCAGCCCGGAGATGAGGCCCGCCTGCTCGAGCTCCACGAGATAGGGGGACGGATCGCGCGGCCGGGTCTGTCCGCCCCAGAAGGAGCCGCTGAGCAGCAGCCGGTTTGCTGACCGGGTGACGGCCACGTACGCGAGCCGTCGCTCCTCTTCCTGGTGCCGCTGTTTCAGCTCGTCTCGGTAGTCCGCGATGCGGTCGCGCAGCTCCTGCTGCGTATCCGCGATACGCCAGTTCAATTCGGGGCGACCCGATGCGTCTCCGCGCAACTCGTCCGGGAGCTCGCCGGTGCGCAACCATCCCGCCCCGCTTCTCGGAGTCCCGGGGAACTCCCCCGCGACCAATCGCGGCACGGCCACCAGATCCCACTCCAACCCCTTCGCACCGTGCGCGGTGATGAGCTGCACCGTGCCGGGCGCCGGCGCTGCGACGTGCTCAGCCGTCTCATCGGATTCGATCGCGCGTTCGATCCATTCGAGCAGCGAGGCCAGGGTGCCGCGGCTATCGACCGCGAGGTAACCCTCGACGAGTTCGGTGAAGATGTCGAGGTTGGCGTGAGCGGCCGAACCGCCGGCGCTCTCACGAGTTTCGTTGGCGTCGAGCTCGATGTCGAGCCGGAGCGCCTGCACCGTCGAGCCGATCAGTTCTGAAATGCTGCCGCCGACCCCCTGCCTCAGTCCGGCGAGCATACGGCCCGCCTCGCGAAGCCGCTCGCGTCCGACCTCGCTGATGCCTCGCAGCGCCGCGTGATCGAGTTTGCGCATGGTGGCGATCTGGTCGAGGGCGTCGATGAGCGTGAAGCGACGATCGGGATCGGGCAGCACGCTGTCGTCCTCACGGTCCTCCTCGCTGAGGGGTTGGTGAGCGACGTCGCGCTCCCCGAACCACCTCGCCGCGTCGCGCAGTCCCGCGACATCCGCGACGCCCACACGGAATCGAGGGCCGGTTAGCAGCCTGATGAGGTCGCTGCCGGCGTCGGCGTACCAGATGCAGCGCAGCGTGCTCACCACATCGGTGACCTCGGGGGTGGTGAGGAGCCCGCCGAGCCCGATGATGCGGTTCGCGACCCCGGCCTCCGTGAGCGCAGCGGAGAAGGCCGCCATCGGGCTCCGCTTGCGGAAGATGACCGCCGCGGTCGGCAGCTCGCCGCGCTCCACGAGATGGGCTTCCCGTGCGTTCCGCATCCATTCCGCGACGGCTACGCGCTCCTCGTGGGCGGTCTCGGGGTAGCACCAGTCGATACTCCCCTGCTCTGCACCCGGACGCGGCGAGAGTGCTGGCACCTCGATAGCGGCGTCGGCGGCGAGTGGCGCGGCGATGACGTTCGCGGCGTCGAGCACCAGGTCGGGGTTGCGCCAGCTGGTGGACAGCGTGAGCGTCGTGGGCGGGGCGGCGGGGGGCTCGGATTCGCGGCCCCGAGCCCGGAAGTCGGAGTGGAAGGATTGCAGACCTTCGGCCGACGCGCCCCGCCAGCCGTAGATCGACTGATGAGGATCGCCGACCGCCATCACCGAGGCCCCCGCGAAGATGCGGGAGAGGAATCGCGTCTGCCCGACGGAGGTGTCCTGCACCTCGTCGAGCAGCACGACGCGGTGCCTGCGGCGGAGTATCGGCACGGCATCGGCGGAGCGTTCGAGCGCGAGAGTCGCGAGCGCGAGCTGGTCGGAGAACTCGATGACCCCTCGACGCTGCTTCTCGGCGGCGTACTCGCGGGCCAGCCGTGTGATGAGCGGTGTCTCGGCGAGGCCGGCCACGGCATCGCGAACCGGTGCGTACACCTTCCCGCTCGGCTCGCCTCCTCGCTCCTTCTCGTTGTAGGGAAGGTGGATCGCACGAGAGAACTCCTCGACGACCCGGTCGACCCGGTCGAGCGACGTGAGATTGTCGGCGACGGCGTGGTCGATGTTCAGCAGATGGCGTATGAGCTGCGGCAGGCTCAGTTCACTCGTCGCGAGCTGCGGGTCGCGGCTCGCGATCACGGTCTCCCGCGCGATGCGCCAGGCGGTCGCCTCGTCGATCACGGCGACGCCGGGTGCGATCCCCGCAGCCGCTCCGAACTCCTGCAGCACCCCTGCCGCGAAGGAGTTGTAGGTGCTCACGTCGGGGATGTCGAGACCGTCTGCGAGCTGCTCGCAGAGGGTGAGGGATCGTTCGTGCTCTCTCGGGGAGAGCATCCGTCGCTCGGCCGCGTCTCGCAATCGCTCGGCGAATGCCGCGAGCCGACCGGAGATCCGTTCGCGCAACTCACCCGCGGCTTTGCGGGTGAAGGTGAGACCGAGTACCTGATCGGGCTCGACGAGCCCGTTGGCGATGAGCCACACCACCCGGTTGGCCATGGTCTCGGTCTTGCCGCTCCCTGCCCCCGCTACGACGAGCGTGCTGCCGCCGAGCGGATGCTCGATCACCGCGCGCTGCTCTGCCGTGGGCACGAGGGCGGGCTTCGGCGGGACCGCCAGGAGCTCGGCGATGCGGGAGGCTGAGAACACGGGCGGCTCCGGATTCATGGGTGCGTTCGCGATGGAGGTCATGCCCGGCTCACCGCCGGGATGATGTGGAGTCGGCAGTCGCCCGGCTGGTGCGGATCCGAGCAGTGGTGCTCGACGCGGGCGGTGAATTCGCCGGCCGCCATGACCCCCGCGATATCGACGACGCGCTGCCGCAGCAGACTCATGGTCTCTTCCGAGATCGGCTGCTGCACCCGCTCGACGTAGTCCGCGCGTTTGGTCGCGTCGGGGTGGACGTAGAGCAGACGGGCTCCGCCGCTCCGAGTGCCCGGGGGAAGCGTCCCCTCGGCGAGTTCGAAGGCGTCGAGCGCCACCCCGAGCTGGTATGCCTGCAGCTGGACGTGCTCCTCGGCCCCGGCTTTGCTCGGCGGGGTGCGCCCGGTCTTCAGGTCGAGCACCGTCACCTCGTACGTGCCGTCCGGCAGAGCCGTCATCTCGAGCCGGTCTGCCATACCTCGCAGGACCGCTCCCTCGAGCGGGACCGCGAAGGGCGTCTCCCGTCCGATCAGCGATCGATCCGATCCCTCGAATGCGCTCAGGTAGGCGGCGAGACTCTCGGTCATCGCGCGGGCGACTCGCTCGGCGCGCACCGACTCCCACTCCGCCTCGAACGGCAGCTTGCTCCACTCCGCCTTCACGGCGTCGAGCATCGCCTCGGCATCGGCTTGCTGCGCCGTCTCGAGAGCGTGGTGAACCAGCGTTCCGAGGCTCGCCTGCACGCTGCCGCGGCCGCCCCCGAGGCTCGCGATCGCCCAGTCGAGAGGGCAGGTCTCGGCCCGCTCGAGGTGCGACGGGCTGACGGGCACCCTGCGTTCGGGGTCTACACGCGCATCTGCACCCGCGTGCCCACCCGCAGCCGTGTCTGCATCGGGGTCGATGCCCGCCCCCGATCCCGCGCCCGGGGCCTCCCCCGCCTGCGTTTCGAAGAGCGGAGCCGTGGTGCTGGGAGGCAGCACTCCGTACCATTCATCCGGCGCGGCCCCCGCGACGCCGTCGCGGGCGAGCGCTGCCAGCGAGGCGCGCGCCTGCCCGTCAGCGGGGTCGAGCGCGAGTCGTCGGCGCATCTCCGCGACGGCACCGCGCAGAGTGAGTCTGGTGCTGGGCAATCCCTCGCGCAGATGCTCTCTGCCGAAGCCGAAGAACGGACTCGGATGCTGCTCTTCATCGGAGACGGCCACCACGAGCAGTTCGACTTTCGCGCGGGCGCAGCTGTGGGCGAACAGCCTGAGCTCGTCATGCATCGTGTCCCTGCGCGAGGGCGGCAGCGCCTCGCCTCCCCGAAGCCAGCGCTCAAGGGCGGCGGTGCCGAGCAGCGAGCCGCGGGCACGCAGGTTCGGCCAGGCGCCGTCTTGCACGCCGATCACCGACACCACGGCGAACTCGCGACCGATCGCGCCCTGCGGCGTCGTGACCGTGACCGCGGACCGCTCGCTGCGATGAGCGAGCGAATCCTCGGGTACCGCGCTCAGCAGCAGATCCTCGAGTAACTCTTCGACGGGCTGCGCGCTGTCCTGCTCTTCATGACGCTGCAGCGCGAAGAAGAGGCCCATCACCGCGTCGAGCGACCGATGTGCCTCGTCGGCTCGGGCACCTCGCGCGTCGAGCGCCTCGTTCTGCCATTGCTCGGCGAGCCGAGTGCCCTCCCACAATGCCCACAGCGTCTCGCGCGCCGTGCCGCCCGCCTCGGAGCTGCGCACGGCAGCCTGGATGATGAGACCGATGCGGCGCAGTGCCCGGCCTCCCGAGCTATCGATGACGGGCCGCTCACCGGGGAAGGCGACCGCCTCGAGCACGAGCTCGTCGATGCCGCGGACCTCGCGCTGCTCGGCGCGCGCCTCTCGACGCTCCTCCAGCAGCAGAGCCCACCGCAGACGCCTGATCGCGACGGGATCGAGGCCGCCGATCACGCCCCCCGCCAGGCGCAGCACGTCGTCGCCGGTGAGCGCTGAGAACCCGAGCGCGTGCTGCAGCAGCCTGATCAGCTCACGGACGATCTGGTGCTCCCGCAGCACGATGCCGCCCGCTGCCACCCCCGTGGGCACCTGGTGCACCGCGAGCGCGCGCGAGACCCGCGACGCCTCCGAGCGGCTTCGGCAGATGACGGCCATCTCGCCCCAGTCCGTGCGAGGCTCACCGTTCAGACCGAGATGCCGTGCGCGCAGACGGTGCGCGATGACTCCCAACTGCTCGGCGGGCGACCCCGCCACCGCGAACTCCACCGACCCCGATTCAACGTGAACACTGCGGGCCGAGCGCTGCTCCCCCGCCCCGGCCGCGCCGATCCGCGCGGTGAGACCGCCCACGAACTCACGCAACGCCGCACCGTGCCGATGCACCGTGTCGAGCACGACGCACTGCTCGGCCTCCCCGACTCCGGCTCCGTCCGCCCTGCCGCCCGGTGCCCCGCCTCGGCGCTGCAGCTCATCGCCGAGTCTCGCCAGCACGGCGGTACGCTCGCCGTGGAACGCCCCCGTCGCCTCATCGGGATCGCCGAACACCCAGACCCGGCTGCCGACGCTCGCACAGGCCGCCAGCAGCGCAAGCTCGCCCTCCCCCAGCTCTTGCGCATCGTCGACGAGCAGCAAGCGAGGCACCGCGAACGTGCCCGGAATCGCGACTCCGTCAGCGGTGCGCGCCGATCCCGCGCTTCTCACCGCGGCGGCTGCGGCGCGCAGCAACGCGCTCGAACTCAGCTCCCCCGGCCGCTCGGCCGCGATCTGCCCGGCCACGGCCGAGATGAGGTCGAGGCTCGCGCACCATCGGTCGATCAGCTCGGGCTGCGGCAGTCGCGTGTGCGCCTCGGCCGCCGCCCCCGACCGAATCTCACGCAGGTCGACGGCGAGGCGCGCCGGCTCGAGGTCGAAATCGTCGACCACGCGCCACAGCTCGCGCAGCTCGGCTCGGAACGCCGGACTCTGCAAGACCTCAGGGGGAAGCCCGGGTATGCCCGCCTGCCCTGCCAGACCGCGCTCCACCGTCTCGGCTATCGCCTCGTCTTGCGCAGTGCCCGTCAGCAGTCTCGGGGCCTCGCTCCCCTCGACCGCTGCCGCCCTCGAGAGCACCGCGAAGGCGAGCGAGGTCGAGGTGCGAACCGGAGTGCCTCCGATCGCGCGTGCCGCGCTGCGCTCGACGCGCCCGCGCAGCTCGCCCGCGACCAGCCGATTCGGCGCGATGACCAGAGCGTGATCCTCACCCCACCCTTCTCCGCCGATCACCCGGGTGAACGCCTCGATCAGCACCCGCGTCTTGCCGGTGCCCGGCGCCCCCAGCACTCGAGCATGACGGGAAGGGTCGAGGGCCAGGGCGGCCTGCTGGGACGGGTCGAATGGGAGCATGCGATCACACTATCGAGCGCCTCCGACATTCTTGGGGGCGCCGATGCGCTGACGGCGAACGGCGGCCTTCAGGGCGGCCCCGCCCGATGCCGGAGCCCTAGACTCGGAGAACGGAATCATTCGTGGTCTCGCACCACAGCACCCGAGGAGGCACCCGTGGAAGTTCGTATCGGCATCAAGCACTCGCCCCGTGAGCTCGCGTTCGAGACCGAGGCGAGCGCCGACGAGGTGCGCAGCCTCATCGACGCCGCCATCGAGAAGGACTCCGCTCTCGTGGCGCTCGCCGACACGAAGGGTCGTCAGTACCTGGTCGACACCGATTCGATCAGCTACGTCGAGCTCGGCGGAGAGGGCGGCCGCAAGGTCGGCTTCATCAGCTGAGTCTGCGGCCGACGGGCCGGCATCCCGTTCCCTTCGACGAACTCGGGGAACGGGATACGACGAGTTCTGAGAGCGGATCGGGCCGGAGAACGGCTCCGCTACCGCAGCTCGTCGCGCACCGCGTCGAGCAGGCGATCGGCCACCTCGCGCTTACTGCCGTGCGCCTCGCGAGCGAGTCCGCCGTCGGCGTCGAGCACCAGCAAGCTGTTGTCGTCGCTCTCGAAGCCCGCGTTCCAGCCCACCGCGTTCACAGCCAGCAGGTCGACGCCCTTGCGGGCGAGCTTGCGCCGGCCGCGCTCGAGCAGCTCGGTTCGGCCCGATCCGGTCTCCTCGGCCTCGGATCCTGACGAACCGCCCGCGACGGTCTCAGCTGCGAAACCGACGATCACCTGCCCGGGCCGACGCTCGCGAACCAGCCCGACCAGCACGTCGGGGTTCTCGACGAGTTCGAGCACGGGAGCCTCACCCGGCGAGTCCTCTTTGCGCAGCTTCTGATCCGCGACGTTCGCCACGCGATAATCGGCGACCGCCGCCGCCATGATCACGACCTCCGCTCCGCTCGCCGCCGCGTGGGCCGCCGCCTCGAGCTCGGCCGTCGTGCCGATCGGAACGACGCGCACGGCCGCCCGATCCCGCACCTGCGCGAGCACCGACTCGTCGATGTTGGCGGCCAGCAGCACGACCTTGGCACCCCGATCCGCCGCAGCAGCCGCGATCGCCACTCCCTGCCTGCCGCTCGAGCGGTTGCCGAGGTAGCGCACCGGATCGATCGGCTCCCGAGTGCCGCCGGCGGTGACGAGCACGCGGACACCGTCGAGATCCCTGGCTCCCTCTGTCCCTTCGGCGGGCTCCGCGAGCAGTCGGGCGTCGAACTCCGGCTGCGGGTGGGGGTCGGGATCGGCGGCGGAGTCGTCCGTGGGTTCGGGGTCGGCGCCGCGCGCCGCATCGTCGGGGGTCTCGTGATCGGTCTCGCCGCCCAGCAGGCTCTCGATCACCCGCGCGATCTGCTCGGGCTCGCTCATGCGGCCCGGGCCGCTGTCGTCGCCCGTCAGCCGTCCGCTCTCGGGGCCGACGAAATGCACCCCGCGCGAGCGCAGGATTGCCACGTTGTCCTGCGTCGCGGGGTGCTGCCACATCTCGGTGTGCATCGCGGGCGCGACGAGCACCGGAGCGCGTGTGGCGAGCAGCGTGGTGCCCAGCAGGTCGTCGGCAAGACCCGCGGTCATGCGCGCGAGCGTGTTGGCGGTAGCGGGAGCCACGACCACGAGATCCGCGCGCTGACCCAGCGCGACGTGGCGCACCTCGGGAACGTCCTCGTGCACCGAGGTGGTGACGGGGTGTCGGCTGATCGCCTCCCAGGTCGGTCGGCCGACGAAGCGGAGCGCGTCATCGGTCGGCACCACGTGCACCTCGTGGCCGGCCTCGACGAGCAGCCTCGCCAGCGCGACGGCCTTATAGGCGGCGATGCCGCCGGTCACCCCGAGCACAATGTTCATAGGAACATCCTGCCACGGGCCTCCGACCTTCATCCCCCTCCCGGGGCACAGGATCAGGATCCCGTCCTGATGTCGGATCAGAGTGGACTTCCGATGCCCGACCGTGGTCGGAGCAGGGATCGTGCGGGATCCGGATCACACCCCGCACCGCTCGAGCAGCACCGCGACCTCCATGTGCCGCGTGTGCGGGAACATGTCGAAGACCCGCGCCTCGCGCACGGTGAACGACGGCATCGCCGCGAGGTCGCGAGCGAGGCTCTCGGGATTGCAGCTCGAGTAGACGACGTGCCGGATCCCGGCGCTGCCCTCCAACCACACCGCCAGCTCGACGCCGATCCCGCGCCTCGGCGGGTTCACGATCACGGCCTCCGGCATATCCTCGCGACGCGCGGCTAATGCGAACGCCGTCGCGTCGGCCGCCTCGAAGCGAGCCACGATCCCGGCATCCCGGGCGCTGCGCCTGGCCGAGCGCACCGCGTCCTCGCTGATCTCGACGCCCAGCACGCGACGCACGGGCAGCGCCGCCGTGTCCTCCGCACGGCCCGCGCAGTGCAGCGCGAAACCGCCGACCCCGCAGTAGAGATCCCAGAGGGAGGCGGGATCCGCCCGATCCACCCACGCCGCGGCCTGCGCATACAGTGCGCGAGCGACGGACGTGTTGGTCTGGAAGAAGCTGCGGGGCCGCAGGTGCAGCGCAAGCGAAGATCCCGTTCCCATCGAGAGCGACGACCCGAGCAGCAGTTCCTCGCGCTCGCCCTCGAGCACGGCCTTGTGCTCGGGCAGCAGGTTGACCGACACGACGACCGCGCTCGACACAGCCCGCCGCAGCTGCCCCAGCCGACCGCGGAGCACCTCGAGGGATCGCTCGCTGCGCACCACGAAGCGCAGCATGAGATCCCCGTCGGGCGACGCCGTGACATGCACGAATTTGAGCTCGCCCCGCCGCTTCGGCACGTCGTAGGGAGGGAGGCCGGTCTGCTCGAGGAAGCGCGCGAGATGCGGGATCGCCGCGCGGATCAGGGGCTCCTGGATCAGGCAGTCGCGGAGGTCGACGCCCGAGCCATCGGGCCCGAGGATGCCGAGCGTCACTCTCCCGGGCCGACCGCCGACGACCAGCTTCGCCTTGTTGCGGAAGTCGCGCACGCCGCCCGGCACCGACGGCAGCCAGGCCCGCTCGGGCACATCGGGCAGCAGTTCGCGGCAGCGCTCCTCCTTCTCGCGCAGCTGCTGCGCATAGGGGGTCTCGATGAGCGTGCAGGATCGGCATCGGCCGGCCTCGAAGTAGCCGCAGATCGAGTTGCCGCCGGTCGCGAGCGGAAGAGACGCACGGTCTCCCCTGTCGTCGGCGCCGCTCGGAGCTCCGACGCCGATGGACGGCAGGGGCACGGCCCCGCTCATGCCGTCAGACCGAGACCGTCCATGCGGCGGATGTGATCGGCGATGAGTTCGGTGAACACCGGCTCGACCTCGCTCGCCACGAACGGTCGTCCCTCACTGAGGGCCAGCACGGCACGCGAGACGAGCAGCGTATCGCCCACCAGTCGGCGGCCCCAGAGCGCCAGCCAGCTCGACAGGCCTTCCTCGGCCTCGAGAGCCGCCTGCAGCAGCTCCTTGAGTTCGGCGCGGCCGGTGTCGTCGCGCAGGATCGCGATGGCCTCGTTGCGGTAGCCGTCGCGCAGCCCGCCCGCGAGGCTCGCGAAGAAGTCATCGAAGAGACCGCCGACGAGGTACAGCGAGAGCACGTGCTGGTGCCAGTCCTCAGCGTCGATGCGCTCGACGTACTGCTCGATCACCTGAGCGAAGGGAGCCATCACGACGTGCGGTTCCTCCCCGCGTCGGCGGATCTCCGCGGTGAGCCGCTGATGCTTCGACAGCGTCTGCCCCGCCACGCGCGCGAGCACGTCCTTGGCCTCGAGCGTGGGAGCGCCCGAGACGGCGCGAGTGGCTCCCTCGTAGAGCTCGAGCTGCAGGTAGGACGTCAGACCGAGAAACGGCAGCGCACCCGGAGCGAACTCCGGCAGCTCGACGCGCTCGGTGTCGACGGCATCGCCGCGAGAGCGCATCTTGCGCGCTGGGGCGCTCTTCTTGCGCAGCCCACGGATCCACTCGAACACCCTGTCAGCTTACCGCCGACCGGCGGAGATGCTGGAATAGACTGTGCTCGAACGTATTCATCGCCGGTGACGCAGGAGCACCGGCCGCTGCGCCTTCGTGATTGTGCGCGCAGCTTCGCACTATCGAACAGGACGCAACGTGACGACATTCCTCGAACTCGGCGTCGACCAGGACATGGTCGACGCTCTCACCGAAAAGGGCATCACCGAGGCCTTCCCGATCCAGGAGCAGACGATCCCGCTCGCCCTCACCGGGCAGGACATCATCGGCCAGGCGAAGACGGGCACCGGTAAGACATTCGGCTTCGGGCTGCCGCTGCTGCAGCGCATCGGTGCCGATCCCGAGCCCGGCGTACAGGCGCTCGTCGTCGTTCCCACCCGCGAGCTCTGCGTGCAGGTGTACGAGGATCTCGAACTGGCTGCGAAGAATCGCGGCGCGACCGTCGTGCCGATCTACGGCGGCAAGGCCTATGAGGGGCAGATCGACCAGCTGAAGGCCGGAGCCCAGATCGTCGTCGGCACCCCGGGTCGTCTGCTCGACCTCGCGAGCCAGCGCCTGCTCGACCTCGGCAACGTGCGCGAGATGGTGCTCGACGAGGCCGACAAGATGCTCGATCTCGGCTTCCTCGCCGACATCGAGAAGCTCTTCTCGAAGACCCCGCCCACCCGTCACACCATGCTGTTCTCGGCGACCATGCCCGGCACGATCGTCACACTCGCGCGCCGCTTCATGTCGAAGCCGATCCATATCCGCGCCAGTGACCCGGACGAGGGCGCTGCGCAGGCCAACATCGAGCACATCATCTACCGCGCCCACTCCCTCGACAAGGACGAGGTGATCGGCCGCATCCTGCAGGCCGAGGGCCGCGGCAAGACCGTGATCTTCATGCGCACGAAGCGCGCGGCGGCGAAGCTGCAGGAGGAGCTGAACGATCGCGGCTTCAACGCGGCCTCGGTGCACGGCGACCTCAACCAGGATCAGCGCGAACGCGCGATGGCCTCGTTCAAGGCGGGCAAGAAGGACATCCTCATCGCCACCGACGTCGCGGCCCGCGGCATCGACGTCGACGACGTCACGCACGTCATCAACCACACCGTCCCCGATGATGAGAAGACTTATCTGCACCGCGTCGGGCGCACCGGCCGCGCGGGCCGCACCGGTATCGCGGTGACCTTCGTCGACTGGGACGACCTGCACAAGTGGGCCCTCATCGACAAGGCCCTCGGCTTCGGCGTCCCGGAGCCGGTCGAGACCTACTCGTCGTCGCCGCACCTCTTCTCCGACCTGAACATCCCCGAGGGCTCGAAGGGCCGGCTCAAAGCCACGCCCGTGAAGGAGCCCGCCGCCGCGCGCGGGTCGCGCCGCGAGTCGTCGGGCCGCCCATCCGAGGGCGGTTCCGCCGAAGAACGAGGCGAGGGACGCTCGCGCAACCGCCGCCGCACCCGCAGCGCGAATCCGCGCGGGGGCGGGCGCCACGAGGCGCACGGCCATGAGGGGCACGGTCACGACCTCGAGGGACGCAGCGAGCCCGGCACATCGAACGACGCGCCGACGGGCGAGGGCCAGGCCCCCGCGCGGCGCCGTCGTCGTCGCCGCCGCGGTGGTTCGCAAGTCGCGGCCGACGGCGGTGCAGCGGGTGCGACCCCCGACACCGCTACCGAGTAACAGGTCCGCTCGGCTCGGCACCGGAGCCGCCATCTGCTCCGACATCTGCTCAGGCTCCGGCATCCGCTCGAAAAACGGGAGTCCCATTCTGCTGCTTCCCTCCCCAGGGAAGCAGCAGAATGGGACTCCCGTTTTCGCAAGAGCGCCAAGAGCGCCGAGAGATCAGTGCGGCGTCGCGAGGCCGGCGCGCAGCCGTTCCACGAGCGCGGGATCGGTCGTGCGCTCGCCCAACCGGTTCGGCTTGCCCGCTCCGTGATAGTCGCTCGCCCCGGTCACCGCGAGCTCCAGCTCGGCGGCGGTCTCGGCGAGGGCAGGCACCCAGTCGGCACGGTTCTCGGGGTGTTCGAGCTCGACCGCCCACAGCCCCGCAGCCGCGATCTCTAGCAGCTCGCGAGCAGAGGTCGGCGTCCGCTGCCTGAACGCGGCCGGGTGCGCGAGCACCGCCGCTCCGCCGGCCGCGTTCACGAGACGAATCGCCTCGACCGTCTCGATGGCGTACGTTCCGAGGTAGTAGGGCGAACGCGGATGCAGGATCTCGGCGAAGGCCGTGCTGCGATCTGCGAAGTACCCCGCGGCGACGAGCGCGTCCGCGATGTGGGGCCGGCCGACGGTGCGAGCGTCCTCTTCACCCACGACCGCGTCCCAGGTGATCGCGTAGTTCGCCGAGAGTCGTCGTACCATCTCCCGCGCCCGTCCCAGGCGGGAGCTGCGCACCTCGGCGAGGGCCTCGAACAGTTCACCGGCTGCCGGGTCGATGCCGTATCCCAGCAGATGCCTGGATCTGCCGTGGTGCTTCGTGGTGATCTCGATGCCGGGTAGGAAGCCGACGCCGACGGCGCGGGCGGCCTCGCGGGCCTCCTCCCAACCGTCGACCGTGTCGTGGTCGGTCAGGGCGAACCCGGCGAGGCCGAGTTCTGCGGCCTCCCGGGCGATCTCGCCCGGCCGCATCGTGCCGTCCGAGAATACGGAGTGGGTGTGCAGGTCGTACCCGTCGCTCCCGGTCGCTTCCGC
The DNA here is from genome assembly GCF_055791005.1 of Leucobacter holotrichiae. Lineage (NCBI taxonomy): Bacteria > Bacillati > Actinomycetota > Actinomycetes > Micrococcales > Microbacteriaceae > Leucobacter > Leucobacter holotrichiae. The sequence continues at coordinate 560,436 of NZ_JBVUAC010000001.1, forward strand.
CATTCCTTCATTCTACGAGGTCGCGCCCCGCGCTTCGGGCGGGCACCCCGTCGGGGCACCCGCCCGGAGCAGCGCTCCCGTCGCCGCCCTACTGAGCCGTGTAGCCGCCGTCGACGAGGTGGTAGCTGCCGGTGATGAACGACGCGGCGTCGCTCGCGAGGAAGCCGACCAGGTTGGCGACCTCCTCTGCCTTGCCGAGTCGGCCGACGGGGTGCAGTGCGACGAGCGCCGCCTTCTGATCCGCATCCATCTGAGCGAGCAGCGGAGTGTCGATGTACCCCGGGCCCACCGAATTGATGCGCACCCCCTGCTCGGCGTACGCCAGGGCGGCCGCCTTCGTGAAGCCGACGACGCCGTGCTTCGTCGCGACGTAGGCCGGCGAGTACGGGGTGCCGACGCTGCCGAGGATCGAGGCGAGATTCACGATCGAACCGCCGCCGTTCTCGAGCATCGGCTTCACCTGCGCGCGCGTGTTGCGGAAGACCGCGGAGAGGTTGATGTCGAGCACCCGGTCCCAGCCGTCGTCGGGATAGTCGCCCGTGGGGGCGGCAGGGCCGCCGATACCCGCGTTGTTCACACCGATCTTCAGGGGTGCGAGCGCCTCGGCCGCCGCGACGGTGGCCTCGATCACGTCCGTCGCCCCGGCATCGCCCGCAACCGCGACCGCGGTGCCGCCGGCCGCCTCGATCTCCGAGACGACAGCGTTCGCGGCGTCCTCGTTCAGGTCCTGCACGACGACCTTCGCGCCGTTCGCGGCCAGCAGCAGGGCAACGGCCTTGCCGATGCCCGATCCCGCGCCCGTCACGATCGCCGAGCGGTCCGCAACGTCGTATGTAGCCATCCTGGTCCCTCTTCCTGTCGTACCCGTCGGAGTCGCCGCCCCGGTCGGGCCGGACGACGCCCTCAGGCTACGCCTCGAGATTGGCATCGCACCCAGCCCCGAGTGGGAGAATGGAGAGATGACCGAGAGCGCGCAGACCACCCACGAGGTGGAGATCGACAACAGCAACCGCAGCACCACACCGCGGAGCGACACGTTCCTCGACTACATCTCATCGCACTGGGCCGATCGCCCCGAGGTCATCCCCTCCCCCTGGCCCGTCGCCCCCTTCGCCGCGCAGCGCCGGGAGGCCCTGGCCCGGCAGTTCGCGGGCGAGCGCCTGGTGATCCACGCCGGGGCGATGAAGCAGCGCTCGAACGACACGTTCTACCAGTTCCGCGCCCACAGCGCCTTCGCGCACCTCACGGGCTGGGGCGCCGAGAGCGAGCCGGGTTCGATCCTCGTGCTCGACCCGGCGGCCGACGGCCACGAGGCCACGCTCTACTTCCGTGAGCGAGCCGGGCGCGACAGCGACGAGTTCTTCGCCAATCCCGAGATCGGCGAGTTCTGGATCGGCGCGCGCCCCTCGTTGGCTCAGGTGGCCGGCGCGCTGGGGATCCGCACCGCCCCGATCGCCGATTTCGTCTCGGGCGAGGGCGACCGCGTCATCGGCCGCGGTGCGCTCGGCGGCGAAGACGCGGGATCCGCGTCCGCCGAGGACGCCGAGCTCGCCCGCGCCGCCTCCGAGCTGCGCCTCATCAAGGATGAGTTCGAGCTGGCGGAGATGCGGGCGGCGGTGGATTCGACCGCGAAGGGCTTCGCGGAGGTGCTCGCCGCGCTGCCGCAGGCGAGCGCGCACCCCCGCGGAGAGCGGATCGTAGAGGGCGTCTTCAACCAGCGCGCCCGTCTCGACGGCAACACGGTCGGCTACGAGACCATCGCGGCCTCGGGCCCTCACGCGTGCACCCTGCACTGGATCCGCAATGACGGCCCCGTGCGTCCGGGTGATCTGCTGCTGCTCGATGCCGGCGTCGAGCTCGACAGCCTCTACACGGCCGACATCACCCGCACCGTCCCGGTGTCGGGCGTGTTCTCCGAGGTGCAGCGGCGCGTCTACGACGCCGTGCTCGAGGCCGCCGACGCCGCGCGCGCCATCGTGCGCCCCGGCATCCGCTTCGGCGATGTGCACGACGCCGCGATGGCGGTGATCGAGCGCCGCACCCGCGAGTGGGGCCTGCTGCCCGAGGACGACGGCACTGCCTACCACCGCCGCTACATGGTGCACGGCACGAGCCACCATCTCGGACTCGACGTGCACGACTGCGCGCAGGCCCGTCGCGAGATGTACCTCGACGGCGTGCTCGCTCCGGGCATGGTGTTCACGATCGAGCCCGGTCTGTACTTCCAGCCCGACGACCTGACGGTGCCCGAGGAGTTCCGGGGCATCGGCGTGCGCATCGAGGACGACATCGTGGTGACGGCCGACGGCTGCGTGAACCTGTCGGCGGGGATCCCGCGCACCGCCGACGAGGTCGAGGCCTGGATCCGCGCGGCCCAGGCGTAGGCGAGGGATCCGCTTCCCCTCGCGAGCGCCCAGCTCCTCGGGGTACCATCGGGTTTCGATGTCACACGTTTCCGCCCGGCAAGGGGTCTCCCGCTGGTCCCGCTTTCTCGGGACCGGCGCCGCGGCGACCGTCGTGGTGCTGCTCGGTTCGGCGGCACTGGCGCCCTACTCGATCTCGATGGCGTTCGCCGCCGACGGCAGCGGCGCGTTCGGGCAGCGGCAGCAGCGGCTCGAGGCGGCCGACGCCGCAGTCGCCCTGCTCGACACGAGCGTCGAAGCGGCGGACACCTCGGCCGCGGGGTCGGGCAAGTCGGCGGGCGCCGGGGGCGCGCGTTCCGCGGCCCTCTACACCCTCGAGCAGTTCATGTTCACCGGGGCGGTCAACTGGGGCGGCTACAAGTTCACGTTCTACAGCGAGCAGGTGCTGCCGGGCCCGGGGCTCGCCATCCCCGGCCGCCACGTGAACGCCGACGGCTACGTGAGCGATGCCGACGGCTACATCGTGCTCGCCGGCTCCCACCCGAAGGGCACGGTCTTCGACACCCCGTTCGGCTATCAGGGCAAGATCTACGACCGCGGAACGTTCGGCAACCACCTCGACGTGTACATCCGCTGATTCGGGCTCGCCGAGCCGTCCTCCGGCCGCCGAGTCCGCTTCCGATCCGCACGGCGGGAAGCAGAATCGACGGCGAGGGGTCGAGTCGGCGGTGAGAGGCAGGATCGACGGCGACGAGCGCGTGCTACGCCTCGATACCGTCGATATAGATCCAACGCCCAGCCGCGTCACGGGCGAACCTGCTGCGCTCGCGCAGCTCGAAGCGCCCATCCGGCCCTCGCCCCACCGCGGTGAAGGCGACCTGGCCGGTCTGGTCGTCGAGGCCGCCCGCAAACGTGTCCCGGATCAGCAGCCGCCGCCACTCGAGCTCGGCGTCGAGCTCGAGCTCAGCCGGCCGGGTCTCGGGGTCCCAGGTCTCCATCAGGTACTCCGCGTTCCCGAGAGCGAACGCGCTGTAGCGGGAGCGCATGAGCCGCTCAGCCGTCGGCGCGGCGGCGCCCGCATGGAACGGCCCGCAGCACTCCTCGTAGGGCACGCCGCGTCCGCAGGGGCAGGGGTCCTCGTCCGTCATGCCCTTCAGCCTACCGATGGGCTCTCAGATGGGCTCTCACGATCCCGAACCGCTCAGCGCAGCACGCCGAGCTCGCGCGCCGCGGCGACGGCGGCGGTGCGGGTCGACACGCCGAGCTTGTCGTAGACGTGCACGAGGTGGGATTTCACGGTCGCGTCGCTGATGTGCAGCGCGGCGGCGATCCCGCTATTCGTCTCGCCGGCCGCGACCAGCCCGAGCACCTCGATCTCGCGTGCACTGAGACTGACCGCCGGGGCGCGCAGTCTCGCGAGCAGCCGCCCCGCGATCGCGGGTGCGAGCGCGCTCTCGCCGGCAGCCGCCGCGCGCACCGCGGCTACGAGCTCGTCGGGCGGCGCGTCCTTCAGCAGGTAGCCGCTCGCGCCCGCCTCGACGGCGCTCAGGATGTCGCCGTCCGTGTCGTAGTTGGTGAGCACGAGCACCGCGGGCGGATCGGCCTGCGCCCGGATACGGCGCGTGGCCTCGGCTCCCGTGCCCGCCGCCGCCCCGAACTGCAGATCCATGAGCACCACGTCGGGACTGAGGCTCGTGGCAAGCACCACGGCGGATTCGGGATCCGCGGCCTCCCCCGCGATCTCCAGATCGGCCTCGCCCTCGAGCAGCGCGCGCACGCCGGCGCGCACGACGGGGTGGTCGTCGGCCAGCAGGATCCTGATCATCGCGCTCCCTCCCCGTCGCGGCCGCCGGTCGGAGCACCGGGAACCGCCACGGCCACCCGCAGTGTCGTGCCCATCCCGGGCGCCGAGTCGATCTCGAGAGCGCCCCCGAGCTGTTCCGCGCGCTCGGCGATCGCGCGCAGCCCGAAGGAGTCGCGGCCGGTGCCGTGAGCAGCGACGCGCTCGGGATCGAAGCCGACGCCGTCGTCGCGCACCGTCAGCACCACCTCTCCGCCGGCATCCGCGAGCGAGAGGTCGACCCGATCGGCGCCGGAGTGCCTCACGGCGTTCGACACGGCGCCCTGCGCGATCCGCAGCAGCGCGCTCTGCACATCCATCGGCAGCGCCACGTCGGTCTCCTTCGCGGTCACCTCGATCCGCAGGCCGCTGCGCCGCTCCTGCTCCCTCGCGAGCCGACGCAGAGCCGCGGCGAGTCCGTCGTCGAGGCCGGCAGGGGTCAGCTCCCTGATGAACCTTCGCGTCTCGGCGAGGCTCTCGGCGGCGGTCTCCCTCGCGAGGCGCACGTGCCGAAGTGCGGCGCCGTGCGGAGCATCGCGCTCGGCGGCGTGCAGCAGCATCTGGATGCTCGACAGGCCCTGCGCGACGGTGTCGTGGATCTCCCGCGCCAACCGCGCCCGCTCGGCGAGCGCCCCCTGCTCGCGCTCGGTCTCGGCCAGGCGCTCCCGGGTGGCCAGCAGTTCCTCGACCAGCTGCTCCCGCTCCCGTGCCTCGGCCGCGAGCGCGCGGTAGCCGAGGCCGATGAGGATCGCGACTCCCGCTCCGATCAGCGGCCCGAGCACCCCGCCGACGCTGAACCCGTGGTGGATCCCCAGCGCGCCGACGGCGATCGAGGTGCCGGCGACGACCGCGGTGACGCCCGCGGCCCCGGGCAGCACGTGCAGGTACAGGAAGAACATCGGGAACACGAGGTAGGCGCCGTCGGGCGCGATCCAGACCAGCGCCGCCCAGAGCAGCGTGAGCGCCAGGATCCAGATCGGCGCGGCCCATCGCGCCGCGACACGACCGCGAGCGCCGAGCGGGCCCGGCCTCCCCGGGCCACCGCTGCGCGACGCCGTCGCGGCACCGACCAGGTAGAGCCCGACGAAGAGCACCGCGAGCGCGAGCACCCACGGCCATCGGGGCTCGTGGAGCACGACTGCGCGCACCACTGCGAACGCCGCGAGCGCGATGAGCAGGGCGTGCAACCCGAAACGCAGCCCGGCGAACACGGGGGTGAGCGTGGTGCGGTGGGACATCGCCTCTCAGGCTAGGCCACCGGGGCGCCGGCTCGCATCAACCGAAAGTTCGATCGGCGGGGTCCGGAGGGTGCAGCGGGGAACCGCCCCGGCGGGCGATGCTGTCGGACCGCCTCGAGCGGAGGCTGGATACCGGGCCGCGATCCTCGTTCGGGCGGCCCGGAGAGGAAGATCGTGTTCGTCGCCTGGAGAGACCTGCGGTTCGCCCGCGGCAGATTCATGCTCATCGGGGCCGTCGTGGCCCTCATCACCCTGCTCGTCGGCTTCCTGTCCGGCCTCACGGGAGGGCTGGCCGCGCAGAACGTGTCGGGTGTGCTCGCGTTGCCGGGCGACCGTCTCGTGCTGCAGGACGCATCGGGCGAGGGCGCGAGCTTCGCGACCTCGGCGCTCCCCGAAGACACCGTCGACGCGTGGCGGAGCGCACGGGGAGTGGAGGCGGCGCTCCCGGTCGGCATCGTGCAGTCGCGGGCGGAGACCTCGGGTTCCTCTTCCCCGACCGGCGTGGCGCTGTTCGGCGTGCCGCGGTCGGCGGGCGGGAATGAGGGATCGGGGGCCGATCAGAACGCGCTCGTCGCGCTGGCCCCCTCCCACGATCACGAGGTCGGGCTCTCCGCCGGCGCGGCGCGGGACCTCGACGCCGCGGTCGGCGACTCGGTCACCATCACGGGCGAGGAATACCGCGTCTCGACCGTCGGCGGCGATGCGTGGTACAGCCACACGCCGGTGGTGGTGATGGCGCCCGACGCGTGGGCCGAAGCAGACGAGCGCGTCGGCGGCAGCGGCGAGCCGACCGTACTGGCCGTCTCGGGCGATCCCGACTGGGATGCCGTCGCGGAGCGCACCGGTACAAGCGCCGAGAGCCCCCTCTCGAGTCTCGCCGCGCTCGAGACCTTCCGCTCCGAGATCGGTTCGCTCGGCCTCATGATCGCGATGCTGTTCGGCATCTCGGCGCTCGTGGTCGGCGCCTTCTTCACGGTCTGGACCATGCAGCGCTCGGCCGACGTCGCGGTGCTGCGGGCCCTCGGCGCGACGACCGGGTCGCTCGTGCGCGACGCGCTCGGCCAGGCGCTCACGGTGCTCGCCGCCGGGATCGGCGTCGGGCTCGCCGCGGTGGTCGGGCTCGGCGCGCTCGCCGGATCCGCCCTCCCCTTCCTCCTGAGCCCGCTCACCACCCTCGCCCCGGCCGCCGTGATGGCCGTGCTCGGGCTCGCCGGAGCCGCGTTCGCGCTCCGCTCCGTCACCTCGTCCGACCCCCTCACCGCCCTCGGGAGCCACCGATGATCCAGTTGCACGACGTCACCCTCACCTTCCCCGACGGCGACGGACGCGTCACCGCGCTCGACCGCGTCTCGCTGACAGCGCCCGCCGGCCGCGTCACCGGCATCACAGGCCCCTCCGGCTCGGGCAAATCGAGCCTGCTCGCCGTCGCCGCCGCGTTGATCCGCCCCGACTCGGGGCGAGTGATGATCGGCGACGTCGACGCGGCACGGCTGACCGCGGGCGAGGCTGCCGCACTGCGCCGCGAGCGCATCGGCATCGTCTTCCAGCAGTCGAACCTGGTCCCCTCGCTCACCGCGCGCGAGCAGTTGCTCGTGATGGCGGAGCTCGGCGGGCGGGGCGGGTTCGGCGCGGCGGGATCGCGGCGCCGCTCCGCGGTCCGCGACCGAGCCGACGGACTGCTCGCGGCAGTCGGCCTCGAGGCGCAGCGGGATCGGCGACCGCATCAGCTCTCCGGCGGACAGCGGCAGCGCGTCGCGATCGCCCGGGCCCTCGTGCACGCTCCCGAGACCCTGCTCGTGGACGAGCCGACGAGCGCGCTCGACCGGGAACGCGGATCCGAGATCATGGAGCTCATCGGTCGGCTCACGCGGGAGCGCGGCACGGCGACGCTGCTCGTCACGCACGATCTGGTGCACGAGCGATGCCTCGACGAGCTGGTGACGGTCGTCGACGGGCAGGTCGACGAGCGGATCCACGCTCCGTCAGCAGCCTGAACGCGCGGCGCATCCGATCGCTCCCCGACGCGCCGCACGCGACGGCGCCGACGTCGGGATAGGATGGAGGCATCGCGTGCGCCGTGGGCGCCGCCCCAGCATCACGACATTCGCGAGGAGACACCGTGAAGATCCGCACCCGCATCGCCGCCGCCGTGACCGCAGCTCTTGCCTCGGTCTTCGTCGCGGCCCCCGCTTTCGCCCACGACGGCCACGAGCACGAGTCGATGTTCTCGAGCGCGGGCCAGCCCGTCGACGTCGTCGCAGTGTCGATCGTCGGCGTGGTGCTGCTCGCCGTGGTGCTCATCGGTTCGACCCTCGTGGGAAACCTGTTCGAGAAGAAGAAGTAAGCGTCTTCGCACGGCAGAAGGCGGTGGGATCCCTCGGGACCCCACCGCCTTCTGCCGTTTCCGGGCGGCTACTCCGCGACCACCCGGATGAGCGAGACCTCCGGATCGACCGACCCGCGCACGTACCCCGTCGGCGAGGCCGCGACCGCGCGCAGGAAATCCACCGTCTCGACCGTGATCTCCTCCCCCGGGAGCATGTTCGGGATACCGGGCGGGTACGCCGCGAGCGTGTCGGCTGAGATACGACCGATCGCCTGCTCGGCGGGCACCACCTCGCTCGCTCCGAAGTACGCGTCGCGCGGCAGGAGGCGCAGCACGCCCGGCTCGGGCAGCTCGGGGAACTCGTGCATCGGTTCGGAGCCCAGCCGCTCGGCCTCCCGCGCGACCTCGTCGAGGGCCGCCATGAAGCGGTCGACGTCGACCTCGCGAGTCGCACCGATCACCGCGACGATGCTCGTCGCGGTCGACATCTCGAGATAGACGCCGTGGCGCTCCTTGAGCGCGGAGCGCACCCAGTGACCGCTGCGACCCAGCCGCGACACGTCGATGGGCACCCGCAGCGGGTCGGTCGAGGTGATATCCGGGAAGGCCTCGAAACCGTCGCCGATATCGGAGAACCGCGGATCCCGCTCCAGCCGATCCCGGATCTCACGCGCCGCGCGCACCGCCCGCCCGATGCGCTCCTCCCCTGTCGCCATCGCGTGACGGGCGGTATCGAGCGACCCCATGAGCACGGCGCTCATGGAGGTCGAGGAAGTCATGCTGTAGGCGCGTGCCACGAGCGGTTCGAGGCGCTCCGCGAACGGGCCGTGCCCCAGGTGCAGCATCGCCGACTGGGTCAGGGAGCCGGCGAGCTTGTGGGTGCTCGAGACGACCAGGTCGGCGCCGAGCCTCGCCGGCGACTCCGGCAGCTCGGGGTGGAAGCCGAAGTGCGCGCCCCACGCGTTGTCGACGATGATCGCGGCGTCGTGGCGGTGCGCCACCTCGACGAGGCCCGCCACGTCGGCCACCGAGCCGAAGTAGCTGGGCGAGACGACGTAGACGCTCGACACCCCGCGACCCGCCCGCTCCTCGCGGGCCAGCGCCGCCTCGAGCGCCTCGGGCGTGAGCCCGTGCGCGATACCGTGCCGGGTGTCGATCGAGGGCGCGACGAAGGCGGGTGCGAGACCCGCGAGCAGCACCCCGTCGGTGAGGCTCGAGTGCATGGCGCGCTGGATCAGGATCCGTTCGCCGAGTCCCCGCACCGCGATCGCGGCCGTGCGGTTCGCCTGCGAGGCGCCGTTCGTGAGGAACCAGGTGCGGCGCGCGCCCCACGCATCCGCGGCCAGGCGCTGGGACTGCACCAGGGGACTGTTCTCTCCGGCGTCGATGCCCTCGAGCAGGAGCGGCACGTCGCGCTGCGCGACGCGGGCGCCGAACAGCTCGGCGATGTGCTCTCCCCCCGCCCCGGGAGCATTACCGTGACCGGGCACCATGAGCGACAGCGGATCGGAGTCGCCGAACCGGGCGATCGCGTCGGCGTACGGGGTGCCGGTCTGATCCTCGGCGTAGCGCGGCGCAGCCGCCGGCCTCGACCTCTGCTGCGGGGCGAGATCCCCGGCCGATCCGGCCTCGCCGATCGACGGTGCGATGGTCGCGGGTCCGACCGCCCCGTCGTATGCGGAGGCGCCGTGCGTCGTGGTGTCCTGATGCAGCATACGGTAAGCATCCCGCGCGCGAGGCGCCGCGCGGAACCCCGCAAACCCCTCCCGGGAACCATATACTGTTTTGAGCGAACGGGGGTGATCCGCCCGATTCGCTCCAGAGGAAACAGGGGTACTCATGATCGATCTGCGTCAGCTCCAGGCCCTCAGCGCAGTCTCAGCCGAGGGTTCCGTGGCCCGCGCGGCCATCAGACTCGGCTGGAGCCAGCCCACGGTCGACTACCACCTCAGAAACCTCGACCGTCTCGTGGGCACCGATCTCACGGAGCGCAGCACCCGCGGCAGCAAGCTCACCACCGCCGGCGCGCTCATGCTCGAGCGAGGCGACGAGATCCTCGGCCTCGCCGACCGCGCTCTCGCGGACGTGCGCGATCTGGCCCAGCTGGGCCGGACGCGGCTGCGCTTCGGAACCTTTCCCACGGCAGCGGCGCGGCTGCTGCCCGGCATCGTCAGCCGCGTCTCGGAAATCGGGATCGAGCTCGACGCGACCCTCGAGGAGGTCTCCCCGCTCGTCGCGCGGGTGAACCAGCACACCCTCGATGCCGCACTCGTCTACGCGGCCAGCGACTACCGGCTCCCGTTCCGCTCCGAGGTGCACACCACCCACCTGTTCACCGACCCGATGCTCATCGCGCTCCCCGAGACTCATTCCGCGGCGGCGACTCAGAGATTCGATCGGACCGCACTGCTCGCGCTGGCGTCGGAGAGCTGGGTCGTCGGGTCGACGCCCGGAGACACGCTGGACGAGCTCGTGCGCGAGGTGTTCGAGGCCGAGGGGCACAAGCTCGACGTGGCGATCCGCACCGACGACTACTCCGTGGTGCTGGGACTGATCGCCGCGGGTATGGCCGTCGGTCTGGTGCCGAGCCTCGTCGCGGCGAACCCGCCGGACGGGGTGGTGCTGCGCCCCATCGAAGACCCCCGATTCGCGCGCGAGCTGCTGCTGGCCGCGCCCGCGGGGCCGGGTGGACCGTCGGCCGCGGTGCGGCAGCTCGCCGAGGCGGTGCGCCGCTCGATCGCCGCGCTCGAGTGAGGGGTCAGCGCGGGTCTCCGGGCTCGTCTCGCCCCCTGAGCTCGGCGAAGAGGCGCAACCGGCTCAGGGGGCGAAACGCTCAGTGCCCGGCGGGCGCGCCCTCCTGGTCTGCCGGCTTCTTCACGAAGTAGGCCAGCACGAGCGGCACGAGCGAGATGCAGGCGGCGACGAAGAAGGCCGCGTGGGTACCCGGCTCCCCCGCCTCGGAGGTCGTCAGGCCGCGCCCCTCGCCCGAGTGCAGGAACGTCGAGTAGATCGAGATCAGCACCGCCGTGCCGGCCGCGCCGCCGACCTGCTGCAGCGTGTTCAGCACGGCCGAGCCGTGCGAGTACAGCGAACGATCGAGGGACCCCAGCGACGCCGAGAACAGCGGCGTGAACGAGCTCGCGAGGCCGAGCGACATCGCGATCTGCACCGCGACGAGCAACCAGACCGGCGTGTGCGCGCCCACCGTCGAATACATGAACATCGCGGCGGAGATGAGGGTCGTGCCCGGCACGAGCAGCGTCTTGGGCCCGCGCGCGTCGTAGATCCGACCCATCACCGGCCCGAGCAGGCCCATGAGGATCGAACCGGGCAGCAGCACGAGGCCGGCTGCCGTGGGCTCGAGACCCGCGACGTTCTGCAGGTAGAGCGGCAGCAGCGAGAACGTGCCGAACATCGACAGCGCGATCACGGCCATGATGACGACGGAGATCAGGTAGTTGCGCGATGCGAAGACACGCAGGTCGAGCAGCGCATCGTCCTTCTTCTGCAGCGCCAGCTGGCGCCACACGAAGACGGCGAGGAACAGGACGCCCACCAGGATGATCACCCACGGGGGCACTCCCCCGCCGCCCGTGCCGCCGTGCCCGCCGAGCTGACTGAGCCCGAAGACGATCCCGCCGAAGGCGACGACCGACAGCAGGATCGACGGCACGTCGATCGGAGCGTGCGTCGTCTCGCCGAGGTTGGTCATCCACTTCGCGCCCAGCAGCAGCGCGACGACCGCGATGGGCAGGATGATGCCGAAGAGCCAGCGCCATCCGAGATGATCGAGCACCACGCCGGACAGCGTCGGTCCGAGCGCCGGAGCCAGGCTGATCACCAGACCGACCCGGCCCATCATGCGGCCCCGCGAGTGAGGCGGCACCACGTTCATCATGGTCGTCATGAGCAGCGGCATCATGATGCCCGTACCCGCGGCCTGCACGATGCGGCCGACGAGCAGCATCGTGAACCCGGGCGCCACGAGGCAGATCGCGGTGCCAGCGACGAACGAGATGATCGCGGCGAGGAAGATCTGCCTGGTGGTGAAGCGCTGCAGCAGGAAGCCGGTCGTCGGGATCACGACCGCCATGGTCAGCATGAAGGCGCTCGTGAGCCACTGTCCGAGCTCGGGAGGAATCCCGAGCGACGCGTTCAGCGCGGGGATGGCGATCGCCATGGTCGTCTCGTTGAGGATCGCGACGAAGGCCGCGACGAGCAGCAGCCAGATCACCCGCATGCCTGCGGGATCGATGCCGTCGTCGTTCGCGGGAGGCACTCGCACGGAAGCGGTGTCTGAGGTCACGGAAGAAACTCCTTGCAGCAGAAAGCGGGCCCCGACCGAGGTCGCGCAGAGAACCCTTCGGAGGCAGACCTAGGAGCTTACTCCCGCTTCAGGGTTCGCGCAAGCGCGTCCCCGTCATCCTGCGTTCAATCGCCGAAGGGGTCCCGCACGCGGGCCAGGAATTCCCGCGTCTCCTCCCGCTCGGGGCGGTCGAAGATCTGCTCGGGCGGCCCCGACTCGATGATCACGCCGTCCTTCAGATACACCACGCGATCCGCTACCCGCCTCGCGAACGACATCTCGTGCGTCGCCATCACGATCGTCGACCCCGCGGTCTTCAGGTCGCCGACGAGATCGAGCACCTCGCCCACCAGCTGCGGGTCGAGCGCACTCGTGATCTCGTCGAGCAGCAGCAGCTCGGGATCGGTCGCGATGGCGCGGACGATGGCGACGCGCTGCTGCTGTCCGCCCGAGAGCCGGTCGGGGTACTCCTTCGCCTTGTCGGCGAGGCCGATCCGGGTGAGCAGACCGAGGCCGATGCGCTCGGCCTCCGCGCGCGATGTGCCGAAGACCTTGCGCGCCGCGAGCGTGACGTTGTCGATGACGTTCATGTGCGGAAAGAGGTTGTAGTGCTGGAAGACGACGCCGATCCGCGCCCGCACCCGATCGGCGTCCGCTCGGGGATCGGTGATGTCCTCCGTGGCACCGTCGGCGCCGGTGAGCAGAATGCGCCCGTCGTCGACCTGCTCGAGCAGGTTGATCGTCTTCAGCAGCGTCGATTTACCCGATCCGGAGGCGCCGATGAGCACGACCACCTCGTGCCGCGCGACGGCGAGATCGATGCCCCGCAGCACGGGATGATCGCCGAACCGCTTGTGCACCCCGCGCACCTCGAGCACCGGGATCGCCGGAGCGGCTGCGGCATTCCCCGCGCGCGTCGCCGACTCGTTCATACGGTGCCTCCCACCTGCTCGCGCTTCTGAGCCCGCGCCGTGACCCAGTCGGTGAGCCGGATGAACGGCCACGACAGCAGCACGAAGAGCACGCCCGCGAGCACGTAGGGCGTGAAGTTGTAGGCGGACGCAGACTCGATCTGCGCGGCGCGCACGGCGTCGACAGCGCCGAGCACCGAGATCAACCCGACATCCTTCTGCATCGAGACGAAGTCGTTCATGAGCGCGGGTGTGACCTTGCGCACGGCCTGCGGCATGACGACGAGCCGCAGCGTGCGTGCGTGGCTGAGACCGAGCGAGCGTGCCGCGAGCCGCTGCGAGGGGTGCACGGCGTCGATGCCGGCCCGCAGCACCTCAGCGACGTAGGCGGAGTAGCTGAGGATCAGCGCGATCGTGCCCCAGACCTGCGCCGGCACGCGCCCCGTGAGCTCGAGACCCGGGATCCCGAAACCCACGAGGTAGAGCACCAGCAGCACGGGGATGCCGCGAAAGATGTCGGTATAGCCGGCGGCGATGAGCCTGAGCGGCGTGAACACCGGACCCTTGAGCGTGCGCACGATAGCGAGCAGCGTGCCGAAGATCGCCACGCCGACCGCCGAGACGAAGAGCACCTGGATGTTGAGCCAGAGCCCCTCGATCACCCGCGGAAACGACTGCACCGCGACCCCGAGGTCGAAGAACGTCTCGCTCACCCGGCTCCAGCCGGGGCTGTTCACGAGCACGAGCGCGATCGCCGCCGCGAACACGAGCGTGCTCACGATGCTGATGAGGATCGACCGCTGCCTGCGGGCGCGTCGGTAGGCGCGCCGTTCGAGCTCGATGGACGAGGGCTCGAACGGCTCGGCGGCCGGGTTCGTGGTGGTCACGGGTTCGCGTATCGCGTTACTTCAGAACGGGAGCGCCCTGATCGGCGATCCACTCGGCGACGAGAGCGTCGAGCGTGCCGTCTTCGCGCAGCGCATCGACCGCCGCCGAGACGTCGGCGGTGAGCGCCGAGCCCTTGGGCAGCACGAACGCGAACTCGTCGCCGCCCTCGCCCGACTCGAGCTGGCCCACGATCACGCCGTCGTCGAGCTGCGCGTCGCGCACGTAGAAAGCGCCGGGCAGGTCGGTGACCATCGCGTCGATGTTGCCGTTCTGCAGCTGGGCGACCGTGTCATCCACGCTGTTGAAGACCTGGATCTGCTGGTTCGGCGCGATGACCTCCTCGGCGACCGTGAGCGAGGTCGTGCCGGAGGCGACGCCGATGACGACGTCCTTGAGATCCGCGATGCTCTTCGCATCGGCTGCGGGGGTACCGCCCGCGGCCACGACGGCCTGGGTCGTCTCGTAGTAGGGCGACGAGAAGTCGACCGCCTTCTCCCGCTCCTCGTTCACCGAGAACTGCTGGATATTGAGGTCCCAGTCCTTCGGGCCGGGAGCGATCGCTGAGTCGAAGGTCGAGCGCACCCACTCCACATCGCCCTCGGCGTACCCCATCTCCTCGGCGACTGCGTAGGCCACTGCGGCTTCGAAGCCCTCGCCGCTCTCGGGGTCGTCGTTCATCACCCACGGAGCGTACGCCGGCTCCCCGGTGGCGATGGTGAGCTTGCCCTCGGTCACCGGGCCCACGCCTTCCGCGTTCTCATCCGAGGGTCCACTCGCCGTGCAGGCGGTGAGTGCGAGCAGTGCCGCGGCGCCGGCTGCGGCGGCCGCGACGAGACGAGAGGTGCGGGACATGGGGGGGCTCCTTCGGGATGGTGGGGAGGCGCGGCGGCGTCGAGGCCTGACTGATCGCGCGGACCGCAGTACAGTCTATGAGATTCTGCGCACCTCGCCCGCACTGCCCGTCACTGGGGGTCACACGAGCAGCGCGCCGAGAGGCGAATATCGCAGGCCTGAGCGCAAGTCGGCATGCGAGATCCGTATCTCGACGGGGCGAGCCGTCACGCCCGGAAGCGCTCCTCGCCCTCGATGATCGTGCGGCGGGCCCGGCCGGCGCCCTCCTCGACGAGCTCCGCGAGGGCCGCGTCGGGGTGGCGCGACGCAGTCTCGAAGAACGCCAGGTCGGCCATAGCGCCGACGCCGAGCTGCCCGATGCGGCGCTTGCCCACGTGCAGCCCGAGAGCCGCGGCGCCGCCCAGCGTCGCGGCGGTGAAGAGCCGCTGGTGCAGGTCGTCCTCGCGGTACCCCTGCGATCGCGCGACCCGGTGCAGCGCGGCGACGTCGGCGAGCAGGTCGAGCGACGGCGACGACGAGAGCGAGTCCGTGCCGACCGCGATGAGGTTCCCCTCGCGCAGGTACGCGGCCACGGGCGGCATATCGAGGCCGATGACCTCGTTCGAGCGCGGGCACAAGGCCACGCTCGTGCCCCGGGCGCGCAGCAGCGCGCGATCCTCGGCGCTCACATACACACCGTGGGCGATGTGGCAGTCGGGCCCAAGCACGCCGAGGTGATCCACGAACTGCGTCGAAGAGACCCCGATGCCGTGCGAGCGCAGCGCGCGGAAGCTGTCCGCCGCCAGCTCGGGCCACTCGCCGTGGCCGCCCGGCCCCGCCCCGACGTAGCCGTCGATCCCGTCGAACTCGCGCTCCATGTGCGCCTCGGCGAGGTGGATGTGCAGCCGCAGCCCCTCCTCGCGCACGATGTCGGGCAGCTCGAGCAGGGGCTGCACCTCGAGGGAGTACGGAGCGTGCGGCGACACGCCGGCGCCGGGCGGGGTCGGGATGGCACGGATCTGCTGGCGCACCTCCTCGCGCGCGGCGGCGTCCCAGTCGGCATTGCTCTTGCCGTACACCTCCCAGTAGGCGATGCCGTGCATGCCGGCGTCGTGGAGCGCGCTGAGCGCCTCGCGGTCGGTGACCACGTCGGCGGCGGCGGTGACGCCGGCGGCGAGGCTGCGCCTGGCCCCGTCGGCCGCGGCCGCGGCCCAGTCGTGCCCGACCCGCTCGTAGACCGCGTCGAAGGCGTCGCCCCAGTGATCGAAGCCGGTGTAGTTGCGCTCGGCGACCTCTGACATGCCGGTGTACTGCAGGTGAGTGTGGGCGTTGACGAGGCCGGGGGCGATGACCCCGTCCCAGCGCTCCTCCCGGTGCGCCGCGCCGCGGGCGGCGAGCGTGTCGAGCACCCAGCGGCGGTCGCCGACGTGCAGGATCCGTCCGCTCTGCACCGCCACCGCGCCGTCCTCGATGCGCGGACTGACGACGGGGAAGACGAGGGGCGCGCTGTAGACGACGATTTCGGGTGCTGTGGTCACCCGAAGATTCTAGGGGGTGCGGCGGGCGGGGGTTACGCGGGCGGGGCCGCGCGGTAGCGGTGCACCGCCCAGGGCTGCGCGGCACCGCCCGGTCGGGTGCGGAGCGGGGCGGGATCGGCGGATCCGCCCCGGGCATCCAGTGCGGCGCGCGCCACGCGATCCTCATCCTCGGCGGAGAGCGCATGCACCCCGGGCGCGAGATCGCCCGCCATGAGGCGCATGAGCGCCGCAAGCTGGGTCGCGAACGAGAGATCCATCACCTCGATCGGGTTGCCCTCGGCCGCGGTGTAATTGACGCCGCCGCCCTCGGCGAGCACGACCGGGCCCCGATCGCCGCCCGGTGGTACCCACTCGGCCAGACCGTCGCCGACCTCTCGCGGGCGCCACCCGTCGGCGAGCAGATCATCGAGGGCGAGTTCGTCGTCGATCCCGCCCGCCACCGCGACCGCCGTGCCGGGGCGCAGCAGCGCGAAACCGTCCGCGTCGAGCGTGTGCCACACACCCGTCGCGCTCACCACGACGTCGGCTTCGGGCAGCGCCTCCTCGGCGCGGCGGGCCTCGAAGCCGTCGTGCAGCGCGGAGAGCGCGCGCACCGGATCCCGCTCCACGACCGTGACCCTGGCGCCGAGCGCGGCGGCGAAACGGGCGGTGCCGACGCCGACAGGGCCGTAGCCGATCACCGCCCAGCGGGTGCCGGTGATCCCTCGGTAGCCGTCCTGCCGCCGATCGCCGCCGGCACTGTCAGCGCCGTCGAGCAGATCGGCGATCGCCAGCACGCACGCCTGGCCGGTGCCGACGAGATTGTCGAAGTCGGTCTTGGTGCGCGCGTCGTTCACCGCGATCACCGGCACGCGCAGGGATCCCTCGGCTGCCATCTCGCGCAGCGGCCGCACGCCGCTCGTGGTCTCCTCGGCCGCCGCCCGCAGGTGCTCGAGCGCCGACGGGCGCTCGGTGTGGGCGAGGCGGATCAGGTGCGAGCCGTCGTCGATGAGGTACTCCGGTGCCCAGTCGAGGATCGCCGCCGCATGCTCGACGTCGAGGCGCGCGGCGCCGTCGCGGCTGACCGCACCGGTCGGGGCGAACACCGAGACCCGCCCGTCTGCGGCGAGCTCCGCAGCGACCTCGGGGTCGGTCTCCGAAACCGCGCTGAACAGCGCGACCTCGCATCCGGCGTCGGCGAGTGCAAGGGCGAGCGCTGCAGTCTTGGGTTCGAGCACGAGGCTCACGGCGATCCGCGGCGGGCGGCGCGCCGGCCCCGCCTCCGTTCCCGGCTTCGCGAGCTGCTCGGCGAGGCGCGCCGTCGCGCGCATGCCGCGTCTCGCCCACGCGATCCGCGCAGCCGCGTCCGGGCTGCGGTCCGACGCGACTCCCCCGTCGAGACCCACTAGCACCGGGGCGAGCGCGCCGGCGTCGGCGCGCCCGGGGTCCGGCGAGTCCTCGACACGCCCCGCCGATCCTGCGCTCACAGGGCCGTCGACGAACACGAACTCCGCGGGCACCCCGGCATCCGGCTCGAGCCGCACCCCCATGCGTCCGAGCGCGGTCAGCAGCGCCTCTCTCGCCGCGTTTTCCGAGACCTCCACCCGCGCGACGCCGCCCGAGAGCAGCCGATTGCCCGAGCGGGCCGCGGTGCGGATCGCGCGCTCCACGCGAAGCCCCACGGATGATTCGCGCCCGTCGTCGAGATCGGTCATTCTGCTCCCTGCGTCTTCCCGGTCCGCTGATTCTGCTGACTCCCTCGAGGATAGTGCGCCGGCCCTGGCCCGCCCCGGCTCGCCCCGATGTCAACCCCTCGCAGCGGCCACGAGCCGCAACTATGCTGGCCGCATGGCGAGGTACGGGGATGAGCAGCAGGCGGCGGCCGACGGGATCCGCATCGAGCACGAGCCCGAGCGGCACCGCTACACGGTCTACCGGAGCGCGCAGGATCCGCGGGATGCGGAGGGCGCGCCTGATCGCCTCGTGGGCGAGGCCCACTACTCCCTGCTCGGCGAGGACGTCATCGACTTCGACCATACGGTCGTGCTGCCCGAGCTGCGCGGCACCGGGCTCGCGTCGCTGCTCGCGCACCGAGCGCTCACGGGAGAGGCCGTCGGCGAGCGCCGCGTGCACGCCTCGTGCTGGTTCATCGCGCGCTACCTCACCCGGCACCCGGAACTGCGCGGGCCCTGAGCGCGCGGGCGGCACTCCCGTACTCTAGCGATCACTCCCCCTCGGTCTTGCGCTTCTTGCGCAGGCGACCGGGTTTGCTCTGGCTCTGCTGCTGCACGAGCGCCGTGAGGTCCTTCTCGATGAGTTGCTGTATGCGGCTCTCGCGCGCGGCCTGATACTCCTCGCTGGCACCCCCGCTGTAGTAAGGATGCGTGGCTCGCTCCTTGAGCGAGTCGCCGATCTCGTGCCACGCCATCGAGCGCGCCCGCTCGGCGGTGTCGCTCAGGTAGTCGACGTCGTTCGCCCGGGTCTGCAATTCCTCGGCGACCTTCTCGTAGACCTCCTGGCGGTGCCGCAGGGTACGGTTGTCGTCGTTGCCGTAGTCGGATTCGCTCCAGGAGCTGCGGCCCGTGTCTCGGATCTCGCTGCGCATACGGGCGATGTGCAGCGCGTCGCGCTCGCGCTCCTTCGCGAGATCCTCGGTGGCCTGACGCACCATCTCGCGGATCTGTGCCTCGTCGTAGTCGGCGTGCCGCTTCAACGCGTTCATGATGATCTCGTTCTTGACGGTCATCCGCACCGCGACATCGGCGACGAGCAGCCCCTGCTCGACGATCTCTTCGACGGGGGCGAGCACGCGTCGAGGCAGCCTGCGAGCAGGGTGCGCACTGCCGCGCTTGCGTTTCTTCGACCAGCCGAACACCGCGCTCCTTCCGAGAGCCCACTCGGGCCTCTCCCATTATCGCTCAAAACTGGCACTCGGCCGGGTTCCGTCGCAAACTTGCCGTCGCTCCCCGGCGGGAAGTGGCGGGATCGGGTGTGCAAAAATGGATGAGGCCCTGCAACCAGGGCGCGGACGAGGGAGCTGTACCCGCACACTGACGACGGCCGGAAAGATATTGGTCATGTCTGCCATCACACTCGCATGGGTGCTGCTCATCCTGAGCGGCATGCTGGAGGCCGTTTGGGCGACTGCTCTCGACGCCTCCAATGGTTTCAAACGATTCTGGCCGAGCGTCATCTTCGTGGTCTCGCTGGGCGCGAGCATGGTGGGCCTGTCGATCGCGATGCACGAGATCCCGGTGGGCACCGCCTACGCGGTGTGGGTCGGGATCGGGGCCGTGCTCACCGCCGCGTGGGCCATGCTCACGCGCAAGGACCGCGCGACGGTGCTGCGTGTCGCACTGCTCATCGGCCTCATCGGCTGCGTGGTCGGCCTGAAGGCGGTGAGCTGAGATGGCGGTCTCGCGAAGCTCGAACGGACCCGCGAAGGTAGCTACGGGCGCGCACTGGCTGGCGCTGCTCGCCAGTGCGGGCCTCGAAGCGGTGTGGGCCATCGCGCTCGCTGAGTCGCGCGGCTTCTCCGTGCTGCTGCCCACGATCGTCTTCTTCATCGCCAGCCCGCTGAGCATGGTCGGCCTCGGTTACGCGATGCGCGGGATCCCGATCAGCGTCGCATACGCGATCTGGACCGGGCTCGGTGCCGCGCTCACCGTCGGCGTCTCGTTCGTGATGGGCACCGAGGAACCGTCCCCCCTCAAGGTGCTCTTCCTCGCCGGCATCGTCGGCTGCGTGATCGGGCTGAAGTTCGCGAAGGATCCGGATCCGCGCCCCGAGCCCTCGAACGATCCCTCGATGGATGCTATGCGGCGGTGACCGACACCCACATCGACGAGGCCGCGGCGGGGCCCAGGCTGATGGGCGTGTCCGCACCGCCGACGCGCACGGTGACGGTCTCGGAGTAGGGCTCCCCCGGCAGCACCTCGAGTTCGGCGTCGACGACGAGACTGCGGCTCGCGAAGTACTGCAGCATCTCGTTGTCGGCGTCGGAGATGCGCTCGATACGCGCGCGGCAGGGGGCGGGCGCTGCCGAGAGGATCACAGCATCGGGGCGGTGCACGCGCCCGTCCGCGCTCGGGATCGGATCGCCGTGCGGGTCCCTGGTCGGGTATCCGAGCACCCGGTCAACGCGGTCGATCAGCCCGTCGGAGACCGCGTGCTCGAGGCGGTCGGCCTCCTCGTGCACCTCGTCCCACTCGTAGCCGAGCATCTGCACGAGGAAGGTCTCGAGCAGGCGGTGACGGCGGATCATCGAGATCGCGTGCTGCCGCCCGAGGTCCGTGAGGGTGACGCTGCCGTAGCGGGCATGACCGATGAGCTCCTGGTCGGCGAGCTTGCGCAGCGCGTCCGACACGGTCGAGAGGCGCACACCCGCGGCCTCCGCGATGGCGGAGTTCGAGACCGGCGCGTCCGACCACTCCTGCAGGCCCCAGATCACCTTGAGGTAGTTCTGCATACCGGGAGAGATATCGTCGACGCTCACCCCGCCAGGGTACCGGTCTCCGGGCATCCCTGGCACTTCACGACGCGCGGGCGCACACTGGAGGCATGGATATCAGGATCAAACGCGTGTACGAACCCGCCGAACCCGCAGACGGCTACCGGGTGCTGGTGGATCGGCTGTGGCCCCGCGGAGTATCGAAGGACGAGGCGCGGCTCGACCTCTGGGAGAAGAGCGCGGCGCCCAGCGCGGAACTGCGACGCGACTGGCACGCGGATCCGCGAGGCCACGATCCCGAGCACTTCGCCGCGTTCGCCGCTCACTACCGGGCCGAACTCGCAGAACCGCCGGCCTCCGACGCGGTCGATCGGCTGGCGCGGCTCACGCGGGAGCACGACCCGCTCACCCTGCTCTACGGCGCCAAGGACGAGCACACGAACCACGCGGTCGTGCTGCGCAACGCACTGCTGGAGCGGCTCGACGCGTCGGGGTCGCCCCGCACCTGACCCACCAGTGACGCGATCACCGGAGGATTCACACCGCGAGCAGGATCCTCCGCAGCCGCTCGATCGCCGCTGCGAACTCGTCGTCGTCCGGGCCGCCCATGCCCAGCACGACGCCGTACGCGCGATCCGGGCTCCGGTGCTGCCAGTAGGCCCCCAGCTCCGCGACGCCGAGGCCGACCGGGAAGGCCGCCGTCTCACGAGCCGCCGCCTCGACCACCCGGGCCTCGCGCCGACGCGCGCTCTCCCCCGCGAACTCGAGCACCGCGTGCAGGCCTCCGCTCATGGGACGCACCCGCACATCGCGCGACCCCGCGAAACGCTCCGAGATCAGGTCGCGGCGAGCGGCGTGACGGCGACGCACGCGGGCGATGTTGCGGCGCAGCTCGCCCGTGGCGAGGTAGTCGGCGAGCGCGATCTGCACGACCGCCGAGACCGGGGACCCCAGGTCGTGCCGCACCGGTTCGAGCAGTGAGCGCAGGTTCCGAGGCGCGAGCAGGAATCCCGCTGCGAGCGCCGGCGTCACCGTGCTCGAGAAGGTGCCGAGCGTGACGACGAATCCCGCCCGGGGATCGTCGAGCGCCGCGAGAGCGGGCAGCGGGCCGCCCGCGTGCCGCAGCTCCGAGTCGTAGTCGTCCTCCACCACGACCACGCCCGTGCGCGAGGCCCAGTCGAGCAGTTCGCGCCGGCGCGGCAGCGGCAGAGAGCCGCCGACCGGGTACTGGTGGCTCGGCGTCACGATGACGAGGTCGAGCAGACCCTCCGGCAGACCATCGGTGCGCAGACCCTCCGCGTCGACGGGCAGCGACACGATGCGGGCCCCGTGCCGGGCCGCGACCCCGCGCAGCGAGGGATACCCGGGATCCTCGACCCCCACCACGAGCCCGTGCCCGCGCGTGGTGCCGAGCGCGGTGAGGAGCAGCCCGAGCCCCTCGCGCGCGCCGGCGGTCACGATCACATCGTCCGCCGGGCGCGCCGTGCCGCGCACGAGTCTCAGATGCTCGGCGATCTCGCGTCGGAGTGCCGGGTCCCCGAGAGCAGGCGGTCGGCGATCGGCTCGGGCGACGGCGGCGCGCCAGGCCGCGCGCCAGGCCGCGCGCTCAGTGGCATCGGTGAGCGGAGTGCCGGGAGCGAGCGGCGGCCTCGGAGCGGGATCATCGCCGTCGAGCACGGGTGCGAGGGGGCCGGTCGTACCGGTGATCCCGAATCGGCCCGCGGCACCCGCGGATCCTGCCGCGCCCGTGGCGTCCAGAACGTCGACAGCGCCCGATCCAGCCCGGTCGGCGCGACCGGGAGCCGGGATCGCCGCCATTCCCAGATCGGGGTTCACGAGGGTGCCGCGGCCATGCTCGGCGCGCAGGTACCCCTCGGCGATGAGCTGCTCGTAGGCGGCGACGATCACGCCCCGGGCGACGCCGAGGCGCGACGCGAGCGCCCGGCTCGCCGGAACGCCCTCGCCCGGCCGCAGACGCCCGGCGTCGATCGACTCGCGCAGCGCGGCGGCGAGCTGCGCGGGGAGCGGAAGCGCGGCGGCTCGGTCGAGCTCCACCACGAGCTCGGCCGGGCCCCGGCGGCGTGCGGGATCGGTCACGTCTCCAGTCTGCCAGCGATCCGGTCGGCGGGCGCGAGTGTGCGGATCTTCCGAAAGCCGCGTTCCGGATCACCCGGAACCCGTTCACCATGCCCGAGATACGGTTTTCGCACCTCTACCCGCGGGTGGGCATGCGAAATTCTTCTCTCGAGGGGGTGGGGACCCTCCCTCGACGGGTTCAGGGCGCGAAGACCGGCGCCGCGGAGGCGAGCCGGGCTCGCATCACCTCGACCGCCTCGGGATTGTCGTCGATCAGCATGAAGCGGCGCCCCAGCTCGGCAGCCGCCTCGCCCGTCGTGCCGCTGCCCGCGAAGGGATCGAGCACCCAGTCGCCCGGGCGGGAGGAGGCCTGGATGATGCGCCGCAGCACGCCGAGCGGCTTCTGCGTCGGATACCCGGTGCGCTCCCTGCCCGTGGGCGACACGATCGTGTGCCACCAGACATCCGTGGGCAGCTTGCCGCGGGCGGCCTTCTCCGCGGTCACGAGCCCCGGCGCCATGTAGGGCTCGCGGTCGACCGCGTCGGCGTCGAAGTAGTACCAGTCGGGGTGCTTCGCGTAGACGAGGATGTTGTCGTGCTTGGCCGGCCAGCGCCGCTTCGTGCGCGCGCCGTAGTCGTAGGCCCAGATGATCTCGTTGATGAAGCACTCGGGCCCGAAGAGCGCGTCGAGCAGCACCTTCGCGTAGTGCACCTCGCGGTAGTCGAGGTGCAGGTAGAGCAGGCCGTCGGGCGAGAGCACCCGCCAGGCCTCTTCGAGCCGCGGCTCGAGGAAGTCCCAGTAATCGCCGAAGCGGTCGTCGTAGGCGAGGGTGCGCTCGCGCGTCACCCGGTAGCCGTCGCCGCGGAAGCCGAGGCGCTCCTGCTGCGCGGGGCCCGCGGCGGGAACAGCTTCGAGGCCGGCCCCAGGGCCAGCCCCGGCGTCAGTACTCGCGGCGTCGCGGATCCGCGCGCCCCGCACGCGCTCCGCCTGTCGAGTGCGGCCCGTGTTGAAGGGCGGATCGAGGTACACCACCGCGAAGGCGCTGCCCGGCAGCGCGCGGAGGATCGGCAGGTTATCGCCCGCGGCCACGAGGTCGGGGCCGTCGGGAGTCCAGTGCATCGGCCCAGGATATCGCGGGAGGGACGAGGAGCCGTGCTCCGGCGCGAGAGACGTCAGCGAGCGACGGGCTCTCAGGGGGCGAGGATCGCCTCGAGCTCGGCGGGGTCGAGGTCCTCGATGCGAGACGGCGACCACCTCGGGGTGCGATCCTTGTCGATCACCTGCGCGCGCACGCCCTCGGCGAAGTCCGGGCGCACCGCGATCCTGCCGAGCACGCGCAGATCGTCGGCCAGCACCTCTGCGAGACTCAGGCCGAGACGGCGCGTGCGATCGATCTGCGCGAGGGTCACGGCCACTGACACGGGGCACATGCCCCGCACCGTCTCCGCCGCCCACTCGGCCGCGATCCGCCCGTCGTCTCCCGCCGCCTCGAGCGCGCGGATCAACCGCGCCGCCGTTCCCGCCGCGTCCTCGAAGGCCGGCGGATGCTGCGCACCGAAGACCTCCTCCGCGATCGGTCCCCACCACTCACCCGCGGCCAGCACGGGCGAGTCGGGCGCCGGCTCGGCGAGTCGTGCGCACGCCGTCGCCGGATCCTCGCCGCCCACCAGCGCCTCACCCAGGGCGGCCAGCCGCTCCGACGGCACGAAGTAGTCTGCGATCCCGAGCGCGATCGCGTCGCCCGGGCCCATCTCACCGGCGGTCACCGCGAGCATCTCGCCCAGGCGACCGGGCGCGTGCGCCAGCAGCAGGTGACCGCCGACATCGGGAACGATCCCGATGCGCACCTCGGGCATCGCGAGCCTGCTGCGCTCGGTGACCACACGGTGCTTCGCGTGCCCGGCGAGGCCGATTCCACCGCCCATCGTGATGCCGTCCATGACGCCGACCACGGGCACTCGAGACTCCGCCAGCGCCAGATCGAGTCGGTACTCGGTCGAGAGGATCAGCAGCGAGTCGCCGCTCGAGATCTCCTTGATGTCGCCGCCGCCGCAAAAGCCCCGCTCGCCCGCTCCGTCGAGCAGGATCGCGGACGAGCCGTCGCTCTGG
Organism: Leucobacter holotrichiae; assembly: GCF_055791005.1. Lineage (NCBI taxonomy): Bacteria > Bacillati > Actinomycetota > Actinomycetes > Micrococcales > Microbacteriaceae > Leucobacter > Leucobacter holotrichiae. The sequence goes on from NZ_JBVUAC010000001.1 coordinate 585,292, forward strand.
GCGACCTCGAGCGCCCGACCGATCAACTCGAACATCTCGAGGGTGAGCGCGTTGATCGCACGCGGCCGGTTGAGCGTGATGCGGGTGATCGATCCCTCCCGGCCTGCGATCACGAGCGGTTCGGCGTGGGCGGGCGTCGATGCGTCGGTGCTCATGCCAGCACGCTAGCAGGCTCGGGCGCAGAACGGCGCGGCGACGCAGCGCCGCCACGACACGCCGGCGCCACGGGCCAGGGCTACTCCGCTACGGGGTCGGGCGGCGTGCGTCGTAGTTCTGGAAGCCGCGCGCCGTGCGCAGCAGCACGAGCATGGTGCCGCAGATGAGCAGTCCCCCGACGACCGGCGAGGCCCACAGCGCGAACAGGGTCGCCAGGCCGCCGGCCACGAGGTCGCCGACGCGAGGTCCTCCCGCCACCACCACGTAGAAGAGGCCCTGCATGCGTCCCCGCACGTCGTCCGGGGCCGCCGCCTGCAGGATCGTGGTGCGGAACACCGCACTCACGTTGTCGGCCGCTCCGGCCCCCGCGAGCGCGATTCCCGCGAGGGCGATCGCGACGATGTTCGCGGGAATGAACGCGTCGTCGTCTTCCGCGACCGCCGCCACGAGGCGGTCGTCGACACCGAGCGACGCCGCGAGCAGCACCGCCCCGAACAGGGCCGTGCAGATCCCGTACCCCGCCACCGCGAGCGTCACCGCTCGCCCCTGCCTGCGCACGCCTCCCAGCGGGCCCGAGACGAGACCGCTCAGCAGCGCGCCCACGGCGAACGACGCGGTGAGGATGCCGACGGTGACCGGGCCTCCCCCGAGCACGATCGCGCCGGCGGCGGGGAACACCACGCGCGGCTGCCCCAGGATCATCGCGATCAGGTCCCACACGAAGGTCGCGCGCACGTTCGGGGCGCGCCGCAGGAACCGCATGCTGTCCACCACCGAGCCGAAGCCGATCCTCCGTTTGGCCCCGTCCGGGGCGATGGGCGGCAGGCTCATGATCCCGAGGAACGCACCGGTGAACAGCACGACGTCGACCAGATAGGTCCAGGCGAAACCGACGGTCGCCACCAGCACGCCGGCGATCGCGGGGCCGACCGTCACCGCGAGCCCCATCGTGATGCCGCTGAGCGCCGCGGCTGCGGGCAGCAGCTGGGTGGGGAGCAGACGGGGCAGGATCGCGCCCTGCGCCGCACCCTTGATCGTCGCCGAGGCGGCGTTGACTGCGGCGAGCGCGTAGTACGGCCAGGTGGTCTCGACGCCGAGGAATGCGATGAGCGCGAGTGTGCCGGTGCTGCACCAGGCCACGATCGCGGTGACGAGGGCGACCGTGCGCCGGTCGAAGGCGTCCGCGAGCGCGCCGCCCACGAAACCGGCCAGGATCATCGGCCCGAGCGCCCACAGCGCGACGAACGACACCGCGAGGGTCGAGTGCGTGATCTCGTAGATGTGGAGGCTCACGGCGACGACCGTGACCTGCGCGCCGATCTGCGCGACCGAGGTGCCCGTCCAGAGCTTCGCGAAGGCGGGGCTCGCGGTGAGCGGGGTGGTGTCGACGAGCAGACCGCGCAGGCCGCGACGCCCGCCCCGCTGTTCGTCGGGGTCGGCGGGCGCTTCGTTCACCGCATCAGCCTATCTCCCCCGCCCGCGCTTCAGCTCCTGCATCCTCCTCCCTCGCGCGGAGTCCCGAACTGCTGGTTCGTGCAGCATTGAAGCCGCAGTTCGGCACTCCGCGTTCGGAAAGCGAGCGGGCGGTGCTCAGCGGGTAGGCTCGGATTCCGTGTTCGACCCGCGCTACGACGACGATCCCCTCGCCCGTATGAAGCCCCGCCGCGGCCCCGTGCAGCGGCGGGAGGTTCCGCTCGCGCGCGGGCTCGTGGTGGAGCACAGCGAGACGGAGTGGTGCGGCGCCGTGGTGGGCGCCCGCGAGGGGCTCGTGCAGCTCGAGGATTTCGGCGGCAAGGTGCGCGCCTTCCCGCTGAGCGACGGCTTCCTCATCGACGGCGAGCCGGTGCGCCTCGTACCGCCCAAGCGCAAGCCCGCCGGGCGTCAGCGCACGGCCTCCGGATCGTTCGCCGCGCCGCAGCAGCGGGCGCGCGTCGCGATGCCGAGCCGCATCTTCGTCGAGGGCAAGCACGACGCCGAGCTCGTCGAGCAGGTGTGGGGCGACGACCTGCGGGTCGAGGGTGTCGTGGTCGAGCTGCTGCAGGGCGCCGATAATCTCGAGCAGGTGCTGACGGAGTTCGGGCCGGGCCGGGAGCGGCGAGCCGGCGTGCTGCTCGATCACCTGGTTCGGGGCAGCAAGGAGACGCGGATCGCGGAGTCGATCGCGAAGGGGCCGCACGGCGCGCACGTGCTCATCGTCGGCCATCCGTTCGTCGACATCTGGCAGGCGGTGAAGCCGGCGAGGGTGGGGCTCGAGGCTTGGCCGGAGATCCCTCGGTCCATCGAGTGGAAGCGCGGCATCTGCCGGGCGCTCGGCTGGCCCTCGGACGAGCCCGCCGACATCGCCGACGCGTGGTCCCGCATCCGCGGGCGCGTGCGCGACTTCCGGGATCTCGAGCCCGAGCTGGTCGGCCGGGTCGAGCACCTCATCGACTTCGTCACCGTGGGCTGAGCGGATCTATCGGAGTATCCTGAGGAGGTCGCTAGTCGCTTCGAGGAGACGCCATGCCGAAGCCCGTGTTCCTGATGATGCCGGAGTGGCAGGGTTCTGCCTCGTCGCGGGCCATGCAGATCGCCGAGGGCGCCGAGGTGCTGCGCGAGGATCTGCCCGCGAGCGCTACCCGGGAGGTGCCGGTGCCGCTCGAGGCCGGTGATGCCATGGGCACTCCCGTGGCCCGGCTGAGCAGCCTGTTGCAGGCGCGCGATGCCGCGCATCGGGTGATCTCCGAGGCGGGAGACGCACCGGCCGTGATTCTGGGCGGCGACTGCGCGTCTTCGCTGCCGGGGCTCGAGGCCGCGGTGCGCGCGCACGGCGCGGATCACCTGGCTGTGCTGTGGTTCGATGCGCACCCGGATCTGCAGCACCCGAGCACCTCGCCGTCCGGCGCCGCATCGGGCATGACCCTGCGTCATGCCCTCGGCGAGGGGTCTCCCGACCTCGCCTCCGCTATGCCCATCGACGCGGGCCTGCTGACCCTCATCGGCGCGCGGGCGATCGACCCCGAGGAGGATGTGGAGATCGAGCGCCGAGGCGTGCACGTGCTCGACCCCGTGTCGATCGCCGGAGTGACGGACCCCGAGCAGCACCCGGATCCCGACGCACTCGCCACCGCCGTGTCGGATCGCCTCGCCGCTTCGGACGCGGCGGCCGTGTACGTGCACGTCGATCTCGATGTGCTCGACCCCGCCGAGTTCTCGGCCGTGCACGACGCCGTGCCGTTCGGGATCACCGTGGCGCAGCTGACCGCCGCGATCCGCGCGGCCGTGACGACGCTGCCCCTCGCGGGCGCCGCCGTCTGCGAGTTCGCACCGTCGAGCGCGACGGCCGCCGCGGAGGATCTGCCCACCGTGCTGCGCGTGCTCGCGGCCCTCACCTCGGGGGCGCGCCGGTGAGCCGGGATCCACGGGGCGCTCGGCTGCCTCGCGCCGCCGCGCCGGAGACTCCGGACGCCCCGCGCCCCTGGCCGCTCGCGCGCCTCGGTTACCTCTACGCGACAGCGGTGGGGTTCGTGTGGGGATGGATCTGGAGCACGGGGCGGATCGAGCGGCGCCAGGGGCTCTGGGTCTTCCGCGGTATGCCGAAGTGGACGTTCGGTCGGGGCGGCAGCTGCGTCGGTTCCTGCTATCTCACTGATCGCAACGCCGGGCGCGCGGTGCTGCGTCATGAGCGGGTGCACCGGGAGCAGTGGCGGCGGTACGGTCTGGCGATGCCGCTGCTCTACCTGCTCGCAGGCCGCGACCCGCTGCGCAACCGCTTCGAGATCGAGGCCGGGCTCGAAGACGGCGGCTACGTCAAGAAGCCCTCGTCGCCTCGCTGACCGGCGTTCCCCTCGAGCCGAATGGGTGCCGTGTACTTTGCTCACACTCGAGCGATTGCGAGCAATCCGGGCGAGATATCCACATCTTGCGGATCTGAGCAGTGCTCCTCCGCTCAGGCTGGCATCATCAGTGTCACATCGAGCAGAATGAAGGTGTGGTCGAGATGACAGAACCCCAGGTGTGGACGCTCATCGGAGTGTTCGCCGCCGCCCTCATCGGCATGGTCACATTCACGACTCAGGTGATGTGGCGGGCGATCACCTCGCAGTTCGTCTCGTTCGGAGCGGAGATGCGGGCCGAGTTCGCCACCTCGCGGGCAGAGACCTCGGCCCAGATCTCGGAGTTACGAGCCGAGACTTCCGCGCAGATATCAGAGCTGCGCACCGAGACTTCCGCGCAGATATCAGAACTGCGCCTGCAGATCAGCGACCTCGACGGCGATGTCCAGGCCATCGCACGCCGGGTCTTCCCGGAGTGAGCGGGGGCTGAGATCTCGTAAACTGGCGGGATGAGCAGCGCAGCCGCATCCCCAGCCGACGACGAGTTCCGGTTCCTCAGCGGAGACGCCGCTCGCGTCGGCCGCACCGGCCCGTTGCCGCGGGTGGAACGCGTGGCGGCGGAGGTCGGCGAGAGCCGGCGCATCAGTGGTCTGCGCTTCGACGCCCCCGCCGACCCCGCACTCGTGATGCTGCACGGTGCCGGCCTCAACGCGCACAGCTTCGACCCCGCGCTGCTCTCCCTCGGCCTGCCCGCGCTCGCGCTCGACCTGCCGGGGCACGGGCGCAGCGATTGGCGACCCGACGCCGACTACCGCCCCGACCGTCTCGCGAGCGACGTCTCAGCGGCCGTCGAGCGGTTCGCACCGACGCCCGTGACCCTCCTGGGGCACTCGCTCGGCGGCCTCACCGCCGCCCTCATGGCCGCGGCGCGACCCGAACTGGTTCGGCACCTCGTCGTGGTCGATATCACACCCGGCGTCGCACCGGGCGGCAATGCGGGATCGGTCGCCGAGTTCATTACGGGTCAGCGCGACTACGGCTCGGTCGAAGAGATCGTCGATCGAGCCATCCGATTCGGCATCGGCTCCGACCGCACCGCCCTCAGCCGCGGCGTCGCCCTCAACACTCGCCGGCGGCCCGACGGCCGACTCGAGTGGACGCACCACCTGGCCCACCTCGACGCGCTGCCCGGATCGGGATCCGACGATCCGCACCCCTACGCACCCATCTGGGATGCGCTGCGGTCGCTCGACCTGCCGATCACCCTCGTGCGCGCGGAGCGCGGGATCCTGAACGAAGACCTCGTCGACGAGTGGCGGGATCGCCTGCCTGCGACCGAGATCATCACGCTGCCCGGCCCGCACAACCTGCACGAGGCCGAACCCGTTCTACTCGCCTCCGCGGTGCGCGGGATCGTGGACACGGCATCTAGGATGGCATCGTGATCTCCGCGTTGCTGCCCATCGAAGGAACCTACAATTTCCGCGACCTCGGCGGCTTCCGCGCCGATGGCGGCCGCACCAGGCCCGGGGTGCTCTTCAGATCCGACGCCCTCGCGGCTCTCAGCGAGCGCGGCCGGCAGCAGATCTCGGAACTCTCCGTGGCGCGCGTGATCGACCTGCGCGACGATGCCGAGCGGGGACCGCTGCCCGACCTGGTGCCGGAGAGCGCGACCGTGGTGCCGCATCCGATCTTCCCCGATGTAAGCCAGCACATCTCGGCGCAGCTCGACATCTTCGCGCTCACCGAGATGCTCTACCTCGAGCACGGCGATACGCTCGCTTCCGCCGTGACGATGCTCACCGAACCGGGTGCCACCGTCTTCCACTGCACGGCGGGCAAGGACCGCACGGGCGCCGTCGCGGCTCTCACGCTGCTCGCCCTCGGCGTGGATCGTGACGACGTCATGCACGACTACGCGGCCTCCGAGCAGAATCTCACAGGTGAGTGGCGTGCGAAGAACCTCGAGTTGATCCGGCACCTGGGGATCGAGGTCACCCCGTCGCTCGAGCAGCTGCTCGTCGCGACCCCGATCGAGGCGATCGATCGTGCGCTCACCGCAGTCGAGAGCCGCTTCGGGTCGGTGCGCGACTATCTGCGCGCGAACGGCGTCGACGACGCCACCGTGGAACGACTCCACGCGCGGATCGTGGAGTAGAACTCAGCCGCCGACGCGCAGGCCGCGCAGGATCGCGTCACGGAGGTCGGCCGGTGCGCAGTTCTCGCGCTCTTCCTCGCAGGCGCGGCGCACCACCTCGGTGAGACGGATGCAGACGCTCTGCTCGTCCTGGCAGTCGGGGCAGTCCTCGAGGTGCTCTCGGATCGGCGCCGACTCCTCGGCGCAGAGTTCGCCGCGCAGCAGCTCGTAGAGGTTGGCCTTCGCCTTCTCACAGCCGCAATCGCTCATCACGTCGCTCCCTCTTCCGTTTTCTTCGACTTCGTGCGGTCCGCGCGCTTCGTCGCCGCGCTTCCCGCATTCAGTCCAACGCCCTGCTCGCGCGCGTATTCCCCGAGGGTCTTGCGCAGGCGCGAACGCCCCCGGTGCAGCCGGCTCATGACGGTACCGATCGGCACCTCCGCGATGTCGGCGATCTCCTGATAGCTGAAGCCCTCCACGTCGGCGAGGTACACGGCCATACGGAAATCCTCGGGCAGTGCGTTCAACGCCTCGCTCACCACGGCATCAGGGGTGCGGTCGATCGCCTCGGCCTCGGCCGAACGCGCAGACATCGCGGTGGTCGACTCGGCGCCCCCCAGCTGCCAGTCCTCGAGCTCGTCGACGGCGCCCAGATACGGTTCGCGCTGCCTCTTGCGGTAGGTGTTGATGTAGCTGTTCGTCATGATGCGGTACAGCCACGCCTTGAGATTGGTGCCCTCTTGGAACGAGGCGAACGCCGAGAAGGCCTTCAGGTAGGTCTCCTGCACCAGATCCTGAGCGTCCTGAGGATTGCGCGTCATCTTCATCGCCGCGCCGTACAGCTGGTCGAGCAGCGGCAGCGCGTCGCGCGTGAAGCGCTGCTCCAGTACCGCCTGGTCGTCATGCGCAGTGGTGTCACTCACGACTACGATCCTACGCCCCCGGCACGCGCGACCCCCGGTAGACTCGGAGACGATGCTTGAAGCGAAGATGAACCGGGGCAAAGACGGCGACGAGGTGCGCGCGGGCGAAGCGCACGGGGAGTCGGCCGGGCTCTGGCCTGCTCCGCTCGCGGAGGGTCCGGTCGAGGCGCGGGTCGCGCTCCCCGGTTCGAAGTCGCTGACGGGTCGCGAACTGATCCTCGCCGCCCTCGCGGAGGGGCCGGGCACGCTGCGCGCGCCCCTGCACTCTCGGGACTCGGCGCTCATGATCGATGCCCTACGGGCGCTCGGCACGCGGATCGAGGAGATCCCCACGAGCAGTCCGTTCGGTCCCGATCTGCGGATCACCCCCGCCGAGGAGCTGACCGGGTCCACCAGCATCGCCTGCGGCCTCGCCGGCACCGTGATGCGTTTCGTCCCGCCGGTGGCGGCACTCGCGCTCGGCCCGGTCGCCTTCGACGGCGACCCCTACGCCCGCAAGCGCCCCATGCGCCCGGTGATCGACGCGCTGCGCGCGCTCGGCGCCGATATCGCCGATGAGGGGCGCGGCGCGCTCCCCTTCACCGTGCACGGCACCGGCTCGCTGCGAGGCGGCCGCGTCGAGATCGACGCCTCGCTCTCGAGCCAGTTCGTATCGGCGCTGCTGCTCTCGGGCGCTCGCTTCGACCGGGGCGTGCACGTGGTGCACACGGGCGAGCGGCTGCCGAGTCTGCCGCACATCGAGATGACCATCGATACGCTGCGCTCACGCGGCGTCGAGGTCTCCTCCCCCGCCCCCGGCGAGTGGATCGTCGAGCCCGGTCCGATCCGAGCCCTCGACGCCCCCATCGAGCCGGACCTCTCGAACGCGGCGCCCTTCCTCGCGGCCGCCGTCGCGGTCGGCGGCCGCGTGACCGTGCCCGGCTGGCCCACGGTCACGACGCAGGTCGGCGACCAGTTGCGCGCACTGCTGCCCGAGTTCGGGGCCCGGGCCGAGCTCACCGAGGACGGCGCCCTCACCGTTTCCGGCGAGGGCCGCCTGAGGGGCGCACGGTTGCACGTGCCCGAGGCGGGCGAGCTCGCCCCCACGCTCGTCGGCCTCGCCGCCCTCGCCGCCCACGGTACGGACGGCTCCGACGGCGAGGCGAGCGAGGTCACCGGCATCGGCCACATCCGACACCACGAGACCGACCGCATCGCGGCACTGGTGCACGAGATCAACGCTCTCGGCGGCCGCGCCCGCGAACTCGAGGACGGCATCGCGATCGACCCGGCTCCCCTGCACGGCGGCGTCTGGCACAGCTACGCCGATCACCGCATGGCGACGACCGGCGCGCTCATCGGGCTCGTCGTCGCGGGCGTCGAGGTCGAGGACATCGCGTCGACCTCGAAGACTCTGCCCCAGTTCTCCGAGCTGTGGCATCGCATGCTCGGCCTCGCGGGCACCGGTGAACACCCGACGGACGCCGCGGGTGCAGAGCTGCCGTCGAACGGCCCGCTCGGGCTCGGCGGGCTCTTCCCGGATCTCACTCGCGGGGCCGACGGCGCATGAGCTGGCTCCCGCCCGACGAGGACGACGCGCTCGACGGCCCGTACGCCGAGTACGCCGACCACGCGGTGCGCCAGCGTCCCAACCCCAAGGCGAACCGGCCCCGCACCAAGCGCCGCCCCGAGCACTCCGACGCGGTCGTCGGCATGGTGACCGCGGTGGATCGGGGCCGCTACACGACACTGGTCGAACGCGGCGCCGATCCTGCCGACTCCCAGGAGCGAACCGTGGTGGCGGCCCGAGCCCGCGAGCTGCGACGCACCCCGATCGTCATCGGCGACCGCGTGCAGCTCGTCGGCGACACCAGCGGCGCGGAGGGCTCGCTCGCCCGCATCGTCGGCATCGAGGCCCGCCGCACGCTGTTGCGCCGAAGCGCCGACGACAGCGACACCGTTGAGCGCGTCATGGTGGCGAACGCCGACCAGATGCTGATCGTGGTCGCCGCTGCCAACCCCGAGCCGCGGGTGCGGCTCGTCGATCGCTATCTGGTGGCGGCGTACGATGCCGGGATCCGCCCGCTCCTGTGCATCACGAAGACGGATCTCGCCGATCCCGAGCCCTTCCTCGCCTATTTCTCGGCGCTCGAGGTGCCGGTATTCCGATCGGCGCCCGGCGCGTGGCCACTCGCCGAGATCCGCGACGCCCTCGCGGGGCGCACCACGGTGTTCGTGGGGCACTCGGGCGTCGGCAAGTCCACCCTCATCAACGAGATCGTGCCCGAGGCCGGCCGTGCGACCGGGCACGTCAACGAGGTGACCGGGCGCGGACGGCACACGTCGTCGTCCTCGGTCGCCTATCGCGCGGAGACGCCCGGCTGCGCGGGCGGCGACACCGGCTGGGTGATCGACACGCCGGGGGTCCGCTCGTTCGGCCTCGGCCACGTGACGCCCGAGGGGATCCTGCGCGGTTTCACCGACCTCGCGGAGATCATCGACGGCTGCCCGCGCGGGTGCACGCACCTGGAGGACGCGCCGGATTGCGAACTCGACGCGGCTGTGGCCGACGGGCGGCTCGACGCTTCGGGTGCGGCGCGCGTCGAGTCGCTGCGCCGTCTGCTGAAGTAGCAGCCGAGCGCGGGTCGGTGTCGGTGCGACCCGCTAGGCTGAAGACATGACGGAACGCGTGATCCTCGAGCCCGAACAGCCCGCCCCCGATTTCTCGCTCCCCGATCAAGACGGCGTGACCCGCTCGCTCTCCGACTTCCGCGGCGAGAAGGTCGTGCTGTTCTTCATCCCCGAGGCGATGACACCGGCCTGCACGAAGGAATCCTGCGAGTTCCAGGAGTCCTCGGCTTCGCTCGCTGCGGCCGGCTATCGCGTACTGGGGATGTCCCGTGACTCCGTGGAGCGCCTGCGCCGGTTCGCCGATCGCGATGGCCTCGAGTACCCGTTCCTCAGCGATCCGGAGGCGGAGGTGCACCGCGCATACGGAGCGTACGGCACGAAGAACAGCTACGGCCGCATCATCGAGGGTGTGATCCGCTCGACGTTCGTGATCGATGAGGAGGGGCGGATCGCCCACGCCCTCTACAACGTGAAGGCCACCGGGCACGTCGCCCGAGTGCGCAAGCTGCTCGGCCTCGAGGGCTGAGCCGGGGCGTTTCGACGCCGCCACCCGTGCAGCGCGGGCCTTGCCGCGACGGCGATCGGTCAGAGCCGGCACTATTGCTCGGCAGCGGGCGCGACCGCAGGGCGGGCGAGGATCGCGGCGGCGAACCCTGCGAGTGCGAGCGCGACGAGAGCGAAGCCGAGCCACCACGGTCCGATTCCGATCTGCAGGCACCCCGTCCCCGCCGCGAAGAGCAGCACGTGGATCGTGAGCGATGATCCGCGAACCCAGCTCGCCCGCGTTCTCACCGCACCCGCGAAGGTGACCACGACCCACACCAGCGACAGCGCCGCCATCACGATGAGGCTGAGGTTCTGCAGCGGGTGGCCGTCGCCCGTCACGGTTCCGACGACGGTCACTCCCAGCACCCACAGCAGCAGCGCCCCCTCCACTGAGAGCAGCGCGCCGAGGGCCTTCCAGGCGGCTCGGGAGCGTGGGTGATCAGCGGGTGACGAGGGCATTTCGGATCTCTTTCCATTCAATTGCAAACGAACTATTGATTTGCTTCTACATCCGTGAAACTATATATTCCGTCGAGTTTCGCGCACACCGACGTGAGCATTCTCAGCCACGTTTCAGGTAGTTACGGCGCGGGATCTCTGGCACTTGTCTCCAGTGTATTTTGCGCGCGTGCGTTTACAGATGGAGGACACACATGGATTGGCGCGAGAAGGCTGCTTGCCTCACCGTAGACCCCGAGCTCTTCTTCCCGGTCGGTAACACCGGCCCGGCGGTCGAGCAGATCGAGCGAGCGAAGTCGGTCTGCGCGCGCTGCACCGTGACCGAGATGTGCCTGCAGTACGCGATGGACACCGGTCAGGATTCGGGCGTGTGGGGCGGCCTCAGCGAGGACGAGCGCCGCGCGCTCAAGCGTCGCGCCGCGCGCGCCCGCCGCGCCAGCTGACCGCGCTTTCGCCGCGCTGACGGAAAGGCCCCGGATCCTCTCGGATCCGGGGCCTTTCCGCTGCCCGTCAGTCGGTGCCGGCGTCGAAGGCGGCCGAGAGGCCGAGCGCGTCGCCCTCCTCGTCGATGCCGCCGACCGCGTTCGCGATCTGCGCGGCGCCGCCCTGCTCGAGCTCTCCGACCACATCCGCGGTCGAGCTGCCCACGAGACCGAGCGCGGCGTACTGCTCGAGCCGCTGGCGCGAGTCGGCGATGTCGAGGTTGCGCATGGTGAGCTGACCGATGCGGTCCTCCGGCCCGAAGGCAGCACCGACCGTGCGCTCCATCGAGAGCTTCTCGGGGTGGTAGCTCAGGCTCGGACCTGTGGTGTTGAGGATCGTGTAGTCGTCGCCGCGGCGCAGGCGCAGGGTGACCTCGCCCGTGATCGCGGATCCGACCCAGCGCTGCAGCGATTCGCTGAGCATGAGCGCCTGCGGATCGAACCAGCGGCCCTCGTACATGAGGCGACCGAGCCTGCGGCCCTCGTTGTGGTAGCTGGCGACCGTGTCCTCGTTGTGGATCGCGTTGACGAGGCGCTCGTAGGTGATGTGCAGCAGCGCCATGCCCGGCGCTTCGTAGATGCCGCGCGACTTCGCCTCGATGATGCGGTTCTCGATCTGATCCGAGACGCCGAGGCCGTGGCGGCCGCCGATCGCGTTCGCCTCGTAGACCAGGGCTACCGGATCGTCGAACTCGACGCCGTTGATCGCGACGGGGCGGCCGGCCTCGAAGCGTACCGAGACCTCCTCGGTGGCGACCTCGACGTCTTCGCGCCACGCGGCGACGCCCATGATGGGCTCGACGATATCGAGACCAGTGTCGAGAAACTCGAGCTTCTTGGCCTCATGCGTGGCGCCCCAGATGTTGGCGTCGGTCGAGTAGGCCTTCTCGGCGGAATCGCGGTAGGGGTAGCCGTGGGCGACGAGCCACTCGCTCATCTCCTGGCGGCCGCCCAGCTCCTCCACGAACTGGCTGTCGAGCCACGGCTTGTAGATGCGCAGCGCGGGGTTGGCCATGAGGCCGTAGCGGTAGAATCGCTCGATGTCATTGCCCTTGTAGGTGGAGCCGTCGCCCCAGATATCGACGCCGTCCTCCTTCATGGCGCGCACGAGCAGCGTGCCGGTGACAGCGCGGCCGAGCGGCGTCGTGTTGAAGTAGGTCTTGCCGCCCGAGCGCACATTGAACGCGCCGGTCTGCAGGGCCAGGAACCCCTGTTCGACGAGCGGGAGCTTCGCGTCGACGAAGCGGGCGATCTCGGCGCCGTATTCCTTCGCACGCGCGGTGACACCTTCGAGGTCGGGCTCGTCGTACTGGCCGATGTCGGCGGTGTAGGTGCAGGGCACAGCGCCCTTGTCGCGCATCCACGCCACCGCGCAAGAGGTATCGAGGCCACCGGAGAATGCAATGCCGACGCGTTCGCCGACAGGCAGGGAAGAAAGCACCTTAGACATGGCTTCTATCCTATGGCCTGCCGGAGCCGCCGGCGTGCGCCCCAGTGCATCCCCCGGCGACGCGAGGCGTCCCGGGGCGTCCCGCTGTTCTGACGGATCGGCGCGGCGTCGATGCAGGGTCAGCGCGGCGTCGACGCTGGGTCAGTCGATCAGCCCGAGCTGCCGTACCGCCTCGCGCTCCGAGACCAGCTCGGCCACCGACTCGGCGATCCGCTGCCGCGAGAACTCATCGATCTCGAGTCCCTCGACGATCTGCCAGGCTCCGCCGGAGGAACGCACGGGGAACGACGAGATGAGCCCCTCGGGCACCCCGTACTCTCCGCAAGAGACCACGGCCGCGCTCGTGCGGCGCTCCCCCGTGCCGAGAACCCAGTCGCGCACGTGCTCGATGGCCGCGTTCGCGGCGGAAGCGACGGACGAGCCGCCTCTCACCTCGATGATCTCGGCACCGCGCTTCGCCACTCGATCGATATAGGGGCCTCGCGCCCACCCCGGGTCGACGACCTCCAGCGCCGCACGACCGCCGACGGTCGCGTGGCTGAGGTCGGGGTACTGCGTGGCGGAGTGGTTGCCCCAGATCGTCACCCCGTCGACGTCGGCGACCGGCGCCCCGGCTTCGGCCGCGAGCAGGCCGACCGCGCGATTGTGGTCGAGCCGGGTGAGCGCGGTGAACCGCTCGGCCGGCACATCGGGGGCGTGCTGCTGAGCGATCAGGGCGTTCGTGTTGGCCGGGTTGCCGACTACGATCACGCGCACGTCGTCGGCCGCCGTGGCGCCGATCGCGCGCCCCTGCGGGCCGAAGATGGCGCCGTTCGCCTCGAGCAGGTCACCGCGCTCCATGCCCGCCGTGCGAGGGCGCGACCCGATGAGCATCGCCACGTTCGCGCCGTCGAAGGCGACATCCGGGTCGTCGCTGATCTCGACCCCGGCGAGCAGCGGGAAGGCGCAGTCGGAGAGCTCGAGCGCGGCACCCTCGGCTGCTCTCATCCCCTGCGGAATCTCGAGCAGGCGGAGCGCGACGGGCTGATCGGGGCCGAGCATGTCGCCGGCCGCGATCCGGAACAGCGCCGCGTAGCCGATCTGCCCGCCGGCGCCCGTGAGAGTGACAGTGATCGGAGACTTCGTCATGCTGCGTCCTTTCCGTCGCGCGAACCGGTCCTTACCGGTTGTCGAAGGTGTACGGGTCGGGTCCGAAATTACGCTGCTCGTCGAGAGCGTCGATGGCGGCCATCTCGGCCTCGGTGAGTTCGAAATCGAAGATGTCGGCGTTCTCGATCATGCGCTCCCGACGCATCGTCTTCGGGAACACGATCGTGCCGTGCTGCATGTGCCAGCGGAGCACCACCTGCGCACCGGACTTGCCATGCGCCGAGGCCGCGTCGAGGATCGCGGATCGCTCGAAGAGGTCGCTCTTGCCCTGCGCGAGCGGCCCCCAGGCCTCGATCGCGATGCCGTGCTCGGCGCAGAACGCCCGCAGCTGACGGCGCTGGTGCAGAGGGTGCAGCTCGATCTGGTTCGCGGACGGCACGACCCCGGTCTCGTCGATGATCTGCTGCAGGTGCTCGATCTCGAAGTTCGAGACGCCGATGGCGGAGGCCCGCCCCGACTCGGCGACCTCGGCGACTCCGCGCCACGCGGTGAGCGCGGTGCCGTGCATGGGCACCGGCCAGTGCACGAGGTACAGATCGACCCGGTCGAGGCCGAGCGCATCGAGGCTGCGCTGGAAGGCGCCCGCCACGTCCTCATGATCGGAGTTCCAGAGCTTCGTCGTGACGAACAGCTCGTCTCGCGGAATGCCGCTCGAAGCGATCGCGCGGCCGACCTCGGCCTCGTTGAAGTACGCCGCGGCGGTGTCGATGTGCCGGTAGCCCGCCTCGAGCGCTTCGGAGACGATGCGCTCGGTCTCGCCCGGCTCGACGAGGAAGACGCCGAGGCCGAGCTGCGGGATCTCGACAGGATCACCCCCGCTGCGGACTCCGTTCTTCAGGGTGATGTTCGGGATCTGGAGGGCGCTCATACGGGCTCGCTTTCGCCGAGGGTCGGGTGCGCGCCCAGTCTATTCCCGACCGCCGACATTCGCTCCCGGGCGACGCCGCACGGGATAATGGGAGCACCATGCCTCAGCCCCCAGTGCGCGTCTCCTTTCCCGAAGAGCTTCCCGTCTCGCAGATGCGCGACGAGATCGAGGCGGCGATCCGCGACCACCAGGTGATCATCGTCGCCGGCGAGACCGGGTCGGGCAAGACGACGCAGCTGCCGAAGATCGCCCTGGCCCTCGGCCGCGAGCGCATCGCCCATACGCAGCCCCGCCGCATCGCCGCGCGCACGATCGCCGAGCGCATCGCCGAGGAGCTCGGCTCGGAGCTCGGCGGGCTCGTCGGCTACCAGGTGCGGTTCACCGACAAGGTCTCGGAGGACACGCGGATCCGCCTGATGACCGACGGCATCCTGCTCAATGCGATCCACCGCGATCGCGACCTTCGCGCCTACGACACCATCATCATCGACGAGGCGCACGAGCGCTCGCTCAACATCGACTTCCTGCTCGGCTACCTCAAGACGCTGCTCCCCCGGCGGCCAGACCTCAAGGTGATCATCACGTCGGCGACGATCGATCCCGAGTCGTTCGCCGAGCACTTCGCCGACGCGAGCACGAAGCGGCCGGCCCCCATCATCGAGGTCTCGGGCCGCACCTACCCGGTCGAGATCCGGTACCGACCCCTCGTGGAGAGGATCGAGCAGCCCGATCCCCAGGGCGGCGCGCCGCGGGTGCGCACCGTCGAGCGCGATCTCTTCGACGCCATCGGCGACGCGGTCGACGAGCTGTCTCGGGAGGAGCGCGGCGACGTGCTCGTGTTCCTCAGCGGCGAGGCCGAGATCCGCGACGCGGCCGACGCCCTGCGCGGGCGTCTCGGCTCGAATCGAGCGAGACCCGTCGAGATCCTGCCCCTCTACGGCCGCCTCAGCGCGGCGGAGCAGCACCGGGTCTTCGAACCCCCCAGCGGCGCGAACGCGGGCGCCCGTCGCATCGTTCTCGCCACCAACGTGGCCGAGACCTCGCTCACGGTGCCCGGCATCCGCTACGTGGTCGATGCCGGCACCGCTCGAATCTCGCGATACTCGGCGCGCAGCAAGGTGCAGCGGCTCCCCATCGAGGCCGTCTCGCAGGCGAGCGCGAACCAGCGATCGGGCCGTTCGGGGCGCACCAGCCCCGGCATCGCGATCCGGCTCTACTCCGAGGAGGACTTCGAGAGCCGGCCCGAGTTCACCGAGCCCGAGATCCGGCGCACCGGTCTCGCCTCGGTGATCCTGCAGATGCTGTCGCTCGGCCTCGGCGATATCGCGCGCTTCCCGTTCCTCACGCCTCCCGATCAGCGGGGCATCGCCGACGGTCTCGGGCTGCTCGCCGAGCTGGGAGCGGTGCAGCTCGAGGGCAGGGGAACCCGCGCCCGCCCGCGGATCACGAAGATCGGCCGCGAGCTCGCCCGCCTGCCCATCGAGCCGCGCTTCGCCCGCATGGTGGTGGAGGCCCGCAAGCACGACGTCGTCCCCGCAGTGCTGGCGATCGTCGCGGGCCTCACGATCCAGGACGTGCGCGAGCGGCCGCAGGAGAAGCGCGCCCAGGCCGACCAGCTGCACGCGCGCTTCGCCGACCCGCAGGGCGACCTCATGACGCTGCTGGGCCTCTGGGAGTATCTGCAGGAGCAGCAGCGCGAACTGTCGTCGAGCGCCTTCCGCCGCCTCTGCAAGGCCGAATACCTCAACTTCCTGCGCGTGCGCGAGTGGATGGATCTCTACCGCCAGCTCGCCCGGATCGCGGGAGCCCGTCGCGCGGATTCTGCGGCCGGTTCGGGATCGGGCGAAGCGATCCACCGCTCCATGCTCGCCGGCCTGCTCTCCCAGCTCGGCGTGCGCGACGATCGCCAGGACCGCGCTGCGCCCGCCCGCGGACGGAGCGCTCCCGGCACGGTCAAGCGGAAGCCCGCCCAGGAGTACGTCGGATCCCGGGGCACGCGATTCGTGCTCTATCCCGGTTCCGTCCTCGCGAAGAAGCCGCCCGAGGTCGTGATGAGCGTCGAGCTCGTCGAGACCTCGCGGCTGTTCGCCCGGTCCAACGCCGTCGTCGACCCGGCCTGGGCCGAGGAGCTCGCAGGGCCCCTCGCGAAGCGACAGATCAGCGAGCCGCACTGGGAGAAGAAGCAGGGCGCGGCCGTCGCTTACGAGCGGGTCACGCTCTACGGCGTGCCGATCGTCGACCGCCGCCGGGTGCAGCTCGCCCGCTTCGACCGCGAGCAGGCGCGAGAGCTGTTCATCCGCCACGCCCTGGTGGACGGCGAGTGGGAGATTCCGTCAGGAGGATCCGCCTTCGCCTTCGACCGGGCGAACCGGCAGCTGCGCCGAGAGCTCCAGCAGCTCGAGGAGCGCACCCGGCGTCGCGACCTGGTGAGCGACGACGAGGCCGTCTTCGACTTCTACGACGCCCGCATTCCCGCCGAGATCGCGTCGACGCGCGACTTCGAGGGGTGGTGGAAGGAGGCGCAGCGCAAGCAGCCGAGACTGCTCACCATGCGCCGGGAGGATCTCGTCGAGGGCGAGACGGCCGAGGTCGATGAGAGCGAGTTCCCGCGCCAGTGGCGGCACGGCGATCAGACGCTGCGGCTCAAGTACCGCTTCGACCCCTCGGCCGACGACGACGGTGTCACCGTCAACGTGCCGCTGCCGCTGCTGCCGCGACTCGAGGGCTCCGATTTCGAGAAGCTCGTGCCGGGCCTGCGTCAGGAACTCGTGACGGCGCTCATCAAGACGCTGCCGAAGGCCATCCGCAAGCACGTCGTGCCCGCCGCGGACTGGGCGCGCACGCTGCTCGAGACCGTCGAGCCGAAGCTGGACGGCGCCGACTCCGACTCATCGCTGCTCCAGCTGCTGGCCGACGAGATCCGCCGTCGCACGGGCGTGACCGTCTCCCCCGGCGACTTCGACGCATCGCGTCTGCCGGCGCATCTCACGCCGACGTTCCGCGTGGTCGACGGGCGCGGGCGCACTATCGGGTCGGGCAAGGATCTCGCCGCGCTGCAGGTGGCGCACAAGGATCGCGCGACGCAGGGCGTCGCCAAGGTCGCAGCGGCGGCGCTGCCGAAGAGCGATCTCGAGCGCAAGGGCTCGACCGCGTGGGACTTCGGCGAGCTGCCGAGGCACGTCGACACGGCCTACGCGAAGGGCCGCGGATCCGGAGCGGGCGTGGTGCGGGCCTATCCCGCGATCGTGGATCGCCGCACGGGCGTCGATCTGACGCTCGTAGCCGACGAGGCCGAGCAGGTCCGGCTATCGCGACGCGGGATCCGCCGCCTCGTCGCTCTGAGCTCGCCGTCGCCGGCGAGCTACATCCGCGACCATCTCTCGAACCAGGAGAAGCTGCTGCTCGGCGCCGGGCCGTACCGCTCGCTCGACGCCGCGATCGCGGATGTCTCGCTCGCAGTCGCCGACGGCGTGATCCGCCGTCATGCACCCGACGGGCTCGTGTGGTCGGAGGCCGCGTTCGAGCGGATCGCGAACGACTACGCGCGATCCCTCATCGATGACATCTACGGCGCGATCGCCCTCACCGCCCGCGTGCTCGACGCGGCGAGGCTCGCGCGCAAGGCGATCGACGGCGCGAAGTCGATCCAGGTTCTGGGACAGGTGGCCGGGGCCGCGGCCCAGGTCGACCGACTCGTCTACGACGGCTTCGTCTCGCGCACCGGACTCGCCCAGCTGGCGCGGCTGCCCGTCTATCTGGAGGCGGTGCAGCTGCGCATGCGGGGGCTCGTCGAGAACCCGGGGCGGGATCGGGCCTGGCAGAACGAGGTGGACCGCGCGCTCGCGCTCTTCGAGCAGGCGGGCGGCGCGATCCCGCTGCCCGAGCAGGCCCCCGATCACCTCGTGCGCGTGCGCTGGCTGATCGAGGAGCTGCGCGTGAGCCTGTTCGCGCAGCAGCTGCGCACCGCCGAGCCGGTCTCGCTGCAGCGGATCCAGAAGCTGCTGCGCGACGGCTGACCCGCCGCGCCGCGCTCCCCGCCCCGCCGCGCCGCGCTCCCCGCCGAGCCGGCCCATTTGTATCGAGTCCGCCTAGATTTCTCGCGAGTTCCATACCGGGTCGATACGAAGGGGACGGCTCGATGAACGGTGCGCGGCCGGAGGCGGTGGTAAACGGTAGGCGCGCGCGGCCGCGTAGAAGCTGTCGAGCGTGCGCAGATCCTCGTGCATCAGCCGGATGACCCGCTTCGGCGTGCTCCCTCGGGCCTTGTCCTCGCGCCTCTTCTCGGCGAGGACCACCTCAGCCGCGGTCTTTCCCCCGCGCAAGCCCTCGTCGAGGTACTTCGATCGTCCGTCGATCTCGCACAGGATGTCGAGATCATCGAGCCCGAGGTCGAAGTAGCTCACGCTGCCATCGGGGTGAACCACCGGCACCTGCGTGCTCACCCGGTACCCCGCCTGCACGAACCGGAGCCGTCCGAGGGTTTCCAGCACCGATTCCGACCCGGCATCGGCGAGTTCGACGATCCGCAGTGCTCTCCTCACGCCGCGTCGGCGGGGTCCCGAGAGCAGGTCCCGGCGCAGCCTCTCCAACCACTCCACGACACCGGGTGAGTTCGGTACGCCGCGGTGCTGGCCGAACTGCAGCTGCAACGCGTGGTCCAGCGCCCCGAGCGCCAGCTCCAGCGGGGCCAGCCGGGCGAGGTCCATCACCGTTCTCGAGAGGCTCGTGACGGGGACGCCGTGGAGCAGTCCGACCTCTCCGTCTCGGACCCGGTCGGTGCTGCGCGCGATGAAGGTGCTGCGGCGGGCGGAGGAAGCGCCGGGGAGCAGCAGCTGGGCGCGATCATAAGGTGGGCGGTAGAGACGCAGCCCATGCAGGACGGCCGCGGACTCCCTCCAGAAGCAGCCCGCGAGGTCGGGATTCCCGGAGACCGCGAGCACTCGCGCGAGCAGCTTCTGGTCCGGCCAGAGCTCGCGCCACATCCCGCCGTCGAGATACCGACCGGCGGCGAGCCGTTCCAGCCTTCCCTCTGCGACGGCGTCGGCGATGCCCCGAGCGGACCAGTTCCGCTGCAACAGGTCGTCTCGCGAGCGCACCGCCGCTGAG
Source organism: Leucobacter holotrichiae (assembly GCF_055791005.1). Lineage (NCBI taxonomy): Bacteria > Bacillati > Actinomycetota > Actinomycetes > Micrococcales > Microbacteriaceae > Leucobacter > Leucobacter holotrichiae. The sequence goes on from NZ_JBVUAC010000001.1 coordinate 604,993, forward strand.
ATCGACGCGAAGCCGTACTGAGGTGTCATGCTCGCAGCCTGACAGATTCGCTCCGATCGCGGGGGCTCGGAACACGATCGGTGGATGAAGCAGCACGCCCCGGCCGGATTCGCTGCTTGTGAGCGACGTACTGCGGGCGGTTTCTCCTCGCCGAAGCGGCCTATTTATATCGAAAGAGCCTGCAATTCACGCACATCATGGGCCGCCTCGATAGAAACAGGCCGACTCGGCGAAGGAGGCCGCGCCACTGCCCTGGGCCTACCGCTGCACCGACTCCGTGAGGATGCGACGCGCCTCGTGCAGCAGCTCGGGTTCGACGATCAGGTCGTACCGGGTGGCGACCATCTGCATCACGGAGGAGAAGTCGCGGCGGTTGCGGTTCATCGCGTAGGAGAGCACGCCGAAGAGCATGCCGAATCCGGCGCCGATCACCACGGCCGCGACGAACACGCCGAGGATGCCGGCGTTGTCGGGCTGGAAGATGAACAGCAGGAGCCCGAGGAACAGGCCCAGGTAGGCGCCCGAGAGCGCTCCCATGAGGGCGACCCGCCCGTAGGTGAGCCGTCCGGTGACGCGCTCGACGCTGCGCACGTCGTTGCCGACGATGCTGATGCGCTGCACCGGGAAGCTGGCGCGCGCGAGCACGTCGACCGCGTGCTTGGCGTCTTCGTAGCGGTCGTAGGTGGAGACGATCTCGCCCTGCGGGATCTCGGGCATCAGGGGTGCGCGCGAGGAGGAGATGGGGCCGGGAGTACTCATGCCTCCATTCTCTCACTGCCGGGCTCGGCACCACTACGCTAGAGGTGTGAGTGTGATGCGGGTCTTCGTCGGGCGCCTCGCCGGGCGCGGAGTGTTCGATCCGGTCGGCGACCGGATCGGCAAGGTGCGCGATGTGCTGGTCGTCTTCCGGGCGGCGAGCGCGCCGCGCGTGGTCGGCCTGATCGTCGAGATCCCCGGCAAACGTCGAGTGTTCGTGCCGATCGGCCGGGTCACCTCGATCGGTTCGGGCCAGGTGATCACCACGGGTCTGATCAACGTGCGCCGTTTCGAGCAGCGCGGCGGCGAGACCCGCATGATCGCCGAGATCATCGGCCGCGAGGTGCAGCTCGCTCCTGAGCACTCGGGCGGGCAGCCGCAGGCGGCCCGCATCGAGGACGCCGCGATCGAGCGCACCCGCACGGGCGAGTGGGTGGTCTCCGAGGTCTTCGTACGGCTTCCGAAGCCCGCGGCGCCGTTCAGCCGCGGCGACTCGCGGATCGTGCGCTGGTCAGATCTGGTGCTGCCCAGCTCGACCGGTTCGGCGCAGTCGGCCGAGCTGCTGATACAGACGATGGTCGATCTCAAGCCCGCCGACCTTGCCGAGGCGCTGCTCGAGCTGCCGCAGCACCGCATGCTCGAGGTGATCGGCGAGCTAGCCGACGAGCGTGTCGCGGACGCGCTCGAGGAGATGAGCGAGCAGGATCAGCTGGCGCTGCTGGCCCAGCTGCCGGCCGACCGCACCGCGGATGTGCTCGACCGCATGGAGCCGGACGACGCGGCCGATCTCATCTCCGCGCTGCCCACGGCGAAGGGCGAGGAGCTGCTCGACCTCATGGAGCCGGAGGAGGCCGAGGACGTGCGCCGCCTGCTCGAGTACGACGCGGACACCGCGGGCGGCCTCATGAGCCCCGCGCCGATCGTGCTGTCGGGCGAGTCGAGCGTGGCCGAGGGGCTCGCGATGATCCGCCGCGCCGAGATCCCGCCGGCCATGGCCTCGGCCGTCTACGTGACCCACCCCCCGTATGAGACGCCCACGGGCGAGTACATCGGCATGGCGCACTTCCAGCGCATGCTGCGCTTCCCGCCCCACGAGCGCATGGTGTCGCTCATCGACACCGAGATCGAACCGGTCACGGTCGACGCGAGCGCCGCCGAGGTCTCGCGCCGCCTCGCGAGCTACGACCTCGTCGCGATGCCGGTCGTCGACGAGCAGCATCGCCTCGTGGGCGTGGTCACCGTCGACGACGTGCTCGATCACCTGCTCCCCGACGATTGGCGCCACGCCGACGATGAGCAGCCCCGCTCCTCCGCACCGCAGAGGAGCCGCTGATGAGCCTGTTCAAGCGGCAGGATCCCGGACTCGACGCGCCCTTGGCCACCGGAGCGCGGGCGGGCCGCGTCTCACTCGGCGGCGGCAAGAGCCAGGAGCGTTTCGGACGCTGGACCGAGAGCATCGCGCGCGGCATGGGCACCCCGTGGTTCCTGCTGATCCTCACGCTCATCTGCGTGGCCTGGTTGGCCTGGAACACCTGGGGCCCCGAGTCGTGGCGCTTCGACTCGGCGGCGCTCGGCTTCACCGCGCTCACGCTGATCCTCTCACTGCAGGCGTCGTATGCGGCGCCGATGATCCTGCTCGCGCAGAACCGGCAGGACGACCGGGACCGCGTGCAGATGGAGCAGGATCGGCAGCGCGCCGAACGCAACCTCGCCGACACGGAGTTCCTGGCTCGCGAGGTCGTGGCGCTGCGGCTCGCGCTGAAGGATCTGCCCGACCGCGACTTCATCCGAGCCGAACTGCGCTCGCTGCTGGCCGAGCTAGAGGAGGCGGAGAAGGCGGAGGAGGGCCCTGAGACGGCCCCGTCCCCTTCGACAGACCCAGGGAACGAATCGCCATCAGAGGAGTCCCGTGCAGACGGACGCTGAGGCCGCAGTGCTGGCCGCGCTCGAGCGGGTGCGGGATCCCGAGATCCTGCGCCCGATCACAGAGCTCGGCATGGTGCGCGACGTGCGCGTGGACGCCGAGGGGCACGCGACGGTCGCGATCCTGCTCACGATCGCGGGATGCCCCGCCGCCCGCCGCATCGAGGCCGATACGCTCGCCGCGACTGAGTCCGCGGCCGGGGTCGTCTCGGCCGAGGTCGAGGTCGGTGTGATGTCGCCTACGGAGCGGAAGGCCTTCATCGAGCGGGTGCGCGGGGATCGCGGATCACGGCCGCAGCAGTTCGGCCCGGACTCGCTCACGCGGGTCATCACGGTGACGAGCGGCAAGGGCGGTGTCGGCAAGTCCTCGCTCACCGCCGGGCTCGCGGTCGCCCTGGCGCAGCAGGGCCTCGCGGTCGGCCTCGTCGACGCCGACGTGTTCGGGTTCTCGATCCCCGGCATTCTCGGGCTCAGCCGCGACGGCCGCACCGAGCAGCCGACCCGCGTCGACGACATGATCCTGCCGCCCGTCGCTCACGGGGTGAAGACCGTCTCGATCGGTATGTTCCTGGGCGAGGCCGACCCGCGCACCACCGCGGTATCGTGGCGCGGGCCCATGCTGCACCGCACGATCGAGCAGTTCCTGCGCGACGTCTGGTTCGGCGATCTCGATGTGCTGCTGCTCGACCTGCCTCCGGGCACGGGCGACATCGCGATCAGCGTCGGTCAGCTGCTCCCCCAGGCAGAGGTGCTCGTGGTCACCACTCCGCAGGAGGCGGCGGCCGACGTGGCCGTGCGCAGCGCGCTCGTGGCGCGCCAGACCGGTCAGCGGGTGATCGGGGTGGTCGAGAACATGGCGGGCCTGGTGCAGGCCGACGGCAGCGTGCTCGACGTGTTCGGCAGCGGCGGCGGGCAGCTGGTCGCCGATCGACTCAGCACCGACGCCGCGGGCGGCGAATCCGAGGCGGTGCCGCTGCTCGGCAGTGTGCCGCTCAGCCCCGCGTTCCGGGAGGCGGGCGACCGCGGCGAGCCGGCCGTGCTCGTCGCACCGGAGGATCCGGCCGCCGCGGAGGTGATCCGCATCGCACGCATGATCGCCGCGCGGGGCCGCAGCCTGGCCGGCAGGTCGCTCGGGATCGCGCCCCGCTGAGCCGGTGACGCCCGGTCGGCGCGATCTCTCAGCCGATCGCCTCGATGGTCTCGTCGACCGGACGCGGACGCGCGAACAGGTACCCTTGGAAGGCATCGACACCGAGCTCGAGCAGTTTCTCGAACTGCTGCCGGGTCTCGACGCCCTCGGCTACCACCTGCAGAGCGAAGGTTCGCCCCAGCTGCACGATGGTGTGCACGATCGAGGCGCTGGCCTCGTCCTCGACCACGGAGAACGTGAATGAGCGGTCGATCTTGAGCTGCTGGACGGGCAGCTGCCGCAGATAACTCAGCGAGGAGTATCCCGTTCCGAAGTCGTCGAGCGAGGCGAGCACACCGTCGGCCCGCAGGAGGGACAGCAGCTTGACGGTGCGGTCGAGATCGGTGTGCAGCACGCTCTCGGTGAGCTCGAGTTTCAATCGCCCCGGCGAGACGCCGTGCTTCGCGATGGTCGCGCGCACGCGCTCCGCGAAACTGTCGACCCGCAGCTGGCGCTCGCTGAGGTTGACCGAGAAGGTGAGGTGGTCGCGCTCGGGCTCCTTCTCCCAGGCTGCGAGCACCCGGCAGGCCTCCTCGAGCACCCACTCGCCGATCTCCACGATGAGACCGGTCTGCTCCGCCAATGGGATGAAGGCTCCGGGCTCGACGAGCCCGCGCTCAGGGCTGACCCACCGGATCAGCCCCTCCTCCCCGATCACGCGCTGCTCGCGGTCCACGATCGGCTGCGAGAAGAGACGCAGTTCGCCGTTCTCGATGCCGCGCCTCAGCTCCGAGACGAGCCGGACCCGCCGCTGCGCGTCGTCGAGCATGCTCTGGCGGAAGTGGCGGATGCGACGCTGGCCGCCGGCCCGGCGCGCGTGCTTGCGGGCGATATCGGCGCACTTGATGATCTCGTGGGCGTCGGTCGTCTTGATGTAACTATCGCAGGCGCCCGGGCCGCAGTCGTCTCCGCGGCTCTCAGGAGCCGTCCACAGCACGTAACCGACGCTCGCCGTGGCATCGATCACCACCCCCGATTCGAGGTCGACCGTCCCCGTCAGCGTGTCGAGCACCTCCTCGACGCACTCGGCCGCACGCCGATCAGACTCCCCGCGGTCCATGCCGAGGCGGGGCAGGAGGATCCCGAAGGTGTTGGAGCCGATCCGGCTCACGACCGAGTCGTGCAGGTCGAGGCCGCGAAGCCTGCGCGCCGAGTCGACGAGCAGACGATCACCCGCCTGATACCCGAACGCATCGTTGACGACGGAGAGATCGTCAACGCTCACCGAGATGAACCCGCTGAGCTCGCCCTCCGACTTCCGATCGCCGTCGGCATCGATCGCCTGCAGCATCGACGCGCGGTTGGGAAGCCCGGTCACGCGGTCACGGAAGGCGAGTTCGCGCACCCGTTCCTCGGCGAGGTGCCGCTGCGTCTCCTCCGTGCGGATCGCGACGTACCGCTCGGGCCGGCCCCCATCGTCGAGCAGAGGGATGATGGTGGTGTCGACCCAGTACTCCGTGCCGTCCTTGGCGCGGTTGCAGATCTCGTTCTTCCAGACCCCGCCGCGTCCGATGACCCGCCACATCTCCTGGAAGAACTCCTTCGGATGGCGACAGGAGTTGATGATCCGGTGGGTCTGACCCACCAGCTCGTCGCGGGAGTACCGGGATATCTCGCAGAAGCGGTCGTTCACGTGCAGAATCACACCGCGACGGTCGGTGATCGCGACGATGGAGAAGCTGTTGAGGGCCGAGAAGATCTCGGTGAACTCGCGCTCGGATGACCCGAACTGCTCGCGCAGCCTCATCTCAGCTGATCGGATGGGTAACCCCGATTCGCTCACGTGGCTTCCTCGTCGAAGTACAGCGGGCCCTCGGCCCGGCCGTCTCCCGACGCTGCGCGACGCTGCTCCGCGGCTTCGGCGATCCGGGCCCGTCGAGCCTCGGCGCGCGCCTCTCGCTCGTCCTCCACGAGCGCATCGCGGATGATGCGGCGCGGATCGTACTGCCGCGGATCGAGCTGCTTCCAGTCGACCTGATCGAACTCGGGGCCCATCTCGTCGCGCAGGCGATCCTTCGCCCCGTCCGCCATCCGCTTGGCCCCTCGCACGAATTCGCCGAGCTTCTTCGCGTAGAGAGGCAGACGCTCGGGGCCCAGCACGAACATGGCGATCACCATGATCACCAGAATCTTATCTATCGTGAGGCCCATCTACACCATCATAGAGCTCTTCGAGGCGGTCTTCGGTAGCGCTACGCTAGGAGTTGTCGGCGTGACAACGCCGCAGGACACCGGAGGAGAACGTGAGCAAGCTCGAACGCAACTGGCAATACGCCGAGCAGTACCCGGGCGAGACAGATGCGATCGCGCGCGCGCGCCGCCTGTCTCTCGAGCTCGGCGTCGAGCCCGTCAGCCGCTCCACCGCGGCGCAGCTCTCAGCGCTGACGGTGCTGACCCGCGCTCAGGCCATCTGCGAGGTGGGCACCGGCGTCGGCGTGAGCGGACTCGCACTGCTGCGCTACGCCCCCGAGGCCACGCTGACCTCGATCGAGATCGAGCCCGAGCACCTCCGCGAAGCCCGGGCTGTATTCGCCGACGCCGGCGTAGCGTCGTCGCGGCTGCGGCTCATCGAGGGCGAAGCGCGCCACGTGCTGCCGCGCCTGAATCTCGGCGCCTACGACCTGGTGCTGCTCGACGCGGACCCGGCCCTGCTGCTGGAGCACTTCGAGTACGCGCTCGGCATCGTGCGCCCCGGAGGGTGCATCGTCGTGCCGGGCGTCTTCGCCCACGGCCGGGTGCCGGATCCCGCAGCCCGCGACGAATCGACCGTGGCGTGCCGAGACCTGCTCGCGCTCGTCGCGGAGTCGCCGGCGCTCGCCCCCATGCTCTCCCCCACCGGTGACGGAGTACTGACCCTCGTGCGCCTCGACGGCTGAACCCGCCGAAGGGCCGGGTCCGTCGACGCCCGACGGACCGCGAGCGGCAGGAAGCCCCGGGAATCGGCGATTCCCGGGGCTTCCTCCGTTGCTGCGTTACTGCTCTGTGCGAGTCTAGCCGTCGAGCACCGCAGACAGCACGTCGCGCAGTTCAGTGGCCTCCTGGTCGTTGACCGACACCACGAGGCGCCCGCCACCCTCGAGCGGCACTCGCACGACGATCAGCCGACTCTCACGAACCGCCTCCATGGGTCCGTCCCCAGTCCTCGGTTTCATTGCAGCCATGACGCCTCCTCGAAAGTTATGGTTGCTATCTAGTTTATCGGGCTGCCGCACGGGAGGGCGAACCGGGCGTCGTCCGGTTACGCCTCATCCGTCTGCAGCCAGGCTCGGAGCGCTCGCTCCGTGAACTCGATCTGCGTCACGGGCACGCGCTCATCGTCGGCGTGGGCGAGCAGGGCGTCCCCCGGACCGAAGTTCACGGCGGGGATCCCGAGCGCTGAGAAGCGGGCAACGTCGGTCCACCCGAACTTCGCCGTGGGTTCGGCCCCGACGGCCGCCACGAAGCGCTGCGCGAGCGGCGCGTCAAGACCGGGCCTCGCGCCGGGGGCGCGATCCACGATCTCCACCTCGTCCGCGTCCGCGAAGAAGTCGCGCACCAGCTGCTCGGCCTCCTCGACGGAGCGGCTGGGGGCGAAGCGGTAGTTGACCTCGAAACTGCAGCGATCCGGGATCACATTGCCCGCGACCCCGCCCTCGATGCGCACCGCGTTCAGCCCCTCACGATATTCGAGGCCGTCGACCACGATGCGCTGCGCTTCATAGCGGGCGAGCCGGTCGAGCAGCGCACCGGCTCGCTGGATCGCGTTCACGCCCATCCAGCTGCGCGCGGAGTGCGCGCGCCTGCCGTGCACCGTGACTCGCGCCCGCATCGTCCCGTTGCAGCCGCCCTCGATCGTGCCGTTCGACGGCTCGCCGAGGATCGCGAAGTCCGCGGCGAACAGCTGCGGATGATTGCGCATGGCCCGGCCGAGGCCGCTGAGTTCCGACGCGACCTCCTCGTGGTCGTACCAGATCCAGGTGAGATCGACGGCGGGGTCCGTGAGCTCGATCGCAAGCGCGAGCTGCACCGCGACCCCGGCCTTCATATCGACCGTGCCGCGCCCCCGGATCACGGTCTCGCCCGTCGCCTCGTCGATCTCGTCGCGAACCGGGAGGTTGTCGTTGACGGGAACCGTGTCGAGGTGCCCGGCGATCGCGACCCGCCGGTCACGACCGAGCTCGGTGCGGGCGATGAGCGTGTCGCCGTCGCGCGTCACCTGCAGGTGCGGAGCGTGCTCCCGGAGCGCTGCTTCGACCGCATCGGCGATAGCGCGCTCATCACCCGACACCGAGGGGATGTCGCACAGCTGGCGGGTGAGCTCCACCGCACCGAGAGTCGGGTCGAGAGTTCGCCCGCGGGCGGGTTCGAGGGGGGAAGCGGAATCGGGTGCAGGATCGGCATTCATCCGTCCCAGCCTAACGGTAGCCTAGAAACCATGACTGACTCCCGCTTCGCATGGTCCGCAGGTATCGCCACCACAGCCGCCGACGGCACGGTTCTCGACGCATGGTTCCCCTCGCCCGCGCTGGGCAAGCGCCCGGCGACGCGCGACCCGTGGATCGCGCCGGCCGAGCTCGAACAGCTCGCGGGCGCCGACGAACTGCGCGGCGTCGAGATGCGCCCGGTCGACATCGAGATCGACCTCGATGCGGCCCCGGCCTCCACCGAAGACGCCTACCTGCGCCTGCACCTGCTCTCGCACTGCCTCGTGCGCCCCAACACCATCAACCTCGACGGCATCTTCGGCAAGCTGCCGAACATCGCTTGGACGACCGCCGGCCCCATGCTGCCCGACGTCTACGCGTCGCGCCTGCCGCAGCTGAAGCGTGCGGGCATCACCGCGGTCGGCCTCGACAAGTTCCCTCGACTCACCGACTACGTCGTGCCCACGGGCGTGCGCATCGCCGATACCTCGCGCGTGCGCCTCGGCGCGCACCTCGCGCCGGGCACCACCGTGATGCACGAGGGCTTCGTCAACTTCAACGCGGGCACGCTGGGAGCCTCGATGGTCGAGGGCCGCATCTCGCAGGGCGTCGTCGTGGGCGACGGATCGGACATCGGAGGCGGCGCCTCGATCATGGGCACGCTATCGGGCGGAGGCACGCAGCGCATCACGATCGGCGAGCGCGCGCTGCTGGGCGCCAACTCCGGCATCGGGATCTCGCTGGGCGACGACAGCGTCGTCGAGGCGGGGCTCTACGTGACGGCGGGCACCAAGGTGGTGCTGCCGAAGGGCACCGTGGACTCGAAGGGCGCACCCGTCGAGGTGAAGGCCGTCGAGCTGTCGGGCCTGCCGCAACTGCTGTTCCGTCGCAACTCGCGCACGGGCGGCGTCGAGGCGCTGCCTCGCGAGGGTGCCGGCATCGAGCTGAACTCGGAGCTGCACGCCTGAACGGGCGCGCACGAGCGCAGCATTGAGCCCTCGTCCCTTGTCGAAGAGGGGCGAGGGCTCAGCGCTGAGGGATCAGCGGTTCAGGTGGCGCTCGGCGGAACCCGTGTAGAGCTGCTGCGGACGGCCGATCTTGGTCTGCGCATCGTCACGGGCCTCGCGCCACTGGGCGATCCAGCCGGGCAGACGACCGATCGCGAACAGCACGGTGAACATGCGCGTCGGGAAGCCCATCGCCTTGTAGATGACGCCGGTGTAGAAGTCGACGTTCGGGTAGAGCTTGCGCTCCTTGAAATAGTCGTCTTCGAGCGCGATCTGCTCGAGTTCCTGTGCCAGGCCGAGCAGCGGGTCGTTGACGCCGAGCTCCTCGAGTACGCGGCTGGCGCTCTCCTTGACGATGCGGGCGCGCGGGTCGTAGTTCTTGTAGACGCGGTGCCCGAAGCCCATGAGCTTGACCCCGTCCTCCTTGCGCTTGACCTTCTCCACGAAGGTCTCGACGCTCTGACCGGAGTCGCGGATCTGCGCGAGCATCTCGAGCACGGCCTCGTTCGCGCCGCCGTGCAGCGGGCCCGAGAGCGCGTTGATGCCGGCGGAGATCGAGGAGAACATGTTGGCGCCGGTCGAGCCGACGAGGCGCACGGTCGAGGTCGAGGCGTTCTGCTCGTGATCCGCGTGCAGGATGAGCAGCTTGTCGAGCGCGTCGACGAGCACGGGGTTCATCTCGTAATCCTCGGCCTTGTTGCCGAAGTTGAGGCGGAGGAAGTTCTCGACGAAGCCGAGCGAGTTCTTCGGGTACAGGAAGGCCTGGCCGATCGACTTCTTGTGCGCGTAGGCGGCGAGCACGGGCAGTTTGGCCAGCAGACGGATCGTGTTGACCTCGACGAACTCGGGCACCGTGGTGTCGAGCGAGCTCTCGTAGTAGGTCGACATGGTCTGCAGGCCGCCCGAGAGCACCGCCATCGGGTGCGCGGTGTGGGGCACGCCCTCGAAGTAGTAGCGCATGTCCTCGTGCAGCAGGGTGTGGCGGCGGATCTCGTCGTCGAAGGCCGCCAGCTCGTCCGCGCTGGGCAGGTCTCCGTAGATGAGGAGGTAGGCGACCTCGAGGAAGGTCGAGTTGCGCGCGAGCTCCTCGATGGGGTACCCGCGGTAGCGCAGCACACCCTCGTCGCCGTCGATGTAGGTGATGGCCGACTTGGTGGAGGCCGTGTTCACGAAGCCGTAGTCGAGAGCCGTGTAGCCGGTCTGCTTGGTCAGCGTGCTGACATCGATGGCGGAGTGCCCGTCGACTGACTCGAGGATCGGGAACTCTGCTTCCCCTCCGGGAAAGGTGAGTTTTGCGGTGGCCGGGTCCTGCTGCTGAGTCGAATCGGTCACGTCGTCTCCTCGTGAGGTCTTATGCGGAGAAGGCATCGGGTGGACGCCCTCGTTCTTATCACCCTATCGGCTCCGATCGGAGCGAATGCACGCACCGTCGAATCGCAGTGCCGCCACCCAGAGTATCTCGACGTCGAGCAAAAGGCGATTCGGGCGCCGCGGTCCGTCATGCAGACGGCGCCGACTCTCGGATTCGCTGCGCAGCCGCCGAGATCGCCTCATCGCCGGCGGTGAGCGCGAGGCGCACGTGCTGCGGCGAGTGGTCTCCGTAGAAATGCCCCGGGCCCACGACGATCCCCAGATCCGCGAACTCTGCAACGCTCTCCCACGCATCAGCGCCTCGGGTGACCCACAGGTAGAGCCCGGCCTCGCTGCCGTCGACCCGATACCCCGCGGCCTCCAGAGCCGGGAGCAGCACCTCGCGTCGCGCACGGTAACGATCGCGCTGCTCGGCGACGTGCGCCTCATCCTCGAGCGCGGCGATCATCGCGGCCTGCACCGGCGCGGGAGACATGAGGCCCGCGTGCTTGCGAACCATGAGCAGCCGGTCGATGAGCTCGGCGTCGCCGGCCACGAACGCGGCTCGGTAGCCCGCGAGGTTCGACTGCTTGCTGAGCGAGTAGGCCGCGAGCACCCCGGCGTGGTCGTCGCCGACGACACGGGGATCGAGGATCGAGGGGATCCGCTCGGCGTCCCACGGCGCGGCCCAGCCGAACTCGGCGTAGCACTCGTCGCCGACGATCACGGCCCCCAGTTCCCTGGCGCGCTCGACGGCAGCTCTCAGCGAAGCAGTGTCGAGCACCCGGCCGTCGGGATTGGACGGGGAGTTGATCCACACCAGCTTCGTGTGCTCTGGCCACTCGGCCGGGTCGTCCGAGGGGACCGCCTCTGCGCCGACGAGCGCTGCTCCCATGGCGTAGCTCGGATAGGCCACGCGCGGGAAGACGACGGCCTCACCCGCACCGAGGCCGAGCAGGAAGGGCAGTAGCGCGACGAGCTCTTTGGATCCCACCGTCGGCAGCACCGCGGAGGGCGCGACCGGGACCCCCCGACGGCGGGAGTACCACTCGGCGATCGCCTCGCGGAGCAGCGGAGTGCCGGCCGTCGCCGGGTATCCGTGCGCGTCGGTCGCGGCGCAGAGCGCGTCGCGGACGCTCTGCGGGGCGGGATCCACCGGGGACCCGACCGAGAGGTTCAGCGCACCGCCCGGGTGCTGCGCAGCCCGCTCGGCATAGGGCGCCATGGCGTCCCAGGGGTAGTCGGGAAGCGGGCCGCGCACGCGACTACTCGCCCTGGGGCGGCAGCGCCGCGACGATGGGGTGATCGAAGTCGTAGACGCCGACCTTCGCCGCACCGCCCGGGGACCCGATCTCGTCGAAGAACTCGACGTTGGCCTTGTAGTAGTCGGCCCACTCCTCGGGGAGGTCGTCCTCGTAGTAGATGGCCTCCACCGGGCACACCGGCTCGCACGCGCCGCAGTCGACGCACTCGTCGGGGTGGATGTAGAGGGAGCGCTCGCCCTCGTAGATGCAGTCGACCGGGCATTCGTCGACGCACGCGCGATCCTTCACGTCGACGCACGGAAGAGCGATCACATAGGTCACGATGCCCCCACCTTTCACTCGTCTCGGAACCCCTCCATCCTACTCCCCGGTCTCCCGCCGTCCTGCCCACGGCAGGGTGGTTTCACAGAGCGTGAGTGTCGCGCGTGGGAATCTCCGTCGTCACCGTGGGAACCTCGGGCGAGAAGACCGGCCCGGCGTCCCCCTCGCGCGGCAGCATGCCGGCCGACAGCCCTCGGAACGGACCGCGGTCCGGTCCCTGATCCGAGAGAAGCACCTCCCGTCGCTCCCCCGCCGGGATCTCCAGGGCTTCGCCCCGCACGGTCACCGAGACGGGCGTGTCGCCCTCGACCATCTCGAAGCAGATGCGATCCCGCAGCAGCTCGACCGCGATCCGACGCCCCCGCCAGACCAGCTTGAACCGAAGTGAATCCCAATGGCCGGGGAGCCGCGGGTCGAAGCTCAGGTGCCGGCCCGCCGAATCGCGCAGCCCCGCGAAGCCCTGCACGAGCGTCATCCAGACGCCGCCCGCCGAGGCGATATGCACGCCATCGGCAGAGTTGCGGTGGAGATTGCCGAGGTCGACGTGCAGGGCATGCTCGAAGTACCGGTAGGCGAGCTCGGGGTAGCCCACCTCGGCGGCCATGATCGACTGCACGACGGCCGACAGCGTCGAGTCTCCCGTGGTGAGCGCGTCGTAGTACTCGAAGTCCCGGCGCTTCTCGTCCCTGCTGAACTCGTCGCTCGCGAGCAGCAGCGCGAGCACGACGTCGGCCTGCTTGAGCACCTGGAAGCGGTAGATCACGAGCGGGTGGAAGTGCAGCAGCAGCGGCTTCTGCTCAGGCGGCGTCGCGGCGAGATCCCACACCTCCCGGTCGAGGAAGTGGGCGTCCTGCGGGTGGATCCCCATCTCTTGCGAGTAGGGCACGCTCATCGCGTCGGCGGCCTCCTCCCACGCCACGACCTCGTCGGGATCGAGACGAAGACGCTCGAGCAGTCCGGCGTAGACCTCGGGCGCCTCCGCTTCGAGCCGCCGCACCATCTGGGCAGCGATGCGCAGATTGAATCGCGCCATCACGTTGGTGAACAGGTTGTCGTTGACCACCGTCGTGTACTCGTCGGGGCCCGTCACCCCGTGGATGTGGAACTTGCGCTCTCCGTCGCGCTCGGTGCGCCAGAACCCGAGGCTGCGCCACAGTCTCGCCGTCTCCACCGGGATGTCGCACGCCCCCGAGAGCAGATACTCGAAATCGCCCGTCGCGAAAACGTAGCGCGCCAGCGCGTAGGTGATGTCGGCATTGATGTGGTACGCCGCGGTGCCGGCCGCGTAGTACGCGCTCGCCTCCTCGCCGTTGATCGTGCGCCACGGGAACAGCGCGCCGTCCTCGTTCAGCATGACGGCGCGGCTGCGCGCCTGATCCAGCATCCGCTCCCGCGCTCGCAGCGCATTGCGCGCCCACAGCGGCGTCGTGTAGCTGAGGAACGGCAGCACGTAGATCTCCGAGTCCCAGAAGTAGTGCCCGCTGTACCCGGAGCCCGTGAGCCCCTTCGCCGGGATCCCGCGGCCGTCCGCGCGGGCCGCGGCCTGGGCGAGCTGAAAGAGATTCCAGCGGATCGCCTGCTGCACCCCCGGCTCGGCCTCGACCTGCACGTCGCTGCGATCCCAGAACGCGTCGAGGAACTCTCGCTGACGCTCCCAGCGCAGCTCGGAGGGCTCGGCCGCCGTCTTCGCGAGCGTGTGCACGCAGCGGTCGAGCAGTTCCTCTGGTCCCGCGGTCGCGGAGGAGTGGTAGGCGGCGGTCTTCACGAGCCGCACCGTGCGCCCCTGGCGCGCGGTGCCCTGGAAGAGGTGCCGCACCCGGTCGTCCGAGGCCTCGACCCGGGTCTGCCACTCCCCCTCGTGCCCGCCGTCGAAGTCGTGGTCGACGCCGACGCCGAGGGTCATGCCCGAATCGTGCACCCGGTAGCTCAGCACACTGCGATGCCCGACGTGGCGCGCCGGGCCCGGATCCAGGATCCGCTGCGTCAGCTGCTCGCTCTTGCGCGGATCCGCCAGCCCCGCGGTCGCGCCCTGCTCCGAGTGCACGCGATTCAGATCCTGCCGATTGATGATGAGGCTGGAGACGGAGAGATCGGCGTCAGCGTCGAGCACCGTGACCCGCATCTCGAGCGTCGCGAGGTGACGCGAGACGAACGACACCATCCGGCGCGTCTCCACCCGCACGCGCTTGCCCGTCGGAGTGAGCCACAGCAGCGTGCGGGTGAGCGTTCCCGCACGCAGATCGAGGATGCGCTGCGCATCGATGATCTCCGAGGACTCGAGGTTGAGACGCTCGTCGTCGATGTAGATGCGGATCGTCTTCACATCGGGAGCGTTGACGATGGTCTGGCCGTGCTCGGCGAAGCCGTAGGCGTTCTCGGCGTGACGGATCCGCCACGTCTCGTGCAGACCATTGACGAAGGTGCCGTGGCTGCCGAGCGGCAGCCCCTCCTCGTGGTTGCCGCGAAGCCCCAGGTAGCCGTTCGCGAGCGAGAACAGGGTCTCGTCCTCCCCGCACAGGGCGCGGTCGATGCCCCGAACCACGAGCCGCCACGGATCCGCCCCGAAGTCGCGCCGGAAACCCTCCACCGGGGTGTCGAACAGTTCGGGATTCATCGTGCGAGCTCCTCCAGATCCATCACTACCGTGTCTGCGCCGGCAGCCTCGAGAGCGGCCTTCCCCGCGCCCCGGTCCACGCCGACGACCAGGCCGAAGCGGCCGGCTTTCGCGGCCGCGATCCCCGATGCCGCGTCCTCGAACACCACCGAGCGGGAAGGGTCGGCTCCCAGCAGCTCGGCGCCCCGCAGGAAGGTGTCGGGCGCCGGCTTGCCGGGCAGTCCCTCGTACTCGGCGACCACGCCGTCGACCACCGCCGCGAAGCGGTTCCTCAGGCCGGCAGCGTGCAGCACCGCCTCGGCGTTGCGCGAGCTCGAGACCACCGCGAGCGGGCGCCCGAGCGCCGCGAGGCGATCGAGCAGCAGCAGCGAGCCGGGGTACGGATCGATGCCGTCGCGCTGCAGCACCTCGGTGAACACCCGGTTCTTGCGGTTGCCGATGCCGATGACGCTCTCGAAGCCGTCATCGCCCGGCTCCCCCATCGGCAAGGAGATGCCGCGCGCTCGCAGCAGGGCGGCCACGCCCTCGAAGCGTGGTCGCCCGTCGAGCGACTCGTAGTAGTCGCTCTCACGATACGGCTCCTCGCCGCGGAGCGCGAACAGGCGGTCGAAAGTCTCCGCCCAAGCGCGCATGTGGAGATCGACGGTGGGGGTGATCACCCCGTCGAGATCGAACAGATAGGCGTCGTAGCGGTCGATCAAACGGTGCGCCCTTCCCGAAGCTACTTCTGCGACCCCGCCAGCAGTGCCTGTACGAAGTATCGCTGGAACGCGAAAAACACTACCAGCGGAACCAGCATCGAGAGGAAGGCCCCGGCTGAGAGAACGTCGATGTTCGCGCCGAACTGACGCAGTTGCGACTGGATCGCCACCGTGAGCGGCTGCGAGTCGGTATTCGTGAAGATCAGCGCGACGAGCATGTCGTTCCAGGTCCACAGGAACTGGAAGATCGCGAGCGAGGCGATCGCCGGCAGTGCGAGCGGCAGCATGATCTGGAAGAAGATCCGCCAGTCCCTCGCGCCGTCGATCCGGGCCGCCTCGAGCATCTCCTCCGGGATCTGGATGAAGAAGTTGCGCAGCAGGAAGATCGCGAACGGCAGACCGAAGGCCGTGTGGAACAGGATCACACCGAGCACGCTGCCGAAGATCCCGAGCGCCCCGAACAATCTGGCGAGCGGGATCAGGGCGACCTGCAGCGGCACCGCGAGCAGCACGATCACGGCGATGAACAGCCAGTCGCGACCGGGGAAGTGCAGCCAGGCGAACGCGTAGGCGGCGAGCGCGCCGATGACGACCACGAGCAGCGTAGTCGGCAGCGCGATCACGATCGTGTTCCAGAACGACCCCGTGATGACGGGGTTCGAGAGCAGGTTCGCGTAGTTCTCGATCGTGAGCTCGGCCGGCTTCGTGAGCACGGTCCACCAGCCGCTCGAGGCGTTGTCCCCCGCGCTGCGGAACGAGGTGAGCAGCAGGCCGAGAGTCGGCACGAGCCAGAAGACGGCCACGATCAATAGGATCGCGTTGACGACACCGCGGCTCGCGATCCTCGCGATGCTGCGACCTGCCCGAGGCTTCCGGGGAAGGGATGCGGCGCTCATCGACTCCTCTCCTCTCTGAACCGGCGGACGTTGATGATCATCGACGGCAGCACGAGTACGAGCAGCAGGATCGCGAGGGCCGATCCGAGTCCCTGATTGCTGCCGCCGCCGAACGACACCGTCCACATCTCGACCGCGATGACGTTCGCGGCGGGTTTCGATGCGCCCGGCGGGATCACGTAGACGAGATCGAATATCTTCAGCACGTTGATGATGAGCGTGACGAACACGACGACCAGCACGGGCGCCAGCAGGGGCGCCGTGATGCGGGTGAACACCTGCCATTCATTCGCGCCATCGGTGCGTGCCGCCTCCTGCAGCGAGCGATCCATCGCCGACAGCCCCGACGCGATCATGACCATGGCGAAGCCGGCCCAGATCCAGACGTAGGCGAGGATCACCACGACGTTGATGAACGACGCGCTCAGCCACGAGACGCCCTGCGCCCCCGCGTCGAAGTTCGCCGCGGGCAGCGCGATCCGATAGCTCTCTCCGGCATCGAGGCCCTGGATCGTGTAGACGCCACCCGCACCGGTCGTCGCGTAGCCCCGGATGGAGCCGTCCGCGTCCACCGCGTCGACGCGCACACCCTCGAGCCCCTTCTTCCCCTTCTCGATCTCTCCGTCGGCGCCCCCGCCGCCCCTGATGACGTCGAGGAAAACGGTGCCCGATATCTCGGTGCTCCCCGGCTCGGCGGCCTCCTCGGCGTCGACGAGCGTCTCGGGCAGCTCGCTCTGCTTGACCCCTGTGAGGGGGAAGTTCTGCGTCGCGCCCGCCTCCACCGGCGCGCTCGTCGCGATGATCCCCTTCTCGGACTCGATGCCGAAGCCGTCGCGCGGCTTCGCCCCCGGATAGCTCGACTGATCGCCGAACACGCTCTGCACGCCCACAATCGCGGCGTTCACCACGCCGAGCTGCGGGCTCTCCTGGAACATGCCGCGGAAGATGACCCCGGCCGCGAGCATCGAGATCGCCATCGGCATGAAGACGATGAGTCTGAACGCCGTCTTCCAGCCGAGCTTGTCGACCAGCACCGCGAAGACGAGTCCGATGATCGTCACCGTCACCGGGGCCACGATCACCCACATCAGGTTGTTGCGGATCGCGGTGAACGTCGTGTCGTTCGTGAACATCGTGACGTAGTTCTGCCAGCCCACGAACGAGGCCCCGCTCTTGTCGAAGAACGAGCGCACGACCGTGTACACGATCGGATACACGACGAGGGCTCCGAGCACGAGGAGGCCGGGCCCGAGGAACGAGGCGACGAGCAGCCAGCGCCGGGTGCGGCCGTGGCCGCGGGCTCCTCGCCCGCGGCCACGGAGCTGCACCGGCACCGTCGCGGTGCGGCTCATGGCGATCGCCGCCTTACTGGTAGGCCTTGGCGGCCGCGTCCTCGAGGCGCTGCGCCGTGCCGTCGATGTCGCTCGGATCCTGGTAGAACGAGATCATCTCCTGCCAGAACCCCTGTCCCGGGGTGCCGCCGAACGCGCTCGGCGTGAGATCGGACATGTCGAACCGCAGCTCCTCGGCTCCCGTCAGCGCCTCCGCGATCTGACGCGAGACGTCGTCCGGGTAGAGCGAGGTGTCGACCGCGCCGTTCGGCGAGGTCAGGCCGCCGTTCGGCACCCAGATCTCGGCCGCCTCGGGCGAGGCGAGGAACTCCATGAGCGCCGTCGTCGCTTCA
Organism: Leucobacter holotrichiae; assembly: GCF_055791005.1. Lineage (NCBI taxonomy): Bacteria > Bacillati > Actinomycetota > Actinomycetes > Micrococcales > Microbacteriaceae > Leucobacter > Leucobacter holotrichiae. The sequence goes on from NZ_JBVUAC010000001.1 coordinate 623,102, forward strand.
CCGTCGTCGAACTGCACGGCGACGTCACCGCCGCCCACCACCGAGGGCGCCGACCCGTTCACCGACGGGAAGTCGTAGAACAGCGCGTTCTCACCAACGGTCGAGTTGCCGTCGGCCGCGATGTTGCCGGCAACGAAGTCGCCCTCGAAGACCGTGCCCGCCTGCGGATCGGAACCGAAGACCTCGGTCACGCTCGTCGGGAAGTCGCGCTGGTCGCCGCCGGGTTGCACCAGGTCGCTCCCCCACAGCTCGCCCAGCACGCCGAGCGCCTCCTTCACCGACTCATCGGTCCAGGGGATCTCGTGCTTGGTCAGCTGGTCGTACTTCTCGGGCCCGGCCGTCCGCAGGTACACGTTCTCGAACCAGTCGGTCAGCGGCCACCCCACGTCGGCTCCGACCGAGATGCCCGCGTAACCCGCGTCGCTCACCAGTCCGAGCTGGGTCATGAAGTCGTCCCAATCCTCCGGCTCCGTCGCACCCGCCTCATCGTAGATATCGGCGTTGTACCAGACGGTCGACTTGTTCGCGCCCTTGAACCACACACCGTACAGGTCGCCGTCCACGCTGCCGAGGTCGATCCAATCCTGCGCGTAGTTCTCCTCGACCGCCGACCGCACTCCGTCGGCCACCGGCACGATGTCGCCGTTCTGCGCCAGCGACTGCATGAGCGCAGGTTGCCCGAGCACCGCCACGTTCGGGGGCGTTCCACCCTCGAGCTGCCCCTGGATATAGGTGGGGCCGTTGTCGCCGAAGCTCGTGTAGGTCACCTTCGCGCCCGTGCGCTTGCTGAACTCGTCGAGCACGGCCTCGAAGTTCTCCTGCTCGGCGCCCGACCACGCGGCGACGACGTTGAGGGACTCACCCTCGAAATCGCCCGTTGCGGCATCATCCCCGCCGCCTCCGCCACTGCCGCCGGAGCCGCACCCCGCCAGGGCGAGAGCCGCGATCGCCGCACCGGCGATCCAGATACGTCGAATAGTCATGACACACTCCATCTCCGCAGTTCTGTCATCGCTTACTCTACGCATCGACAGGGACGCCGGAAAGGGCTTGTGGGCGGGTGCAGCGGGTGATAAGCGACAACCGGTTCCGGTCCGGCCCGCCATACCGGATGCTTCCGCGGGTCCTTCCGGCGAGCGCTACAGCACCCACTCGGAGGGGAAGGCGATGGCCAGCCACGCCGCGACGAGCAGCGACGGCCCATACGCCAGCTGCCGTTCGCGGTTGCGCAGGGCGAACACCAGCCCGGGAAGCGTCGCCACCGCCACCGCGAACGGGAAGATCAGTACCGCACCGAGGTCGATCCAGGCGGCCGCGAACCCGCAGATCGGCGCGAGCTTCGCATCACCTCCACCGAAGAACGCCGACCCCGAGCACAGCCAGAGCCCCGCGAAGAGCACGAGGAACAGCAGGGCCGCGAGTGCCGCCCACCCGACCCTCGCGGGTTCGCCGACGCTCAGGGCCGCGGGCACCAGCCAGGCCGCCAGCCAGGCCCCCGCGGCGAGCACCAGGCGGTTCGGCAGGCGCAGCGTGCGCGCATCGACGATCGCGAGCACGACCGACAGCGCGCCGAATCCCGCGTAGCCGACCGCCCCGAGCACCCATGACCACTGCCACGACCACGAGGCCGCCCCCGTCGTCCGCCACGCGAACAGGGCGAGCGCCGCCGCCGCGCCGGCGGCGATCCACCACGCATCGGGCGGGCGCAGCGCCCGCCGCCCGGCCACTGCGCCGCTGTTCACCCCCGCGCCCTCAGGGGGTGACTTCGGTGCCGATCCCCCGCTCCGTGAATATCTCGAGCAGCACCGAATGCGGCTCGCGACCGTCGATGATCGCGGCCTTCGGCACCCCGCCCCGCACCGCGTCGAGACAGGCGCGCATCTTCGGGATCATGCCCGACTCGAGGCTCGGCAGCAACTCCTCGAGCTCGGACGCCGAGAGGCTCGACACGAGGGAGTCGCGGTCGGGCCAGTTCGCGTAGAGACCCGCGACATCGGTGAGGATCACCAGTTTCTCGGCGCCCAGCGCAGCGGCGAGGGCGGAAGCCGCTGCGTCGGCGTTGACGTTGAGCGAGTCCCCCGGGCGGTCCATGTCGGGTGCGATCGAGGAGACGACCGGGATCAGCCCGGCTTCGAGCAGCGCCAGCACCGGCCCGGGTCGCACGTCGGCTACGTCGCCGACGAGGCCCAGGTCGACCAGTTCCCCGTCGACCTCGACGGGCGGCCGGCGACGGCCGATGAACAGACCCGCGTCCTCTCCCGTCGTACCGGCCGCGAGCGGACCGTGCGCGTTGATCTCGTCGACCAGCTCAGGGTTCACCTTGCCCGTGAGCACCATGCGCACCACATCCATCGTCTCCGGGGTGGTCACCCGGTAGCCGCCCTTGAACTCGCTCTCGATCCCGAGCCGCGCAAGCATCGCGTTGATCTGAGGGCCCCCGCCGTGCACGACCACGGGCAGGATGCCCGTGTGCCGCAGGTACACGACGTCCTCGGCGAATGCCGCGAGCAGCGAATCGTCGACCATCGCGTTGCCGCCGAACTTGATCACCATGATCTTGCCGCGGAACTTCTTGAGCCACTGCAGCGACTCGATGAGCACCTGCGCCTTCGCTGACGCCTGCTCGTGGTCGACGGTTCTCGTGGTCGTGGTCATGGGGTTCCGTTCTTCAGCTGGAGTACGCGCTGTTCTCGTGGACGTAGTCGTGCGTGAGGTCGTTGGTGCGGATCGTGGCGGTGTGCTCGCCCGCGAACAGGTCGATCTCGACGCGCGTGCGGCGCGGCGTCAGGTCGCACTCCTCGACCGGGCGGTCGGGGGCGCCGGCGTGGCAGAGGCGCACGCCGTTGAAGCTGACATCGACGACGTAGGGGTCGAATGCGGCCTCCGTGGTGCCGATCGCGGCAAGCACGCGGCCCCAGTTCGGGTCGTTACCGAAGATCGCGGCCTTGAAGAGGTTGTTGCGCGCGACGGATCGGCCGACCTCGATCGCGTCGTCGACGCTCGCCGCGCCGCGCACCTCGATGTCGATGTCGTGGCTCGCCCCCTCGGCGTCCGCCTGCAGCTGCGCGGCGAGGCTGTCGCAGACGGCGGCGAGCGCGTCGCCGAACGCGTCCTCGTCGGGAGTGACACCCGAGGCGCCGCTCGCGAGCAGGGTCACCTGATCGTTCGTCGACATGCAGCCGTCGCTGTCGAGACGGTCGAAACTCGCGCCCGTGGCCCGCCGCAGCGCTCGATCCAGCGCCTCGTCGTCGAGCAGCGCGTCCGTGGTGATCACGACGAGCATCGTCGCGAGGCCGGGTGCCAGCATGCCCGCGCCCTTCGCCATCGCACCGATCGTCCAGCCGTCCCCCGTGTGCACCGCGGTCTTCTCGACGGAGTCGGTGGTGAGGATCGCGGCGGGCGCGGTCGTGTCGTCGGCGGCGAGCGCGGCGGCGAGCGCCGGCACGTTGTTCACGATCTTGTCGCGGAAGGTCTGGTCGCCGGTGCCGATGAGGCCGGTCGAGCAGACGAGGATCCGCTCCGCGTCGGGCTCCCCGAGCGCCTCGGCGACGGCTCCCGCGGTGAGGCGGACGGTCTCGTAGCCGAAGTCGCCGGTGAAGCAGTTCGCGCCGCCCGAGTTGAGGATGACGGCGCGGGCGGGGCCGTTCAGGGCGACCTTGCGGCTCCACAGGATGGGGTTCGCCTGCGCGCGGTTGCTGGTGAAGACGACCGCGCTCGCCGGTGCGGGGCCGTCGTTGACGACGAGGGCGAGGTCGGGCTTGCCCGTGCTCTTGAGGCCGACGGCGATGCCCGCCGATCTGAATCCTGCTGGGGTGGTGACGGTCACGGTGCGACTCCATTCACTGACAGTCCGGTGGTCTCGGGGATGCCGAGGGCGATGTTGGCCGACTGAATCGCGGCCCCCGCCGTGCCCTTGGCCAGATTGTCGAGCGCCGCGACGACGACGACGCGGCCCGCCGCCTCGTCCACGGTGACGCCCATCAGGCACGTGTTCGCGCCGAGGGTGTCGGCGGTGCGCGGGAAGACGCCGTCGGGCAGCAGCTGCACGAACGGCTCGGCGGTATACGCGTCGGCCCAGGCGTCGCGCACCTGCTGCGCGGAGACGCCGGGAGCGATCCGCGCTGTCGAGGTCGCGAGGATCCCCCGACTCATCGGGACCAGCACGGGGGTGAAGCTGATCGTCGGCTCCTCCGCGGCTCCGGCGCCGCGCAGCGCCTGGCGGATCTCGGGAATGTGCCGATGCGTGCCGCCGACGGCGTAGGGGTTCGCGGTGCCCATGAGCTCGGCTCCGAGCAGGTGGGTCTTCGCAGCTTTGCCCGCGCCGCTCGGGCCCACGGCGAGCACGCTCACGATGTCCCGCGGCTCGATCACGCCCGCGGCGATGCCCGGGGCGAGCGACAGCGCCACGGTCGACGCGTTGCAGCCCGGAGCCGCGATCCGCGTCGCGCCGGCCAGATGCTCCCGCTGCCTCGTCCAGATCGGGGTGCCGTCCGCCGCGAGCTCGGCCACGATCAGCTCGGGGACGCCGTAGGTCCAGGCGCCGTGGTGCTCGCCGCCGTAGAACTCGGCCCAGTCCGAGGCATCGGTGAGCCGATGGTCCGCGCCGCAGTCGACGGCGAGCCGGACGTCCTGCAACTGCGCGGTGAGCTCACCGGAGGCGCCGTGCGGCAGCGCGAAGAACACGATGTCGTGACCGTCGAGCACCCAGGACTCGGTCGGCTGCAGCACGAGGTCGGCGAGCGAGCGCAGATGGGGTTGCGATTCGATGAGCGGCCGACCCGCGCTGGAGTGTCCGGTCACGGTGCGGATCTCGAACTCCGGGTGCGCCGCGAGCAGACGCAGCAGCTCGCCTCCCGCGTATCCGCTGGCACCGGCTACCGCTACTGAATAGGTCATCGCACGCCCTCCGTCGTCACCCGTCTATTCTGGCACCTGCCGCGGGCTCGCGCGTTCCCCTCAGGGTCGCACCGAGCACGGTGCTTTCAGCGAGAACGATTGTTTCAGAGGCGCGAGAAGCGTCGGTCTCGCCGAAACAGTCGTTCTCGGCGGCGGCGCGCCGGGGGCCGGGCGCGCGCCTCACCGGTGCTTGAACTCGGGCGAGCGCTTCTCGGCGAAGGCGCGCATGCCCTCCTTCTGGTCTTCTGTGGCGAACGCTGCGGCGAAGGCCTGCCGCTCGAACCGCAGTCCCTCCGCGAGCGGCGTCTCCTGCGCGGCCTGCAGCGCCTCCTTGGCGGCGTACACCGCGGGCAGCGATTTCGAGGCGATCACCTCGGCCGTCTTCCCCGCCTCGTCGAGCAGGTCCGCAGCCGGGACCACCCGCGAGACGAGGCCGCTCCGCTCAGCCTCCTCGGCGCCCATCATGCGCCCCGTGAGCACCATCTCGGCGGCCTTGTACTTGCCGATCGCGCGGGGCAGGCGCTGCGAGCCGCCGAAGCCGGGCAGGATCCCGAGGTTGATCTCGGGCTGCCCGAACTTCGCGGTGTCGGCCGCGATGATGATGTCGCACATCATCGCGAGCTCGCAGCCGCCGCCGAGCGCGAAGCCGGCCACCGCGGCGATGACGGGCGTGCGCATGCGCTCGAACCCGCCCCACCCCGGGAACGGGCCGCCGAGGTGCATCTCGGCGTACCCGTGATCGACCATCTCCTTGATGTCCGCGCCGGCGGCGAAGGCCTTCTCCGACCCCGTGATGACGATGGCACCGATGCCGGGGTCGGCGTCGAAGCCGAGCGCAGCGTCGATGAGCTCGCGCACCAGCGTCGAGTTCAGGGCGTTCAGCGCCTCGGGCCGGTTCAGGGTGACGGTCGCCACGCGGCCCCGCGTCTCGGTCAGGATGGTGGTGTACTCGGTCATTGCTGCTCCTCGATCGGCGGGTGCGGATCCGGATCCCGCATCGGATCCGCACCCCACGTTACCGCGGGCGCTCAGCCCGCCTCGGCCTCCCTCTCCGCCGCCGCGATCTCTTCCGCGGTGGGGACGTAGCCCTCGATATGGCGTTCCTCCGCACCGTTGTAGGCGGAGAGCGGGCGGATCAGCGCGTTCGAGGCGGCCTGCTCCATGATGTGCGCGGTCCAGCCCGTCACGCGCGACGCGATGAACAGCGGCGTGAAGGTGAGGGTGTCGAAGCCGATGAGGTTGTACGCCGGCCCCGACGGGTAGTCGAGGTTCGGGTAGATGCCCTTGCGCGAGACGAACTCGTTCTCGAGCGTCGCGTACAGCTCGGCCACGTCGGGCCGGTCGTAGTGCTCGACGAGCGTGTCGAGCGCCGCCTTCATCGTCGGCACGCGCGAGTCGCCCTTCTTGTACACGCGGTGGCCGAACCCCATGATCTTGCGCTTCTCCGCGAGCGCCTTGTCGAGCCAGGGGACGACGTTCGCCGCGGAGCCGATCTCGGCGAAGATGTGCATCACGGCCTCGTTGGCGCCGCCGTGCAGCGGCCCCTTGAGCGCGCCGATCGCCGCGACGACCGCCGAGTAGAGGTCGGAGAGCGTCGAGGTCACCACGCGGGCCGTGAATGTCGAAGCGTTGAAGGAGTGCTCCGCGTAGAGCGTCATCGAGCGGTTGAAGGCGTCGACGACGACGGGATCCGGATCCTCCCCGAACGTCATCCACAGGAAGTTGGCCGCGTAGTCGAGGTCGTCGCGAGGCTCGACGAGCTCCTCACCGCGGCGGCGGCGCTGCCCGTAAGCCACGATCGCCGGCAGCGCGGCGTAGAGGCGGATCGAGCGGTCGAGGTTCTGCTCCGGGCTACCGGAGGCGTCGAGCACCGAGCCGCCGCCCGCGGTATCCGAGGCGCCGATCACGCTCACGGCCGTGCGCACCTCGTCCATCGGGTGCGCCTCGAGCGGCAGTAGATCGATCGCGGCCCTCACGTTGTCTGCGAGCGCCCGGTGCTCGCGCTCACGCGCGCGCAGCTCGGCCAGTTGCTGCTCGGTGGGCAGCTCGCCGTGCCAGAGCAGGTAGGCCACGGCCTCGAACGGCTGCGTCGCGGCGAGCTCCTGCACGGGGTACCCGCGGTAGAGCAGGCTGTTGGTCTCGGGGTTGACCTTCGAGACCGCGGTGTAGTCCACGACGACTCCGGCGAGCCCCTTCTTGATCTCGGTTTCCGTCATATTCGCTCCCTTGCTGGCGACGATTGCTGCGATGATACGGCCCCCGGCTCCGATTGGGCGAGACGGAACCGAGGGCCGGGTCCGGTGGCCCGTCGTCGGGCGCTAGCGCTCGACGGTGAAATTGAAGACGCTCGTGTCGAAGTGGTTGTACTCCTCGTAATCGACCAGCTCGTAGAGATCGGCGCGATGCTGCATCTCGTCGAGCTTCGAGGTGAGGTGCCCCTCCTCGTTCAGCGTATCGAGCGCGCGGCCCGTCGCCCCCATCGCGATGCGCAGCATCGAGACCGGCCAGATCACGATGTTCACCCCGATGTCCGCGAGCTGCTGCGACGAGAAGAGATCGCTCTTGCCGAACTCCGTCATGTTCGCGAGGATCGGCACGTCGAGCGCCTTCCGCATCGCCTCGAACTCCTCGAGAGTGCGCATGGCCTCCGGGAAGATCGCATCGGCGCCGGCGTCGACGAGGGCCTTCGCCCGGTCGACCGCGGCGTCGAGCCCCTCGGCGGCGCGGATATCGGTGCGCGCCATGACGAGGAAGTTCGGATCGCGGCGGGCGTCCACCGCGGCACGGATGCGCTTGGCGGCGGTGGCCTCGTCGACGACCGACTTGTTGTCGAGGTGGCCGCAGCGCTTCGGGTTGACCTGGTCCTCGATGTGGGTGCCCGCGAGGCCCGCGTCCTCGAGCGTCTGGATGGTGCGCGCCACGTTCATGGGCTCGCCGAACCCGGTGTCGGCGTCGATGATCGCGGGCAGGTCGGTCATGCGGGCGATCTGCTCACCGCGCCCGGCGACCTCGGTGAGGGTCGTGAGGCCGATGTCGGGCAGCCCCAGGTCGGCCGAGAGCACGGCACCCGAGATGTAGACGCCGTCGAAGCCCTTGCGCTCGATGAGCCGCGCCGAGAGCGGGTTGAACGCGCCGGGGAAGCGCAGCAGTTCGCCGCTCGCGAGGCGATCGCGGAAGAGCCGGCGCTTCTCGGCCGGAGTGGTCTTGGAGTACAGCATCAGAACAGTCCCTTCGGAGCGGCCGCCAGGTCGATGACGCCCGGCGCGGCGACGATGTTCAGCTCGCGCACCTCGTCGGCGGTGAGCTCGGGCAGGCGCTGCACGAGTTCGAGGAAGCGCTCGATCTCGGCCTCCTCGAGCACGGGCTCGGCGAGGATGCGGAACTTGCGGATGTAGTTCTCGCGGGCGAAGGGCCGAGCGCCGAGCGGGTGGGCGTCGGCGACGGCGATCTCGTCGACGATCTTCTCGCCGTTCGCGAGCTCGATCTCGACCCGGCCGCCGAAGGCCTTCTCGTCGGGATCCTCCGAGTGGTAGCGACGCGTCCACTCGGCGTCCTCGGCCGTCGTGATCTTGTTCCACAGCTCGACGGTGTCGGCGCGGCCGGCGCGCTCGGGCGCGTAGGAGTCGACGTGGTGCCAGCCGCCGTCCTGCAACGCGACCGCGAAGATGTACGGGATCGAGTGGTCGAGCGTCTCGCGCGACGCCTTCGGGTCGTACTTCTGCGGGTCGTTGGCGCCCGAGCCGATCACGTAGTGGGTGTGGTGGCTCGTGTGCAGCACGATCGCCTTGACGTTCGCGGGATCGGCCAGTTCGGGGCGCTCCCCGTGCAGCTTGCGGGCCAGATCGATCCACGCCTGGGCCTGGTACTCGGCCGAGTGCTCCTTGGTGTAGCTGTCGAGGATCGCGCGCTTGGGCTCTCCCGGAGCGGGCAGCGGCACGTCGTACGACGCGTCGGGGCCGTCGAGCATCCAGGCGATCACGCCGTCCTCGCCCTCGTAGATGGGGCTCGGCGAGGTCTGGCCGCGCATCGCGCGGTCCACGGCCTCGACGGCCATCTTGCCGGCGAACGCGGGGGCGTGCGCCTTCCAGGTCGAGATCTCGCCCTTGCGGCTCTGGCGGGTCGCCGTGGTGGTGTGGAGCCCCTGCCCGACGGCCTGGTAGATCGTCTCGGCGTCGAGGCCGAGCAGGGTGCCGATGCCGGCGGCCGCCGACGGGCCGATGTGGGCGACGTGGTCGATCTTGTGCTTGTGCAGGCAGATGGAGCGGACGAGATCCATCTGGATCTCGTAGCCCGTCGCGATGCCGCGCACGAGCGCCGCCCCGTCCTTGCCTGCGTGCTGGGCGACGGCGAGGATCGGCGGGATATTGTCGCCGGGGTGCGAGTACTCGGCCGCGAGGAAGGTGTCGTGGTAGTCGAGCTCGCGCACGGCGACGCCGTTGGCCCAGGCCGCCCACTCGGGGCTGGATTTCTCAGCCCGGTCCCCCGTGCTCGGGAGGCCGAAGATCGCGGATCCCTGACCGCCCTTGGAGACCGAGTGCGAGAGGGCCTGAGCGCGAGCGGCGACGATCGGGCCGCGGTTCAGGGACGCCGCGGCGACCGACGCGTTGTCGATGATCCGGTTGATGATCATGTCGACGACCTCGGGCTCGACCTCGACGGGGTCGACGGCGACCTCCGCGATCTTCCAGGCGAGCTGCTGCTCGCGCGGGAGATCTTCTTCGCTCTTGTACACGCGGACGTGATGGGTGACGGTCATTGCGGTCCTTCCTGGGAGGGCTTGCCGATCGAGCTCAGGATCGAGCTGAGGGCGTTGTGGAGGTGCACGTGAGTGGCGTGCGCGGCCAGTTCGGCATCGCCCCGGGCGATCGCATCGGCGATCAGAGCGTGCTCGGAGACCGAGGCGGCGAGACGGTCGCGGTTGTCTCGGGCGATGCGGCGCGCACGGGCGAGGTGGGTGCGCACCGTGCGCAGGGCGCTGATGAGGTAGGCGTTATCGACCGCCGTGTCGATCTCCGTGTCGAAGCGGGCGATGAGCCCGTAGTAGTCGTCGGCCGCGACCTCCCCCGATTCAGGATGGGCGGCGGCGAAGTCCGCGGCGAGCGCCGCGAAGACCGCGGGATCGCCGCGTCGCGCCGCCAGCCGTGCCGCCGTCTCCTCGAGCGCGCGCCGTGCCTCGAAGAGCTCGCGGATATCGTCGGCGTCGAAACCGGTGACCACGAGCACCCGGGGGGACTGCTGTCGGACGAGACCGTCTGCCGACAAGCGACCGATCGCCTCGCGCATCGGGGTGCGGCTGACCCCGAGCCGCTCGGCCTGCTCGACCTCTCCGATCACGGAGCCGGGAGGCAGCGCGCCGCTCTGAATATCCTCCAGCAGGGCCGCGTAGGCCCGGTCACTGGCGCGGATCGGCTGCACACTCACATGGCTAGCGTATACACAAAATGGATAGTTATGCAAACATCTCGGCATTCACCGGCATTTATGTATACATAAGCCAAGGCGCGGTCAGAATGACGGATCCTCCGGACCCCCTACCCGATGAGGCTGGGCTGCAGGTCCCGCAGCGTGCGCGAGCGCATCATCCGCGCCACACCGAGCGCCGCGAGCAGCACCGCCGCCACCAGGAAGAGCGCGAGCTTCACCGCGTCGACCCCCGCGTGACCGAGGTCGCCGCCGTACATCAGCTGCCGCAACCCGTCCACCGCGAACGACATCGGCAGGTAGTGGTGCAGCGCCGCGAGCGGCGCTGGCAGCGTCTGCCACGGGAAGGTGCCTCCGGCGGTCACGAGCTGCACGACCATGAGCACGAGCCCGAGGAACTGGCCCACGCTGCCGAGCCACACGTTGAGCGCCAGGATGATCGCGGCGAAGGTCGCGGAGGCGAGCGCCATGAGCCCGTAGGCCGGCAGAGGGTGCGTGACCTGGAACCCGAGCGACCCTGCCACGATCCCGAACAGGGCCAGCATCTGCACCGCTCCGAGCAGAGCGGGCGTCGCCCAACCCGCGACCGCGACTCGCACGGGCGCGTGCAGCGCCGTCACCGCGCGCCTCGACACGGGCTTCAGAATCAGGAAGAGCGCGTAGATGCCGATCCAGGCGGCGAGGCTGACGAAGAAGGGGGCGAGCCCCGCGCCGTAGGTCCCTGCGGAGGTCACCTTCTCGGTGCGCAGATCGACGGGATCCGAGATGTTCGCCGCCTGACGGCCGCGCAGCTCGTCGCTGCTGTCGGGGATCCGTTCGACGCCCTCAGCGAGCCCGTCGCGCAACTGCTCGGTGCCGGCCACCAGAGGTGCCAGCCCGTCGTCGAGGGCGTGAGCCCCCGTGGCGAGATCACCGAGACCGGCATCGAGCTGCGTCGCGCCGTCGGCGGCGGTTGCGATACCGGCGGCCAGCTGCGGACTCGCGGCGGCGAGCGCCCGCGACCCGTCCGCGACCTGACGCGCGCCGGAGGCGAGTGTGTCGAGCTGCGCGCTCGTGCTCTGCACGCGACTGTTCGCGTCGTCGAGCGCACCGCCGACGCCGTCCAGCCGATCCGCTACCGCGGACACCACCTCGGGGGCCACTCCGGCCGCGGTGAGGTCGTTCAGAATCGCGTCCCTGTCGGAGCTGAGCCGGTCGCGCGCCTGCTGGCTCGCCCCCGCCACTTCGCGTCCGAGCTGCGCGACCTGTTCGTTGCCCGCGGCCACCTGGGCGGCGCCGCCGGCGAGCTGCTCGGTTTGGGAGGGCAGCTGGGCCGTCGCGTCTCGCAGCGTCGCGAGACCTCCCGAGAGCTCGGTCGAGCCCGCGTGAGCCTGGTTGGCCCCGAGCGCCAGCTGATGCGCTCCGTCCTGCGCCTGCCCGGCTCCGTCGACCAGCTTCGAGGCGCCGTCGCGGGCCTGCACCGTGGAGGTCCGGATCTCCGCGATACCGTCGAGCATCGCGCGCGCCGCCTCCTTGTTCACCGAGCGTACGACCTGCTCGCGGATCTGCTTCACCGCCTGCTCGCCGATGGTCGAGGCGAGATAACTGTTGGCGTCGTTGGTGGTGAGGAGCACCTCTGCGCGGTGCGGATCGTCGCCGCGGGAGGATTCGAGCGCCTCGGTGAAGTTCTTCGGAAGCGTGACCGAGAAGTCGTAGGCGCCGTCTTCGACGCCGCGCTCGGCGTCTCGGGCCGAGACCCGGTTCCAGTCGAAGCTGCCGTCTTCGATGAGGTTCTTCGCGACCTCGTCACCGATGGAACGGCGGGCGTCGCCGTGCTGCACGCCCTCGTCGGCCACGACGAGGGCGACCGGCACCTGATCGAGCTTGGCGTAGGGATCCTGATTCGCCCACAGATAGAGGCCGCCGTAGAGCAGAGGCACGCACATCAGGGCGACGAAGGCGAGGCGGGCCATGGGCGTCGCCCACAGCCGGGAGAACTCGGACCGGATCATCTGCAGGATCTTCACGAGAGCTCCTCCCCCTGTGCGTGCGCGGGGTGCTCGGCGTCGAGCCTCGCCACCTCCCCGGTGCCCCACCCGCCGGGAGCGGCTGCGATGGCGGCTCTGGCCGCGAGGCCCGCGATCACCAGGATCGCAGCGCCCCGGTCGGCGAGCTCGCACGCGATCTCCCACCACTCAGCGGGATCGCCGCCGTGCCTGTCGGGTGAGACGAGCACGAGCCCCTCCGTCCCGGGACGCTCGAGCGCGAGCTCGCACAGCGCACGCACGCGCGCTCCGGGTTCGAGATCCGCCATCGGTGTGCGAGCCCGCTCGGCGATGTCCAACCGCTCCAGCTCGCGCCGCACCGAGACCGGACCGCGGGAGCGCCCCGCGAACATCAGCTCCTCCGCGACGACATCTGCGAGGCGCACGTCGCCGTGCGGCTCGCTCACATCGGGTGCGTCGACGAGCGCGAGCCGCCGCCGCAGCGCACGCGCGTCGGGTACGCCGTCGATCGTCACCTCTCCCGTGTCGGGCCGCATGCGGCCCGTGACGATGAGACCGAGCACTGTCGGCCGCTGCGCCGTCTCGACACCGGCGAACACCGCGGTGCCCGACGAGAGGTGCACGCTGGTCGCCGGGAGCGCTCGCCCTCCGGGACCCTTACTCACCGAACTGGCACGCACCCGCACTCGACTCCCCCTTCGCCTTCATCACGGCCGCGACCCGCAGCGGCCGCGCTCTTCAGCACCCCGCTCGTCCCCGCCCAGTGGGGTGGGCACGTATGCCGCCCCCACGCGTTCCCTGACCGATCAGAAGTCGTCGATGACGATCTTCTTCATCTTCATCATGTTCGCGTAGGCATTCGGCCGCGCCATCAGTTCGCCCATATTCGCCGGGACGATCTGCCAGCTGACGCCGAAGCGATCCGCCAACCACCCGCACTGCTCGGCCTCCGGAACCGCTGAGAGGGCAACCCACAGCTTATCGATCTCGGCCTGATCGGCGCACTGCACCTCGAGCGAGATACCGCAGGTGAAGGAGAAGGACTGCTCCACGCCGGAATCCATGACCGCGAACCACTGCTCGCCGATCCTGAATTCGCCGAACATCAGCGCGTCCGGCGTCGCCGGCCCGGTCTGCACCCCGTATGGGAAACGCGCCCCGGGCTCGGCGTCTTCGAACACCGAAGTGTAAAAATCGATGGCCTCTCCGGCACGATTCTGCGCCGCCCCGCCGAACATCAGGGACGGCACGATGAACGGTCTCGGGTCGCCCTTGGGGTCGGTGAGCATGAGCTGCCAGCTCACGCCGAAGCGATCCTGCACCCAACCGTAGCGCCTGCTGAAGGGGTACTCGCCGAGCGCCATGAGCTCGGTGCCGCCGTCGGAGAGGCCGCGCCACAGCAGGTCGAGACGCGCCCGCGCCGCTTCCTCACCGCCCTCGAACATGAGGGGATCGAAGTTGATCATGAACGAGATCGAGGGGTTCGGAGAGAACTCGTCGCCCGCGTTGATGAGCGTGAACCTCGTCGAGTCGACTCCCCTCGGGTCGGGGATCTGCACCGTCACGGTGAGCGGCTCGCCGGCGAGTTCTCTCTGGAAGTCGAGCAGACCCTCGCTCGGATACCGCGCCTCGACGATGGAACTCGCGCCGGGAAAGACCTCGGCGTAGTAGGCTCCCGCCTGCTCCGCGTTGCCTCGGCACCAGACGTTGGGGATGATCTTCTGCACTGACATGGCCGCCTCCTCAGGGGTGATGGTCTCAGTATCCTCGCGACCACCGACACGCACAACGGCGCCGGCCCTCCTCGCGGTCTTCCTTCCCAGAGGAACCCGAGGGCTGCGTCCCCACCTGCCGCCGGTGTAGACCTCCCGTACCGATGTAGATCTCTGACACAGTGCGAGAGATCTACATCGGTGCGAGAGGTCTACAGTGGCGAACGGCCCGTCTGCCCCGGGTGGGAGGTCCTCTCGTAGCATGACCCTGAGCCTCGATGCAGGAGCGCGGAGAGCCCTGAGAGGATCAGTCCATGACCTCCACGGTTCGCTCCATCCAGGCCGCGCTCTCGGTAATCGGCGCGATCGGAGCAGCGACGCTGCTTTCCGGCTGCACGAACACGGAGCAGTACTGCACCGCCGTGGGACATCCCCAGACACTCCTCATCGCCGTCGAGGGCGATGAGGCCGCGAGCAACCCGGTGACGCAATTGCTGGTCTGCGGTCGGGCCGGCTGCGACGTTCAGTCAGTCGAAGCCGCCCATGTCGAGGGTGACGACACACGCTGGACGGCTCCGCTCTCATACCTCGAAGAGCCCCTGCGCGTTCGAGCCCTCGACGCGGACGGCGAGATCAAGGCCGAGATCAGGGTCACACCGGTGTGGCAGCGCACCGGAGGCACCGAGGAGTGCGGTGGCCCCTCGACAGCCGAGGTCGCCGTTCGGCTGTAGCCAGGGCCCTGCCGGGCCGCTCCGCGACCGGCCCCCTCTACTCCCGCAGCTTCGCGCCGAACGCGAGCTCTGCCGCCGCCACACCGGCGAGTTTCGCCTCGCTCGCCTCCTCGGCCTTGAGCGTACGATCCGGTGCGCGGAAGCGGAGCGCGAACGTGACCGCCTTCTGTCCCTCTTCGATGCCCGTTCCGCGGTAGTCGTCGACCACTCGCGCGTCCTCGAGCAGATCGCCGGCGCCGGCGACCACGACCGCGAGCAGGTCGCCGGCCGGCACCTCCTCGCCGATCACGAGGGTGAGATCCTGCGTGGCCGCGGGGTAGGTCGAGAGCGGAGAGGTCTCCGGCTCGCGCGGGGCCAGATCGATGATGCGCCCGAGATCGAGCTCGAAGGCCGCCACTCGACCGGGCAGGTGGTACTCGGCGACGAGCTCAGGCAGCAGCTCGCCTGCCACGCCGACGACCTCGAGGCCGCCCTCGTTGCCGTCGGTGTCATCCGCGACGCGGATCGCGAGCTCGGCCGTGCGGCCGGGGTGGAAGGCCCGGTGCGAACCCTGCGAGACGACCAGCTCGGCCGAGACCGCTGCGGCGACCGTGCGTGCCGCGTCGAGGGCATCCGCCCAGTCGTAGGCCCGCGCCGTCTCGCCCGGCTGCTTCGCGACGGCATCGCCGAGCAGCAGTCCCGCCGAGCGGCGCGGCTGCTGCGGGATGGAGGCGTCCAGCTCCGCGAGCACCTCGTCGGAGGGACGCTCGGCGAGAGGCGGCACCGCATCGGTGCCGAGAGCGGCGCCGGCGGCGGTCGCCTGCTCCGAGCTCGTCGGAGGCTCGAAGACCGAGCCGAACTCGACCAGTGCCAGGTCGGTCATGCCGCGCGACACGTTGCGCTGCGCCGCCGTCACGAGGCCGGGCAGCAGCGAGCGGCGCAGGAACGGCGCCTCGCCGTCGAGCGGGTTCGCGAGGCGCACCGCATCGATCTTCGGCGAGCGCTTCGCCCCGGCGGCGACAGCGTCGGGCTCGGCAGCGGCGGCCTCCGCTCCGGCGCCGAACGCGTCGAGCTGGGCGCGGGAGACGAACGGATAGCTCTGCACCTCGTCGAGGCCCGCGGCGGTTGCCACGTTGGCGGCGCGGCGGCGCAGGCGCTGCTCGCGGGTGAGACCGCGACCGGCCGGGGCGACGGGCAGCTGCGAGGGGATGCGGTCGTATCCGACGATGCGCGCGACCTCCTCGATCAGGTCGGCCGGGCGGGTGAGATCGGAGCGCCAGCTGGGCGGCGTGACGAAGAGCAGATCCGGATCGCCGGCGGTTCCGAGCGAGATCGTGCAGCCGATCATCTCGATGGCGCCGCGGATCTCCTCGTCGCTGTAATCGGTGCCGAGCAGCGCGTTCACCCGCGACGTGTGCAGGCGCACCACGGGAGCCTGCCAGTCGGGCACGATATCGCTGCCGAGTTCGTCGGCCGTGCCGCCCGCGAGCTCGACCAGCAGGTCGACCATGCGCTGCGCTGCGGCGCGAGCGACGAGCGGATCCACACCGCGCTCGAAGCGCTTCGAGGCCTCGCTCGGCAGCTTGTGACGGCGTGCCGTGCGGGCGACCGACACCGGGTCGAACGTCGCCGCCTCGATGAGCACGTCGGTCGTGCTCTCGTCGGCCTTGGTCGACTCGCCGCCCATCACGCCGGCGAGCCCGATGGGGCCCGAATCGTCGGTGATCAGCAGGTCCTCGGGGTGCAGCTTGCGCTCCTGGCCGTCGAGGGTGACGAGCGTCTCCCCCTCGACCGCGCGGCGCACGGTGATGCCGCCCTGCAGCTTAGCGAGGTCGTAGGCGTGCAGCGGGTTGCCGAGCTCGAGCATGACGTAGTTCGAGATGTCGACCTCGAGCGACAGCGAGCGGATGCCCGCGAGCTGCAGACGGGCCACCATCCACGCGGGCGTGGGGCGGGACTGGTCGATCCCGCGCACGACGCGGGTCACGAAACCGGTCGCGCCGACCCGACCGCGGATCGGGGCCTCATCGGAGATCGTGACCGGGAAGCCCGACGCCGCAGCGGGTTCGCGGGAGAAGGCCGGATCCGAGAACTCGGCCCCGGTCGAGTGGGCGTACTCGCGAGCGACCCCGCGGATCGAGAAGGCGTACCCGCGATCCGGGGTCACGTTGATCTCGACGGCGGTCTGGTCCAGCCCCAGCAGCGCCTTTGCGTCGCTGCCGACCTCGAGCTCGGGCGAGTCGGGATCGAACCCGAGCCTCGAGAGCACGATGATGCCGTCATGGTCCTCGCCGAGCGAGAGCTCTCGCGCCGAAGCGATCATGCCGTCGGAGACGTGGCCGTACGTCTTGCGCGCGGCGATCTCGAAGCCGCCGGGCAGGACGGCACCGGGAAGGGTCACCACGACCTTGTCGCCGGCGTCGAAGTTGTGGGCGCCGCAGACGATCCCGCGCACGTCCTCGCCGCCGTCGGCGGCGCGCTCGCCCGGCAGCGCGACCCGCACCTGGCACCAGTTGACGGTCTTGCCGTTCGAATGCTCCTCGGGCTCGCGCGAGAGCACCTCGCCGACGACCACGGGGCCGGTCACATCGAAGCGGCGGATCGACTCCTCCTCGAAGCCGACGCGCACCAGGTCGGCGTGCACCTGCTCGGGGGTCGCATCGGACGGCAGCGAGACGAACTCGCCGAGCCAGCTGAGTGGAACGCGCATTAGACCAGTCCTCCGAACTGACGGTTGAATCTCACATCGCCCTCGACCATGTCGCGCATGTCATTGAGGTCGTTGCGGAACTGCAGGGTGCGCTCGATCCCCATGCCGAACGCGAAGCCCTGGTACTCATCGGGGTCGATCCCGGCCGCGAGCAGCACGTTGGGGTCGACCATGCCGCAACCGCCCCACTCGACCCAGCGAGCGCCGCCCTTGGCATTGGGCTGCCACACGTCCATCTCGGCCGAGGGCTCGGTGAACGGGAAGAAGTTGGGGCGCAGACGGATCTTCGCCTCGGCGCCGAACATCTGCCGGGCGAAGTGCTCGAGGGTGCCGCGCAGGTGCGCCATCGTGAGCCCGCGGTCGATTGCGAGGCCCTCGATCTGCTGGAAGACCGGGGTGTGCGTGGCGTCGAGCTCGTCGGTGCGGTAGACCCGACCGGGAGCGACGACGTAGACGGGCAGCTCGCGCTCGAGGAGGGCGCGGATCTGCACGGGCGAGGTGTGGGTGCGCAGCAGCAGGTGCCGGTCGGCCGGCTCGACGAAGAAGGTGTCCTGCATGGCGCGGGCGGGGTGGTCGGGATCGAAGCCGAGCGCGTCGAAGTTGAACCACTCGTGCTCGATCTCGGGCCCCTCCGCGATCTCCCAGCCCATGCCGATGAAGATGTCTGAGGCCTCGTCCTGCAGCTGGGCGAGCGGGTGACGCGTGCCCGTACTGCGCCGCACGGGGGCCGCGGTGACGTCGACGGTCTCGGCTGCGAGCCTCTCGGCGGCCTCCTGCTCGGCGAGCTCGGCCTCGCGCCCCTTGTAGGCACCCTCGATGCGACCTCGGGCCTGACCCATCAGTTTGCCGGTCGCGGCCTTCTCGTCCTTGGGCACCTGGCGCATGAGCGCGTTGAGCCTGGCGATCGCCGAGGCCTCGCCGGAGTGCTCGGTGCGGGCCGCCTTGAGCTCGGCGAGGGAGCCGACCGCGGCGAAAGCGGCGAGCGCCGCGTCGACGGCGGCGTCGGCCGCCTGCTGGGTGATCGGGTTGGCGGACTCGGGCTGCTGGGCCCCGCCCGCCGCTGCGGGGTTCGTTTCACTCGCTGACACGAGGCACCATTCTACCGGTTCGCCGAGCCGCCGCTCCCACTCGGACGGCGTCGCGCCCGGCCCCCTGCCGAGTCCGCCTCCAGCGTCGGGAGGTAGACTGGCCGTCATGCAGGGAACGCGGCCGATCGAGCGCGCCCATCGAGACGTCTCGATGGCTCGCGCCCGAACAGGCCGCACGGGATCGGCGGAATCGCGCCGCTCCCCCATGAGTCGGAGCACGCGCACCGCGCGCGGAGCAGCAGGGTCTCTCGCGGCGACGCTCCTCGCCGCCGCGTCCCACGGGATCGCGGGCGGCGCGATCACCTGGCCCGCCGTGGCCGTGACGGCGATCCTCGCCCTTCCCCTCTGCACCGCCCTCGCCGGTCGCGTCGCCTCCCTCTGGCGACTCGCGACGGCGGTCGGGATCGCCCAGTTCCTCTATCACTGGATCTTCGCGGGCGTCGACCTCGTCAGCGCCGACCCGCAGGGCCCGCCCGCTCCGGCGCACGCGGCCCACCTCGCGGCGCTGCAGGGCTTCGCGCCGGACCTCGCCTCGGCGGCGTCGGCCGACACTGCGATGTGGATCGGCCACGCGGTCGCCGCTGTGCTCACCGTCGCGCTGCTGCACCGCGGCGAGCGCGCCTACCTCGCCCTCGCCCACCTCGTGCGCCGCGCGCTGCCGTGGGCGCGTCCTCGGCCCGTCCCGGTGTCGTCACGGCGCCCCGCGATCCGCCCCCTCGTCTTCCGCGCCCCGCTGCGCGCGCGTTTCCTCGCCCGCTCGGCGATCAGTCACCGCGGGCCTCCCGCGGCGTCTTTCTCCGCATAGGGATCGCGCCTCACGGCGCCTCCCCTCCCTCACCGCAGTTCGCCCGGATCACCCGCCGCGCACCGAATGCGCGCGCTCGAACGTGCACCGGGCCGCACGAGAAAGACCACTGATGCACCTCACTACGAATCCCACCCATCGACGCTTCGCCCCGAAGCGCAGCCGTATCGCCGCCCTCGCCCTCGCCGCCCTTGCGACGCTCGGGCTGTCCCTCGGCGTCGCCTCCCCCGCCCTCGCCCACGACGAGCTCGTCGATCGCAGCGTCGTCGCCGACGCGCAGACCGGCTCGGCAGACGCGATCCGCCTCTCCTTCAACAACAGCATCATCGAGGTCGGCACCGAGATCGTCGTCACCTCGACCGACGGCGCCGACGTCACCGACGGCGCCCCGGAGGTCTCGGGCCCCGACGTCACTCAGCCGCTGACCTCGGATCTGCCCGAGGGCGACTACGACATCGCCTGGCGTGTGGTGTCGAGCGATGGCCACCCGATCGAGGGCGGCTTCGTACTGCAGCTCGGCGCGCCCGGACCGACCCAGGCCGAAGACGCCGCGATCGTCGAGACCGACGGTTCTGCCGATCCGGTCGCCGGTGCCGACTCCGACGTCGACTCCGACGCAGACGACGGCAGAGCCGATGAAACGGCCACTGAGGAAACCTCTTCCGCCGCCGGGGGCGCCTGGACCGCGATCCTCATCGGCGCCGGTGGCGTCGCCGTGGTCCTCGCGGCGCTGGCCCTCATGGCCCGCAAGCGCCGCGCACTCGGAACCGACTCGGAGGGGGACGCACGATGAACCGCAAGCGATCCGCCCTCGCCCTCGCGCCGCTCGCCGCCCTCGCCCTGACCGCCCCGCTGCTCGCGGGGTGCTCGACGGGTGCCGCCGAGGATGCCTCCAGCGGCTCTCCCGCGCCCGGCGCGGTCCAAACCGACGGCGCGTCGAGTATCGCGCTCGCCGACGGCTGGGCCAAGGCCGGCGACACCGGGGGCATGACCGGCGTCTTCGGCAGCCTCGAGAACCACGGTGACGAGGATCGCGTGATCGTGTCGGTCGAGAGCGAGGCCGCCGGCAGCGCCGAACTGCACGAGGTGACCTCCTCCGGCGTGATGCAGGAGATCCCGGGCGAGGTCGTCGTGCCCGCCGGCGGTTCCATCGAGTTCTCGCCCGGCGCCGACCACATCATGCTCATGGACCTCGTGCACGAACTGCTCGCGGGCGACGAGGTGCCGATCACGGTCGCGTTCGATGACGGCAGCGAGGCGTCCTTCTCGGTGCTCGTGAAGGACTACGCCGGCGCCAACGAGAACTACGGCGATCAGGATCCCGGCGAGCACGGTGCCGGCGAGCACGCCGATCATGGCGGGCACTGAGCGGGAGCCGCGCACCGCACCCGCCGAATCCGACGCCGCGCCGAAGCTCGGCCGCCGCGCGCTGCTCACGGGCGGCGCGCTGGGGGCCGGGCTCGGCGCGGTGCTGGGCGCGGGCGGTGCGCTCGGGATCGGGGCCGCCCGGCGTGCAGCCGATCCGCCTCCCCCGGGCACCGCGGCCGCTGCCGAGACGGAGCCGTCGCTCGGCACCGGCGGCGAGCTGCCCGGCTTCGGGGGCGAATCCCTCCCCTGCCACGGTCCGCACCAGGCCGGGATCGTCACCGCTCCGGCCGCGCATACGCTGTATGCGGCGTACCGCCTGCTCGCCGACACCGACGCGGATGCGCTGCGGCGCATGTTCCGAGTGCTCACGGGAGACATCGAGGGGCTCACCTCGGGCGGGGCTCCGCTCGCCGATCCCGAGCCCGAGCTCGCGGCCCGACCCGCCAGGCTCACCGTGACCGTCGGAGTCGGCCCCGACCTCGTCGGGCGCGCGGGCGCCTCGCGCCCCGCCTGGCTCGCCCCGCTGCCCGCGTTCACCCGCGATCGGCTGAGCGGAGACTTCGACGGCGGCGACCTGCTGATCATCGTCGAGTCCGACGACCTGATCCCGATCTCGCACGCCGCGCGCATGCTCGACCGAGATCTGGCCGGTTTCGTCGAGCCGCTGTGGCGGCAGCGCGGCTTCCGACGGGCGCGCGGTTCGGAGGGCGACGGCACGACCATGCGCAATCTCATGGGTCAGGTCGACGGCACGGTGAACCCGTCGCCCGCCGAGCCCGACTTCGATGCGCTGGTGTGGCTCGGGTCGGAGGCCGGCTGGCTGGCGGGAGGCAGCGCACTCGTGCTGCGACGCATCCGCATGGAGCTCGATACCTGGGACGAGGTGGATCGGCCCGGCCGCGAGCAGGCGGTCGGTCGCAGGCTCACCGACGGGGCACCGCTGTCGGCACCACCGCCCTCGGGTGACGGCGGTGAGCACACCCCGGCCGATTTCGAGGCGAGGGACGCGCGCGGGCTCAGCGTGATACCCATGGCGGCGCACATCCGGCGCGCGCACTCGACCGACCCTGCCGAGCGGATCTTCCGCCGCGCGGCCAACTACGACGACGGGAGCGAGGCCGGCCTGCTGTTCGCGTGCTACCAGCGCGACCCGCTCGCGCAGTTCGTGCCGATCCAGCGGCGTCTCGACGAGGCCGATCTGCTCAATGAGTGGGTCACCCACGTGGGATCGGCGGTGTTCGCAATCCTGCCGGGTTTCCAGCCCGGCGAGAGGATCGGCGCGAGCCTGCTCCCCTAGCCTCGACGCTACTGCGCGGGGAGCGCGGTGATCGGCTGCGTCGCATACGCGAGATAACCGCAGGCGGTCACCGCGATCCCGGCTGCGAGCAGGCAGGCCGCGATCAGCGCGGTCGGGAGGAGTACGGCGGGCCGGTGCAGGAGCTGAACGAGCTTCATGCTCCCATCGTCGCGAAAGGGCGTTCGACGCGCATCGGCCCCGGGTACCCTCCACGTGGTACCACGGCATCATCCCCGGGCTCGCGTCTCCCGGCCAGCGAGCCGTGTGCGGCACCGCAGCTCGCGGCGAAACGCTTCGCGTTTCGCTCTATGCTCGCCTGCCGCCGTGTGCGGCACCGCAGCTCGCGGCGAAACGCTTCGCGTTTCGCTCTATGCTCGCTGCGCAAACGCCGTGGCGTAGAGGAGCACGCTTGCCGCGGTGGCGAGGTTCAGCGATTCGGCCGCGCCGTAGATCGGGAGCTTGAGCGAGCGGTCGGTCAGAGCACGATCCGCCTCGCTCAAACCGCGCGCCTCATTGCCGAACACCCAGGCGACCCGGCCAGCAAGCGTCCCCTCGGCCTGCGCGACCGGCAGTTCGTCGCCGCGCACGTCGGCCGCCAGCGTCGTGAGGCCTGCGGTACTCGCCGCGCCGACCGCCGCCGCCAGGGTCGGTACCACGACCACTGGCAAGTGGAAGAGCGATCCCGTGGTCGACCGCACGACCTTCGGATGGAACGGGTCGATGCTCTCACCCGCGAAGATCACGGCATCGGCCCCGGCCGCATCCGCCGCACGCAGCACCGTCCCCGCATTGCCGGGATCCCGAACCTCGTGCAGAATCGCCACGAGCCGCGCAGCCTGCAGCGCCTCGGCGAGATCCGCCTCCTGGACGCGCGCGACGGCGACCACACCCTGCGGGTTCACCGTCTCGCCGAGCGCCGCGATGACCTCTTCAGTGGCCCGCTCGATTCGCACTCCGGCGTCGGAGGCGAGTCGGTCGACCTCGTGCTGCCAGGGCTCGTTGCCCATCGAGGCGTATACGACCTCGGCGAGCTCGGGCCGGTGCGCAAGCAGCTCGCGCACCGACTGCGGACCCTCGACCAGGAAACGGCCCTGCTCCTGCCGCTCCTTCTTCCGGGCGAGAGCAGCGGCGCGCCTGACACGGGGAGCCTTGGGGTTGCTGAGGATCGCATCGTTCACCCGTCCACACTACCCGCCCGCCGCCTGCCGGGCTTCGGCAGGGCGTCGGCACGGCCTCGGTACGTCCTCCGCAGAAACAGCAGCACCCCGTCACCGTTACCGGTGACGGGGTGCTGCTCGAAAGAGCAAAGTGCTTACGCTGCCTTCGGAGCCGAGGTGTCCTCGGGGAGGGCGTTCTTCGCAACCTCGACCAGCGCGGTGAACGCGGCGGGCTCGTTCACGGCGAGCTCGGCGAGCATGCGGCGGTCGACCTCGACACCGGCCAGAGCAAGACCCTGGATGAAGCGGTTGTAGGTGAGGCCGTTGGCGCGCGATGCAGCGTTGATGCGCTGGATCCAGAGGCGACGGAAATCGCCCTTCTTCTTGCGACGGTCGTTGTACGCGTAGACGAGGGAGTGGGTGACCTGCTCCTTGGCCTTGCGGTACAGGCGCGAACGCTGCCCGCGGTAGCCCTCGGCGCGCTCGAGGATGACGCGACGCTTCTTGTGGGCGTTGACGGCCCGCTTGACTCTAGCCATTTCTATTCTTCCTTACGAAAAGTCTGGGGTGTTGACGGGCCGGATCAGTGGCCGAGGAGCTTCATCGCCTGCTTGGCGTCGCCCTTGGCGAGCACCTGCTCGGCGTTCAGACGGCGCTTGCGCTTCGAGGCCTTGACCTCGAGGTTGTGGCGCATGCCGGCCTGCTGCTTCATCAGCTTGCCGGAGCCGGTGAGCTTGAAGCGCTTCTTGGCCCCCGAGTGGGTCTTCTGCTTGGGCATCGATTTCTCCTTGTTGTGTGCGCGCCGTGAACGGCTGCATATTGCACGGGGCAGCTGCGCGAGGCAGTGCGCCGTAGATTACTCGCCGGCGGGGGCGGAGCCTGCCGCCTTGTCCGCCTTGCGGCTGGCCTTCTCCTCGGCGCGACGAGCGTTCAGCTCGGCCTTCGCCTCGGACTTGTTCTTGATCGGCGAGATCACCATCACCATGTTGCGACCGTCGATCCGGGGACGCGACTCCACGGTGCCGAACTCCGCGATGTCCTCGGCGAACTGCTGCAGCAGACGCACACCCATCTCGGGACGCGACTGCTCGCGGCCGCGGAACAGGATCATCGCCTTCACCTTGTCGCCCTGCGACAGGAAGCCGATCGCACGCTTCGTCTTGGTCTCGTAGTCGTGCTTGTCGATCTTCAGGCGGAACCGAACCTCCTTGAGGATCGTGTTCGCCTGATTACGACGGGCTTCCTTCTGCTTCTGAGCCGCCTCGTACTTGAACTTGCCGAAGTCCATGATCTTCGCCACGGGAGGCTTCGAGTTCGGGGCGACCTCAACGAGATCGAGATCGGCGTCGGCCGCCAGGCGCAGCGCAGTCTCGATCGGGACGACCCCGACCTGCTCGCCACTGGGTCCTACCAGTCGCACCTCGGGGACGCGGATTCTGTCATTCGTACGGGGATCGCTGATCGCCGGCTCCTCTGATCTCAAGTGATGGGCGCTTCTGATCGAAGCGACGGAGAGAGATCAGGGCCGCGCACGCGCCGCCCGCACCCTTATGAGCTGCCGCGAACGGCGGGGTGCCAACTACCCGGTAACCTTGAATGCGGTGCCGGGTGGGAGAATCTCCTCTTCCGCATCTCGGCATGTTGCCGAGAACCACAGGCAAGTTTAGCACAGATATCCCCCAGACAGTCAGGACAGCATGAGCGAGAACCCGCAGCACGACGCATCGATCCACGAGTCGGAGGCGCTGGCCGCGACTCAGGCGGCTCGAGACATCGCCGAGGTGCCGGCCGTCGAGGTCATCACCGCGGCGGCGGTGAACCTGCTCAGCGCAGCCGCGATCAAGTGCGGCCTCGCCGACGATCCCGAGAACGAGACCGACCTCGACGAGGCCCGCAAGCTCATCAACGCCCTCGCCGGGCTCATCACCGCCGGCGCGCCCGAGATCAGCGACTCCCACGCCCGCCCCCTGCGCGACGGACTGCGCTCGGTGCAGCTGGCGTTCCGCGAGGCCTCGGCGATCCCCGACGCCCCGGGTGCCGGCCCCGGGGAGAAGTACACGGGTTCGGTGATCTGACCCCGGTGACGACGGCGGAGGCGCGGAAGGGGCTCGTAGACTCGCTCGGCGTCGGGCTGGGGATCTTCCCGCTCGGCGTGGCTCTCGGGCTGCTCGTGGTGCAGGCGGGGCTCCCCTGGTGGCTCGCACCTGCGCTCTCGATCGGCATCTTCGCGGGCTCCGTCGAACTGCTCATGGTGAGCATGCTCGCTACGGCGACCCCGCTGATCACCATCGCGGCCACGGTCTTCGCCCTGAACTTCAGGCACGTCTTCTACGCCTTCTCCTTCCCGCTGGCTCGGGTGCGGAGCGGGCTGCCGCGCGCCTACTCGGTGTACGCGCTCATCGATGAGGCCTACGCGACCTACGCGCTCATGCCGCAATCGAGCCTCACCTCGACGCGTATCGTCACCGGCCAGCTGGCCATGCAGGGCTACTGGGTCGCGGGCGGACTCGTCGGCGTCGCGATCGCAAACGCTCTGCCCGAGCCCGTGGAGGGCTTCGAGTTCGCCCTCTACGCCCTCTTCATCGTGATGACCCTCGACGCGGCCCGGAGCCGCAGGGAGATCCCGTCGATCGTGCTGGCCGGCCTCTCCGTGACCGCGGCGATCCTCATCGCCCCGAGCTCCGCACTGCTCGTCGCGCTCATCATCTTCACCGCGCTGCTCGTCGCGCGGCACCTGCTCGTCCGACGCACCGCAGCAGCGACGGGAGACGACGATGACTGACATAACCGTCTGGTACCTGATCTCCGCGATCGCGATCGGCGGTATCATCACCCTCGGCCTGCGCGCGATCCCGTTCGCGGTACTCAAACCGCTGCGCAAGTCGAAACTCGTACAGCGGCTCGGCAGCTGGATGCCCGCCGGCCTGCTGCTGATCCTGGTCGTCGTCGTGCTGCGAGAGGAGATCATCGCCCGCCCTGGCGAGCTGTGGGCGATCGCGGCAGCTTCCGCGGTGACCGTGGTCGTGCACTTGCTCGGCAAGCGGCGCGCGCTGCTCAGCATCGCGGCGGGTACCGCCTGCTACGTGCTGCTGCTCAACATGTTCTGAGCGGCACCAGCCGTCGTTTCCTTCGACAGGCTCATGAGACGAGCAGGCTCACGTGTCCCGGATCGGAGGCAGGTCGTAGACCTCCTCGGAGGCGGGATCGTCTCCGCCCGCCGGATAGTGCACGATCTCGGGACGGCGACCCAGGAAGATCGCGCTGACGACGAGACCTCCCCAGACCACCACGGCGGAGAGCACCAGGAATACGATCGCGATGGGGGTCATCGCGCACCTCCCTCGATATCGGCGGGTCGACCGGACCGGACCGTCTCGGACGCCGCCGGCTTCCCGGAGGAATCGAGCGGCGGCCACGGCGTGAATCGATCCGGTGCGAACTTCCACGGCAGCGCCGTGAGCACGACGGATCCGACGATCATGACGAGCACCGATCCCCAGCCCACGATCAGCAGGTAGGTCGTGTCATAGCCCCCGTAGGGGTTGTTGATCAGGTCGATGACCGTGGCGACGAGCATGTAGCCGAGCACCACCGGGCCGAGCACCGAGACGAGGAACAACCAGGTGCGCCCGACCTTGAAGGTCGACAGGGCACTGAGGTGCCCGCTCAGCTCGCGCCCGGCTCGTCTAATCCAGAGCACCGTGATGGTCATCACCACGGCCGAGGCGACGATGCCGATGTTGTTCGCCCAGTTGTCGATCGTGTCGAGCGCCACGAGTCCCGACGTCGTGCCGAAGAGCAGGATCGAGATCACCGCGAGTACGCCGCCGAGGCCGTAGGCCGCCGTCTTGCGGCCGATCCCGAACTTGTCGATCACACCGGCGAAGACGACCTCGAGGATCGAAATGAGCGAGGTGAGCGCCGCGAGCGTGAGCGACCCGAAGAACAGCGCCCCGAAGAACGGCCCGCCCGGCATCTCGGCGACGATCGCCGGGAAGGTCATAAACGCAAGCCCGACTCCGGTCAGACCCTCGAGCTCGTCGATGCCGATGCCCTGCTGGAAAGCGAAGAACCCGAGCGTTGCGAACACCCCGATGCCCGCGAGGATCTCGAACGACGAGTTCGCGAAGGCGACGACGAG
This sequence comes from Leucobacter holotrichiae, assembly GCF_055791005.1. Lineage (NCBI taxonomy): Bacteria > Bacillati > Actinomycetota > Actinomycetes > Micrococcales > Microbacteriaceae > Leucobacter > Leucobacter holotrichiae. Next base: position 650,392 of record NZ_JBVUAC010000001.1, read on the forward strand.
GCCGGGCGTCGTCATGTTCGAGCGGCGCTTGCGGTAGGAGGCGTAGGTCATCATGATGCCGAAGGCCACCGACAGCGAGAAGAATATCTGGCTGTACGCGGCGACCCAGACCCCGGGATCGGCGAGCGCCCCGAAATCGGGCGTGAAGAGCGCATTGAGCCCTTCAGCGGCTCCCGGCAGGAACAGGGCGCGGATCACCAGGGCGAGGAAGCCCACGATGAGCAGCGGGATCGCGATCATGTTGATGCGCTGCACGCCGTTCACCACACCCGCGCCCAGCACGACGAGGGTGATCACCCACATCAGCACCAGCGGGATGAGCACGCCCGGCACGAAGTCCATCGTGAATGGCGCATCCGAGAGCTGCAGGTACTCGCCGACGAAGAACCCCGTCGCGTCATCTCGCCACGGCACGTTGAACGAGAACACGAAGTAGCTCGCGGCCCACGCCAGCACCGCGGTGTAGTAGATCGCGATGAACACGCAGATCATCACCTGGAACCACCCGATTCCCTCGCCCATCTTGCCCGCGAGTCTCCGCAATGCGAGCGGTGCGGAGCCCCGGAAGCGGTGCCCGATGGCGTAATCGAGGAAGAGGATCGGAATGCCCGCGGTCAGCAGTGCGACGATGTACGGGATCAGGAAGGCGCCGCCGCCGTTCTCGTAGGCGACGCCCGGGAAGCGCCAGATATTGCCGAGACCCACCGCCGAACCGATGGCGGAGATGATGAAGCCGATCTGGCCCGTCCATTCCGCGCGGGGCTGGGGCGCCGCCATTGTTGACGTGCTCGAAGTCATAAGGGCTTGCTCCTTCGCATTGAGCCGGATGTGTACGAGAGCGTAACAGGTGCCTCGGACATGCACGACCGCATCCGCGGGCGCGTCGCCACCCGCAGAGCAGCGCGGAAGTCGCCGCGGCACCCCTCAGGCGGCGACGGCCCGGATGCGCAGCGAGTCGACCCGCTCGGCGATGAGGTCACTCGCGGCCCACCGCTGCTGCAGCCCGGTGACGACCTCCTGCAGTTCGTCTCTGGCGAGCCCCGACGCGATGCGCAGCACCACGTCGGTCTCGGGGGCGAGCAGCCGAGCTTCGGGATCGCCCGGCACCAGCAGCACCTCGACCACGCGCGGGTCGCGGGCGGTCGATGCTCGGAACGCCTCGATCACCGCAGGATCCGCCCACGCCGGCAGACAGCGCTCCCCCAGCGCCACGGCACGCAGTTGCGTGCGCCGCACACCGAACTCGCGCTCGGGACTGCCGGGGTCCACGATGATCAGGTCGGTCTCCTCTTGAGCCGCGGCGAGCGCGGCCTGCGGCCCGGGCACCGGGATCGGACGGGCATCGGCGTGCCAGGCGCGCATCGCGGTGACGGAGCTGAACACGGGCATCACTCGCCGCCCGTCAGGTGCGGCGATCGTCACGATCGACAGCTCCTGCGATTTCTCGACCGTGCGGCCGTCGGGGGTGATCCCCGTGTCCCCCGCCTCGGCGAGGAGCGGGATCAGCACGCGCACGCGCGAGAGGGCGAGGATCGCGTCGGCGTTCGCCTCCGCGAGCGCGTCGGGATCCGCATCGCCCCGGACCACCGCACCCGCGACCTCGCGCACTGCTGACACGGCCGTGCGCAGCTCATCCGGCGTCTCACCGTCGTCGTCGGCGAAGTCGGTGCCGTGATGCTCGAACGTGCGGCCCTCCCAGGGGAAGCCGGCCGAGTCCGCGGGACCGCCCGCGACGAGGCTCTCCGGAACGCCCGTGGAGCGCGGCGCGTCGCCCGTCGAGGGGAGCTTCTTGATGGCCATGAGCTCGGCCTCCGCCCGGCGGGCTCTAGCGCCCGGCCACGTCGAGAGCCGCGGGAAGCGTGAAGGCGCCGTCGTAGAGCGCCTTGCCGACGATCGCGCCCTCCACGCCGAGGGGCACGATCTCGCGCAGCGCCGCGAGATCGTCGAGGCTCGACACGCCGCCGGACGCGACCACGGGGCGCGAGGCCCGCGCGCAGACCTGCTTCAGCAGCTCGATATTGGGGCCGCGCAGCGTGCCGTCTTTGGTGACGTCGGTCACGACGTAGCGCGCGCAGTCGGCTTCCTCGAGACGCTCGAGCACCGTCCAGAGGTTGCCCCCGTCCTCGGTCCAGCCGCGGGCGGCGAGGGTCTCGCCGCGCACGTCGAGGCCGACGGCGATCTGCTCGCCGTAGCGGGCGATCACCGCCCGGGTCCACTCGGGGTTCTCGAGCGCGGCCGTGCCGAGATTGACCCGGCGCGCGCCCATCTCGAGCGCGGCCTCGAGGCTCTCGTCGTCGCGGATGCCGCCGGAGAACTCGATGTTCACGTCGCCCGCGCGCTTGATGATCTTGCGCGCCACCGCGACGTTGCTGCCGCGGCCGAAGGCTGCATCGAGGTCGACCAGGTGGATCCACTCGGCGCCCTGGTCGATCCAGTCGAGCGCGGCGTCGACCGGGCTGCCGTAGTTCGTCTCGGTTCCGGCTTCGCCCTGCGTGAGGCGGACCGCCTTGCCATCGACCATGTCGATCGCGGGCAGCAGCTGCAGCTTGGGCCCCTGCGCCAGTTCACTCATGCGTACGGTTCTCCTTGATATTCGAATCAGAGGGTCGAGATCCAGTTGCGCAGCAGCTGGATGCCCGCCTCTCCGGACTTCTCGGGGTGGAACTGGGTGGCGCTCAGCGGGCCGTTCTCGACGGCTGCGATGAAACGCTCGCCGTGCTCGGCCCAGGTGACGAGCGGCCGGGTGGCCTCCGTGCGCCCCTCGATGGTCCACTCGGTCGCGGCGTAGCTGTGCACGAAGTAGAAGCGCTCCTCGGCGATGCCGCGGAACAGCACCGAGTTCTCCGGGGCTTCGACCGTGTTCCAGCCCATGTGGGGCAGCACATCGGCTTCGAGCTTGCGCACGGTACCCGGCCATTGCCCGAGCCCCTCGGTCTCGATGCCGCGCTCGACACCGCGCTCGAACATCACTTGCTCGCCGACGCAGATGCCCAGCACCGGCCGCCCCCCTGCGAGTCGACGGTCGATGAGCTCGTCGCCGCGCACCTCGCGCAGCTGCCGCATCACGGCGTCGAACGCCCCCACCCCCGGTACGAGCAGCCCGTCGGCCTCGGCGACCGCGCGCGCGTCGCGGGTCAGCTCGACCTCGGCGCCTGCCTTCGCGAGCGCCTTCACCGCCGAGTGGACGTTGCCGGAGCCGTAGTCGAGCACGACGACGCGTTTCCTGCCGTTCCCCGAGCGTGCCGAGGGACCGGGAGCCGCGACGCCCTGGGTCACAGGGCGCCCTTGGTCGAGGGGATACCGGCGACGAGCGGATCCAATGCCTTCGCCTGACGCAGCGCGCGCGCGAAGGCCTTGAACTCGGCCTCGGCGATGTGGTGCGGATCCCGCCCCTCGACGAGTTTCAGATGCACGGTGAGCCGCGCGTTCAGCACGAGCGCCTCGAAGAAGTGGCGCACCATCGACCCGGTGAAGTGGCCGCCGATGAGGTGGAACTCGTAGCCGGCCGGCTCGCCCGAGTGCACCAGGTACGGACGGCCCGAGATGTCGACCACGGCCTGTGCCAAGGCTTCGTCGAGCGGCACGAGCGCATCGCCGTAGCGGGAGATGCCGCGCTTGTCGCCGAGCGCCTCGAGAAGCGCCTGGCCGAGCAGGATACCCGTGTCCTCGACCGTGTGGTGGACGTCGATGTGCACGTCGCCCTTCGCCCTCACCGTGAGGTCGGTGAGCGAGTGCCGCGCGAGCGCCGTGAGCATGTGGTCGAAGAAGGGCACGCCGGTATCGATGTCGGAGGCGCCGGTGCCGTCGAGGTCGAGGCTCAGGCTGATCTGCGACTCGCTCGTGGAGCGTTCGAGCGAGGCGGTGCGTGCTGCTGCGGTCATGAGCTCGATTCTATCGGGCATCCGAGCGGGCGTTTTCGGGGGTGAGGGCCGCGATCGCCTCGATGACGGTCGTGGTCTCGGCCTCGGTGCCCGCTGTGATGCGCAGATGCCCGTCGATGCCGAGGTTGCGGATCAGGATGCCCTGCGCGCGCAGGGTCTCGAACACGCCGTCCGGATCGGAGAACCCGCCGACGAGCAGGAAGTTCGCGCCCGAGGGGTGCACCCTGTATCCGAGTCCTTCGAGTGCCGCGGCGAGCCGATCGCGCTGCTCACGGATATCGGCGACCGTCGCGAGCATCTCGGCGGAATGGCGGATCGCCGCGGTCGCGGCGGCCTGCGTGAGCGCGGACAGGTGATAGGGCAGCCGCACGAGCCTGAGAGCGTCGATCACGGCGGGATCCGCCGCGAGGTACCCGAGGCGCACGCCCGCGAAGGCGAACGCCTTGCTCATGGTGCGCGATACGAGCAGGCGCGGGCGCCCCGGTAGTAGGGAGACCGCGCTCTCCCGTTCGGCGTCGAACTCGTGATACGCCTCGTCGACGATGAGGATACCGTCGAACGCGTCATAAGCGGCGAGGATCACCTCGCGATCGAGCGGGGTGCCCGTGGGGTTGTTGGGGCCGCACAGGATGGCGATATCCGGGCGATGCTCGCGCAGCGCCTCCTGGACCAGGTCGGGGGTGAGAGCGTAATCGGCCGGGCGCGGGACCGCGACCCACTCGGTGTCAGTGCCGGAGGCGAGCAGCGGGTACATGGAGTAGGTGGGAGTGAAGCTCAGCAGCGAACGACCCGGTCCGCCGAAGGCCTGCAGAATCTGCTGCAACACCTCGTTCGAGCCGTTCGCAGCCCACAACTGGTCGGGGGTGAGCCCGTGCCCGAGGTATCCGGCGAGCGCCTCGCGCAGTTCGGCGAACTCCCGATCGGGATAACGATTCACCCCGCGCACCGCATTCGCGAGGGACTCCACGATGTCGGCGACCACGTTCTCGGGAATCGGATGCGTGTTCTCGTTGACGTTCAGGCTCACCGGAACGGGATCCTGGGGCGCCCCGTAGGGCACCTTGCCGACGAGATTAGCGCGGAGAGGAAGGTCGCTCAGACTGGTCACCGAACCATTCTAGAGCCGCAGGACCGGGGGCCGTGGACGCCCCTCCCGCACCTCAGGCCGCGAGTTCCTCGGACTGGAACACCGCCGGGCTGTCGGAATAGCGCAGCGGCACCGCGATCGCGTCGCCAGCCTCGATGCCGGAGCCATCGAGCTGATTGAGCTGCACGATCTCCGCGACCAGGTCTCGAGGATCGGCTTCGGGATCGAGCTCGGTCGCGAGCGACCACAGCGAAGCCCCGGGCTGCACCACGACATAGTGGAACTGCTGGTCGGAGCCCTGGCCCGCAGCGCCGACAGATGCAAGCGCCTGCGGAGCCGCGAAGGTCGCGATCAACGCCAGCAGCCCCGCGAGGAGCACTGTGGCGAGGAAACCGAAGACCACACGCCCGCGACGGGTCAGACGAAGCTTCGCGCCCGTCGTACGTGCCGGGTGACTCTCCTGCTGCAGAACCGCCTGTGCGCTCATGGTGGCTTCTCCGTTCTCTCCGATATTCGCGAGTATCACGTCGGCGCGAACATCTATTTCGAATATATCTTCGATAGATCAAGACCGCAAGCAGAGATTCGAATATATGTTTCGATCTTTTCCACGACACTCGAACACTTGTTTGGCAGTGTTCGAGCCCAGCGGCTAGGGTTTCGATCAACGGGATCACTGAACCAGCAACCACTGACATTCATGGATCCACCCACACCGACACCGCCCTCGGGCCTCGGAAAGGACTGCGATGAGCGACGCGCCCCCCGCCCGGAAGCCCCTGAGCGAGAAGCAGCAGGCGATCCTCGAGTGCATCGCCCGCTCCGTCGACACGCGGGGCTATCCGCCCAGCATGCGCGAGATCGGCGACGCCGTCGGCCTCTCGTCGCTCTCGAGCGTCACCCACCAACTCAGCCGCCTCGAGTTGGGCGGGTACATCCGGCGCGACCCGAACCGCCCCCGCGCGCTCGAGATCCTCGTCGAGCTCGCGAGCACGAGCGCCGCGATCGCGGAGGCTCCCGTTCAGCAGGTGGAGGAGGCGGCCTACGTTCCACTCGTCGGGCAGATCGCGGCCGGCGTCCCGATCACGGCGGATCAGCAGGTCGAGGAGATCGTGCCGCTCCCCCGCCAGCTCGTGGGCGACGGGCAGCTCTTCATGCTCCGGGTCATCGGAGACTCGATGATCGACGCGGCCATCTGCGACGGCGACTTCGTGGTGGTGCGACAGCAGCGCGAGGCGGAGAACGGCGACATCGTGGCGGCCATGCTCGATGGCGAGGCCACCGTGAAGGTCTTCAGGCGTCGCGACGGGCACACCTGGCTGCTCCCGCGCAACAGCGCGTTCGAACCCATCCTCGGCGACCACGCCGAGGTGCTCGGCCGCGTTGTCGCAGTCTTCCGCTCCGTATAAGGGGGGCGGGTCGACGACGGGCCGGGGCGCGACACCCCGGCCTTTTTCATCGCCTTTGATTTGTTGAACCGGGTACAACTAGTCTGGTCCCCATGGATTCCCTCCCGCTCTCCACCCTCGAGACCGACCCTCCGCCTGCCGTCTCCGCTGCCCCGCCCGCCGCCGTCATCGCGGGGTTCGCTCCGAAGACCGTGCCCTACGAGCGCGGCCTCGAACTGCAGCGCGCCGCCGCGGAAGCGGTCAGGCGGGGCGAGAATCGCGGTACGGTGCTGCTGCTCGAGCACACCGCGGTCTACACGGCCGGCCGGCGATCCGACCCCGACGAGTACCCGCACGACGGCACCCCCGTCGTGCCCGTCGACCGCGGCGGCAAGGTCACCTGGCACGGCCCGGGTCAGCTCGTCGTCTACCCCGTGGTGCGGTTGCGCGAACGCCTGGGCGTCGTCGATTTCGTGCGCGAGCTTGAACAGGTCATCATCGACGTCTCGGCGGGCTTCGGCGTCGCGGGAATCCGCGTACCGGGCCGCTCCGGGGTCTGGGCCGAGCGGAGCCCGGGCACGGTCGAGAAGTACGCGCAGATCGGGATCCACACGAGCGACGGGATCGTCACGCACGGCCTGGCCCTGAACTGCTGCAACGACCTCGCGCCGTTCGCGAACTTCGTCCCCTGCGGCATCACCGACGCCGGCGTCACCACGCTGAGCGTCCTCGCGGGCGGGCGCATCACCCCGGAGGAGGTGGCGCCGCGCCTCGCGGCCCGCCTCTCCACCAGCCTCGCGGAGGTCGCCGAATGAGCGCCGCCAACATCGGCAGGCCCCTCGCCGAGATCCTCGCGGAGCAGGAGGCGGCGGCCGAGCGGATCGCCGCCGGGCGCATCACCGCCGAGCACCCCTCCGCCGAGCAGAGCACCACCGCCGTGCCTCGCCCGGCCGATCCCGCGGGACGCAGGCTGCTGCGCATCGAGGCGCGCAACGCCGAGACGCCGATCGAGCAGAAACCCGAGTGGATCAAGACCCGCGCCCGCACCGGCCCCGAGTACACCGACGTGCGCTCGCTCGTGCAGCGCGAGGGCCTGCACACCGTGTGCCAGGAGGCCGGCTGCCCCAACATCTACGAGTGCTGGGAGGATCGCGAGGCGACCTTCCTCATCGGCGGCTCGATCTGCACCCGCCGCTGCGATTTCTGCATGATCACCTCGGGCAAGCCGCTGCCCCTCGACACCGACGAGCCGCGTCGCGTCGCCGAGTCGGTGCGCACGATGGGTCTGCGTTATGCCACGATCACCGGCGTCACCCGCGATGACCTGCCCGACACGGGCGCCTGGCTCTACGCCGAGACGATCCGCCAGATCCACGCGCTCAACCCCGGTGCCGGCGTCGAGTGCCTCGCCGACGACCTCGGCGGACGCCCCGAGGATCTTACGCAGGTGTTCGAGGCCGCGCCCGAGGTGTTCGCCCACAATCTCGAGACCGTGCCGCGCATCTTCAAGCGCATTCGCCCCGGGTTCCGATACGAGCGCTCGCTCGACGTGATCGCCCAGGCACGCGACGCCGGCATGATCACGAAGTCGAACCTGATTCTCGGTATGGGCGAGGATCGCCGCGAGATCACCGACACGATGCGCGAGCTGCGCGACGCCGGCTGCGACATCCTCACGCTCACGCAGTACCTGCGGCCCTCGAAGCTGCACCACCCGATCGATCGCTGGGTGCGGCCCGAGGAGTTCGTCGAGCTGAAGGCCGAGGCCGAGCAGATCGGCTTCGCGGGCGTGCTGGCGGGCCCGCTCGTGCGCTCCTCCTACCGGGCGGGGCGGCTCTGGGCTCAGACGATGGCGGCGAAGGGGCGCCCCGTTCCCGCCCACCTGCAGCACCTCGCGGAGCGCGCCGCCGCCGATGACGCCTTCCTCCAGGCGGTGTAGCGGACCCCGCCGGGTGCGAGCCGGAGCTCCTCGGCTCGGACTCCCCCGCTGATGTAGACCTCCTGCACCATTGTGGACCTCTCGCGCGGTACGAGAGGTCCACAATGGTGCAGGAGGCCTACAACGGTGCGCGCGTCGCGCCCGGCGCGACGCGGCGGCGCAAACGGCGCAGCGGCGCGAACGACGCGGGCGGCGGCAGAAACAGCGCAGCCGAGGACGGATCCCGCAGCAGGCGCGCCTGCCGTCAGGCGACCGGGTCGGGCGTGAGCAGCTCGAGCTGCCGCAGCACGGCGAGCACCTGCTCGTGCCGGTTGAAGGTGTAGAGATGCACCGAGGGCGCCCCGCCGGCGAGCAGCTCGCGGGCGAGCTCGACCGTGTGCTCGACCCCCAGTTCGGGCGCGTAGCCGCCGGCCTCCTCGAGCGCCCGCTCGAGACTCGCCGGCGCCGGCCGACCCGCCAGCGAGGCCACCTTGCGCAGCTGCGCGCTCGTCGAGACCGGCATCAGGCCGGGGAGGATCGGGATCCGCAGGCCCGCGCTGCGGGCGTTGCTCACGAACCCGAGGTACTCATCGGGCCGGAAGAACAGCTGCGTGATCGCGAACTGCGCCCCCGCCTCCTGCTTCGCGATGAGCCACTCGATGTCCTCCGCGCGAGACCGCGAGAGGGGGTGCCCGTTCGGATAGGCGGCTACTGCGGTGCGCCCGACACTCGTGAGGGGCGGGCGTTCGGCTCTCGCCTCGGCGATCAGGTCGACGAGTTCGAGCGATGACAGCGATCCACGTACGGCGGCGTCACCCTCGTCGAGGCCGCGCGGCGGATCCCCGCGCAGCGCCAGGAAGTCGTGCACGCCGGCGTCCATCACGCGATGAACGGTGTCGCGCACGGCATCGCGGGTCTCACCCACCGTGGTGAGGTGCGCGAGCGGCAGCGCGTCGGTGTGGTCGCGCAGGTAGCGCAGCAGGTCGAGCGACGCATCGCGGTTGGATCCGTTGGCGCCGTAGGTGACCGAGATGAAGTCGGGGCCGGCCGCGGAGAGGTGCTGCACGGCGTGCCCGAGAGCGAGCGCCGCGGCGCCGCTCCGCGCGGGGAAGACCTCGAACGAGAACCTCGCGCGCGTGGCGGCGCTGCCGACGAGCGGGAGCGGGCTCACGACGCGACCCCCGCGCTCGCGGCGATTCGAGCGGCTTCCACGCCGGCGACAGCACCGACACCCGCGGCACCCGCCGCATCCGTCACACCCGCGGCAGTTCCGGCGAGCGCTTCGGCCGCGAGCGCCGTGCCCCGCACCCGAGCGGCGATCTTCGCGAAGGCCACGTCGCGTGCGAAGTCTGGCGAGCCGTGACGCGGCTTCTCGTCGATCAGGTAGGGCGAGAAACCGCAGTCATCGGTGGATCCGAGCAGTTCGGGCGGCACGAAGCGTGCGGCGCGCACCAGCTGATCGCGGATCTGCTCGGCCGTCTCGAGCTTGGGGTTCGTCGGGTTCGTGACGCCGATGAGCATGCGCGGCGCGTCACCGGCGGAGGCTCTCCCCCGCAGTTGCGCGCCCACGAGGCGGGCCACCCGGTCCGGATCCTTCTCCCCCGCCGCCTGCACGAGGAAGTATCCGGCCTCGATCTGGAACAGCTCGGGAATCAGCTCGGCGTAGTCGACGTCCGCGCTGTGAGCCGAGTCGTTGTCGTTGCCGGGGCAGGTGTGCACACCGACGGCGGCGCGCTGCTCGGGCAGGAGGCGATCCAGCACCCGATTCATGAGGTCGATGAAACCGCCGAGCGCATCGGGCCCGGCCCAGGGGGCCCGCAGGTCACGGCGCAGCGCGAGCCGCCCCTCGGTGAAATCGATGGTGACCCGTGCGGCGCCCGCCGCGAAGCAGCGCTCGATGTCCTCGGCGCAGCCGTCGACCACGTCGTCCAGGAAATCCTCGCGCGAATACTCGCCGAGCCCACCCGTCGGCACCATGAGCGACAGCATCGACGGCGAGACGACCGCCTGCTTGAGCGGCAGATCGGTGAGCGCCCGCGCCGCGGCCACGTCGTCGGCGGCCCAGGCGCGGAAGCCGAACGGCGCCCTCGCGAGACTCGGGATCACCCGATGGTGCCCGTCGGCGAAGACCGCGAACACCGGCCCCTCGTCCACCCCGTCCGCGTCGGTGCCGAGGGGGTAACTCGCGAAGCTCTGCCGCCGCTGCTCGCCGTCCGTGATGATGGGCGAACCGGTCTCCGCGAGGCGTTCGAGCGTGTCGCGCACCGCGAGATCCTGCGCCGCCAGCAGCTCGGCCTGCGAGATCAGCCCTGCCTCGGCGTCGAGCACCGCCCGCTGCAGGCGCGCAGGCCGCGGCAGCGAGCCGACGGGCTCCGTGGGGAGCCCGTCGGTCGGCCACGGCTCGTGCCCGGTCGGCTGCAGGGTCACGCCGCGCCTTCGCGCACGGCCTTCGCGGCGAGCACGAGATTGGTGAGGCTCGCCACCGTCTCCTCGTAGCCGCGGGTCTTGAGACCGCAGTCGGGGTTGACCCAGAGCTGCTCGCCGGGGATGCGCCCCGCCGCGATGCGGATGAGCTCCGTCTGCTCCTCGACGCTCGGTACGCGCGGCGAGTGGATGTCGTAGACGCCCGGGCCGATGCCCCGCGAGTACCCGTGCTCGCCCAGCGGCTCGACCACGTCCATGCGGCTGCGGGCGGCCTCGATCGAGGTGACATCGGCGTCGAGGCCGTCGACGGCGTCGATGATCTCGCCGAACTCGGAGTAGCAGAGGTGGGTGTGGATCTGCACCTCGGGTGCGGCCCCGCTCGTCGCGAGACGGAATGCGCCTACGGACCAGTCGAGGTATGGCGCCTGGCGGTCGGCGTCGAGCGGCAGCAGCTCGCGCAGCGCCGGCTCGTCGACCTGCACGATCCTGATACCGGCCTCGACGAGGTCGTCGATCTCGTCGCGCAGGGCGAGAGCGACCTGGCCCGCCGTGTCGGCGAGCGGCTGATCGTCGCGCACGAACGACCACGCGAGGATCGTCACCGGGCCGGTCAGCATACCCTTGACCGGGCGATCGGTCAGCGACTGCGCGTACGCCGACCATGCGACCGTCATCGGAGCCGGGCGCGACACGTCGCCCCACAGGATCGAGGGCCGCGTGGCGCGCGTGCCGTAGGACTGCACCCATCCGTTCTCGGTGACGGCGAATCCGTCGAGCAGCTCGGCGAAGTACTGCACCATGTCGTTGCGCTCGGCCTCGCCGTGCACGAGCACGTCGAGGCCGATCCGCTCCTGCAGCCGGATGACCCGCTCGATCTCCTCCCTGAGGAACCCGTCGTAGGCCGCCTGGTCGATCTGCCCCCTGGTGAATGCGGAGCGCGCCTGGCGGATCTCGGTGGTCTGGGGGAAGGAACCGATCGTGGTCGTCGCGAGATTCGGGATCCCGAGCGCGTCCTGCGCCTCCCGGCGATCGGCCTCGGAGGCGCGACGGCGATCGGCTTCAGCGACCGCCGCGACACGATCCCGGATGCCGTCGACGCGCACGCCGGGAGCGGCCGCGCGATCCGCGAGCACACGCTCGGTCTCGGCCAGCTCGGCCTCGATCGCGGCGGTCCCCTCGGTGAGGCCACGGGCCAGGGTCGCGACCTGCTCGGTCTTCTGGTCGGCGAAGGCCAGCCACGATTTGAGGCGCGCATCGAGCTTCGACTCGTCCTCCACATCGTGCGGTACGTGCTGCAGGCTGTTCGAGGTGCCGATCACGGTGGCGATGCCGGCCCGCTGCAGGTTCTCGGCGAGCGCGAGCGCCGCGCGCAGATCGGTGCGCCAGATATTGCGGCCGTCGACGACGCCCGCGACGAGCTGCGTGTCCGCGAACGCTCGCGCGAGCTCGCCCGACCCCAGCGAGTCCTGCGGCAGCGAGCCTCGCACCAGGTCGGTCTGCACGGCCTCGACGGGAAGCGCCCCCAGGCGCACGAGCGCCCTCGACGCATCGCCGTAGGGAGCGGCGAGCAGGATCTGCGGGCGGTCGTCGGCCGCACCGAGCACGCCGTACGCGCGCTCGATCAGCGTCAGGATCTCCTCGCGCGGCACCGGGAGCGAATCCGAGACGAGCGCCGGCTCGTCGAGCTGCACCCATGGGGCGCCGGCGGCGGCGAGCGCCCCCAGCAGCGCGGTATAGGCCGCGAGCGCGTCGTCGAGACGGTCGATCGGCCTGAACCCCGCGCCGGCATCGTCGGAGGCCTTTGCGAGCAGCAGGTAGGTGACGGGGCCGACGAGCACGGGCCGCGACTCGACGCCCTGCTCCCGCGCCTCCTGGACCTGGGCGACGAGCGATGCGGCGTTCGCGGCGAACGGCGTGCGCTCATCGACCTCGGGCACGCTGTAGTGGTAGTTCGTATCGAACCACTTGGTCATCTCGAGCGGCTGGTGATCCTCGTCGCCCCGAGCCAGCGCGAAGTACACGTCGAGGTCGCTCGCACCGTCGCGCTGAGCGACGTCGGCGAATCGGGCCGGGATCGCGCCCAGTGCGAGTGTCGCGTCGAGCACCTGATCGTAGAAGCTGAAGCTCTCGGGCACGGCGCCGCCCTCGGCGGGCAGACCGAGCTCGACGAGCCGGGCTCGGGTCGCCGCACGGATCGCGCGGGCCGCCTCGAGGAGTTCGGCTTCGCTCGTGCCGCCCTTCCAGTAGGTTTCGATCGCGCGCTTGAGCTCACGGCGGCGGCCGAGGCGCGGGTACCCGAGGATCGTGGCGTCGGGCAGGTGCGTCGTTGCGGGCATGAGGTCCTCACGGGTGGGAATCGGGTGGGAATCGAGCCGGATCGGGTGGGACCCGGCAGGTGATCCACACGCTATCCCGCATCAGCGACATCGACCGCGGATGTTGCGCGATGTGAACTACGAAGTGTTACGGCGGGCGATCCGGATCCCGCCGCGGCGGGATCCGCACCGCGCCGTCTTGTTCGAAGCGCACGGGAGAGGTAATTTGAGCGAGGCGGCGTCGCCCGGCGTCCGCCCCTGCTGAAGAGGAGGACCCCTATGACCGACACCGCCCGATCCAACGCCCCGGGAACCCGGCGCGTCGTCCCCGCCGCTTCGAAGCCGGTCGATCAGGATCGCGTGCAGCGGCTGCTCGTAGCCGAGTGGGAGCGCTTCACCTCCTGGTCTCAGGCCTCGGGTGACCACAACAAGCGCGCTTCGAGTTCGCTGCCGCTGGGTGTGACGAGCTCCTTCCAGCACTGGGATCCGTACCCCATCACCGTCGAGACCGCCCGCGGCGCGTGGCTCACCGACGTGGGCGGCAACAAGCTGCTCGATCTCTCGATGGGCTTCGGCGCCGGCCTCGTCGGCCACCTCAACCCGCTCGTGGTCGAGGAGGTCACGAACGCCCTCAACAACATCGGCACGCTGTTCGTGACGCCGTCGCCGCAGGCCACCGACATGGCCGAGCGCTTCAAGAAGCGCTTCGACCTCGACATGCTGCGCTTCACCAACTCGGGTACCGAGTCGCTCATGTACGCGATCCGCACTGCGCGCGCCTACACCGGCCGCATGGGCATCGCGAAGATCGAGGGCGGCTACCACGGCGGCTACGACGCGCTGCAGGTCTCGGTGAAGCCGGCGCTCGAGGACATCGGCCCCGCCGACAACCCGATCCCCGAGGTGCCGGGCGACGCGGTCCCCGGCGATGTCTACGTCGTCGCCTACAACGACCTCGGCCAGCTCGAGCGCGCGTTCCGCGAGCACGGCGACGACATCGCCGCGTTCGTCGTCGAGCCCGTCATCGAGAACCTCGCGATCGTGCTGCCCGACGAGGGCTACCTCGAGGGCGTGCGCGCGCTGTGCGACGAGTACGGCGTCGTGCTTATCTTCGACGAGGTGAAGACCGGTCTCACCGCGGGTCACGGCGGCGCCGCGCAGCGCCTCGGCGTGAAGCCCGACCTCATCACGCTCGCGAAGTCGATCGGCGGCGGGCTGCCGCTCGCCGCGTTCGGCGGCAAGCAGGAGGTCATGGACGCCGTCGTCGACGGCCGCATGGCCCACTTCGGTACCTACAACGGCAACGCCCTCGTGATGGCAGCGGCGAACGCGGTGGATCAGCTCATCACCCCCGAGGCCAGCCAGGGCCTCGAGGATCTCAACAACCGCACCCTCGACGAGATGGATCGGATCATCGGCGAGTACGAGCTGCCGGCTCACACGGTCGGCCTCGGCGCAAAGGGCTGCGTCACCTGGGCGACCTCCCCCGTGCGCAACTACCGCGATTACAAGGCGACCGACTTCGGCGTCGCCGAGCTGTCGTGGCTCTGGGGCGTCAACCGCGGCGTACTCACCCCTCCCGGACTCGACGAGCAGTGGCTGGTGTCGCTCGCCCACACCGAGGACGACATGGGGATCCTCATCGAGGATTTCCGCTCCCTCGCGGAGTCGCTGCGCAAGTAGCGGATGCCGCAGGAGGCCGAGTGCCCCCCCCCCCCCCCCCGAGCTTGTCGAAGGGGGCGGGGCACTCGGCTGTCCTGGACGAAACCCCCTACGCCAGATACGGCTCGAGCTTCGACAGCATCTCGGCTGTCACGTACGCCCGCAGGCGCGTGCCCTGTTCGACGTACTCCGTCGACAGCACCCGGTTGCGCTCGTGCATCTCGGCGACCAGCTCACCCCGCTCGTAGGGTACGACGACCGTCACCTCACGATCCGGGATCGGCAGCGCGGCCGCGATCCTGGCGCGCAGCTCCTCGACCCCCTCACCGGTTCGGGCCGATACGAACACCGCGTCGGGGGCCAGGCCGTGCAGCACCAGCCGCTGGGACTCGTCGAGCAGGTCGGCCTTGTTGAACGCCACGATCTCGGAGATGCCCTGCGCTTCGACCTCGGCGATCACGTCGCGCACCGTGCGCAGCTGAGCCGCGGGATCGGGGTGCGAACCGTCGACCACGTGCAGGATCACATCGGCCTCGCCCACCTCCTCGAAGGTGGACCGGAAGGCCTCGACCAGCTGGTGCGGCAGATTGCGCACGAACCCCACGGTGTCGGCGTAGGTGAAGCTGCGTCCGTCCGCGGTCTCCGCGTGGCGCACCGCCGTGTCGAGCGTGGCGAAGAGCTGGTTCTGCACGAGCTCCTGCGTGCCGGTGAGCCGATTGAGCAGGCTCGACTTCCCCGCGTTCGTGTAGCCCGCGATCGCGACCGACGGCACCTCGCCGCGCTTGCGATTCGCGCGTTTCGCGTCGCGCGCAGGGGCGAAGCCCGCGATCTGCTTGCGCAGCTTCGACATGCGGGTGTGGATCTTACGGCGATCCAGCTCCATCTTCGTCTCGCCGGGGCCGCGGGATCCCATGCCGGCTCCCCCGGATCCCACCTGGCCGCCCGCCTGACGCGACATCGATTCGCCCCAGCCGCGCAGACGCGGCAGCAGGTACTCGAGCTGCGCGAGCTCGACCTGGGTCTTGCCCTCGCGGCTCTTCGCGTGCTGGCTGAAGATGTCGAGGATCACAGCGGTACGGTCGATCACTTTGACCTTCACCACGTCCTCGAGCGCACGGCGCTGCGAGGGGGCCAGCTCGGTGTCGGCCACGACGGTATCGGCGCCGACGGCGGCGACGAGCTCGGCGAGCTCCTGCGCCTTGCCCTTGCCGAGATAGGTCGCGGGGTCGGGGTTCGCGCGGCGCTGCAACAGCCCGTCGAGCACGCGCGCACCGGCGGTCTCGGCGAGCGCGGCGAGCTCGCGCAGGGAGTTCTCGGCCTCCTCGAGGCCGGTCTGACCCGAGCCGGAGTAGACCCCGATCAGCACGACGTTCTCGAGGCGCAGCTGGCGGTACTCGACCTCGGTGACATCCTCGAGCTCGGTCGAGAGGCCCACGACGCGCTTGAGCGACGCACGCTCCTCTCGTTCGAGACGGATCAGGTCGAAGTCGTCGGAGAGGCGATCATGCTCCTCGTCGCCGAGGGCCTGAGCACCGCTCAGGTCGCGGAACACGGCGGCTGATCCCGACCCGGAGGCGCGCGAGAGCACCCGGTCGAGCGGGTCGGCCGGGGTCGGATGAGCATCGGGACGGTCGGACGTTTCGGGGGCGTCGCCACGCGCGTCATCGCGCTGCTCGCCGCCATCGGTGCGGTGCTCGTCGGTTTCGTTCGTGAGTGCTGAGTCTTCAGTGAGGCGTTTCGTCATCTGGCCTCCAGTGTACGCGGATCGCGGCCGGGCGTGTCGGCCGTTCGCCCTGGGCGCATCGCGCGACGTGCCAGCGAGCGCGGCAGCAGCGCGGCCCGAACCCTCCCGCGCCGTCCCGCCCGAGACCGCAGCGCCCGCGTCGCCCGCGCCAGGTGCGCGCGCAACGCCGGCCCGCTCGCATCGCCCGGACTGGTCGAGTCGCCCGCATGATTCGACCCGATGGGCCCGGCCGGTTCCTCGGCAACGCCGGCGTAGCGCTCCGCGACCACCGCCTCCGCGAGTTTCCGGGCCGCCCGCTCCGCGTCTGCACCGGGATCCTCGCCGAAGGCCCCCGCCTCCGCGAGGTACTCGATGACGGCCTCCGGTGTGCGCGCCCGGGCCGACGATGTTCCCGGCGTATACAGCCCCAGATCCACGGCGGTGTCCATGAGCTCGGCCCAGGCCCTCGCGGCGGGCTCGTCTCCGCGCGCGATCCCCCGTAACCGCCCCCGTCTCCGCAGGGCGCGCACGAGCGGAGTCAGGCAGAGCAAGCCGACGAAGGTCGCGAACACCGCGAGCGGGATCCCGAGCCGAGAGACGGATCCGACTTGCGCGTCTCCCCGGTCGCGCGGGGTCGTGCGTAGGTCGGTCCCGGGGTCCTCGGGCGCGGGATCGGGCTCCTGCGTCGCGGGCGTCGTCTGCTCCGTCGCGGACGTGTCATCGTTGCCGGAGTCCGGGTCGGGATCCTCGCGGTACAGTTCACCGGTCTCGGCGCGATGGCCGGCGCCGCCCGGAGTGGGTTCGAACGCCGTCCATCCCTGACCCTCGAGGTAGACCTCGGGCCAGGCGTGCAGCTCGCGCGCCCGCACGGGAGTCCACCCGGTGTTCTGGGAGCGCGCGACGTATCCGACCGCGACCCGGGCCGGCAACCCGAGTGTTCGCGCCATCACGGCGTAGGTGGAGGCGAAGTGCACGCAGAAGCCCGCGCGCTGCGCGAGGAACGACTCCATCATCGAGTACGGATCGTCGGGATCGGCGCCGGGTTCGTAGGGCGCCTGCTCATCGTAGACGAACTCGCCCGAACGGAACCACCCCTCGAGCGCGCTGGCGGTCGCCCAGGCGGGCAGCGTCGCTTCACTCACAAGCATCCCGTTCGCGTTCGGGAGGATGACCTCGATCCCCTCGCCCGATTCCGAGAGGTACCTCATCGTGATCTCAGCCCCGGGAATGCCGCTGACGGTTCCGTCGGAGCCGACGACGTCGATCCCGCCCATCACCTCGGAGAGCTGGGCCAGAGAGGTCTCCGCCTGCCCGGCCACCTCCCCCGCCGCGGCGGAGAGGGCTGCGGGCAACTCCTCCGGCAGCGCGAGGTAGCGGTCGGGGTCGGCGAGTCCGGCCGGATCGACGCCCGGCGGGAAATACTGCCCGGTCTCGTCGACCGTCCCGTCGGCGAGCAGCACGCGGTACTCCTGATCCTGCCGGGTCAGTGCGGTCTCGGAGCGCGCGGTCGCGGTGCCCTCGCCCCAGATCCACTGCTCGGGATCGAAGGCTCCCCGCACCACCTCGACCCGGTCCGCCGTCGGCGGCAGCGGCAGCCAGGCGCTGCGGAGGCCCACGACGCGCACGTCCACCCCCGGCTCCCGGCCGAACGGCCATGCTCCCCGCTCCTCCTCCGCCCGCAGCGGGCTGCGGGAGACGCCGACCGACCGGCCCTCGGCATCCGGCTCATCCTCGGGCAGCCAGGTCCCTCGGCGGAAATCGGAGAGCACGGCGAGGGTGAAGCGCGACGGGTTGCCATAGCTGCCGGTGTACTCGAACGCGATCGCGTTGCTGCGCCGGCGGAGATCCTCAGCCAGCGCGATCGTCACGTCGGGCACCCCGGCTGCGACCGGCGAGGCCGAGATCGCGTCGGTGTTCCACACCCGATCCCGGCTCGGGGGAAGCACTGCGAGGAGACCCGCCGCGAGCGCGAGCGCGAGACCCGCCGCGGCGATCCCGCGCCACCGACCGACCCGCGTCGGAACCTCGGCCCACAGCATCAGGAGCAGCAGCAGGCCTGTGACGAGCAGCAGCGACGCGGGAACCCGTACCGACGTGATGAGCGCGGGCCCGAGCATCAGGAGGACCGGCACCAGGCCCGCTGCGAAGCCGCGCCCGAACCGCACGAGCAGCAGCGACGAGAGCAGCAGACCCAGCAGCCAGGCCACGAGCACCGCGTCGAGCAGCGGACCCTCGAGCGTCACCGGCGGCACTCCGCGAGCCATCGCCAGGGAGGTCTGCTGGGTGAGCGCACACGATTGCTCGAGCCAGGCGATCAGCCGCCCGTCGAGCGAGATCCACAGCGCGAGCAGGACGACCCCGACGATGGCGCCCGAAAGCCACGCGAGGGCGCGCCGCCCCGGAATCGCGCGCGCAAGCAGACCGGATGCCAGCAGCGCCCCGGCCGCGGTGATCAGCGCCCGCAGCGTCCAGGGCGTACCGACGAAGAGCTCGCGCAGCTCGATCAGCGCAACCGTCCACAGGACGAACAGCAGCGCGGAGGCGAGCAGCGGTCGACTGGCCGTAGAAGGGGCGGCAGCCGCAGAAGTGGATGGGATCGGGCCCCGGGCGCCGACGGGTTCGCGGGGGCTCATCGTGCGTACTCCGGCGCGGGTATCTGCACGCGGACGACCGTCCATCCGCTCGGGATCGCGGTGCGGGATTCGGGATCGATGGTCCCCGGCGGCTCCGCTGTTCCCGGAGAATCCGTCGCGACCGATGAAGCCGCCGCGGTCGAGGCCACCGAGATGACCGTTCCAGCCGCCGAGCGGGCGGCGAGGGCGGCCACGTTCGGCGTGATCCGGCCCGTGATGATCACCGACGCGGGAACCGCGAGCGGTCGCGTCCGGTGCGCGGGAGCCGACGCCGTCTCGCCGTTCGCCCGCTCCGCGAGAGCCAGCACGCGCAGCGCGGCCCCCCGCGCAGCGGCGGCGCGCTCGACGACCGGCGCGCCCCCACGCGTGCCCGCGCCCGCGGCCGCGCCCGGCCGTACCGTGTACAGAGCGGTCGACGACCTCGCCGCGCCGTGATCACCGCCGCGCAGCACGAGCGTCGCTGCGAGCGACACCGCGTGCTCGAACTCGGCGTCTCCCCGGTACGCCGCAGAGTCGAGCACCAGAACGATCGCGAGCGCCTCACCGCCGCCCTGCTCGGGCACGCTCACCAGCAGCCGGTCCTGGCGTGCGCTCTGCTTCCAGTGCACGCGACGCGGCGAATCCCCCGGCAGGTACTCACGCAATCGCCCGTCGGCGTCCCCCACGTCGTGGGGGCGATCGCCGATCGCCGCGGAGGCGCCGGCGAGGGCCGCACGCGCACTTTTCCCGCCGATCCCCGACGGCACCGACTCGGGCGGCAGCAGAGCCGGCAGTACGAGCAGCTCGGTTCGCGCCCGCAGCGGTACACGCAGTCGTGCCAGGCCCAGCGGATCCATCAGCGCCAGTTCAGCGGCCTCGATCACGAAGAGGCCACGTCGCGTCGCTCGCCATTCCGACACCACCCGCGACTCGCCCCGAGCGGGCAGTTCGACCGGCGTCACCCGTGAAGCCTCAGGGCCTCGCCACACCAGCTCGGCGCTCTGCCTGAACGGCAGCCGCTGCTGCAGCGCGGCAGTCACGGTCACCGCGTCGCCGACCATCGGCGCGACCGCGTCCACCTCGACCGTCGCCCGCATCCGACCGCGCCATCGGACGAGCAGCAGACTCAGCACGGAGACCAGCACCGCTGCGACGGCGAGCGCGGCGAGCGCCAGCAGATCCCGCAGCCTCACCGCCGCCCAGATACCGCAGACCGCGACGGCGAGCGCGAGCAGTCCGCCGCCGCGCGACGTGAGCAACAGCGGGACTGGAGGGCGCCGCACCGCCGCGCGACCGCGAGACGCGCGCTTCGACCGGGCCGCGACGTTCATCGCAGCCCGGGAACCTCGGTCCGCGCGACGATCGACTCGACCGCCCGATCCATCGAGGCCAGCGCCTCGGACGCCGAGCCGTGCAGATCTCCGGTGACGAGGCGGTGCGACAGCACGATCCTGGCCAGCGACGCGACGTCGTCGGGTGAGACGAACGCCCGCCCGCCCATCGCCGCCCGCGCACGCGCCATCGACGCCAGATGCAGGGACGCGCGCGGGCTCGCCCCGTGCGCGATGCCCGGATGCTCGCGGGTGGCGGCGACGATCGAGACGAGGTAGCGGGCGACCTCGGGCGCGAGATGCACCCGCGCCACGGCGGCGCGAGCGGACACCATCTGTTCGAGGGGCACCACCGCCTCGATCGCCGCGATCGGTCCGGCGCCCGGCCTCGACCCCGTAGCCGCCCCACCCGACTCGGCCGCTTCGCGCCGCTCCGGAGGTTCGCCCGACCCGCTGCCGCGCGGGCCTGCGCTCAGCAGGGACGCCTCGGCCTCGAGCGAGGGGTAGCCGAGCGAGATGCGCGTCATGAAGCGATCGCGCTGCGCCTCGGGCAGCGGGAAGGTGCCCTCCATGTCCTGCGGATTCTGCGTCGCGACCACCATGAACGGGTCGGGCAGCGGGTGCGAGGTGCCGTCGATCGTCACCCGCCCCTCGCCCATCGCCTCGAGCAGGGCCGACTGCGTTTTGGGGGTCGACCGGTTCACCTCGTCGGCCACCACCATGTTCGCGAAGATCGGGCCGGGGTGGAAACGGAACTCCTTCGCAGCCTGGTCGAAGACCGAGATACCCGTGACATCGGCCGGCAGCAGATCCGAGGTGAACTGGATGCGCGCCGACTGCGCGCCGAAGCTGCGGGCGAGCGCCGTCGCCAGGGTGGTCTTACCGACCCCCGGAACGTCCTCAATCAGCAGGTGCCCGCCGGCGAGCAGCGTCGCGACCGCCGCCTCGATCTCGACGGTTTTGCCCACGACCGCGCGCCCCACCTCGCCGACGATCCTCTGCGCGATCGCCGCGATCGCCGTCGCCTCTCGTGCTGTCGTCTGCGTCATCTCATCCGCCGTCCGCGTCGTCGCCGAACGGGGCGCGGGATCCCGCCCGCGGTGCGTGCGAGGGTGCGGCCCCTGCGAACCATGCTGCCATGAGTCGGGACGTGCTCACGAGCGCGCCTGGGATACTGGTCGGGTGACGCAGCACTATTTCTCAGAGATGCCCGCGGGCGAGTACCGCCCCCGCGAGATCGAGGCCGTACTCGGCGGATCCCCGCGCAGCGTCCTCACCGCCGGGGGCGTCTTCAGCCCGGAGCACCTCGACCGCGGCACCGAGGCGCTGCTGCGCAACCTGCCGAGTCTCGCAGAGGCACCGATCGGCCCGGTGCTCGACATCGGCTGCGGCTGGGGCCCGATCACGCTCGACGCCGCCCTCAGTGCGCCTGATCGAGAGGTCTGGGCGATCGACGTCAACGAGCGCTCTCGCGAGCTGACACGCTTGAACGCCTCACGGCTCGGGCTCGAGAACGTTCGGGTCGCCGCGCCCGACGAGGTGCCCGAGGAGGTGCGCTTCGCCGAGATCAGGTCGAATCCCCCGATCCGCGTGGGTAAGGAGACGCTGCACGGGATCCTGCGGCAGTGGCTGTCGCGCTTGGTGCCCGGCGGGGCCGCTTTCCTCGTGGTCGCGAAGCACCTGGGCGCCGACTCGCTGCAGCGCTGGATCGCGGCCGAGTTCGCCGAACTCGAGGTGTCGCGCGCAGGTCGGCACAAGGGATTCCACGTGATCGAGGCGCGGGCCTGATCCTCGTTCTCTTCGACGGGTTCGGGGAGCGCGGAACGGGATCAGGAAGCGAGGGCGGGCCGGAAGAGCGCCCGCCCGAGGAGCAGTGCCCGGCGCCGCAGCTCATCGGCGTCGGCGGGCACGAGGCCCGTGCCCATGTCGTACTCGTACCCGTCGAAGAACGCGAGATAGATGGCGATCGTGTCCTGCACCTCGCCAACCGGTTGCAGCTCACCACTGTCGATCCCGGCCTCGATCGCACCGCGCACGTACGCCTCCCACGACCGGTAGACGCGCTCGAGGTGCGGCCTGAGCTCTGGATGCCCGGAGACCGCCGCACCGAAGGCGATCCACATGAAGCTGTGCCCCTGCAGGTCATCGACCGAGCAGAGCCGGTCGACGAGCCCCTCGATCCGCTGCCACGCACCGAGATCCTCGGTGGTGTGCCGGGCGAACTCGGCGAGCAGCCGCTCGCTCAGGTGCCGGATCGCCTGCGCGAGAAGCTCGTCGCGGGTGTCGAAGTAGTGCTGGATCAGACCCACCGAAACGCCGGAGCGCTTACTGACCTCGCGCAGGCGCACCCCGTCGTAGCCGTGCACGGCGATGCACTCGGAGGCGGCGGTGAGGATCGTGCGGCGGCGCTCCTCGGCCACCGCGTCGAGCGGAGTCCGCTCGCCCGCCTCGGGGGCGTCTGCGAATACCGTCGCTGCCATGGGACACTCCTCACCGGACTTCATTGCGGCGCGCCGGCCGACAAGATCCACACTACTCGTGCAGGCCGGCGAGACGGGAACCGAGGCGTGCGAAGAGCGAGGTCTTCGCGGCCCGACTGCGTTCCTCCGACCAGTCGGCGAAGGAGAACATGCGGTACATGGCGTGCACACCCGCCCAGCGGATCGGCTCGGGCTCCCAGTCGCGGGCCTGCCTGCCCGCCCACGGGAGGGCGCTGTCGCCGCTCCGCTCTCCGAGCACGGCCTCCGCGAGCGTCTTCGCCGCGAGGTACGCCGAGGTGACGCCGTGGCCTGCGTATCCCTGCGCGTGGCCGAGTCCGCTCGACTCGTCGAAGCGCACCGAGGCGCACCAATCCCTGGTGACGCCGAGCACTCCGGACCAGGTGTGCGCGATCCCGTGCGGCCTCGTCTCCGGAAGCATCGTGTGGAGCCGTCGTACGAGCGACTCGACGGTCGCGCGGTCGACCGATCCCGCTCCCCCCGTGCCCGACCGGAAGCGGTACGGGTTGCCCCGGCCGCCGATCAGGATGCGCCCGTCCTCGGTGCGCTGCGCGTAGCTGAACACGTGGGCGGCGTCGCTGAAGAGCTCTCGCCCGCTCCACCCGATCTCGTCCCAGGTGCTCTGCGGAAGCGGATCGGTGACGATGATCGAGCTGTTGATCGGGATGATCCGGCGCGGATCGCGGGCGATGCCCACGGAGTAGCCCTCGGTGCAGCGCAGCACGGCCCGCGCGCGCACAAGACCGCGGGCCGTGCGCGCCAGACCCGGTTCGATCGCGGTGACGTCGCTCTGCTCCCGGATCTCCACCCCGAGGCGCTCGACGACCTCAGCGAGTCCGCGCACGAGACCGCCGGGGTCGATCCGCCCGACTGCGGGGTAGAACAGTCCGCCGACGGCGCCGTTCACCCGGATGCGCTCTACGACCTCGCCTGCCGACAGTTCGATTCCCTCGTCGGCCCGGTATCCCCACCGGCGATCGCCCGCGAGGCGTGCTCGGAGCCGCTGCATCGCCGCCCGGTTGCGGGCGACGACGATGTTGCCGCTGCGGATCGCGTCGGCGTCGATCGACTCGGCGCGGATGATGTCGAGCACCTCGTCGACGGCCTCGATCATGCGCCGTTGCAGGTGCACGCCGGCCTCGTCCGAGCCGGCTGACCTCGAGAACACTCTCCGGTTGCCCGGCACGAGCGGGGACAGCCAGCCGGCGTTGCGGCCCGAGGCCCCGTAACCGGCCGTCTCCCGCTCGAGCACCACGATCCTGAGGGCCGGGTCGAGCCGCTTCAGGTGGAAGGCGGACCAGAGGCCGGTGAAGCCGGCGCCGACGATGCAGACATCGGCGTCGAGGTCCTCCGCCAGCTGCGGACGCGACGGATCGACGTGGCCGGGGGCGATTCCCCGCGAACGCATCCAGTGGGATATCTCACCGTTTCTCATGATCGATCACCGTCCGGGGGCGAGCAGCTGGCTCGTGGCGAGATCCCCGTCTCCGCCACGCGCCGCGCTCTCCTCGTCGGGAACCACCACGGCGCTCTCCGGCCGCCAGCCGACGCGCACGCGGTCCCCGCGACCGACCGCGAGAGCGGCCTCCGAGCGGGGAGCCCGCACCTCGATCTCCAGCCCGTCGTCGGTCCGCACCAGCGAGATCAGCGCCGAGCCCACGTAGATCACGTCGGTCACGGTGCCCGCGATGCTGTTCGCGGCAGAGGCTCCACCGCCGTGGCCGAAGCCCGCTTCCTCCTGGGTGATCGTGAGATCCTCGGGTCGGAGCACGAGCACGCCGCGGCCGTCCCTGAGCTCGGCGCGGCTCGGGAGCGCACCTTGCCAGCCGAGCCCGTGGCAGCTGCCGTCGGGCTCGGCGACGCACGGCAGGAGCACTGACTCCCCGATGAAGTCCGCGACGAAGCGCGTCCTCGGCGTCTCGTAGAGCTCGCGGCTCGAGCCGATCTGCTCGATCCCGCCGTTGTTGTAGACCGCGATGAGGTCGCTCATGACGAGCGCCTCCTCCTGGTCGTGGGTGACGTAGACCACGGTCGAGCCGAGGTTGCGGCTGATCCGCATGATCTCGATCTGCATCTGCGTGCGCAACCGCTTGTCGAGGGCGCCGAGCGGCTCATCCATGAGCAGCAGCGGGGGCTCGAACACGACCGCGCGGGCGAGGGCGACGCGCTGCTGCTGGCCGCCGGAGAGCTCGCGCGGTTTGTGCGTCGCCCGGTTGCCCAGCTCGACCATTTCGAGTGCTTCGCGCGCCTTCACGAGCGCCTCTTGTCGCCGCATCCCCTCCATCTCGAGGGGGAACGCGACGTTCTGCTCGACGGTGAGGTGCGGGAACAGAGCGTAGTTCTGGAACACGACGCCGATGCCGCGCCGGTGGGGCGGAATCGACGAGATGTCGCGACCGGCGACCGTGATCGTCCCGCGATCCTGCGCCGCGAACCCGGCGATCATGTTGAGCGTCGTCGTCTTGCCCGAGCCCGAGGGGCCGAGCATCGTGAGGAACGTGCCCGGCTCGAGCGCGAATGACACGTCGTCGACCGCGGCCTGCGAGCCGTAGTATTTCGAGACGCCACGCACCTCGAGCGCGTATTCAGCGCCGGCCGGATCGTGCGCGCCCCGCGGGGCGCTCGTACTTGCGGTCATCGGTCGTTTCCCTTCTGGAGTCGACGCATCGAGACGAGCGCGACGATGGAGAGGACGGTGAGGAACACGCCGACCGCTGCGAGGGTGGGCGTGAGCTGGGTGCGGACCTGGGTCCACATGAAGACGGGCAGGGTGCGGGTCTGCGCGTCGGTCAGGAAGATCGAGACGACGACCTCGTCCCAGCTCATGACGAACGCGAACAGGGCGCCGGCGAACATGCCCGGAGCGATGAGCGGCAGCGTGACCCTGCGGAAGCGCGTCCACGGGCCGGCCCCCAGGCTCGCGGCCGCTCGCTCGTAGACGGGGTCGAGCTGCGACAGCGTCGCGGTGACGGTCACCACGACGAACGGCAGGGTGAGCACGCTGTGCGCCAGGATCAGGCCGAGCACCGATCCGTCGAGGTACCACCTCAGGAACAGCACGTAGGTTCCGATGCCGATGATGACGGGCGGAATGATCATCGGGCTCACGATGAGCGCCGTGATCGGGAGACGCCACTTCGCGGCGACCTTCTGCAGCCCGAGCGCGGCGGCGGTGCCGACCGAGGTGGCGAGCACCACCGTTCCGACGGCGACCTGCAGGCTCGTGAGAGCGGTCCTGCCCCAGTCGCGCTCCGAGAAGATCTGCGCGAACCAGTCGAGCGTCCAGCCGTCGCCGAAGACGCCGAGCACCGAGGAGGCGTTGAACGACATTGGGACCACGATGAGGGTCGGCACCATGAGGTAGACGCCGACGATCGCCGCGAAGGCGCCGAGCAGCACCCAGCGCACCTGCACACGTTTCATTTCGCGCTCCTTCGTGACGTTCCGATCCGCTGCACGGCGAGCAGCAGCGCGAGCGAGACGAGCGTGCCGACGAGGAGGACGAGGCCGAGCGCGCTCGCCGTCACCGGCCCGTATCTGGTGACCTCCTGCACGATGGTCTCGCCGATCATCGCGTCTCGCGCGTCTCCGAGCAGCGCGGGCGTGATGTAGAACCCGAGCGAGAGCACCAGCACGAGCACGCAGCCCGACAGCACGCCGGGCAGGCTGAGCGGCAGGAACACCCGGAGGAAGCGGCGGAACGGGCCGGCGCCGAGGCTGCCCGCCGCGCGCAGCACCGAGGGATCGATCTGCCCCATCGTCGTCACGAGCGGCAGCACCATGTAGGGCAGCAGCACGTGCACCATGCCGATGAGCACACCCGCCGGGGTGCGGATCAGCTGCAGCGGGTCGTCGACCAGCCCGAGGGCCGTGAGCGCGCCGTTCAGTATCCCGGAGTCCTGCAGCAGCCCGACCCACGCGAAGCTCCGCACGAGCAGGCTCGTCCAGAACGGCAGGAGCACGAGGCCGAGCATGAGGAGCCGCGTGCGCGGCCCCACCCGGGTCAGCACGTAGGCGTACGGGTAGGCGAGCAGCAGGCAGAACAGCGTCGTGAGCACGGCCGTCCGCAGCGTGTTCCAGAGCACGAGGGCGTAGATCGGCGAGGTGAAGATCTCGCGATACGTCTCGATGCCGTCGCGGAAGCTCGTCTGGATCATCAGGACGAGCGGGACGACGAAGAAGAGCGCGAGCAGCAGCGCGGCGGGGAGGAGCAGCAGCCACCCCGCCCACCGCGCTCCGGCGGGCCGTGCCGTCGTCAGCTGAGCAGCCATTCCTGGAATTCCCGGTCGATGTCCTCCTGGTGCTCGCCCCACCACTCGTCGTCGATCCCGACCCGGGTGTCGAGGTGGTTGGTCGGACGGTTCTCGTTCTGCATCACCTCGGGGTTCTCGGCGGCCGCCGCGTTCACCGGGCCGTAGTCGCTGAGCGAGGCGAACTCGATCTGCGGGTCCTCCTGCAGCAGGAAGCCGAGCGCCTCCTGCGCGTTCTCCGCGTTCGGTGCGCCCTTCGGGATCACCCAGTAGGCGTCGACCTGCAGCCACGAGTCCCAGCTGATGCCGACCGGCGCCTCCTTGCCCGCGTCGACCGCGCGGCCGACCCAGGCGAGCCCGATCGACGCCTCGCCGGAGGCGAGCAGCTGCTGCGACTGCGCGGAGGTCTCCCACCACACGATGTCGTCCTTGATCGTGTCGAGCTTCTCCAGCGCGCGGTCCACGTCGAGCGGGAAGAGATCCTCGGGTGCGACGCCGTCGGCGAGCAGGGCCGCCTCGAGCGCACCGCCCGCGACGTGCTTGTTGAACATGCGCTTGCCCGGGAACCGCTCGGTGTCGAAGAGGTCCTCCCAGGAGGAGGGCGCGGCGTCGTACTCGTCGCTCCGGTAGGCGAGCACCGTGGCCTCGATGTCCGCCGCGACGCGGTACTCCTGAGCCGCCCCCTCGATGAGCTGATCCTGCTCGACCACGTCGTAGTCGATCGGCTCGAGGTAGTCGGCGTCCGCGGTCGTGCCGAAGTCGTTGGCGACCAGCACGAGATCCCAGGTCGGGCGCTCGCTTTCGACCATGCTGCGGAGCTGGGCGTAGTCGGTCGGGCTGTCCTCGACGACTTCGATCCCGGTCTCCTCGGCGAACGGCTGGAAGAAGGCCGTCGACTGCGCTTCCTGGTAGGGGCCGCCGTACGAGACGACAGTCATCGTCGTGCTGCCGCCGCCCTCGCCGTCGCCGCCTCCGCCGCCGGAGCACGCGGTGAGGGCGAGCGCACCCGCCGCCACGAGGGCGGTCGCCGAAAGCGCCTTACTGATGATCTTCATGGTGTTCTCCTTGTTCACTTCGCTGTGCTGGGTTGTGATGCTGGTGCTGGTGGTCGCGTCAGGTACCGGAACCGCGCGGGTGCCGCGCCCGGTTCGGCGCGAGTCCGGCGACGCGGACGCCGGCGGCGGCGGCGTCGTCGAGCGAGTAACGGGCGTCGCCCTGCGCCGAGCCGACGATCGCGATCCGTTCGCTTGCGGGTCGCCCGGCCCCGTCCGAGCCGACGAGCTCGTGGGATCCCGCGTCGCCGTACGCCGCGTGGAGCGCGAGCTCTTCCGCCGGCCGGCGCGGGCCGACGAGACAGACGAGATCCGCCCGGATCGTGCGGGACGGCGCGGCGAGCCGCACGCCCGTCGCACGCGACCAGCCCGTGACTCGCTCGACGCGCTCCGCGGGAACGGTCGCCACGATCTCGACACCGTGACGGCGGAGCTCCTCGGCGACCTGCGAAGCCCGCGGATCGCCGTCGATGACGACCGCTCGGCGGCCCGGTCGGACCCGCTCCAGGGCCGCAAGGCGCAGAGCGCCGTCGGCGAGCATCGCACCGGGGAGGTCGTGACCGGGCACGGGGATCGGCGTCTCGTAGCTGCCGGTCGCGAGCACGATCGCCGTGGCGCGCACGTCGTGGCGCGCTCCCCCGCCCGCTTCCACGACCGGGACGAGCCCGTCGATGAGGCCGATCGCCGAACCGCGCAGCATCTCGATCCCGGGGTGATCCGCCGCGCGACGGAGCAGGTCCCCCACGATCTCCGATGGGCGCTTCTCGGCGTCCCCGACCCGGATCGGCTCCGTGCGCACGCGGCTCCTACCTCCCAGGAGTTCGTGATCGACGAGCGTCACGCTCGCGCCCGCGTCGGCGGCCGCGAGCGCGGCCGCCAGCCCGCTCGCGCCGCCGCCGATCACGAGCACGTCGATCTCTCGCTCCGAGGCGCGGATGCCGGTGGCACGCGCGACCGCCTCAGCGCTCGGCGCGCGACCGCCCCCGGCGAGCGCGCCGAGCACGGCGCCCGCGAGCTTCGACAGCCGGGGCTGGCGCGCGAACAGCTTGAACTGGAACCCCGCTTTCAGGAACGGGCGCATGAGATCCGCCGCGCGCAGGAGGTCGAAGCCTGCGTTCGGGACGCCGCCCTCCCGCCGCACGACCTCGCCGCCCCGCACCGGTGTCGTGCACGACACCGTCGCAGGCATGCCGTCGATCCTGAGCGGGCAGTCGCCGCACGCCCCGAAGCCGCAGGTGTAACCACGCGGACGGTGGTACTTGACGCCCCGCGACAGCGTGCGCCTGCCCGTCGCCTGCAGGGCACCGGCGATCGACTGGCCTTCGCGGGCGGTCACGTCGCGCCCCTCGAAGGTGAAGCTCAGCTCGCGGTCGGTCGTCATCGTTCCTGCTCCAGATCCATGTCCACCACGAGGGATCCCTCGCGGATCCAGTCGCCTGTGCGCGTGCGCTCGATGCCGAACGGGGCCATCCGCCGGTCCGTCCCGCCAGAGACGATGTGCTCGGCGAGCAGCTCCGCCGCTCCCGGAGCTCCCATGAAGCCGTAGACCCAGCCGACGCTGAGCAGCAGGCCGGGGACCTCGGGCACCGGCCCCAGCACGGGGGCGAGGTCGGGGGTCTGGCTCACCGTCCCGGCCCAGTGCCGCAGCAGTCGCACACCGGCCAGCATCGGGAAGAGCCGCACGAACTTCGTCGCGATGTCCTGCAGCACGGTCCAGGTGCCGTTGAGGCTGGTGCTCTCATCGACGCGCGGCAGCTCCGTGCCGCCGACGAACTCCCCGCGACCCGTCTGATGGCAATACCCGAGCAGTTCGAGCGCCGCCACTCCGGGCTTGAGGAACGGCTTCACCGACTGCGTGACGATCATCTCGAGCCGCGCGGCGACGAGCGGCATCTCGAGCCCGGCCATGGCGTTGATCTCGAGCGCCTGACCGCCCGCGGCGTTGACGACGACGCGGGCGCGCACCTCACCGGAGCCGGCGGTGCGGATGCCGACGACGGCGTCGCCCTCGCGCAGCAGCCCGACGACGGCTTCGCCCGCGACGACCTGGACGCCGAGGCGCGCCGCGTTCTCGAGGTACGCCGCGACGACCGAGTCGTGGTGGGCGAAGCCCGCCTGCTCCTGCAGCACCGCTCCGCGCACGAGATCGGGATTCGCGGCCGGCAGCACCCGCCTGGCCTCTGCCTCGTCGAGCAGTTCGGTCCGGATCCCGAGCCCCGCCTGGAAGCCGTGGTCCGCGCGGCACTGCTGCCACTGCTCCTCGGTCGACGCGACGACGGCGTAACCCGTGCGGTTGAACAGTACGTTCATGCCGAGTTCCTGGGACAGCCCCAGCCACTTCTGGCGCGACAGCTCGAACAGGTCGCACCACTCGCGCGAGGCGAAGGCCGAGCGGATCAGCTCGCCGTTGCGTCCGCTCGCGCCGCCGCCCGGCCAGGAGCGATCGATCACCAGCACGTCCGTGTGGCCGCGCTTCGCGAGTTCGTAGGCGATCGCAACGCCCTGCACCCCGGCACCGATGATGATCGTGTCGTAGCCGGCGCGCAGCGGCTCAGATGAGACACCTGGCAGCGCCATCACTCGGCCCCCTTCTGCCGGGCGCTCCCCGCTGAGCCATCCGCGTCAGCGTCATGAGCGCCGCATGCGAGCGTCCCGAGCGGCACCGGAACGACGGGGATCCTGGCGGCCGGGCGCCGCTGCTCCCCCGTTCGCTCGACACCCCGCTCGGCGAGCAGCCGCTGCACGAGCGGCGAGCAGAACTTTCCCTGGCACGCACCCATGTAGACAGCGGTGGCCCGCTTGATCGTCTCGGGGTCGGTGTGGCCGTGATCGACCGCATCCTCGATGTCCCCGACGGTGACGTCGTGACAGGGGCAGATCACCGCCCTGCGTGCCTCATTGCGTGCCATGCTTCCCACTTCGTCATCGATGCGGTCATTCGAACATCACCATAATACAAACTTATTGTCTTGTTGCAAACGGGTTCGTCGATGTCGCTCCTCGCTCCCTTCGACAGGTTCAGGGAGCGAGGAGCGGGCTTCCGAACGCAGAGCAGACTGGGGAAGCGAGGTTCGCGCTCTGGGGGCGCGCGGAGGGTGCCGCCCAGGGGTGCCGTTCCCGGGGCAGGGAGCGAAAGCCTACGGCAGCTCGATCTCCCCGGTGTAGACCAGCTCCGCGGGTCCGTTCAACGAGACGTGCTCGCCCTCCTCGGTCGGGAACATGCGCACCGCGAGTCGCCCGCCGGGCACGTCCACTCGCCAGTGGTTCGGCATCCCCTCGCCTCCCCAGTGCCGGAACGCCAGCGCTGCGGCCGCGGTGCCCGTGCCGCACGAGAGGGTCTCCCCCACACCGCGCTCGTGCACGCGCATGCGGATGCGCGCGATGCCGTCCTTGATGAGCGGATCCTCGGGAACCACGAACTCCACGTTGGCGCCCTCCGCGGGTGCCGGGTCGAGCGACGGGACACGGTGCAGGTCGAGGCCCTCGAGTTCTCCCACATGCGCAAGAGCCGTCACCACGTGCGGGTTGCCGAGGTCGATCCCGAGACCCGGGCGGGCCACATCCAGGCCGTAGGCGGAGACGAGCCGATCCTCCGCGAGGCGCCAGCGACCCAGGTCGACCGTGTAGCCCGAGACGCCGGCGAGCACGTCCTTCACACCGGCGCGCGTGCCGATCGGCAGGGTGTCGCGGCGCTCGGGGGCGACCAGCCCCTCGGTGATGAGGTAGTGGGCGTAGACCCGGATCCCGTTGCCGCACATCTCGGCGGGCGTGCCGTCGGCATTCCAGTAGTCCATGAACCACTCGGCCTCGGGTTCCTCGGCGAGCACCGCCGCCCCCTCGGGGATCGCGCGCGAACGCACCGCGCGGATCACCCCGTCGGCTCCGACACCGAAGCGGCGATCGCAGAGGAAGCGGATCTGCTCGGGGCTCAGGGGCCGCTCACCCTCGGGGTCGGTGAACAGCACGAAATCGTTGCCCGTACCATGGCCCTTGGTGAACGCGAGGGTGCTCATCACTCCAGTCTAGAGCGCTCTCCGATCAATACATGATGCTCAGGAAGGGTGCGCCGTCGATCCGCAGCGCCGCGTCGAGCGAGGCGACGGCTGCGGCGTCGCCTCGCACCCGCCCGGCCTGTGCGAGCGAGCGCGCCGACACCCCGCCCAGGTACAGGGATGAGAGCTCCCCGACGCCCAGTTCGATCTCCGCCTCAGTATCGGGCGCCGACACGGCCCGGCACGATCCGTCGCTCCCGCTCTCCAGCCGCCACGATCCGCCCGCGATCCCGAGCGGGTCCTCGACCCGCAGCACGACGTCGAGCCGCGCCGCCATGCTGCGCCCGGCGAACGCGGCCGGCACGTCGAGCACACGCAGCCAGCCGTGATCCTCGACGGTGCGGACGGCCGCCCGGGAATCCGCGACCAGCCACGGCAGCGGCTCGTCGAGCGACAGCATCTCCGCCGTGACCGTGCCGATGAGGTCGTGCTGCAGCGCGAACCGCCACAGCGCCGCGTGCGCGTCGGAGGTCTCGCCGATGAGGTGGCGGATCTCGAGACGGGAACGCGCCCAGTCGGTGTCGGACTCGACGATGCGGAAGGCCATCGCGCCGCGGAGCACGCCCTCGGGGTCGAGGTACCGCACCGCACGAACGCTCGACCCGTGGGGATCCCCCGGCACCGCCCCCGAGAGCTGCCGCCAGCGCAGCGGCCAGCCGGCGATCTCTCCGACACGGGACGCCCGGGTGCGCTCGTGCAACTCCCCGAAGGCCTCCGCGGCGTCCTCGCGGTCGAGGTACTGCAGCGAACCGCGCGGATCCGTACCGCCCCACCCTGCACGGCGGGTATCGACACGCCATCGCGTCTGCCAGGTGGCGGGGCCGAAGCCGTAGCGCCCGTAGATGGTCGCCTCGGATGCGGTGAGCCCCGCGAGAGGCACACCGGCTGCGGCCGCGGCTCGAAGCTCGCCCTCCAGCATCGCCCTCGCGATCCCGCGCCGCCTGTGCGTCGGGGCGACCGTGACCTCGCTGACGGCCCACATGGGCAGCTCGCCGCCCGGCACCGTCAGAGGCGCGATCCACGACCCCACGGTCGCGACCGGCAGCTCGCGCTGGGGACTCGTCGCATCGAACACGCCGATGAGGCGCCGGCCGAGCTGCCCGACTCGCGCTGCCTCGATCTTCTCTGCAGTGGGTTCGCTCTCGATGAAGCCGCGCGCGATCGCGCGGATGAATGCGTCGAGGGCGGGCCCGTCGGCCGCGTCCACCCTGCGGTAGTCGAGGCCGCTCACTCGGAGTCGCTCGCGGGAGTCGCTGTCCAGTTTTACGGTTCGCGCGTCAGGCAGAATCATGGTTCCAGCCTATGGGCACGGGCGTCTGCGCCGCAGTCGCTTGCGCTCAGCGCGGTTTCATGCCACTTCGATCGCCTGCGCCGCTTCCACCGTCAGTCGACGATGAGGCGTTTACCGAGGGTGCTGACCTTCGAGGGCTCGTACCCGAGTCGCTCGTAGAAGTCCAGCACCGCGGGATTATCGCTTCGCACCATGAGCTGAGCCTTGGGACATCCCAGATCCCGCAGGCCCTCTTCGGCCTCGCGGACAAGCTGCGTCGCAATCCCGCGCCCGCGATGCTCGGGGTCGGTCGCCAAGTAGTACAACCAGCCGCGGTGCCCGTCGTAGCCAGCCATGATCGAACCGACGACGCTCTCGCAGAGGACGGCGACTCTGAACAGTTCCGGCTGCACGCTCAGCTTTCGAGCGATATCGGCGCGCGGATCGTTCCATGGCCGCGTGAGGCCGCAGGCCTCCCACAGCGCCACGACCGCCTCAGTGTCGTCCTCTACGAAGCGTCTTGTGTGAACATTCATGTCAACTCGATCCTCTCGGCATCCGGGGCGTCCAGCCACTGCACGCGGGGGTAGCGTTTGAACCAGCTGACCTGGCGGCGGGCGTACCGACGCGTGAGCGCCTGCGTCTCCGCGATCGCCTCGGCCTCGCTCAGCTCGCCGCGCAGCTGCGCGAGCGCCTGGGCGTAGCCGATGGCCCGGCTCGCGGTCTTCCCCTGCTCGAGGCGGTTCGGGATCAGCGCACGCACCTCCTCGAGCAGCCCGTCGGCCCACATCTGCTCCACGCGCCGGTCGAGACGTTCGACCAGGGTCGCCCGCTCGCAGCGCGCACCGACGATGCGGGTCAGCGGCCCGGCCGCGGTGTCTGCCCTCCAGAGTCGCGGCTCCGCGGGCAGCGTCACCTGCGCGTCGCCGCCGAGCAGCGCGACTTCGAGAGCTCGGATCACGCGCCGCGGGTTGCGGGCGTCGACCGCCGCCGCGGTCTCAGGGGCGAGATCCACGAGCTTCGCGAGCAACGGCGCGACGCCGCTCTCCGCGAACTCGGTCTCGAGCCGGGAGCGCAGCGCATCATTGCGCGGAGGAAACGCGAAGTCGAAGATGACGCTCGAGACGTAGAGGCCGGATCCGCCGACCAGGATCGCGTCGGCGCCGCGGGCGTGGATCGCTTCAACGGCCTCACGGGCCGCGGGCTGATACCAGGCGACGGCGGCCTCGTCGCTCGGATCGAGCGCATCGAAGAGGTGGTGCGGGATACCCCGTCGCTCCGCGACGGGCAGCTTAGCCGTGCCGATATCCATGCCGCGGTACAGCTGCATGGCATCGGCGTTCACGATCTCGGCGGGACGGCCGGCCGATGCGAGGCGCTCGGCGAGATCGAGCGAGAGCGCGGACTTACCGGTGCCGGTCGCGCCGACGATCGCCCAGAGCTGCGGCGAGCGTGCGGCGTCAGCCACGGGTTCGGATCGTGGGCAGCCCGAGGTTCACGGCTTTCGGGGCACCGCCCGCAGCGGGGGCCGGCACCCCGCAGCTGTCCGCCTGACGGCGGTCCCACGCGTCGCCCGCTCGGGTGCGACGCACGGTGTAGACGTCGGTGAGGTCCGCGATGAGGAAGTGGGGTGCGGCCGACGTGATCTGCACGGAGACCGTGTCTCCCGGCCGGGGTTCCTTCGCTCCTTCCGGCACGGCGAAGTGCACGAGACGGTTGTCTTCGGCCCGGCCGGAGAGCCTGCGGGTCGTCGCGTCCTTCTTGCCCTCACCCGATGAGACCAGCACCTCGACGGTGCGACCGATCTGCGCCTGGTTCTCCTCGAGCGAGATGCGTTCCTGCAGCGCCATGAGCCGCTCGTAGCGCTCCTGCACGACCTCTTTCGGCAGCTGCCCGTCCATGGTCGCTGCCGGGGTGCCGGGGCGGATCGAGTACTGGAAGGTGAAAGCGCTCGAGAAGCGCGACTGCTCGACGACACGCAGCGTGTCCTCGAAATCCTCATCGGTCTCGCCGGGGAAGCCGACGATGATGTCGGTGGTGATCGCGGCGTGCGGGATGCGCTCCCGCACCGCATCGAGGATGCCGAGGAACTTCTTGGAGCGGTACGAGCGCCGCATGGCTTTGAGTACGGTGTCGGAACCCGACTGCAGCGGCATGTGCAGCGACGGCATGACATTGGGGGTCTCGGCCATGGCGGCGATCACGTCGTCGGTGAACGCGGCCGGGTGGGGACTCGTGAATCGCACGCGCTCGAGGCCATCGATGTCGCCCATCGCGCGCAGCAGCTTGCCGAAGGCCTGACGATCGCCGAACTCGACGCCGTAGGTGTTGACGTTCTGCCCCAGTAGCGTGACCTCGACCGCGCCGTCGTCGACGAGTGCCTGCACCTCGGCGAGGATGTCGCCGGGGCGGCGATCCTTCTCCTTACCGCGCAGGGAGGGCACGATGCAGAAGGTGCAGGTGTTGTTGCAGCCGACCGAGATGGACACCCAACCGCTGGAGGCCGAGTCGCGCTTGGTCGGGAGCGTGGACGGGAAGACCTCGAGGGATTCGAGGATCTCGACCTGCGCCTCGGCGTTATGGCGCGCCCGTTCGAGCAGGGCCGGCAGCGACCCCATGTTGTGGGTGCCGAAGACGACGTCGACCCAGGGCGCCTTCTCCACGATGGTGCCCTGATCCTTCTGGGCGAGGCAGCCACCCACTGCGATCTGCATGCCCTCGCGTTCGCGCTTCACGCCTGCGAGGTGCCCGAGGTTGCCGTAGAGCTTGTTGGCGGCGTTCTCGCGTACGGCGCAGGTGTTGATGACCACCACGTCGGCGTCCTCGGCGGTTTCTGCCGCGATATAACCCGCGGCCTCGAGCGACCCCGAGAGGCGCTCGGAGTCGTGCACGTTCATCTGGCAGCCGAGCGTGCGCACCGTGTAGC
This sequence comes from Leucobacter holotrichiae, assembly GCF_055791005.1. Classification (NCBI taxonomy): domain Bacteria; kingdom Bacillati; phylum Actinomycetota; class Actinomycetes; order Micrococcales; family Microbacteriaceae; genus Leucobacter; species Leucobacter holotrichiae. Next base: position 686,781 of record NZ_JBVUAC010000001.1, read on the forward strand.
TGCGGGGACTGCCGTCGGGGCGGAGCGCGGCGGGCGAAGGAGCGATCTCGGTCGGGTCGGCGGTGGCGAGAGTCATGGAGACGATTCTACCTTCGGACACCGAAGGCGCTGCTGCCCACAGGACTGTTTCGAAGTCGCTGTTTCGTCGTCGCTGTTTCCTGTTCTTGTGCCTCGCGTCGCTCCTATTCGACGCATCGTCCTTGAGCACTTCGTCGCAGGTTGCTCCCGCCGGGGCTTCGACACGGGCCTCTGTGGGCGAGATCATCTTCTGCCCCTGCCCGAGTGCTGCCGAAAGAAGGATTCGCAGGTGGCACCGCGATCCCGCGTGCGGAATCCGTATCTCGACAGGGGTGCCGGCCCAGCCCCCGGACCCGCGCCCGCGCCTGGCCCCGCACCCACCGGCCTCGATCTCCCTCAAAGAGACTCCTACCGCGCTGGGCATGGGGGCGGGGCTTGCCCTGGTCGCTCTTGCGGTCGAGCTTCAGCATGGTTCGCCGCTCTCCACGTATCACAGCGGCGAGGCGACGTCCCCCTTTACGGTTTGCCGGACCAGCCACGACACGGCTGCGTTGAGCTACGCAAGGACCGCGCCCAGCAGATCAGCGGAAGCGCACTCCCGATCCTCCCCCATTGCCGTCGAGGGCCTCCTTCGCGGCGCGCATCGCCGGCTCGCCCGACCATCCCCGCCGCGCGAGGAACCCGAGCAGACGGCGCTCGGCCGTCTGACGGTCGAGGCCGCCGAGCTTGCGCGCCCGGTCCTGGGCCGCCTCTCGCAGCAGCCCGAACTCCTCGTCGGTGTCGAGCTCGCCGACGGCCTCTTCGATGATCGCGTCGGGGAGCCGTCGTTCGCGCAGCTTCATGCGGATCTGCGTGCGGCTCGCTCGCTTCGTCTCGCGGAGCTTCTCGGTAACGGCGCGCGCTAGACCGAGATCGTCGAGATAGTGGCTCTCCTCGAACTCGGCGATCACAGCGTCGATCTTGTGCGCAGGGTGCTCGAGTCGGCTCAGTTCATCGCGCAGCTCCCCGCTGGAACGAGCTCTACGCGCCAGCAGTCGCACACCGTCCTCGTAGGCGGACGCTCGATCCGGATCGTCTGCACCCCCGGTGTGCTCAGCGAAGAACTCGGGAGGGCTCGACTCAGACACCTTCGAAACCGCGGAGACCCCGAGTTCCGCAGCCCCGCTCAGCGCAGCAGTGGTCGGTTCGCCGGCGCCGGCCCAAGGGCCGACCGCTACCCCCGCTTCCGCAGCATCGCTCTCGGAGGCCGCCGAGGCCTCGCCCGCCTCTGTCGCCGGCTCCTTAGATGCAGGGTCCGGCTCCTCGGATCCGGGGTTCGATGAAGACGACCGACCCCATCCACGGTCTCCGAGCAGTGAACGCAACTCGATCACCTCGGCGAGGTCGGGTCGGCTCTCCTCCCCGCCCGCGGGGCGCTCCTCGGGCGGGGGCAGGAATCGAACAGCCACCGGCTCAGGCGCTCGCGCGCTGCTCGATCTCGGGGGCCGGCGTTACTGCAGCCTCCTCGGGCGCTGCCGCCTCCTCGCTGCGCCCGTTGACGCCGAGCTTGGTGAGGATCTTCTCTTCGATCTCGCTCGCGATGTCGGGATTGTTGATCAGGAAGCGACGGGCGTTCTCCATGCCCTGTCCGAGCTGGTCGCCATCGTAGGTGAACCAGGCGCCGCTCTTCTTGATGAATCCCTGCTCTACGCCGTAGTCAATGAGGGAGCCCTCGCGCGAGATGCCGACACCGTACAGAATGTCGAACTCGGCCTGCTTGAAGGGCGGGGCCATCTTGTTCTTCACGACCTTGACGCGCGTGCGGTTGCCCACTGCATCTGCGCCGTCCTTGAGCGTCTGGATTCGACGGATATCGAGTCGCACGGAGGCGTAGAACTTGAGCGCCTTACCGCCCGAGGTCGTCTCGGGGCTGCCGAAGAACACGCCCACCTTCTCGCGCAGCTGATTGATGAAGATCGCGGTGGTCTTGGTCGCGTTCAGGCTGCCCGTGATCTTACGCAGAGCCTGGGACATGAGACGAGCCTGAAGCCCGACGTGACTGTCGCCCATCTCACCGTCGATCTCCGCCTTCGGCACGAGCGCCGCTACGGAGTCGATGACCACCAGGTCGACCGAGCCCGAGCGGATCAGCATATCTGCGATCTCGAGCGCTTGCTCCCCGGTGTCGGGCTGAGCGACGAGCAGTGCGTCGATGTCGACGCCCAGCTTCTTCGCGTACTCGGGGTCGAGCGCGTGCTCTGCATCGATGAAGGCTGCGATGCCGCCCGCGCGCTGAGCGTTGGCGATCGCGTGCAGCGTGAGCGTGGTCTTGCCCGAGGACTCGGGCCCGTAGATCTCGATGATGCGGCCGCGGGGCAGGCCGCCGATACCGAGCGCGACGTCGAGCGCGACCGAGCCCGTGGGGATGACTTCGACGGGCGCGCGCTCGACGCTGCCCATGCGCATGATCGCGCCCTTGCCGAAGTTCTTGTCGATCTGGGCGAGCGCTGCCTCGAGCGCCTTCTCGCGATCCTTGGATGCCCCGATCGGGGACTTGGGTGCTGCCATGAGCTTGCTCCTTCAATACGGGCGGCGACGCCGCTGACCTGCTGCCTACCGACTGTCTCGACCCCGGTGACGGGGCAGACAAGGCATTGATATCCGGTTGCTTCACACCCTAGGACGGACCACTGACATTCATGGATCGAGCGGAGAATCTGAGGATAAGTCGGCGAATCGGCTACCTGTGCACGAAGTTACCACGACTCGAACACATCTTCGAACAACACACCGGAGAACACGCTCTTCGAGCGTGCCGCACGAATGACGACGGAACCCTTCCATAGGCAGAACCAGCGCGCAGGTGAGACACTTCTGAGTACCATCGCCGGAGATGATCGGGGCAGGGAGGTTTCCGACGGAAGCAGCCAGGGCATCGCGCGACAGAATCTTCGCCGCTGTGTCACTAGCAAGCCTCGTGCTCGCACCCCTCGCCACGGGTTGCAGCACCGAAGCCAAGCGAGAGGGCCCGCGCGACACCAACGCGAGAAGCGTAATCCTCGGCAAATAGACTTCCGACTCAACCCCGGGAGTGAGACTCAGTATTGAGCCGAACTTCTTCGGCATGGGCGGTAGATGCGCGTCGGCGGGGAGTTGGACCCCGAAAGAAGGGGCCTTTGCCGCGCAGGTCAAAGCGGTTCCGGAGATCGGAGGATGCCCCGAAACCATGACGCTCGACATGTACGAGATCAACGGCTTCCGCCTGACCGACAATCAGAAGCTGATCGTCACCGACAGCAAAGGCCACGAGGAATCATTCTCGAAGCAGGAATGACGCACTGCCGAGACTCACTCACGAAAATGAACCGCGACACCAGGCGATAGAGTGCAGGCGCACCGTCATTATTCCCGAGGGTCGATGAGCCCCCGCCCGTGCCGCCGCTCGACGGGTACGTCGAGATCTGCGCAGAGCGCCTGCCAGACCTCGCGCGCGGGAACCCCGCGATCGAGGGCGTCGCTCGGTGTACCACCGAGCGACGCCAGCCAGTGATCACGGATCAGCACTCCGGAGTAGTCGGCGCCGAACTCGTCGGCGCAAGCTCGCCGAAACTCACTCAGCTTCACGAAGAGTTACGACACCAACTCAGGCGCGTATCCCGACACGAGCTCGGCGGGAACCGTATCCGGCACCCGACCGGAGAGAGGCATCGAGATACCCTCGACCACGGCGAGCCGCTCGCTCACCTCACCCATGATCACGGACAGCGGCGTATCCAGCGCATCGGCGACCGCCGCGAGGATCTCGCTCGAGGCCTCTTTCTGGCCACGCTCCACCTCGCTCAGGTAGCCGAGCGCAACGCTCGCATCGCCGGCGACCTGTCGTAGCGTGCGCCCCTTCTGCAGCCGGAAGTCACGCAGCACGTCGCCGATCTCCTGACGCATCAGCACCATGTGAACCCTCCTTCACTGCATGACTCGGGGTCATGCCTCCACAATACCCGCCCATCGACATGTCGCCACAGCGGGGATGCCCTTCCATTGTGAAGGGAATCACTGGAAACAACCCCGAGACTACCGCGCCTATTCCTGAAACTTTGCTGAACTTGAGTCAATCCGACTCAAGTTCAGCTGATTGGGCCAGTTCATTGAGGATCAATTCCAGTGCGGCAGCTACGGATCCGTTGCGAATATCGCCTCGCTCCCCCGAGATCGAGTACTCGACGGAACGCGCCCGGTCCCCCAGGCACACCCCCACCCACACGGTACCGACGGCCTGCCCCGTCTGCGGATCCGGCTCCGGACCCGCGACGCCCGTGGTGGCGATCCCGATATCCGCGGGCTCCGGATCCGCTCCCTCCTCCCGGGGCGCCGCACACACGCGCCTCACCCCGCTCGCCATCTGCCGGGCGACCTCCCCGTCGACGGGCCCCTTCTCGCGCAGCAGTTCGGCATCCACACCGAGTACGGAGTGCTTCAGCGCCGTGTCATAGGCGACGACGCCGCCAGAGAAGACCCGCGACGAGCCGGGCACCGACACGAACGCGTCGGCGAGAAGACCCCCGGTCAACGACTCGGCGACCGCGATGCGCAAGCTGCGAGCCGCTGCGATCTCGATCACGGCTCGCGCGAGCTCTCCCCCGACTCCAGGCGCTCCCTGACCCACCGGCCTCATGACCGCACCCGGCGAGCGCGCACGAAAGCGACGACGTAGTCGATGCCGCTCACGATCGTGAGCACGACCGCGACGGTCATCGTGATCACATTCACCCAGTACGCGACCGGTGCGGCCGGACCCAGCACGTCGGCGAGCGGCAGCAGCGCGAGCGTGATCGCGACCGACTGCGCCACCGTTTTGAGCTTGCCCATCCATGCCGCCGCGACCACGACATCGTGCGCGATCATCAACCGGTGCACGGTGATGCCGATCTCTCGCACCAGCACGATCAGCGTCACCCACCAGGGCAGCTCGGCGAGGATCGAGAGCCCCACCAGGGCGGCCCCGGTCAGCGCCTTGTCGGCAATCGGATCCAGCAGTTTACCGAGGTCGGTGATCAGGTTGCGGGATCGTGCGAGGTAGCCGTCCCAGGCATCGGTCGCGATGGCCAGCACGAAGAATACCGCCGAGGCCCAGCGCAGCGGGCCTCCCGCTCCTCCGTCCGCGAGCAGCATCCAGAGGAAGAACGGTGTCGCGATGATGCGCGCGATCGTGATGATGTTGGGCGCGTTCCAGTTGCTCGGCTTCACCGCCGGATCCTGTGCGGTCATCTATTCCTCGCGTTCATTCCCCGTCGGACTGCTCGATCATTCCCGGCCTGTCAGCTGCCAGGCGTCTTCATCGTCGTCTCCCTCGACTTCTTCGAGGGTCGCCTGGTACTTGCCGACCGGATCATCGTAGCGATCGTCGCCGAAGCCGCTCGCCTCGGTCAGGGGATCGATGACGTCGGTCGCAGCCTCGGGCTCGGCGGCGCGAGGTTCGGCCGGAGCCGGAGGCGCCGCATCCGCCGGAGCCGGCGCGGCAGAGGGTGCCGCGGCCGCCGGAGCCGCGGGTTGCTGGAAGGGAGCGGAGCTCGACGGGGCGCCCTTGATCCGCGCGATCACTTCGGGCAGCTGCTCGGGCGACACGAGCACGTCGCGCGCCTTGGAGCCCTCGGAGGGCCCGACGATGTCGCGCGACTCCATGAGATCCATGAGGCGACCGGCTTTGGCGAACCCGACGCGCAGCTTGCGCTGCAGCATCGACGTGGAGCCGAACTGCGAGGTGACCACCAGGTCGATGGCCGCGAGCAGCACCTCGAGATCGTCGCCGATATCCTCGTCGATCTCCTTCTTCTCCGCGACCTGGGCCACGTCCGGACGGTACTCGGGCTGAGCCTGAGCCTTGACGTGCGCGACCACCTTCGCGATCTCGGATTCGCCCACCCAGGCGCCCTGCACGCGCATCGGCGTCGATTCGCCGTTGAGCAGCAGCAATCCGTCACCCTGGCCGATCAGACGCTCGGCACCGACCTCGTCGAGAATGACGCGCGAGTCGGTGCCGGAAGCCACCGCGAAGGCGTATCGGCTCGGCACGTTCGACTTGATGACGCCCGTGACCACGTTCACCGAGGGGCGCTGCGTCGCGAGCACCAGGTGGATGCCCGCGGCACGAGCCAGCTGCGTGATGCGCTGGATCGAATCCTCGACGTCGCGGGGGGCGACGAGCATGAGATCGGCGAGCTCGTCGACGACCACGAGCAGGTACGGGTACGGCTTGAGCACGCGCTGGCTACCCGCCGGCAGCACGATCGACCCCGAGCGCACCGCCTCGTTGAAGTCGTCGATGTGGCGGAACCCGAAGCTCGCCAGATCGTCGTACCGCATGTCCATCTCTTTCACGACCCACTGCAGCGCCTCGGCAGCCTTCTTCGGGTTCGTGATGATGGGAGTGATGAGGTGGGGCACTCCCTGGTACACCGTGAGCTCGACGCGCTTCGGGTCGACGAGCACCATGCGCACCTCGGCCGGCGTCGCACGCATGAGCAGGCTCGTGATCATCGAGTTGATGAAGCTCGACTTGCCGGAGCCCGTCGCACCGGCGACGAGCAGGTGGGGCATCTTCGCAAGGTTCGCGACGACGAAGCCGCCCTTCACGTCCTTGCCGACCCCGATGGTCATGGGGTGCGTGCTGCGCTGCGCGCGGCTGGAGCGCAGCACATCGCCGAGCGCCACGTTCTCGCGATCCTTGTTCGGGATCTCGATACCGATCGCGCTCTTGCCCGGGATCGGCGAGAGGATGCGCACCTCGTTCGAAGCGACGGCGTAGGAGAGGTTCTTCGACAGCGCCGTGACCTTCTCGACTTTGACGCCGGGGCCGAGCTCGACCTCGTACTGGGTGACCGTCGGGCCCCGCGAGAAGCCGCTCACCCGTGCGTCGACCTTGAACTCCTCGAACACGCGCGCGATGGCGGCCGTGATCTGGTCGTTCGCCTCGGTGTGGGTCTTCGGAGCGTCGCCCGCGGCGAGCGTGCCCTGATCGGGCAGCAGATACTCGGTGCGCTGCGACGGATCGTGCGGGGGCGCGACCGTGAACTGGGTCGTGGCTGCCTCCGACGCCTCGGGACCCGGTGCCGCGGGTTCGGGATCGCTCGCAAAGTCGTCCCAGGAGTCATCGCCGAGGCCGGATGCAGGCGTCGAGCCGGCAGCCTGAACCGCCGCCTCGGCCTGCTCGAGCTCGCTGAAGAGGCCGGGCGGGAACGGGTCGGTGGACTCGGGGGCGAGGGCGGATTCGAAGGCGCCCTCGCTCTGCGCCTCGGGCGCGCTCGGCTCGAGCGCCGCGTCGAGCGCGGGTTTGTCGTCGGCGTACTCGGGATCCTGCTCTCGTCCCGACGCATTGCGGCGCCACCACGGCAGCGATCCGTCGCCAGTCTCGGTCTCGTCCTCGAGATCGAACAGCGCCTGCTGCGACGCTTTCTCGCGCCGCCGCGGCTTGGCCGGCCGCTCCTCAGCCTCTGTTTCGGTCTCGCCCTCGGCGACGCCGAACAGGAACGCGTAGGCCTCGCGCAGTCGCCGGGCGATTCGGCCGGGCGGAGTCTTCGTGATGATCAGCACCGACATCGCCAGCAGCAGTGACAGCAGGGGGGTCGCCACCCACACGGTGAGGAACAGCAGCGGGGCTCCGATCATCCAGCCGAGCAGCCCCCCGGCCTCGGCGAGTGCCGGCATGCCGTCGCGCGGTACCGGCTGCCCGCCGTAGATGTGGGTGAGACCGGCGATGCTCGCGATGGCGATGAACAGGCCGATCGCGATACGCCGGTTGTCGTTGACGCTGGAGGGGTGGTTGAAGAGCCACAGCGCGAAGCCGGCCATGATGATCGGAAGACCGAAGGCGACCCGGCCGAGCAGACCGCCGAAGGTCCAGGCGTCCAGCTGCACGGCGATCGGCTGGCCGATGAAGAACCACTCGACCACGGCGCCGACCACGGCGAGCAGCACGAGCAGCATCGGGACGCCGTCGCGGCGGTCTTCGGGTGCGAGGGGCTCGGTGCGGAACACGCGCGCGGCGTTGCCGACGCCGTGCGAGAGACCGGTCCAGGCGCGCACGAGCACGCCGTCCTTGGCTTCCGGCTCCGCGAGCACTCGCGTCTTCGCCGTGGCGCGCGACCCGCCGGACGCGTCGGCTCGGGAAGCGGCGGCACGCGAGCCCCGTGCCGTGCCCTTGCCCGATTTTTCGCGCGACGAAGTTTTACTGGCCATATTCACAGGGTACTTTCGACCACCGACATTCGCGAGGTGACGCTCCGCGCAGGCCCGCTTTCACAGCGGGATCCCTCCAGTCGAGGTTCACCGCCGGGGTTCTCAGACGCGCGGGAGAAGGTCTCCCGCGGTACGAATCCTCTTCGGATCAGGGGTCAGCGCCGGGCTTCTCGGTGCCAAGAGTAGGATCTCGCAACTCAGGCCGCAGCTCAACGTGCGAAATCCGTATCTCGAAGAGGGGCGGGCATTCCCCTCGACAAGCTCGGGGAACCGAGGGCGCAAAGTCGGGGAACGGAGGCGCAGGCTCGAGGGCGGGGTCCCGCGATTCACACCGCCGTGTCCATCGCGGCGGTATAGCGGGTGACGAGCTCGACCACTGAGGCGGCGTGCTCCGCCGCCTCCTCGGGGCTCGCGTCGGTCAGATCGCTCAGCCGCACCCGATTGGGGATTCCGGCGACCGCCTGCTGAATCCGACGCTCTTCACGGGCGAGCAGCCGGTAATCGGAGGCGACCGTCACCAGTGTGTCCCGCAGGGCGAAGCGACCGCGCTCGTCGGCCCTGTCGAGCGCCTCGAGCGCCGCGTCGAGCCAGAGAGTCTCCTGCTGATCCGCGGCTTCGACCTCGTCGACCACGCAGTCGAACAGCAGCATCTCGGCCTCCCACAGCAGCGGCAGAACCTCCTCGTGGGGATCGAACGGCAGCTTCGCCGCGACCCGAAGGTACCCGATCGCCTTCTCCCGGTCAGACTCCCAGACCTCCATCGCTTTCTCCAGCAGACGGTTCGCGGCCTCGCTGCTCGCGTTGCTCCGCTGCTGCTTCACCCCGCTCGAAGCCCTGCGCGCGTAGTCCAATGCGCCTCCGGTCGGCAGACTGAATCGTTCGCGAATCGCCTCCAGAGCATCCTCATTCATGATCTCTCCGTCCCGGCCGATTCAACGGCCTCGGCGCCTCTGCGCCTCGCTAGCGGCGGCGCAGCGCCCGCACGACCCTCTTCGCCAGCGGCAGGCCCTCGGTCCAGATCCGGTATCCCGGGCCCGGGCGATCCCAGGTACCCGCGAGCAGGTTCTCGTGCGAGGCCCAGCCCTTCTTGAACGTCGTCACACCGTCGTTGATGAGGCCACCGAAGTCGTAGCGCTCGATCCCGAGCTTCTTCATCTCGCGGATCACGTGCCACTTGAGCGCGTAGTTGGCGCGCAGCCGCTGCCCGGTCTCATCCATCCCCCCGTAGAGCTCGAACGCCGTGCGAGACGACTTGGCCATGAAGAGGAAGGCGACGGGGCGGTCTTCGACGTACGCCGCCCACACCGGCGAATCATCGCCGAGCATCGTGAAGGCGTCGTGGTAGTACGAGTCCTCGTGCAGCCCGAAATCGGCGCGCTCACTCGTCTGCCGGTAGACCTCGAGGCACTCGTCGAGCTGCGCGAGCGTCTCGACCGGTCGGATCGACAGCGACTCCTCGCGCCCGGCCTTCCGCACGTACTGGCGGTGCTTCTTCGACATGTCGGCCATCAGCTCGTCCTCGGAGCGCCGCAGATCGAGGATCAGCGTGCGAGCGGGCAGCACCGGGGTCTTCGCCTCGCGCCAGTCGCCGCTCAACGGGAAGGCTCCCGCATCCTCGTCGGGCTCGATCGACACCGCGACCGCGCGACGGGTGCCGCGCACGTACGCGGCGATCGCGTCCGTGATCTCGGCGGAGGAGGGATCGGCTGCCGGGAGATCCGGATCGCCGGCTGCCGAAGCACCCGGGGCCCACTCGCCGCCCGCGCGCGCGACCACCGGCCCTCGCGGGGCGTACACGAAGCCGCCGAGCGGCCCGGGCAGCGCACGGGTGAGCAGCTGGCAGGCGCCGACCACAGCGGAGTCCGCATCGGATCCGGCATGCACGAGCACGCGCTCCGCGCTCCAGCGGTGCGCCGACTTGAGGTTACCCCAGCCCCACAGCTGCAGCGGATGACCGCCGAGCCGCTTCACCGTGGTGTCCCACAGCTCGCGATCGGTGCATGGGGTGACGGTGAGGGAGGTCACGAGCGGTTCCTTCCGAGTTTGCGTGAGACGAAGTCGGTGAGATCGGCGAGCTCCGGCGATCGTATGAGCTTGAGGGTGACCAGGTAGGCCATCCCTGAGAGCGCCGCGACGACGACCGCGAGCACCACCGCGGCCATCATCCCGTAGTCCGGGAAGAAGTAGACGCTGACCACCATCGCGACGAGACCCACGATGAGCGCGGGAATCGCGGCGATGATGAAGAGCAGCAGGCTGGCGAGGATCCGCGAGGCGTCGATGAAGCCGATGCGCCGGCGCAGCAGCCACACCGCCAGCAGGGCCTGCACCACCGTTGTGAAGCCGAACACCAGCGCGTATGCGGGGCCGAGCATATTCTTCGGCAGCACGAGCAGGCCGAGGGACATCACCACGAGCAGCGCGACCTGCGCCGAGGTGAAGATGAAGGGCGTGCGGGTATCCGAGAGCGCGTAGAAGGCGCGCTGCACGATGAAGAGGAAGCTGTAGGCGGCGAGCCCGAGCATGTAGCACTGCAGCACGATGGTGAAGTCGCCCACGAGATCCTGGGAGGCGCCAGGGTTCATGACCTTGCTGATGAACGGAGCGACGGCGATGATCACCACGGAGGCGAACACCATCACGAGCAGGATCTGCCTCGCGGAGGCCGAGAAATCCGCCCGGAACTCGGCCATCCGCCCGCTCTGCCCCCACTCCGAGAGCCGGGTGAAGTACGCGGTGGCCAGCGACACCGCGATCACCGAGTGCGGCATCATGAACAGCAACCAGGCGTTCTGCATCGCGAGCGCCGAGGGCCCCTGCCCCGATGCCGTGTTGATGACGTTGTTCGTGACGATACCGCCGAGGTTCATCACCAGGATCGTGGCGAGGCTCCAACTCGCGATGCGCGCGGTCTTGCCGAGCCCCATACCGCGCCACTTGAAGTCGGGGCGGTAGCGTATGCCGGCCTTGTGCCACGAGACGAAGAGGATCAGGGCCTGCACGACCACGCCGAGCGTCGCACTACCCGCGAGCACCGCGATCATGGTGGGGGTCCACTCGCCCGGGGTGCGCAGCCCGTTCGAATCGGCGCCGTACATCGCGATGAATACGAGGATGCCGGCGATCGCGATGACGTTGTTGAGCACGGGCGCCCAGGTGAAGGGGCCGAAGACGCTCTTCGCGTTGAGCACCTCGCCGAGCATCGTGTACAGGCCGTAGAAGGCGATCTGCGGCAGGCACCAGTAGGCGAAGGCGATCGCGAGCGCGCGCTGGTCCTGCGGCCACGAGACCGTGAACAACCACACGATCCAGGGGGCGGCCAGCATCGCCAGCGCCGTGAGCGCGGTGAGCGCGGTGACCACGAGCGTGAACACCTTGTTGATGTAACCGGCGCCCCCGTCGGGATCCTTCGCCGCCTTCACGATCTGCGGTACGAGCACCGCGTTGAGCATCCCGCCGAGCAGGATCATGTAGACGATGTTCGGCAGGAGGTTGCCGTTGGCGAACGCATCGCCCGACACCGACTTCACCTGGCCGATCGCGGCCACGAGCAGGATCGCCTTCACGAAGCCCAGCACGCGAGACACCATCGTGCCCGATGCCATGACCGCGCTCGCGCGCATGATTCCAGCCATCAGTAGTACGGATCCTTCTTGAGCATGAGCGAGGCGCGGCGCGCGATGCGATCGCCGAGCTTGACCCAGGCCAGGTAGGCGCGCGGCCTCAGCGGCAGATCGAAGGCGCCAGCGTAGTCGGTGATCTCGGACGAGAACGAGCGCTTGAACTGACCGACGCCGTGCAGAGGGTGGCTGTTGTCGTCGGCGCGATCCGCCGGCGGCGCACCGCAGAGATCGTGAGCGACCGCGCCGCGCTCATGAGCCCAGCGGATCACCTCCCACTGCAGCGCGTGCGAGGCGCCGTAGGCGGTCTTCGCGCGCACCGACGCGCCGTCCTTGTAGGTGGTCTTCTCACCGAGGATCATGGCGTAGGCTCCCGCGATGAGCACCGGTTCCCCATCGTCGCCCGCCCGATGGGCGAGGAACATCTGGCCCGATCCGGCCCGCTCGAACGACTGCCAGAACTCGCGGTAGTAGCGCTCGGAGCGCAGCACGAAGCGGCCCTCGGCCGTCTCCTGCAGCAGGCGGTAGAGCGCCGCGCAGTTCTCGTCGGTCGCAGGCACCCGCGTCGCCTCGATGCCGTCGCGACGGGCGCGGTTGATCGAGTTGCGAGCCTTCTTCCCGAGGCTCGCCAGCAGTTCATCGTCGGTGCGACCGGGGTCGCCGAGGTCGACGATCACCGTCGAGGGGTTCGGGATGATCCGCACGGTGTCGCGATACCCCGCGGCGTGGATCGCATCGCGGGCCGCGGGATCGAGCCGCGGCTCGATCTTCAACAGGAACGCGCCCCGGGATCGGGCGAGCACCGCGACGGCCGCAGCGGTATCGAGCACGTCTTCGGCGGTTTCGCCGGCGGGCCCGGCGGGCAGATGCCACCACTCCCCCAGCAGCGGTACGCGCTTGGCGAGCACCCCCACCGCGACCGGCGCCCGACCGGCGCGCTCCACCACCACTCGGAGGTCGCGATAGCGCCCCTCGCGGCGCTTCAGGTCGAGATAGGCATCGCCCATCCAGACCTCCCCGCCGCCGGGGTTCGCCGCGACCAGCGCGTCCCAGTCGGCGCGCTCGGCGTCACTCGCGAAACGGGCGACCGCCTCCCCGGGGGCGAGCCCCGGAGAGCCTGTCGCTCCCGAGAGGGATCCCGACACTCGCTACACCACCACCACGACGGGAACGATCATCGCCTTGCGGCGCAGCTTCGTGCCGACCCAGCGGCCGATCGTGCGGCGAGTGATCTGCTGCAGCTGCTGGTGATCATGGACGCCGTCCTTCATTGCGGCTTCGAGCGCATCGGCGATCTGCGGCTTGATCTTCTCGAAGACCCGCGCCTCCTCGGCGACGCCCTTCGCGTGGATGTCGGGACCCGACACGATGTGCGCGGTCGTCGGCTCGACGACGGTGATCACCGAGATGAAGCCCTCCTCGGCGAGCGTGCGGCGATCCCGCAGATCGTCGTCGGTGACCCGGCCGACGCTCTTGCCGTCGACGTAGATGAACTCGGTGTCGAGCTGCCCCACGGCGCGAGCCACGCCGTCCGCGAGGTCGACGACGGTGCCGTTCTCGGCGATGACGGTGCGGTTCTGCGGCACACCGGTCTCGATCGCGAGCGCGGCATTGGCCACGAGCATGCGGTACTCGCCGTGGATCGGCATGACATTCTTCGGGCGCACGATGTTGTAGCAGTACAGCAGCTCGCCCGCGGCGGCGTGACCCGATACGTGCACCTTGGCATTGCCCTTGTGCACCACGTTGGCGCCGAGTTTGATGAGGCCGTCGATGACCCGGTACACGGAGGTCTCGTTGCCGGGGATCAGGCTCGAAGCCATGATCACGGTGTCGCCCTCGCCGACCTCGACCTGGTGCTCGCGGTTGACCATGCGGCTGAGCACGGCCATCGGCTCGCCCTGCGAACCCGTCGACATGTAGACGATGCGGTGATCCGGAATATCGCCGCTCTTCTTCAGGTCGACGAGCACGCCCTCGGGCACATCGAGGTAGCCGAGATCGGCCGCGATCTTCATGTTGCGCACCATCGAGCGGCCGAGCAGCACGACACGGCGGCCGTTCGCATGGGCGGCGTCGAGCACCTGCTGCACGCGGTGCACGTGGCTCGAGAAGCTCGCCACGACCACCTTGCCCGGGGTCTTCGCGATGACCTGCTCGATGACGGGGCCGATGTTCTTCTCGAGCGGGGTGAAGCCCGGCACGTCGGCATTCGTCGAGTCCGTCATGAAGAGGTCGACGCCCTCCTCGCCCAGCTTGGCGAACGCCCGGAGATCGGTGAGGCGGCCGTCGAGCGGCAGCTGGTCCATCTTGAAGTCACCGGTGCCGATCACGAGGCCGGCTTCGGTGCGGATCGCCACGGCGAGCGCATCGGGGATCGAGTGGTTGACCGCGACGAACTCGAGATCGAAGGGGCCGTACTGCACCCGGTCTCCCTCGGCGACCACCTGGGTCTTCGGGCGGATCCGGTGCTCCTTGAGCTTCGCCTCGACGAACGCGAGGGTGAGCTTCGAGCCGACGAGCGGGATGTCCTCGCGCATCTTGAGCAGGTACGGCACGCCGCCGATGTGGTCCTCGTGGCCGTGCGTGAGCACCACAGCCACGATGTCGCCGAGGCGATCCTCGATCTTCGTGATGTCAGGCAGGATCAGGTCGACGCCCGGGTGCTGCACCTCGGGGAAGAGCACGCCGCAGTCGACGATCAGCAGCTTGCCGTTGATCTCGTAGACGGTCATGTTGCGGCCGACCTCGCCGAGGCCGCCGAGCGGCGTGATGCGGAGGGTGCCCTGTTCGAGCTTGGGCGGGGCGTATGGGGGATTCGTCATGTATTCCTTGTCTGCTCCCCGAGCCTGTCGAGGGGAATCAGCTGTTTGGTACCCCCTTCGACAGGCTCAGGGGGCCGCTTCGTTAGCGGGTGGTGCCTGCGATCTTGGGCAGAGCACCGCCGGCAGCCGCGTTGCGGTCCGGCCTGAAGTTCGAGGGATCGACGCCGGGCACGTCGGTCACGAGTGCGAGTTCGTCTTCGATGAGGGCGGCCTCCCACTCTTCCGGCCCGACGAGGGGCAGGCGCACGCGGGGGCTGTTGATCCGGCCGAGACCGTGCAGGATGTACTTGGCCGCGACCGTGCCCGGCACGTGGGTCATCACGGCGCGCACCAGGGGCTCGAGCCGCTGGTGCGCGTCTCGGGCGGTGTGCAGGTCGCCGGCGTTGACCGCGTCGATGATGGCGCGGTAGGGGGCGGCTGCGATGTTCGCGGTCACGCCGATGAGGCCGGTGGCGCCGATCGAGAGATGCGGCAGCACGTTCGCGTCATCGCCCGAGAAGTACATGAGGTCGGTCTGGTTGAGCACGCGGCTCACCTCGCTGAAATCGCCCTTGGCGTCCTTCACCGCGAGGATGTTGGGGTGCTTCGCGAGACGCAGGATCGTCTCGTACTTGATGGGCACGCCGGTGCGGCCGGGGATGTCGTAGAGGATCACCGGCAGGTCCGTCGCGTCGGCGACCATGCGGAAGTGCGTGAGCAGACCGGCCTGGGTCGGCTTGTTGTAGTAGGGGGTGACGATCATCACGCCGTCGGCGCCCGCCTGCTCGCTGGCCTTGTAGAGCTCGATCGCGTGCGCGGTCTCGTTGGACCCGCCGCCCGTGATGATCTTCGCCCGGCCGGCACTCACCGACTTGGCGACCTCGACCAGCTTGATCTTCTCGGGGTCGGTCAGCGTCGAGGTCTCGCCGGTCGTGCCGGTGACCACGATGCCGTCGGCACCGCTCTGGATGCAGTCGTCGATGTGTTTCTCGACCGCGGGCCAATCGACCTCGCCGTCAGCCTGGAACGGCGTGACGAGCGCGACGAGCACCTGACCGAAGGGATTTTCCTGGATTGCCACCTCACTAGGCTACCCGACTCCCCTGGCATTGCTCCGCGGACCCACCTCGCCGTTATCACCGGCGAGGCATTGTTCTACACTGAAGCACATGAACCGCATCGGCATCAGAGCACTCAAGCAGAACGCCTCGGCCGTGATCGCGCGCGCGTCGAAAGGCGAGGTCATCGAGGTCACGGATCACGGCAGGCCCGTGGCGCGGATCGTGCCGCTGCGCGAGAACCGGTACGACGAGATGGTCACGTCCGGGCAGATCACGCCGCCGCAGAAGGACTTCTCGGATTTCCTCGCGGAGCGCGACAGGCATCGCGCCGAACTCGAACGCCGCGGCATCTCCACCGGCAACACCAGCGGCCTGACGCTGCAGCAGATCCTCGACGAGCAGCGCGAGGAGCGCCTGCCGTGATCGCCTACGCCGACACCTCGGCGCTGGCGAAGTTCGTGCTGCGCGAGCCCGAGTCTGACGCCCTGGAGCAGTGGGCCGTCGCCTCCGAGATCCGCCTCATCACGGCCGCGCTGACGCTCACCGAGCTCCCCCGCGCGGTCGCCCGATCCAACCGCGACCTGCTCCCCGATGCCCGCGCCAAACTCGCATCCTGCGGCATCATCACCCTCGACGCCTCGGTCTACGAGGAGGCCGGCCGCCTCGTACCGCCCGAGCTGCGCTCCCTCGACGCGATCCACCTCACCGCCGCGCTCAGCCTCGGCAACCAGCTCGGCGCGTTCCTCACCTACGACGCCCGCCTCGCCGAGGCCGCCCGGGGCGTCGGGATCCGCGCCCTCAGCATCGGCGCTTAGCAGTTCCGCCCAACCGCCCGGCGACCGGCTCGGAGCATCTTCAGCGTCGCACCCACCGCTCGAAGCGGTACGCGAGACCGGTCTTCGAGACGCTCCGGGATCCGGGGTCGACGAGTTCCCATTCCGGCCCGATCTCGGGGGCGAAGGTGTCGGCGTCGGGCACGTCGAGCTCTATCTTCGTCACCACCAGTTCGTCGGCAATCGGCATCGCAGCGCGGTAGAGCCGGCCGCCGCCGATGATCCATGCGGCTCTCGCGGGCCAGGCGCCCGGATCCTGGCAGCTCGCGCCCGAGTCCTCCGCGAGCCGCTGCAGGTGCGCCTCGTATTCGCCGCGCACGACGCCGACGGTGCGCGCGACCGCCTCCTCGAGGGAGGCCACCGCGGTGGCGCCCTCAGCCGCATAGCTCGCGTCGCGCGTCACGACGATGTTCTCTCGCCCGGGCAGCGGACGGAAGCGCTCGGGCAGTGACTCCCAGGTGCGGCGCCCCATGATCACGGGAGCCCCCCAAGTGGTCGATTTGAAGTGCGCGAGATCCTCGGGCAGATGCCAGGGCATCCCGCCGTCGCGACCGATCGCTCCCATGTCCTCGGCCCCGCGCGCCTCGGCCCAGATCATGCCGATCCCAATCCCAATCCCGATTCCCTCTCCGTCACCGGTGAACTCGGGGCGAAGCTCCCCAGCGCGGGTCACGGCTCACACCGCCACGGGGGCTTTGATGCCCGGGTGGTGCTCGTAGCCGACGACCTCGAAGTCGTCGAGCGAGTAGTCGAGGATCGAGTCGGCCTTGCGGATCTCGATGCGCGGGTACGGGAACGGGTCGCGCGCGAGCTGCCGCTCGACCTGCTCCACGTGGTTGTCATAGATGTGGCAGTCCCCACCGGTCCACACGAACTCACCCGGCTCGAGCCCCGTCTGCTGTGCGACCATCAGGGTGAGCAGCGCGTACGATGCGATGTTGAACGGCACCCCGAGGAACATGTCTGCCGAGCGCTGGTAGAGCTGGCACGAGAGCTTGCCGTCGGCGACGTAGAACTGGAAGAACGCGTGGCACGGCGCGAGGGCCATCTCATCGAGGTCGGCCACGTTCCACGCCGAGACGATGAGTCGGCGCGAGTCGGGGTTGTCGCGGATCTGCTCGACGACCCGCGAGATCTGATCGATGTGCTCGCCGTTCGGGGCCGGCCAAGAGCGCCACTGCACCCCGTAGACGGGGCCGAGGTCGCCGTTCTCGTCGGCCCACTCGTCCCAGATCGTCACGCCGTGCTGCGTGAGGAAGTCGATGTTGCCCTCGCCGCGCAAGAACCAGAGCAGCTCGACGGCGACGGACTTGAAGTGCACGCGCTTCGTGGTGATCAGCGGAAACGACTCGGTCAGATCGAAGCGCATCTGCCGCCCGAAGAGGCTGCGGGTGCCGGTACCCGTGCGATCCGCCTTCGGCGTGCCGTGTTCGTAGACCTCTCGCAGCAGGTCTTCGTAGGGGGTCGGGATCGCGTTCGCACTCACACCTCGAGTCTACCGCGGTGATCCCGATCCCCCGCCGCTCGAGATGACGCGTGCGTCCCTGAATCGCGAAGAACAGGGGCCGCACGCGTCATCTCGACCGAGAGACGGAGCGCCGCTACGACCCCAGCCCGTCGTCGAAGACCTGAAGCGCGGACGTGTCGTTCGATGCGTCCGCCTTCGCGAGCACGCGGCCCCTGAAGAACTCGGGCGCCACGCGGGCCTGCACCAGCATGAGCACCACGCCGAGTCCGAGCACCACGACGCCGATGATGCCGACGAGACCGACCCCGCCGATGTTGCTGCCCGAGCCGAAGGCGGGATCCATGCTGTCGATCGTCGTCTGCACGAACACGATGAGCAGCAGGATGCCGCCGATCCCGGGCAGCACGATCTTGGAGAGCACCGCCCCCGCACCCTCCTTGGGCGCGGTCTTACGGAAGTACCACGGGCTCGCGAGCGCGGTGATGCCGTAGTAGAAGCAGACCATCATGCCGAGCGCCGTGATGGTGTCCCACAGCACGTCCTCACTGATGAAGCGCATCACGGCGTAGAACGCCGAAGCCACGATCGACGACCACAGCAGGGCCACGTAGGGCGACTTGTACTTCGGGTGGATGCGCTTGATCGACTGCGGCAGAGCGCGGTAGTGAGACATCGCGAGCAGGGTGCGCGCGGGCGAGATCGCGGTGGAGTTGATCGAGGCCATCGCGCTGACGAGGATCGCGAGGGAGAGCAGGATCGCCACCGGCCCCATGACCGGGTGCGCGAGCGCGGCGAACACGTTCTCGGCGATGTCGGGGTTGCCGAGCCCGGTGGGCCCGTCGCCGAGACCGGCGTAGGCGACGGTGGCGGCCGCGGTGCCGACGTAGAGCACGACGAGGATCAGCACGAGGATCATCGCGGCCTTGCTCTCGGTCGAGAGGCGGCCCTTCGAGGGCTTCGTCTCCTCACCCATGGTGAGCACCGTGTCCCAGCCCCAGTAGACGAAGATCGAGACCGCGATACCGGCGGCGAACGCGCTGAAGCTGTCGACCTCGAGCGGGTTGAACCAGGAGAGCTCGGGCATGCGTCCCTCGGTGTTGGCCGGATCGCCTGCGCCGATGAACATCGCGATGATGAACCACACCAGCACCACCATCTGGAAGGCGACGGTCACGTACTGGAACACCTTGGTCGAGGTCATTCCCCGGTAGGAGATGAACGTGGCGAGGGCCATGAAGCCCAGGCAGACGAGGATGTTGATGAAGCGGTTGCCCGCGATGTCGGCGATGGCGGGATCGCCGACCAGGATGCTGATCGACTGGAACAGGAACTCGACCGCAATACCGGCGAGGTTCGAGAGCACGAGCACCGTCGCGGCGATGAGGCCCCAGCCCGCCATCCAGCCGACCCACGGCCCGAAGGCACGCGCGGCCCAGGTGAACGAGGTGCCCGAATCCGGCATCGCGGAGTTGAGGGCGCGGTAGCCGAGCGCCACGAGCAGCATCGGGATGAAGCCCATGAGGAAGATCGCGGGCGTCTGGTAGCCGACCTCGCTCGCGGCCGGCCCGACCGCCGAGGTCAGCGTGTAGGCAGGCGCGCAGGTCGAGAGGCCGATGACCAGGGCGCCGAGCACCCCCACCGTTCCCGCGGGGAGCCCCTTCTTACTGATGCCCGTCACCGAGTCGAGGGTTCGTGTTGCCGGCTCAGGCGCCGTGAGGTCGTACTTGGCCATGTGTTCTCTAACCGTTGCTTTCCCACGCACCGCAGCGTGTTCGCGCATTCGGCAGCAGGATGATCGCGGGGTCATCCGGGCCCCGTCCTGCTGTCGCCCGCCGACGATTGTAGGCCGGAACTTCGATTTTCCCTAACTCTTGGCCGATTCCCCACGAATTTCGTCGCGTTCGCACGCGATTGCCTGTCGAATCGCTGCTCTTGCGCGGCGACGATCGCCGCAGGCGTCGTAGACGATGCCGAGGCGCATCCACGACTGCCACGCCTCGGGGTGAGCTTCGGCCTCGTCGCGGTAGCGGGGGAACGCCGCGTCGGCGTCCTCCCTCACGGGGCGCCCCGAGGGGTGGGTGGCGACGGGTTCCTCGGGCATGCGTCCCTCGGCCTCGAGACGATCGGCGAGCCTCGTGGCCCGACGCCCGAACTGCAGTTCGCGCACCAGCGCCCACACGCCGAGGAGGGGCAGGATCAGCATCGCGGCCCCCATGATCACCGGGATCGGCTCCCGCGAGGCGAGCAGCGCGACGGCGCGAATGCCGGCGAACACGAAGTAGAGCACGAGCAGGACGCTCATGGTCGCGACGCCGAGAATGGACCTCGTGCGCGCGTTCACGCGCGTTCCTCGGCGGATGGTGCTGCGGGCGCTGCACCGGAAGCTCCGGAGCCGCCCGGTGAGGTCGCGCCGATCCCGAGCACCGCGTCGAGCCCCACGGTGAGACCGCGCGCCGCCTCCGCGGCCTCGAGCGCAGCGCGGATGCCGGCGCGATACGCCTCGTTCGAGTGGGTGTCGTGGGTCACGGTCAGCACTTCCCCCGGCCCGCCGAAGCGCACCTCCTGCTTCGCGACCACGCCGGCGAGCCGCAGACTGTGCACCGGGATCCCCGCGACGAGCTGCCCGCGAGCCGGCTGCTCCGCGAACGGCGCCTCGACTGCGCGTCCCTCGCGGGCCTCCCCCATCAGTTCAGCAGTGCGCACCGCCGTGCCGCTCGGCGAGTCGACCTTCGCGGGGTGATGCGCCTCGACCACCTCGATCGCGTCGAAGTACGGGGCTGCGACGCGGGCGAGCACGGTACCGAGCACCGAGCCGAGCGAGAAGTTCGGCACCACGATCGCGCCCGTCTCGGGCAGGCCCGCGAGGCGCTGCTCCAGCGACGCCAGGCGATCCGCCGACCACCCGCTCGTCCCCACGATCACCCGCTGGCCGCGGTCGAGCGCGCGCGCCACGATGCCGGGCGAGGCCTCGGGGTGGCTGACGTCGACGAGGATCCGCGCCTCCGCTCCTTCATCGGGCTTCGATGCGCTCGTCAGACGGGCGACCAGTTCGAAGTCGGGGTGCTCCTCGACCACCTGGCAGACGAGGGAACCCAGTCGACCGGTGGCCCCCGCCACCGCAACGCTCACAGACATGCTCCTAGGCTACTCGCTCGCCGCGAGGGTCGATCGGCTCGTGTCGCCCACCGCGACGATCGTCAGCGGGCGCGCCGCGAGCTCAGCGGCGATGCCGCGGATGTCGTCGGCGGTCACCGCGGCGAAGCGCTCCAGCGAGGCGTCGAGGTCGTAGAGCTCGCCGCTGCCGAGCTCGGCGCGGGCGAGGCGGCCCATGCGGGTGTCGCTGTCCTCGAGCGCGAGCGCCGAGGATCCCGCGATCTGCCCGAGCGCCCGCTCGCGCTCCTCCTCGGTGATGCCCTGCTCGGCGACCCGCTGCAGCTCCAGCCGGCTGAGCTCGACTACCTCGGCGGCCTTCTCGGGGGCGCACCCCGCGTACATGCCGAACAAGCCGGCGTCGCTGTAGCTCGCGCCGAATGAGTAGGCGGTGTAGGCGAGGCCCCGCTTCTCGCGGATCTCCTGGAAGAGGCGGCTCGACATGCCGCCGCCCAGCACCGAGTTCATGACGCCGAAGGCGAAGCGCCGCGAGTCGTTCGAGCGCAAGCCCTCGGTGCCGACCAGCAGGTTCACCTGCTCGCTCGGGCGGGCGGTGATGTGCACGCTCGGTTCATCGTTCCCGGTGCCCGCAGGCGAGGCAGAGAGGCCGAGTCCCGAGCCCGTCGAAGGGGTCTGATCCACGCTCTCGCCGACGTCGGTGGAGTCGACCGCGATCCGTCCCTCCCCCTGCACGCGTCGCACGGGAGTCCCGTCGCGATCCGTGTGCCAGCGTTCCTGCGGCGACAGGTTCAGCGCCTCGACCACCCGCTCGACCAGGCGATCATGATCGACCGCACCGGCGGCCGTGATGACCAGAGTCGTGGGATCGTAGCGGTCGCGGTAGTGCAGGTCGACATCATCGCGCCGCGCGGCGCGGATCGTCTCGGGATGGCCGCCGATCGGCCGGCCGAGCGGATGATCCCCCATCACCGCCTCGAAGAATCGCTCGTTCGCGACATCGGCGAGGTCGTCCGCCGCCATCGCGAGCTCCTCGAGGATCACGCCCCGCTCCATCTCGAACTCATCGCCGTCGAGCACCGAGTTGGTCACCATATCGGCGAGCACCGTCACCGCGCCGTCGAGATCCGCGTCGCGCACCTTCGCGTAGTAGCAGGTGTACTCCTTGGCGGTGAGCGCGTTGTGCTCGGCGCCGATGCGGTCGAAGCTCGTCGCGATCGAGTAGGCATCGCGCGTCGGAGTGCCCTTGAACAGCAGGTGCTCGAGGAAGTGCGTGGATCCGAGACTGCCCGGCGCATCGTCGTGCTCCGCCTGCTCGTCGCGCGACCCCACACCCACCCAGAAACCGATCGACGCGCTGCGCGCGCTCGGCATCCGCTCGGTGAGCACGCGCAAGCCGCTCGGGTGCACGGTGCGCCGCACCACGCCCCCCGCGAGATCGGTTTCGAGCTCGGGCTGGTCGAGTGGCAGGAAGATCGGTTCACGCATCCCACCAGCTTAGTGATCGCGCCGGCGCTCCGCGCTGCACGCCCTTACGTCTTCATCACGCACGCCCCGCGCACGCGAAGGCGCCCGCCGAGCCTGAGCTCGACGGGCGCCTTCGCAATGCGGTCAGCAGGGATTACTCCGCAGCCGCCTCCGCGGGAGCCTCGGCCTCGGCCTGCTCCTCGATCACGGGCTCGAGCGACAGCTTGCCGCGATCGTCGACCTTGGTGATCTTCACGAGAATCTTCTGACCGACCGAGAGCACATCGTCCACGCTCTCGACGCGCTTGCCGCCGGCGAGCTTGCGCACCTCGCTGATGTGCAGCAGGCCATCCTTGCCGGGCAGCAGCGAGACGAACGCGCCGAACGCGGCGTTCTTGACGACCGTGCCCAGGTACTGCTCGCCCACCTCGGGGTTCTGCGGGTTGGCGATCGCGTTGACCTGCGCGCGGGCGGCCTCGGCCGCGGCGCCGTCGGTCGCGCCGATCAGCACGGTGCCGTCGTCCTCGATCGAGATATCGGCGCCGGTCTCGTCCTGGATGCCGTTGATCGTCTTGCCCTTGGGGCCGATCAGCTCGCCGATCTTGTCGACCGGGATCTGCACGCTGATGATGCGCGGCGCGGTGGGCGCCATCTCATCGGGGGCGTCGATCGCCTGCGACAGCACGTCGAGGATCGTGGTGCGCGCCTCCTTCGCCTGCGACAGCGCGCCGGTGAGCACGTCCGAGGGGATCCCGTCGAGCTTGGTGTCGAGCTGCAGCGCGGTCACGAACTCCGAGGTGCCCGCGACCTTGAAGTCCATGTCGCCCAGCGCGTCCTCGGCACCGAGGATGTCGGTGAGGGTCGCGTAGCGGGTCTCACCGTCGACCTCGTCGGAGACGAGGCCCATCGCGATGCCCGCGACCGGGGCGCGCAGCGGGACACCGGCGTTGAGCAGCGACAGCGTCGAGGCGCAGACGGAGCCCATCGAGGTGGAGCCGTTCGAACCGAGCGCCTCGCTGACCTGGCGGATCGCGTAGGGGAACTCCTCGCGGCTGGGCAGCACGGGCACGAGCGCGCGCTCGGCCAGGAAGCCGTGGCCGATCTCGCGGCGCTTCGGGCTGCCCACGCGACCGGTCTCGCCGGTCGAGTAGGGCGGGAAGTTGTAGTGGTGCATGTAGCGCTTGCTGGTGGTGGGCGACAGCGAGTCGATCTGCTGCTCCATCTTCAGCATGTTCAGCGTGGAGACACCCAGGATCTGGGTCTCACCGCGCTGGAAGATCGCCGAGCCGTGCACGCGCGGGATCACCTGGACCTCGGCGTCGAGCGCGCGGATGTCGCGCAGACCGCGGCCGTCGATGCGGGCGCCCTCGGAGAGGATGCGGCCGCGCACGATCTTCTTGGTGACCGACTTGTAGGCGCCCGAGACCTGGCCCTCGGCCTCGGCGGGGAGCTCTCCGGCCTCGACCTTGGCCGCGACGGCCTCCTTGACGCGCGCCTTCAGCGCGTCGTCGGCGTCCTGACGCTCCTGCTTGTCGGCGATCTGGTAGATGCCGGTCAGCTCGGCCTCCGCGAGCTCGGCGACAGCGGCGTAGACCTCATCGGTGTAGGGCAGGAACACGGGGTACTCCTGCACCTCCTTGGCCGACTGGGCCGCGAGCTGCTCCTGCGCCTTCACCAGCTGGGTGAGGAAGGGCTTGGCGGCCTCGAGGCCCTGGGCCACGACGGCCTCGTCGGGCTTCGTGGCGCCGGCCTGGATCAGGTTCCAGGATCCCTCGGTCGCCTCGGCCTCGACCATCATGATCGCGACATCTTCGCTGCCGTCGGCCTTGGTGATGACGCGGCCCGCGACCATCAGGTCGAAGACGGCTTCCTTCAGCTGCTCCTCGTTGGGGAACGCCACCCACTGGTCGCCGATCAGCGCGAGGCGCACACCGGCGATGGGGCCCGAGAACGGCAGACCCGAGATCTGCGTCGAAGCCGAGGCGGCATTGATCGCGAGCGCGTCGTAGAACTCGCCGGGCGCGATCGACAGCACGGTGACGACGATCTGCACCTCGTTGCGCAGGCCGTCGACGAACGACGGGCGCAGCGGGCGATCGATGAGGCGGCAGACGAGGATCGCCTCGGTCGAGGGGCGGCCCTCGCGACGGAAGAACGAGCCGGGGATCTTGCCGGCGGCGTACGAGCGCTCTTCGACGTCGACCGTCAGCGGGAAGAAGTCGAAGTGATCCTTCGGCTGCTTCGACGCGCTGGTCGCCGAGAGGAGCATGGTCTCCTCGTCGAGGTACGCGGCGACCGCGCCCTGCGCCTGCTGCGCGAGACGACCTGCCTCGAAGCGGATGGTGCGCTTGCCGAACCTGCCGTTGTCGAGCACGGCCTCGGCGAACTTGATTTCAGGACCCTCCACGGGTTCTCCTTTACTACAGGCGAGCGCGCGGACGACCCACGGAAGTCGAGGGTGCTGATCAACAGTGGAAGAACACTCTGCTCGAAGGAGAGGGATCCACCACCGAAGACCAGCGACCTTGCGCTCGATTCATCGATGATTCAGACATGTGTCTGCGCTACCAGGCTATCACCCGGCAGTGCGAGCGCGCCGGGCGTCACCGATAGAAGCCCTCGCGCAGATTGATCCCGTATTCGAGCCACGCCTTCATCGCGGCGAGCATGCCGGTCCATCCCATGCAGTTGCCGAATGCCGCACGCGCCCCGCTCGGGGTCGCCCACCAGGCGCGCTCGGCGATCCGCACCTCCGTGCGCGATCCACCGTCAACCGCGCGGAACTCGAACTCCACCTCCGTGCCGCGCGGGTCCTGCGTCGCGCCCTCGTCTCCGCCCCAGCGGAGCACGATGCGCGTCGGCTCCGTCGCCTCGATCACCTCGACCGGGAAGGCCCCGGGAAAGTCGGCGAAGTCCCACTGCACGGTCGCGCCGGTCTCGAGGCGGCCGACCGCTCCCCCGGTGGTGAAATATCGGCTGAGGATCGCGGGATCGGCCACGGCCTCGTACACCTCGGAGGGCGGCTTCGCGATGAATCCGGAAACCGTGAACTCGAGCTCCGAGAGCCCCTCGTCTGCGCTCGTACCTGTACTCATACTCCGACTCTACGCCGATCCCGAGCCGCCGTAACCCGCTTGCGCCCGATCCCGAGCCACCGTAACCCGCTTGCGCCCGATCCCGCCCGATGCCCGTCGAGATACGGGTTTCGCATCCTGGATCGCGATCTGGCGTGCGAAACCCGTATCTCGGCGGCAATAAGCGACGGTCCTACTGCGCGTCCAGGCTGATCGTGCTGAGGGTCTCCGCGCCGATCGCGCCGCGCAGGGCGCCGATGAGCGATTCCTCGACCGGCGCGTCGACCGAGAGCACCGACAGCGCGGTGCCGTTCTTCTCGTCGCGCGCGATCTGCAGGCCCGCGATATTGACCCCGGCCTCGCCGAGGATGCCGCCGTAGGTCGCCACGATGCCCGGGCGATCGACGTAGCTGAACACGATGAGGTGGTCGGAGAGCGGCAGTTCGAGGTCGTACCCGTTGATGCCGACGATCTTCTCGATCTGCTTGGGCCCCGTGAGCGTGCCCGAGACCGACATCTGCGTACCGTCGGTGAGCGAACCGCGGATCGTGATGACGTTGCGGTAGCTCTCGGAGTCGGCGTCGACCGTGAAGCGCACCTCGACGTCGCGCTGCTCGGCGAGCAGGGGCGCGTTGACGTACGACACGGGCTCGCTGACGATCTTCGAGAAGACGCCCTTGAGCGCCGCGAGACGCAGCGCGTCGACGTTGTGCTCGGAGAGCTCGCCGTGCACCTCGATGTCGAGCGCGGAGATCGCTCCGCCGGCGAGGCTCGCGAAGACCTGCCCGAGCTTCTCGGTGAGCGGCAGGCCGGGGCGTACGTACTCGTCGATGCCGCCGCCCGCGACGTTGACCGCATCCGGCACCAGGTCGCCCGCGAGCGCGAGGCGCACGGACTTCGCGACGGAGACGCCGGCCTTCTCCTGCGCCTCCTCGGTCGAGGCGCCGAGATGCGGTGTGACGTTCACATTCGGCAGACCGGTGAGCGAGGTGTCGGCCGGGGGCTCCTGCATGAACACGTCGAGCGCCGCCCCGGCGATCTCGTCCGCGGCGAGCGCTTCCGCGAGCGCCGCTTCGTCGATGAGCCCGCCGCGCGCGACGTTCACCACATAGGCGGTCTTCTTCATCGCGCGAAGCTGCTCGGCGCCGATCATGCCGAGCGTCTCGGGGGTGCGCGGCATATGGATCGTCAGGAAGTCGACGCGCTCGACCAGTTCCTCGAGCGTGACGAGCTGCACGCCGAGCTGCTGGGCACGGGCGGCCGTGACGTAGGGGTCGTAGGCGATGAGCTCGACGCCGAAGCCGCGCAGACGCTCGGCGACGAGGGCGCCGATGCGGCCGAGACCGACGATGCCGATGGTCTTCTCGTAGAGCTCGGTGCCCGTGAAGGAGGAGCGCTTCCACTCGCCGGCCGAGAGCGAGCCGTGCGCGCGGGGCAGGTGACGCGCGAGGCCGAGGATGTGGGCGACCGTCAGCTCGGCCGCGCTGATGATGTTGGAGGTGGGCGCGTTGACGACCATCACGCCGGCCTGGGTGGCCGCCTTGATGTCGACGTTGTCGAGGCCCACTCCGGCGCGGGCGATGACCTTGAGTCGCGGCGCCCAGCTGAGGGCTTCGGCGTCGATCTGTGTGGCCGATCGCACGAGGACGGCGTCGGCGGTGGCGAGAGCGGCGCGGAGCGCCTCGCGGTCGGTGCCGTCTACGTTCACCACCTCGAAGTCGGGGCCGAGCGCGGCGATAGTGGCGGGAGAGAGTTGTTCGGCGATCAGCACGACCGGCGCAGACATCAAGCGAATCCTTCGGGTCAGCGGCAGGAGAAACCCGGCTCGACACGGAACCGGGGCTCCAGTCTAACCTGCCGAGCCCACGTCTCCCGTCTGCCCAGTGCTATCCGAAGAAGCTCGACTGCGGCACGAGGTGCAGCACCTCGAGCTGCACCGCCGCGACCAGGCAGAGTCCCGCCGCGATCACGAGCAGGCGCGCCGCTGCCGAGCGGCCCCGGCCGATCAGCAGTGCGAGCACGTAGACCGCGACGGGCAGGAGCACGCCGAAGACAAGCCAGAACCAGCCCGTCCCCGTGATCCCGAGCCCCATCGAGGAGGCCATCCGCGGCAGGAGGACGATGTTGCCCACCGCCGCGATGACCGTGTAGACGTACAGCGCGGTGAGCAGGGCCCCGAGGGTCCAGGCGACGATCCGGCGCCCCATCATGCACCCCCTCCGCTGAACACCGGCAGCGGCAGCAGCACGACCGCCCCGATCAGAATCCAGAGGGTCAGACGTCGCATACCCGCCCCTCGGCACAGCACGAGCACGCTGAAGAACCACAGGATCGGTGCGAGCGGGGCTGCCCAGAAGACGAGCTGCTGCAGCACGGCGCCGAGCGATCCGCTCGACTCAGCCACCGAGGCGTTCTGGACGGCGTAGAACTGCGCCCAGCTGAGCCAGATCCACGCGTAGAGCAGGTAGAGCCCGCCGAAGACGCCGAGCAGTACGAGGGCGGCGTTCGAGAGCTGCTGCGCGGGTTCGGCCGCATCGGGCTCCTCCGGGACGGAATCCGCCGCATCGGGACCGACCTGCAGTGCGGCCGGCTCCTCGGCGGGTTCGGAATCAGTCGCCCTCACCGGGTCGGCATGCACCGTCCACCCGCTCGCGATGGAGCTCTCGCGCTCCTCGCCGCCCTCTGCTTTCGCCATGGGTTCAACCCTAGCGATCGGAGTCTCGGAGCACGCCGAAAGCGCGAGCGGGCGGATCGGCCTTCAGAGCCGAAAGCCCGCGTCGGCCCGCCCTCAGCGGCGCGGGAACCGCCAGGCGATCGCGATCGCGCCCACCACGACGATACCGGCGCACCACAGGAGCGCGACCCACGGCTGCGATCCGGGATCCCCGCTGAGCAGCAGCGCCCGGATCGAGTCGGTGAGCGGCGTCACGGGCTGGCCGGCGGCGAACGGCCGGATCCAGTCGGGCAGCGTGTCGAGCGGCACGAACGCGCTCGACAGATAGGGCAGGAAGAGGACCCCGAAGCCATAGGCGTTCGCGGACTCGGGACTCGAAGCGAGCAGCCCGATCGCGGCGAAGATCACGGTGACGGCGAGGATCCAGGCGAGCACGAGGCCGACCGCCGCGATCCACTCGAGAGGTCCGGCCACGGGCCTGAAGCCGAGCAGCAGTCCCACCCCCAGCACGATGGCGGTGGCGAGCAGGTTGCGCAGCATGCTCGCGACGACATGCCCCACCAGGCAGCAGGCGGCTGGGATCGGCAGGCTGCGGAAGCGCTGCATGGTGCCGCCGGTCACGTCGCGGTTGACCGAGACCGCCACCGACGACGCGCCGAAGCCGGAGCAGAGCACGATGATGCCCGGGATCACGAAGTCGACGTAACCCCCGCCCGCGTCGATCGCTCCTCCGAAGACGACGGTGAAGAGCAGCATGAGCATGACGGGCAGCACGACCGCGAGCAGCATGCCCTCTCCGTCGCGCAGGCTGTGCAGCATGCTGCGGCCGACGAAGACTCGGCTCGCGGTCAGCGGGCCGACGCCGCGGTGGAGTGCGGTGCGCGTGGGTGCCGGAGCGGGAGCCGGTACGGGGGCGATGGTGGTCATGCGAGTGCCTCCTGCTGCTGGGCGGCGGTGCCGCGGGATTCGGGATCGGATTCGGGATCGGATTCGGGATCGCCGTAGCCCCGGGCGGTCAGCGCGAGGAAGGCGTCGTCGAGGGTGGGCCTGCGCAGTTCGAGCCGCAGTTCGAGCTCGGCGTCGTCGAGCGCGGCGAGTGCGCGCTCGAGCCCGCCGGCGGTGGAGTCGACCTCGAGCGTGCGGTGCACGCGTCCCTCGCGATCCACCAGCACCGCCTGCTCCTCGCCCACGAGCGCCGTCAGGGAGTCGACCGTGCCGTCGGCGACGATGCCGCCGCCCTGCAGGATCGCCACGCGATCCGCGAGCACCTCGGCCTCGTCGAGCGTCTGCGTGGTGAGGAACACGCTGCTGCCCTCGGCGGCGAGCGCGGCGATGTCGTCCCAGAGCCGCCCGCGGCTCACGGGATCGAGGCCGGTCGTGGGCTCGTCCAGGAACAGAACGGCCGGCGTGGACACGAGCGAGGCGGCGAGATCGACGCGCCGCCGCATGCCGCCTGAGAAACCCGAGACGGCGCGATCCGCGGCACTCTCGAGGTCGAAGCGGCCGAGCAGTTCGTCGGCCCGGCTGCGTGCCCGTCGGATTCCGAGGCCCAGCAGGCGACCGATCATGACGAGGTTCTCCCGGGCGGTGAGCGCCTCGTCGATCGAGGCGTACTGGCCGGTCGCGCCGATCAGGCGCCGCACCGCGGCCGGATCCCGCACCGCGTCGTGGCCGAGGATCCGCACCTCTCCCGCGTCGGGGCGCAGCAGAGTGGTGAGGATCGAGACGAGCGTGGTCTTGCCTGCTCCGTTCGGCCCGAGCAGAGCGAAGATGCCCTCGCCGATGTCGAGCGAGAGGCGGTCGAGCACCGCGCGTCCGCCGAAGCGCTTGTCGAGATCCCGGATCTCGATGGTGGAAGTCATGGCTCCTCCTGTGTGGGTGATGCCGGTCGCAATATCGCGTTGGTCATAAACAGTATGCATCATAAACAGTAGATGCGCCACACAGTAAGATAGAGTTGCTGCGGGAGGTACGCATGACCGAGTCCGGAGTATCACGCACGCTCGCCCTCGCCTGGGGGCTCGCCGCGGCGCCCCAGAGGGGCCCCAAGCGGGAGCTGACACTCGAACGGATCGTCGACGCCGCCATCGAGATCGCCGACGCCGAGGGCCTCCCGGCCGTCACCATGCAGCGCGTAGCGAAGACGTTCGAATTCAGCACCATGGCGCTCTATCGCTACGTGGCGACGAAGGACGAGCTGTACCAGCTCATGCTCGACGCCGCGATGGAGGCCAGCGCAGTCGCGACGAACTTCGACGACTGGCGAGAGGGGCTCTCGGCCTTCCTCCGGAGCCTGCTGGACGGCTACCGAGCACACCCCTGGGCCCTCGACATCCCCCTCAGCCCCGACATCCACCTCATGCCTGGACAGCTGCGAGCCGCCGACCTCGGCCTGCGCGCGATGCGCAGGCTCCCAGCCGCCGCCGAGACGAAGCTCGCGGTGCTCATCGTGCTCTCCGCCTACGCACGCGGGCACGCGTCCGTCGAGCGCGAGGTGCTCGCCGGCGGAGAAGCGGGAACCGAGACGCGCACGCTCCTCGAGGAGGCCGTCACCCCTGAACGCTTTCCGGACGTCGCCCCGCTCGTGCGGGAGGGCGCCTACTTCGGCGATACCCCGGCCGAAGCCGGGTTCACGGCGACACGCCCGTCGCCGGAGGACGACGTCGAGTCGATCCTCGACTTCGCCACTGAGGTGCTGCTCGCCGGGTTCGACACGGTGTTTGCGGAGACGGCGGATCGGGATCCGGATCCGGCCGCTGCCGTTCGGGCCGCCGAGCCCGTCTCACCGCAGCGAGCCTACGAGATCGCCGAGGCGAGGCTGCGCGAGCACGTCGAGCTGCGAAAGCTCACCCAGCAGCGGGTGCGGGAACTCGAGCGGGAGGAGTCGGCGCTGCGGAAGGCGCGCGACCGGGCGAAGGAGCTCGCCAAGACCCACGCGAAGCTGGCGCCAGGGGTTGCAGCGGACTGACGCTTCTCGAGCCCTCCCCGGCGCTGCACGGATCGACCCCGGTCCGATGCGGCGCGTTCATCAGGATCGCGCGGGCTCGTCACCCTCCACGAGTTGAATCGCCAGCTCGGAGACCTCGGCGTCGGCGAGCTCGACCCCGGCGCGCTCGAGCCGCGATCGGATCATCTGCTCGACCTCGCCGCGCGAGGCGCCGGCACCTGCCGTATCCCGGACCTCGACCATGATGGTCGCCAGTGTCTCGACGGTCTCCGGCTTCCGGTTCTCGATGTCGCTCACTCCGTCGCTGTGCTCGATGCTCATCGCTGCTCTCCTCCGCGGGTCGATCCTCATCTCGGCACGTGATCCGTGCGTGCGGCCGACGCTATCACCGCAGCGCCGGATCCCGGGTACCCCTTGACAGACGGACCGGTGCCTGCAGCGCCG
Source organism: Leucobacter holotrichiae (assembly GCF_055791005.1). Classification (NCBI taxonomy): domain Bacteria; kingdom Bacillati; phylum Actinomycetota; class Actinomycetes; order Micrococcales; family Microbacteriaceae; genus Leucobacter; species Leucobacter holotrichiae. Next base: position 718,510 of record NZ_JBVUAC010000001.1, read on the forward strand.
CCGTCCGCTCGGCTCGCGCAGCCTCGCCTCGCCTCGGCCATCTTGAAACGCGGAGTCCCACCTTGCTGGATTCAGCCTGCCCGCAGCAGCAGATCGAGACTCCGTGTTGCAGCTCCGGGAAAGAGACTCGCCCTACGCTGGGAGACATGCACCTCTTCGACCTCGACCGCATCGGGGCCGGGCTGCCCGTCGCGGCGGCGCGCACCGAGATCGAACAGGCCGTCGGTCACGGCGCCTGCGTCATCACGGCGCCTCCGGGCACGGGCAAGACGACCTTCGTGCCGCCGCTCGTCGCGAACCTGATCGCGCAGCGCGCCGGCCGACGAGATGGAGGCCGGGTACTGCTCACGCAACCCCGGCGGGTCGCAGTGCGTGCGGCGGCGCGGCGCATCGCGGAACTCGACGGCGGGGACGGAGCGGCCGGAGGCGGCAGCGGTCGAGACCGCGGTGCCGACGATGGCGGGATCGGCGGCGCGGTCGGCTTCACCGTGCGCGGCGAGCGCCGCGTCGGCCCGGGCACCCGCCTCGAGGTGCTGACCCCGGGCGTGCTGCTGCGCCGCCTCATCGCGGACCCGGCGCTGGACGGCGTCGACGCCGTGATCCTCGACGAGGTGCACGAGCGGTCGGTCGACGGCGATCTCCTGCTCGCGCTACTCGACGAGGTACGCACGCTGCGCGAAGATCTCGCGCTCGTCGCGATGTCGGCCACCCTCGACTCCGAGCGGTTCGCGGCACTGCTCGGCGAAGGGCCGGGCTCCCCCGTTCCGGTCGTCGACATCCCCTCGCCCCTTCACCCGCTTCGCATCGATTACGCCCCCTCCGACGGCCCCAGACTCGATGAGCGCGGAGCGACGCGCCAGTACCTCGCGCACCTCGCCGCGCTCACCGCCCGCACCCGGACCGAGGAGGGGTGCGACGCACTCGTCTTCGTGCCGGGAGCCAGAGAGGTCGACGAGGTCGTGCGCCTGCTTCGAGGCGGGCACGCGGCTCACGAGCGCGTCGAGGTGCTTCCCCTGCACGGGCGGGTTCCGGCCCGCGAGCAGGATCGCGCCGTGCACGGGCGAGGGAGTGGCGATCCCGCGCGCATCGTCGTGAGCACCTCGCTCGCCGAGAGCTCGCTCACCGTCCCCGGAGTCCGCCTGGTGATCGACTCGGGGCTCTCGCGCGAGGTCCGGCGGGATCGCGCAAGAGACATGACCGGGCTCGTCACCGTCAGCGCCTCGCGCGCGAGCGCCGAGCAGCGGGCTGGCCGCGCAGCGCGCCAGGGCCCGGGCCGCGCCGTACGGGCGTATTCGGAGACCGACTTCGCGCGGATGCCGACGGCCGCTCCCCCCGAGATCGCGTCGGCCGACCTCACCGACGCCGCGCTGTTACTCGCCGCATGGGGCACCCCGGGCGGCGCGGGTCTGGCGTTGCCCACTCCTCCTCCCCCGGCGGCGATAGCCTCGGCCGTCAAGGTGCTGCACACCCTCGGGCTCGTCGACGACGACGGCCGCATCACCGCACTCGGTGAGCGGGTCGTCAGGCTGCCGGTCGGCGCACGCGAGGCACGCGCGCTCCTCGCGGGTGCGCACGACCTCGGCGATCCCGAACTCGTCGGCGAGATCGTGGCGGCCGTTGCCGACGACCACCGCGAGCCGGGAGCCGATCTCTCCCGGCTGCTGCGCGAACTGCGAACCGGGCGCAGTGCGGGATCGCAGCGCTGGCGTCGAGAGGCTCGGAGGCTCTCGGGCATCGCCCGCTCCGACTCGCCTGATGCCCCGGCCCCGACTGCGGCGACCTCGGGAACGGGCTCGGCAGACGCGCCCGGCCCCGTCGTCGCTCTCGCCCGCCCGGAGTGGATCGCACGCCGCACCGAGGCACACTCCCGCAGCTACCTGTTCGCGAGCGGCACGAGAGCTGCACTCCCCGAGGGCAGCGGCCTCATCGGCAGCGAGTGGATCGCCGTACGCGAGGTGCAGCGGGCTTCGGGGCGCGCGGCCGACGGCACCGGAGCCGTGATCCGTCTCGCCGCCCACCTCACCAGCGCAGACGCCCTGCGCATCGGCGGCCCGCTCCTCACGAGCACCCGAGCTGCTCGCGTCGAGGAGGGGCGCGTGCGTGTGCGCGAGGAGCGCAGACTCGGCGCGATCCTGCTCTCCTCCGCACCCGTGCCGCCCACCGAGGACGACACCGTCCCAGCGCTCGCCGACTATCTGCGCGAGCAGGGCCTCTCGGCCCTCGAGTGGTCGGACGCGGCGGTCTCGCTCCGAGCTCGCCTGGCACTGCTGCATCGGCTGATCGGGGAACCCTGGCCGGCGATGGACGACGCCGCACTGACGGAAGACATCGAGCACTGGCTGGGGCCGGACCTCGCGCGCCTGCGGCCCGGCGCGTCCCTGCGCGGGATCGACGTCACCGCCGCCCTGCGCCGGCTGCTGCCGTGGCCCGAGGCTGTCCGTCTCGACGAGTTGGCGCCGGAGCGTCTCACAGTGCCCTCGGGGTCCGCGGTCCGCATCGAGTATCCGGACGCGGGGTCGGATGACGCGACGTCCGACGAGGCCGCGCGTCCCGTCGTCGTCGTGAAGCTGCAGGAGGTGTTCGGCCTCGCGCAGACCCCTCGCATCGTCGACGGACGGGTGCCGATCCTCTTCCATCTGCTCTCCCCCGCCCGGCGCCCCCTCGCCGTCACCGACGATCTCTCATCGTTCTGGAACGGGCCCTACCAGCAGGTCCGACGCGAGATGCGAGGGCGATACCCCAAGCACCCCTGGCCCGAGGATCCGTGGGAGGCTGAGGCGACGGCCCGCACGAAGCGGCGCTGAGCCTCACCGGTCATCCCGGCCTCACCCGCTCCCGCTCCACTCCTCGAGATACGGGTTTCGCACGCTGGATCGCGGCCAGAGCCGCGAAATCCGTATCTCGGCATAGAAAACCGCGCCCGGGCCCGCCTCCGTCCGCCCCAGTCTGTCGACGGGGGAAAAAGCTGATCCTCCGTTCCCTTCGACAAGCTCAGGGAACGGAGGATCAGCAGGGAGCGCCTTCGACAGGCTCAGGCACTTCGACTCAGCGCGCGGCCGTGCCGTCGATCGGCGATGATCGCTCGCGCTCATCGGCAGCAAGCGCAGCCGTTCCGGCTACGCCGACGGTCACCGCGCAGCAGTGCCGTCGGTGTAGTCGTCGTCGCTCGACTGCCATGCGAACAGCTTGCGCAGCTCGACGCCGGTCTTCTCGATGGGGTGCGACTCGGCCTTGGCGCGCAGCTCCTGGAACTCCTTCGCGCCGTTGTCCTGATCCTCGATGAAGCGCTTCGCGAACGCACCCGACTGGATGTCGGCGAGCACGGCCTTCATGTTCTCCTTGACGGAGGGGTCGATGACGCGGGGGCCCGACACGTAGTCGCCGTACTCGGCGGTGTCGCTGACCGACCAGCGCTGCTTGGCGATGCCGCCCTCCCACATGAGGTCGACGATGAGCTTCAGCTCGTGCAGCACCTCGAAGTAGGCGATCTCAGGCTGGTAGCCGGCTTCGGTGAGCACCTCGAAGCCGTACTGCACGAGCTGCGAGGTGCCGCCGCAGAGCACCGCCTGCTCACCGAAGAGGTCGGACTCGGTCTCCTCGGTGAAGGTGGTCTTGATGACACCGGCACGGGTGCCGCCGATGGCCTTGGCGTAGGACTTCGCAGTCTCCCAGGCGGTGCCCGAGGCGTCGACCTCGACCGCGATGATGTCGGGGATGCCGCGACCGGCCTCGAACTCACGGCGCACGGTGTGGCCGGGAGCCTTCGGAGCGACGAGGATCACGTCGACGCCCTCGGGGGCCTCGATGTAGCCGAAGCGGATGTTGAAGCCGTGGGCGAAGGCGAGCGTCTTGCCCTCGGTCAGCTTGTCCTTGATCTGCTCGTTGTAGATGGCACGCTGGTGCTGGTCCGGGGCGAGGATCATGATGAGGTCGGCCCACTCCGCGGCGTCGGCAACGGTCTTGACCTCGAAACCGGCCTCTTCGGCCTTCTGGATCGACTTCGAGCCCTCCTTGAGGGCGATGACGACCTCGACGCCCGAGTCGCGCAGGTTCATCGCGTGGGCGTGGCCCTGCGAGCCGTAACCGACGACGGCTACCTTCTTGCCCTGGATGATCGACAGGTCGGCGTCGGCGTCGTAGTACATCTCTGCCACTGGGTTCTCCTTATGTTGTGTGGTTCTGGGAAACGATGTCAGTTCTTGAAGACGCGCTCCGTGATGGACTTCGATCCGCGCCCCATCGCGATGAGGCCGGACTGCGCGATCTCCTTGATTCCGTAGGGCTCGAGCACCTTCAGGAACGCTTCGATCTTGCCGCTGTCGCCCGTGACCTCGATGGTGAGCGCGTCGGGCACGACATCGACGACACGAGCGCGGAACAGGTTCACTGCCTCGAGCACGTGAGATCGGCTCTGGTTGTCGGCGCGCACCTTGATGAGCACGTGCTCGCGCTGCACCGAGGTGGACTCGTCGAGCTCGACGATCTTGATCACGTTGACGAGCTTGTTGAGCTGCTTCGTGACCTGCTCGAGCAGCGTCTCATCCTCGTCGACCACGACGGTGATGCGCGAGAGACCGCACATCTCGGTCGGTCCGACGGCGAGAGACTCGATGTTGAAACCGCGGCGGGCGAAGAGCCCGGCGACGCGGGTCAGCAGACCCGGTTTGTCCTCGACGAGGAGGCTGAGTACGTGGCGGCTCATGATTACTCCTCCTCCCACTCGGGGCTGTGTTCGAGGGCGTACTGGATATCGCTGTTGGAGGTGCCCTGGCGCACCATGGGCCACACCATCGCGTCGGCGCTCACCACGAAGTCGATCACCACGGGGCGGTCGTTGGTCTCGAGCGCGAGCTTGATGGCGTCGTCGATCTGGTCCTCGCGCTCGACTCGGATGGCGAGGCAGCCGTAGGCCTCCCCCAGCTTCACGAAGTCGGGAACGCGCTGCGATCCGTGACCCGTGTTGAGCTCGGTGTTGGAGTAGCGTCCCTCGTAGATGAGGGTCTGCCACTGCCGCACCATGCCCAGCGACGAGTTGTTGATGACGGCGACCTTGATGGGGATGTCGTTCACCACGCAGGTGGCGAGCTCCTGGTTCGTCATCTGGAAGCAGCCGTCGCCGTCGATCGCCCAGACCACACGATCGGGTTCGGCGACCTTGGCTCCCATTGCCGCGGGCACGGAGTAGCCCATCGTGCCGGCGCCGCCCGAGTTGAGCCATGCGCCCGGCCGCTCGTACTTGATGAACTGCGCGGCCCACATCTGGTGCTGTCCGACGCCCGCAGCGTAGATGCCCTCGGGCCCGGTGAGCTCGCCGATGCGCTGGATCACGTGCTGCGGCGAGAGCAGGCCGTCGCTCGTCTCCGCGTATCCGAGCGGGAAGCGCTCCTGCAGCAGGCGCAGCCGGTCCCACCAGGCGGTGAGCTCGGTGAACTCCCGGCTGAGCTTCGCGGTCGAGACCGCCGCGATGAGATCGGAGATCACCTCGGCTGCGTCACCCACGATCGGCACGTCGGCGGCGCGGATCTTGCCGATCTCCGCGGGGTCGATGTCTGCGTGGATCACCTTCGCGTCGGGGGCGAAGAGCGCGGCCTTGCCCGTCACGCGGTCGTCGAAGCGGGCTCCGAGCGTGATGAGCAGGTCGGACTCCTGCAGCGCGAGCACTGCCGGAACGGTGCCGTGCATGCCGGGCATGCCGAGGTGCTGAGGGTGCGAATCGGGGAAGACTCCGCGAGCCATCAGCGTGGTCACCACGGGAGCGCCCACCAGCTCGGCGAGCTGCAGCAGCTCCTCGGAGGCTCCGGCGCGGCCGACTCCGCCGCCCACGTAGAAGACGGGGCGCTCGGCCGTCGCGATGAGGTCGGCGGCGGCCTGGATCTGCTTGCTGTTGGCCTTCGTGATCGGCCGGTAGCCGGCCAGCTCGACTCGGGGATCCCACACGAAGTCGAGCTCGCCCTCCTGTGCATCCTTGGTGATGTCGACGAGCACGGGGCCGGGGCGCCCGGTCGAGGCGAGATGGTAGGCCGCCGCGATCGCACCCGGGATCTCCTCAGGCCGCTTCACGAGGAAGGAGTGCTTGGTGATGGGCATGGTGACGCCCACGATGTCGGCCTCCTGGAACGCGTCCGAGCCCATGAGGTGCGAGAACACCTGCCCGGTGATCGCGAGCATCGGCACGGAGTCCATGTAGGCGTCGGCGATCGCGGTGACGAGGTTCGTCGCGCCCGGGCCGGAGGTCGCGATGCACACGCCGACCTTGCCCGTCGCCGCCGCGAATCCCTCGGCGGCGTGGCCGCCGCCCTGCTCGTGACGAACGAGCACGTGGTGCAGGCGATCGGCGTCCATGAGCGCGTCGTAGAGCGGCAGCACTGCGCCGCCCGGCAGGCCGAAGACGTCCGTGACGCCCAGGGCCTCGAGGCTGCGGACGACGGCCGTTGCGCCGTTCATCCTCTCGCCGCGCGTCGCCGCGGGTTTCGAAGGGGGGATTGCACTCGATTCCGAGGTCATCTCTTGCTTTCCTGATCTGAGGTGTGGGTGCGACTGACGCGGTGACGGCGCGGGGCTCGCGGTCCATGCCTGCCGACGGACTCGGACCCGCCCGCAGTGCGAGCGACCGGGTTCGAGCCCGTCGAGGGCATGCACGACCTCACCGGGTCAACCGGTGACGGCGCCTTCGGAAGCCGAACGGACGAGCTTGGCGTACTTTGCCAGAACACCGCGCGTGTATCGCGGGGGAAGCGGGGCCCAGGTTGCTCGGCGGGCCTCAAGCTCGGCGGGATCTACCAGCAGGTCGAGCGTCTGTGCGGCGATATCGACCCGAATCAGGTCACCGTCGCGGACCAGGGCGACCGGACCGCCGTCCGTCGCCTCAGGTGCGATATGGCCGATGCACAGGCCGGTTGTGCCGCCTGAGAATCGCCCGTCAGTCAATAGTAGTACATCTTTGCCGAGCCCCGCGCCCTTGATGGCAGCGGTGATGGCGAGCATCTCGCGCATACCGGGGCCACCCTTCGGACCCTCGTAGCGGATCACGACCACGTCGCCCTTGCCGATCCGCCCCTCGGTGAGCGCATCCATCGCGGCTCGTTCGCGATCGAAGACGCGCGCCGGCCCCTCGAAGATCTCGGCGTCGAAGCCGGCGGTCTTCACGACGGCACCCTCGGGCGCGAGGCTGCCGGTGAGGATGGTGAGGCCGCCGTTCGCATGCAGCGGGTTGTCGAGGGTGCGGATCACCTTGCCGTCGAGCGACGTATCGACATCGGCGAGGTTCTCGGCGACCGTCTTGCCCGTCACGGTGAGGGCATCGCCATAAAGCAGACCGGCGTCGAGCAGCGCCTTCATGATCACGGGCATGCCGCCCACACGATCGAAATCTTCGGCTACGTACTGGCCGAAGGGCTTCATGTCGGCGAGATGAGGGGTCTTCGCCCCGATGCGGGTGAAATCCTCGAGCGTCAGCTCGACCTCCGCCTCCTTCGCGATCGCGAGCAGGTGCAGCACGGCGTTCGTCGAACCGCCGAGCACCATCGCGACGGTGATGGCATTCTCGAAGGCCTTCTTGGTGAGGATGTCGCGAGCGGTGATGCCCTGACGCAGCATGTTGACCACGGCTTCGCCCGAACGGTGGGCGAAGTAGTCGCGGCGGCGATCGGCGCTGGGCGGAGCGGCTGACCCCGGCAGACTCATACCGAGCGCTTCCGCCACGCAGGCCATCGTGTTGGCCGTGTACATGCCGCCGCAGGCACCCTCGCCGGGCGCGATGGCGCACTCGACGCGCTTGAGATCCTCTTCGCTCATCGTGCCCGCCTTGCAGGCGCCCACCGCCTCGAAGGCGTCGATGATGGTGACCTGCTTCTCGGTGCCGTCGGAGAGCTTGACCCAGCCGGGCGCGATCGACCCCGCGTACAGGAAGACCGAGGCGAGATCGAGGCGCGCCGCCGCCATGAGCATGCCCGGCAACGACTTGTCGCAGCCGGCCAGGAGGACCGATCCATCCATGCGCTCGGCCATGATTACGGTCTCTACCGAGTCCGTGATGACCTCGCGCGAGACGAGGGAGAAGTGCATGCCCTCGTGCCCCATCGAGATGCCGTCGGACACGGAGATGGTGCCGAACTGCAGCGGGTAGCCACCGCCGGCGTGCACACCCTCCTTCGCCCCCTGCGCAAGGCGATCGAGGCTCAGGTTGCAGGGGGTGACGTCGTTCCACGAACTCGCAATCGCGATCTGAGGCTTGTCCCAGTCCTCGTCGCCCATGCCGACAGCGCGGAGCATACCCCTCGCAGCAGCCTTCTCGATCCCGTCGGTGACGTCGCGGCTTCGCGGCTTCATGTCAATCTCTGCCATAGGCACAGTCTAGCCGCCGCCGGGGACACTGCGATCGCATACGCGAAAGCGCCGAAGGATCTTCCGATCCCCCGGCGCCTCGATGCACTCGCGCGAAGCCGCTACTTGCCGATGGCGGGCAGCACGGTGAAGGGCAGCATGAAGCCGACGATCGTCGCCGCCAGGCCGCCGAAGAAGATCCACTGCTCGACGACCGACGCGAGCTCGATGTTGAAGCCGTAGCTCATCAGCACCATTCCGCCGACCACCAGCACGATCGAGAGGATGAAGCCGATCGCGGTCACCGCACTCACAGCGCCCTGCGAGCTCTCCTCGAACAGCGTCTCATGCTTCGCCATACCGACCTTCTCCTTCACTATCGCTTCGGCGCGACCGTCGAGGCCGCATGTCTCGCATCCGCACCCGCGGACTCCTGCCTGCAAGATTAGCGCACCCGCGCGCTCGCCTCCCATTTACCAGAAGACGATGCGCCCGGGAAGGCAGAATGGAGCGATTCGGGTTCGGGGTAGGCTGACGGGATCGGGATCCCGGATCCCGTCAACCGCAACCGAGGGAGGAACCGTGTCGATCGGCAAGTACGTCACCAATCCCGGCGTGATCGGAGCGGCCGCCGGTGCGCTCAGCACCGCCCGTCGCACGCAGTCCATGCGCAAGGACTGGCGCCGCCTGCTCGTGTGGGGGGTCTGGCTGGCCGGCTTCGCACTCGCCATCGCCACTGTCTCCATGCAGGAGCAGGACGAGGAGCACGAGCTCGAGCAAGAGGCCGAGAAGCGCGCCGAGAAGCGCCGCAAGAAGCAGCGCTAGTGCAGCGGGTTCTCTGCGCCACCGCCCTGCGGCGCATCGGAACCCCGCGGACACATCTCAAGAGTTCCTCGAAAGGCGCTGCATGAGCGAGTCGCTCCATTCCTCCGATGCCCCGAGCCAGCAGAGACGGCCTCGCCGCCTGCTCCGCCTCGTCAACCAGCGCGAGGCGGCTCGCGTCAGCAGGCTGCTGCGAGCCGAGGTGGTCGGGGGCGTCATCGTCATGGTCGCCGCCCTGATCGGCTTCATCGCGGCGAACAGCCCGCTCGCCGACTGGTACTTCGCGCTGCGGGAGACGCGGATCGGCCCCGAGTCGCTGCACCTCGACCTCTCCGTGGGGCAGTGGGCCTCGGACGGCCTGCTCGTGATCTTCTTCTTCATGGTCGGACTCGAACTCAAGCGCGAGTTCGTCGAGGGCGAGCTCAGCCGGTTCTCGACGGCGATCGTGCCGGTGGCCGCAGCGTTCGGCGGCGTCGCGGTTCCGGCCCTCATCTACGTGGCGTTCACGTCTGGCACACCCTCGGCGCACGGCTGGGCGATCCCCACCGCGACCGACATCGCGTTCGCCGTCGCGGTGCTCGGGCTCATCGCCCCGCGCATCCCTCCGGCGCTGCGCATGTTCCTCCTCACACTCGCCGTCGTCGACGATCTCATCGCGATCAGCATCATCGCGATCTTCTATACCGACGGCGTGCATCTGCTCCCGCTGCTCTGCAGCCTGCTGCCGATCCTGCTCTACGCCTTCCTCGTGCGGCGCTTCCCGCAGTGGTTCGCGAGCTCCGGTTGGGGGCCGTGGCTGATCCTGCTCCCCGTCGGCATCGTCGCGTGGGCGCTGTTCCATGCCTCGGGGATCCACGCGACGATCGTGGGCGTGCTGCTCGCCTTCCTCGTGCCGGTCTCGGGCACCGGCGGCACACAGCTCGCGGAGGTGTTCGAGCACCGATTCCGTCCGCTCTCCACCGGGATCGCCGTGCCGATCTTCGCGTTCTTCGCCGCGGGTGTAGCGATCGGCGGCGAGTCGCGCTTCCCCTTCGATCCGATCGCGCTCGGCATCATGGTGGGTCTGGTGCTCGGCAAGCCGATCGGCATCACCCTCTCCACCTGGCTGCTCACCCGCTTCACCCGCGCCGAGCTCGACGAGTCCGTGCGGTGGCGCGAGCTCATCGGGGTCGGCGCGCTCGCCGGTGTCGGGTTCACCGTGGCGCTGCTCGTCGCGGACCTGAGCTTCTCGGGGGCGGCCGATGCCGATACGGCTCGCCTTGCGGTGATGTCCGGATCCGTGATCGCCGTGGCCGTGTCGGCCATGCTTCTCGTGCGGCGACCGCGGTCCCGCAGGCGACCGCTCGACGGCTGAGACCGCACGACACGCCCGCGATCCTTCTCAGTCAGCACCGATTTGAGCGGGTGGAAAATCCCGTGTTAGTATTTTCCTCGTTGCTCAGCGAGCAGCAGGCGCCTTTAGCTCAGTTGGTAGAGCAGCTGACTCTTAATCAGCGGGTCCACGGTTCGAGCCCGTGAGGGCGCACGCAATCGAGAAAAGCTCCACCGCCAGGTGGAGCTTTTCTCGTATCTGCTGCCGGTTCACTGGCTGTTCACGGAAGGTGCTCGATGTCCGATTCCATTCCCGCCCCCTCGACCGACCTCGCGTTCGCGCTCGAGCTCGCGGATCTCGCCGATACGGTCTCGCTCCCCCGCTTCCAGTCGGCCGACCTGACCATCGAGACGAAGCCCGACCGCACCTACGTGACCGATGCCGACAAGGCGGTCGAGCGAGCGCTGCGCGAGCGCATCGAGGCCGCGCTGCCGGCCGACAGCTTCTTCGGCGAAGAGTCGGGGCGCTCGGAGAAGGGCTCCCGGCGCTGGATCATCGACCCCATCGACGGCACCGCGAACTTCCTGCGGGGAGTGCCGAACTGGGCCACACTCATCGCCCTCGAGATCGACGGAGCACCCACCGTCGGCGTCGTCTCGGCTCCGGCGTTCGGGGCGCGCTGGTGGGCGGAGACCGGGGGCGGCGCCTGGGGCCGCGAGACGGGGAAGGAGCCCCGTCGACTGCGGGTCTCGGGCATCGCCGAACTCGAGCACGCCTCCCTGAGCTTCCAGAGCATCGAGCAGTGGGACGTTGCGGGTTACCTGCGCCCCCTCATCGAGCTCAGCCGCGCCGTGTGGCGGGATCGCGCCTACGGCGACATGTGGTCGTACATGCTGCTCGCGGAGGGCCTCCTCGACGTGGTCGCCGAGTTCGACGTGAAGCCCTACGATCTCGCGGCGCTGGTGCCGATCGTGCGTGAGGCCGGCGGCCGATTCACCGACATCGAGGGCTCGGAGAGCGCGTGGAACGGCAGCTCGCTCGCCACGAACGGCGCACTGCACGACGCGGTCATCGCGACGATCGAGGGCGCGCTCGGAGACTCTCGAGAACCGGAGGGATCGAAGACCTCGGCCGGAGTCGCACGATGACGGCCTCCCCCGAGCAGACCCCGGAGACCTTCTCCCCCGTGCGTCCGGCGCTCGCGGCGCTCGCATTCGCCGTCGATGCCGTGCTCGTGCTGCTCTTCGCGGGGCTCGGGCGCAGCAATCACGCTCACGAGGCGACGCTGCTGGGCCTCTTCGAGACCGCATGGCCCTTCCTCGTCGGTCTGCTGCTGGTCTGGGGATGGGGACTCGTGTGGAAGCACCCGGTCAAGCTCCTGCGCTCCGGAGTCCCCGTGTGGCTGGGCACCGTGATGCTCGGCATGGGGCTGCGGCTGCTGTCGGATCAGGGCACGGCCCCGGCCTTCATCCTCGTGGCGACCATCACGCTGGGCGTCTTCCTGCTCGGGTGGCGTGGCATCGCTCTGCTCGTGCTGCGCATGCGCCGCCGCTGACCGCCGAAGGGGAAAAGACGGATCCTCCCGCCCCTCGACTGGCCCGGGGACGGGAGGATCTCCTCAGCGACGAAGACTCAGCTCGCGAGCTTCTCCAGCATCTCGGCGGCGCGGTTCGAGAAGCCCCACTCGTTGTCGTACCAGCTGGTGACCTTGATGTGCTTGCCCTGCACCTCGGTGAGCTCGGAGTCGAAGATCGAGGAGTGGGGGTTGCCGACGATATCCGACGACACGAGCGGCTCGTCCGAGAACTCGAAGACGTGCTCCAGGGGGCCCTCAGCGGCTGCGGCACGGTAGGCCTCGAGAACCTCTTCACGCGTCACCTCGCGCGAAACGGCCGCGTTCAGCTCGACGATCGAGCCCACGGGTACCGGCACGCGCATCGAGGTGCCCGACAGTTTGCCATCGAGCTGCGGCAGCACGAGCCCGATGGCCTTCGCCGCACCCGTCGACGTGGGAACGATGTTGAGGGCCGCGGCGCGGGCGCGGCGGCGATCCTTATGCGGTCCATCGATGAGGTTCTGGTCCTGCGTATACGCGTGCACCGTGGTCATGAACCCCTGCGTGATGCCCGCGAGGTCGTCGAGCACCTTCGCGAGCGGTGCGAAGGCGTTCGTGGTGCAGGAGGCGTTCGAGATGATGACGTGCTTCTCGGGATCGTAGAGGTGGTCGTTCACGCCGACCACGACCGTGAGGTCCGCGTTCGTCGCGGGAGCGCTCACGAGCACGCGCTTGGCGCCGGCCTCGACGTGCTTGCGGGCGTCCTCGGCCTTCGTGAACCGTCCGGTCGATTCGAGCACCACGTCGACGCCCAGGTCGCCCCAGGGGAGCTTCGCCGGATCAGCCTCGGCGAACACCTTGATGCGGCGATCATCGACGACCAGCTCGCCGTCCTCGAACGAGATCTCCCTCTTCAACCGACCGTAGACGCTGTCCCACTCGAGCAGGTGCGCCAGCATCTCCCCGTTGGTGAGGTCGTTGACAGCGACGACCTCGACGTCGCTGTCCTTCTTCAGCAGTGCGCGCAGCACGCCGCGCCCGATACGTCCGAAGCCGTTGATAGCCACACGAGCAGTCATGATCCCACTTTCTTCTTCAGTGTCCGTTGCACTCGGAATACCTCCAGATTGGCCCGATTCGGGTCACGAGTCCAGTGGCCTGAATGCCAGCCTCCGAACGGATCCTGCCAAGTTGCAGGCACTCTGCTTCGCCCCACTGCTCGTCACGTCGGCCAACGGGTTCTCGGTCGGCGCGACACTCTCAGCGCGAACGCGAGAACGTTCGGCGATAGTCGCTCGGCGTGGTGCCGAGAACACTCCTGAAGTGGCGGCGGAGGTTCGTCCCAGTACCCAGCCCGACCGCGGCGGAGATCTCCTCGATCCCGAGGTCGGTTTCCTCGAGCAGCTCGCGCGCGCGATCGATCCTCGCCCGCATGATCCATTGCATCGGCGTGTAGCCGGTCTCGTCCCTGAAGCGCCGCGAGAGCGTGCGCTCCGACACCCGCGCGTGAGCCGCGAGACGCGCGATGTCGAGCGTCTCATCGAGCCGGCGCAGCGCCCATTCGCGCGTGAGTGTGAAGCGCTCGCCGTGCGTCTCGGGAACGCTCTGCGGCACGTACTGCGCCTGGCCGCCGCTGCGATAGGGAGCCGCCACGAGGCGGCGGGCCGCGTGATTCGCCACCGACATCCCGGCCTCCTTGCGCAGGATGTGCAGGCAGAGATCGATGCCCGATGCCGCCCCCGCCGAGGTGAGCACCGACCCCTCGTCGACGAAGAGCACCCGCTCGTCGACCCGCACCTCGGGGAAGCGCTCGGCGAGGATCCTCGAATAATGCCAGTGGGTCGTCGCGCGCTTGCCGTCGAGCAGACCCGTCGCGGCGAGCGCGAAGGCCCCGGTCGAGATCGCAGCGAGCCTCGCCCCGCGTCCATGGGCGCGGCGGAGCGCCTCGATGAGCGCGGCGGGCGGGGGCTCGCGGTCGGGGTGCCGGTAGCCGGGTACGAAGATGAGATCTGCGCTGTCGAGTGCGTCGATGCCGTGCTCGACGTGATACGAGAGGCCGTCGCCGCCCGTGATGAGGCCGGGCTCCACCCCGCACACGTCGACCGAGTACGGCATGCTGCTGCGAGAGGTGAAGACCTGCGCGGGAATGCCGACGTCGAGGGGCTTCGCTCCCTCGAGCACCACGACCGCGACCCGCCTCATGACCCCTCAGCCTACCGCCGCTGTGCTCCGTCGATGTCGGTGCTGTGGCTCGCTGTTCGAGACGCCGATCGCGGCGCCCGTACGGCTTCGGCACTGTGAACAGTCCGCCGAATCGCCTCACAAAAGTAACGGTTCAATAACAGCAGTTTCCACCGATCAGAGCGGAACTCCTGCGCCCTTCGGAGAGGAACTGCACCGTTCCACCGCTCGCTCCGCTCTCCGCTTCACTAACGTGGAAAGAGTTTTGTCCACTCCTCAAGAGCGGCTACCTGGCGCTCGGACAGGGAATGCCACATGCAGCATGAGCACACCTCCGACACCCCGAACACTCCGCCGACCGCTGGCGCAGCGCAGTCGGCGAACCCTCCCGAGGGGCGCCTGAAACGTGCGATCAAGCGCGCCGCCGAAGCCCCCGTCACGCCGCACCCCGGGCTCATCCCCGGCATCGGCGTCGAGCAGACGGGCGTCACCTTCCCCACGAACAAGGCGGTGCTCGCCGGAGCCGTCGCTGTCACAGTCGGCGTCATCGCCTGGGCGTTCATCTCACCCGAGTCACTCTCGACCGCGGGGTCGGTGTCTCTCGGGTGGGTGACGATGAACTTCGGCTGGCTGTTCGGGGCGCTCGCGATCGGGATCGCGATCTTCATGCTGGCCGTCGGCTACGGCCGCACGGGCGGGATCCGCCTCGGCGCAGACGACGAGGAGCCCGAGTTCTCCACCGGCTCCTGGATCTCGATGCTCTTCGCCGCAGGCCTGGGCATCGGCCTGCTGTTCTACGGCCCGCTCGAGCCGCTCACCTATTTCAACGCTCCCGCGCCGAGTCAGGAGGTGGCAGCCGGCACTACGGACGCCGTGCTGCCGGCGATGGCGCAGACGATCCTGCATTGGGGACCGATTGCCTGGGCGTTCTACGCCCTCGTCGGCGGCGCCATCGCTTACAGCGCCTACCGGCGCGGACGGGCGCCGCTCATCTCGGCGCTCTTCGAACCGGTCTTCCCCGGCTCCTCCCACCGTGTACTGGGACGGATCATCGATTTCTTCGCCATCATCGTGACGCTCTTCGGCACCGCGGTTTCGCTCGGCATCGGCGCGCTGCAGATCCAGAGCGGTTTTGTGCTTGTGACGGGGATCGGACCGCTCGGCAACCTCTTCCTGGTCGGCTCGATCGCGGTGCTCACGGCGCTCTTCATCGCCTCGGCCGTGTCGGGCGTGAAGCGCGGCATCCGGTTGCTCTCGAACACGAATATGATCCTCACTGGTCTCCTCGGCCTGTTCGTGCTCGTCGTCGGCCCGACGGTGTTCATACTGAACTATCTGCCGACGTCGTTGGTCGAGTTCGTGCAGCAGCTCGGCCGGATGTTGACGCTGAACGCCAACGACGGCGACGAGGCGGTCGCATTCCTCGGCACCTGGACCACCTACTACTGGGCGTGGTGGGTATCGTGGACACCCTTCGTCGGCATGTTTATCGCGAAGATCTCCCGCGGCCGCACCCTGCGTGAATTCGTCACCACCGTGGTGCTCGTGCCGACTGCGATCGTCGTCGCCTGGTTCGTGGTCTACGGGGGCACCGCGATCTGGATGACGCTGCGCGGCGAGGATCTGCAGAGCGGGGGCACCAGCGAGGAGGTGCTCTTCCAGATGCTGCAGCGCCTCCCCCTCGGCCTCGTCACCTCGGTCATCGCCATGGTCGCCGTCGTGATCTTCTTCGTCACCGCGGCCGACTCGGCATCGATCGTCATGGCTTCCATGTCGCAGGGAGGACGCCCTGAGCCCTCCAGATGGGTGACGATCATGTGGGGCCTGCTGCTCGGCCTCATCGCGATCGCACTCCTGCTCGCGGGCGGTCAATCCGCGCTCTCGGGCCTGCAATCACTGATGGTGGTGTCGGCACTGCCGTTCGCGTTCGTGGTGATCGGGATCATGTTCTCATGGGCGAGGGATCTTCGCACGGACCCGTACATCATCCGACGCAAATACGCGCAGGCCGCGATCGCGCAGGGGGTGCGGCGCGGGATCGACGAGTTCGGCGACGACTTCGTCTTCGGCGCGAGCGAGGTGCCCGCCGACGAGGGCGCTGGCGCCGACTTCGACAGCACAGACCCGGCCCTCACCGACTGGTACGTCGAGGCGACGACGGGCCCGATCCAGACCGTCACCTCCGAAGACGTACGGCGCACGCTCGAACCGGGCCGGATCCAGCCGCGCGGCGAGCACACCCCCGAACGCGCGGCTTCGGGCGAGGCCTCGCAGACCGTCGGCGAGAACCGCCGCAAGCGTCGGTCCAGCGGCGACCCAGAGAGTTCCGAACCGCCCGGGAGCTGAGTTCGGCGGTCGGGCCGGTAGCGGGGCCGAAAGGCGACGCCACCTGGTGTTCTTGACCTAGCTGACCGCGACCCCGAAGATCAGGCCGATCACGTAGGTCGCGACCATCGTCGCCGACCCCATCACGACGTTGCGCAGGATCGCGCGTCCTCTGGGGGCGCCGCCGAGGGCGGCGCTGATCCAGCCCGTCAGGAACAGGCCGATCACCACGGCCGCCGCGGCGATCCATACGCGGTGCTCGCCGAAGGGCAGCAGGATCATGACGAGCGGGATCAGCGCGCCGACGGTGAAGGAGACGAACGACGAGACGGCGGCCGCCCACGGACTCGTGTACTCGTTCGGATCGATGCCGAGCTCGACCTCCGCATGTGCCGCGAGCGCATCCTTCGCGGTCAGCTCCTCCGCCACCTGCTTGGCGAGATCCTCCGACAGCCCCCGCTCGCGGTAGAAGCCGGCGAGTTCCTCGAGCTCCTCCTCCGGCATCTCCGCGAGCTCGCGCTCCTCCTTCGCGATCATCGCCCGCTCGGTGTCGCGCTGAGTGCTCACCGAGACGTACTCGCCGCCCGCCATCGAGAACGCACCGGCGACCAGCGCGGCGATCCCCGCCGTCGCGATGGCCACGAGATTGTTCGGGGTCGCTCCGGCGACGCCGATGACGACACCCGCGGTCGAAACGATCCCGTCATTCGCCCCGAGCACGCCCGCGCGCAACCAGTTGAGCCGTTGGCCGATTCCCTGGCCGTGGGGCTCGCCCTCGTGCGTCGGCGTCGGTGGGGTGCTCGGCAGGATCTCGCGCATGATCTCATCATGACCCTCGCAGCGAGCGCCCGCAATGTAGGCGAGCATAACCTCGGCCCTATCGGCGGCCGCTGCTGCGGCGTGGGCCGACGAGTGGCGTCAGGGCCACGGCTGGGCGTCCTCGTGTCGCTATCCGATGACGATGCGCTCTTCCGGGAGCGTGAAGGCCTCCTGACGCTGGCGGATCGCGAGCGCCGAGGCGAGCGCGATCGGTCCGACCCGCCCCATGAGCATCAGGGCGGACAGCACGTACTTGCCGAAGGAGCCGACCTCGGAGGAGATGCCGACGGAGAGCCCGCAGGTCGCGAACGCCGAGATCACCTCGAACAGGATGCGATCGAGCTTCGCATCGCTGACGACCGTGAGCAGCCCTGCCGCTGCCAGCACGAGGGTCGCGCCGAGGAACACCACGCTGATGGAGAGCCGAAGGATGCTGTTCGGGAGACGACGCCCCAGGGCGTTGGTGTTCCGGGTGCCTCGCGCCTCCGCGAGGATCGCGATGAACAGTACCGCCAGGGTCGTCACCTTGATGCCGCCGGCCGTCGAGCCTGATCCGCCGCCGACGAACATCATCGCGTCGCTGAGCAGCATCGTCGTCGAGGTCGAGGCCTGGGTGTCGACGATCGAGAACCCGCCCGAGCGCATCATGATCGAGGCGAAGAACGCGCCGCCGATCCGCTCCCTCCACGACCGGTCGCCCACGGTGTCGGGGTTGTTCCACTCGAACGAGCCCCAGGCGACGGCCCCGGCGAGCATCAGGATCGTCGTGGTGTACAGCGTGAGCTTCGTGTGCAGCGACCACTTGCGGCGCGTCCACTTCGCACGGATCAGATTGAGGAACACCGGGAACCCGAAGCTGCCCACGAACACGCCGATCGCGATCGGCACGAGCACGAAGCCGTTGTCCGCGAACGCCATGAGCCCACCCACGTGAGGGGAGAAGCCGGCATTCCCGAACGCCGAGACCGCGTAGAAGACGCCGTACCAGACGCCGTCGAGCGCCGAGCGCTCTGCGACGGCGAACGCCGGGATGAGGAGAGCGGCGAGCGCCCCCTCGATCACGAACGTCGTCAGGACGACCACACGCAGGAGCCGTCCGACATCACCCAGCCCTGCGGTGCCGATGCTCTCCTTCGCGAACACTCTCCCGGAGACTCCGAGTCTGCGGGTCACCATCCGTGCCAGCAGCAGCGCGATGGTCACCACCCCGAGGCCTCCGGTCTGAATGGCCACGAGGATCACAACCTGCCCGAACATCGACCAGTACTCACCGGTCTCGACCGTCGTCAGACCGGTCACCGTCACCGCCGAGACCGCGGTGAACAGGGCGTCCGACAGCGGCGTGGCGATGCCGGAACGGGCTGCCACGGGGAGCATCAGCAGCGCAGTGAACAGGAGCGTCGCGGCGGCGAAGATGAGGATCGCGATGCGCGCGGGCGAATGACCTGCCAGATACCGGGTCCTCGCCCGCATCCGCACGCCGATGTCGTGGATGCGCTGCACGGCGACGCTTCCTGTGGGCGTGATCATCAAGGCATCCTTCAGCTCGTTGACGCCGACCAGCTGATCCTGCCGCGACGTGCCGACCAGACTTCCCGGCGCACCGCACCCGATGCTACTCCTGTCCGGGTTCGCGCGTGAAGGCTCGATCGGATTACGGCGTGCCCGTCGCATCAGCCGCCGGCAGTGCGTAACATGGTCACCCTGTCGTGTCTCCGTGGAGCAGGGCGGATGGTGTGCCGGGAAGTCTGGTCGGCGAGTCGCATACACCCCACCCGACCGCGAAAGGCACCGTGAACCAGACGCTCTCCCCCTCCTTCCCCCGCTACGGTTCGTTCCGCGAGGCCCGCCGCATCGCGGCGATCCTCCGCAAGGAGACCGTCGGCGGCATCCTGCTCGTCATCGCCGCAGTCATCGCGATCGTGTGGGCCAACACCCCGCTCGCCGACGGCTATTTCGCGCTGCGCGACCTCGAGGTCGGCTACGAGCCCTGGCATCTGCGCCTCAGCCTCGGTGCGTGGGCGGCCGACGGGCTGCTCGCGATATTCTTCTTCCTCGTCGGCCTCGAGCTCAAACGCGAGTTCGTCGCCGGCGACCTTCGCAGGTTCAGCACCGCGATCGTGCCGATCGCCGCGGCCTGCGGCGGCGTCGCCGTCCCCGCGCTCATCTACGCCGCGATCGTGTGGCAGCAGCCCGAACTGCGGCACGGATGGGCGATCCCCACGGCGACCGATATCGCGTTCGCCGTGGCGGTACTCGCGATCATCGGCTCCCACCTGCCGAGCGCACTGCGCATCTTCCTCCTCACTCTCGCCGTGGTCGACGATCTCATCGCGATCAGCATCATCGCGATCTTCTACACCGACCGCATCGAGATCCTCCCCCTCGTCGGGACGTTCGCCGCTATCGCGGTCTACGGGATCATCGCACAGCGGTTCCGCTCGTTCTTCGGGGATCGCCCGTTCGCGGCCTGGCTGATCCTGCTCCCAATCGGCGTCGTCGCCTGGGCGCTCATGCACGCCTCCGGCATCCACGCCACGATCGCGGGTGTACTGCTCGGCTTCACCATCCCGGTGCTGCACCGGCGCGTCGACCGTGCCGCCGGCGTCGACGGACCGGGGCTTGCGGAGGAGTTCGAGCACCGCTTCCGGCCGCTCTCCGCGGGCTTCGCGGTGCCCGTGTTCGCGTTCTTCGCCGCCGGCGTCTCCCTCGGCGGGTGGGACGGGATCCGGGCCGCGCTCGCCAGCCCCGTGACCCTCGCGATCGTCGCCGGGCTCGTGCTCGGCAAGCCGCTCGGCATCGTCGCCACCACCTGGCTCGTCACGAAGCTGGGGCGCATCCGTCTCGACCCGGCCCTGCGCTGGATCGACATGGTCGGGGTCGGCCTGCTCGCGGGCATCGGCTTCACCGTGTCCTTGCTCGTCGCCGAGCTCAGCTTCGAGAGCGGTTCCGCAGCTCACGACCACGCCAAGGCGGCGATCCTCTCCGCCTCGATCGTCGCCGCACTGCTCGCGGCGATCGTCCTCGGGATCCGGAACCGCCAGTACGGTCGCATCCGTGCGCGCGATCGCGTGGACGCGGACGCCGACGGCATCCCGGATGTCTACCAGCAGCACGAACGGCCGGATGAGTGGTTCAAGCCGCAGCCTGGCGAACGGCAGGGGCCGAACTGAGCGGCGAGGGCGGATTCAGTGCAGCAGCGCGGAGAGTCCGGCGTATCCGTCAGCCAGAGTTCGAACAGGGCGCTCCTCGTCTCCGCCGATGAGCGCGACCCTGCGTTCCGCCGCGTCCCACTCGGGAAAGCCGGGCCCTTCTCCCCTCACGAGAGCGGTCGCCGCACCGTGTACCGCATCGACGAGGCTGCGCGGTGGATGCTCCCCCGTCATCGGGCGCGTGTCCTCACGATCGAGCACGTCCCAGAAGAAGGGCAGGTCGAGGCAGTGGATGGCACCGCCCTTGGTCGGCGACGGCCAGGCGAATCGGTAGACCCGGGTAGAGGCCCGTGCCGACGCCGCGCGCGCTGAGGCGACCCGCACGACCTGACGTCTGAACACGCGGTCCGTGACCTCCTGGCCGAGCGCCGGCACCGCGCCGGAGACGCCGCCGATCCTCTGGATGGCGCGGTACTCGCGCATCTCGTGACCGTGGAGTCCGGTGGCCCAAAGCACGAGCCCCTCGGGAGCATGCCGGATCCACGACGGCAGCGACTCTGCCGGGAGGAGGACCTCGTTGTCGTTCGATCCGACGACCAGATCGACATCGCCCCCGACGCCCCGCGCGAGGGCGTCGATCGTCGGCTCGGGGATCAGATCGCCGTCGACGACCGGGCAGAACGAGGGAGCGCGCTCGATCAGCGCGTTCAACGAGAGACCGTGGG
Organism: Leucobacter holotrichiae; assembly: GCF_055791005.1. Taxonomy (NCBI): domain Bacteria; kingdom Bacillati; phylum Actinomycetota; class Actinomycetes; order Micrococcales; family Microbacteriaceae; genus Leucobacter; species Leucobacter holotrichiae. The sequence continues at coordinate 739,723 of NZ_JBVUAC010000001.1, forward strand.
GACGCGCCGCCGCCATCTGCTCGGCGAGGATGCGCTCCTCGGGGACCGCGGCCAGCGCTTCTCGTGAGGGGGCGACTCCGAGGCGGGCCGCGAGTCTTCGGGTCGTCCTCTCGGCATCCTCGAGTGCACGCACCGGCAGCACGGGCGAGCTCGCCCAGACCGCGCGGAACAGAGACGCCGCCGCCGGCATGCCGAGCAGGGTGAGCACGGCGCCGCCGCCCGCGGACTGGCCCGCGAGCGTGACCCGCGCGGGGTCGCCCCCGAACGCCTCGATGTTCGCCTGCACCCACTCGAGTGCGCAGAGCCAGTCCATCACCGCGCGATTCGCGGAGCTGCCCGGGATCGCTCCGAATCCGTCGAAGCCGAGCCTGTAGGAGATGACCACGGTCACGACACCGTCGCGCGCGAAGGCGGCGCCGTCATACCACGGGCTCGCCGGCGAGCCGCCGGTATACGCCCCGCCGTGGATCCAGACGAGCACGGGGAGCCGCGCCGCGGGATCCGCCTCCGGCGTGAACACCGAGACACTGAGAGTGTCATCGCCCGGAACCGCCGGTTCGGGCACGAGCCCCGGTGTGGGCGCGCGCAGCGGCGTGGGGCCATGGGCGATCGCCGGCAGCACGCCCTCCCAGGGGCGCCTGGGCACTGGCGCCGCGAAGCGCAGCTCCCCTACAGGAGGCTCGGCGAAGGGGACGCCGAGGAAGGCGACGTGCCCCGGGCGCCTCAGGCCCTGCACCCGGCCGTTCCGCGTCTTCACGGTCCAACCATCAGTCACATCCATTGCCGCTCCCCTCGCGACCCGGGTCGGATCTCGAGAACGAGTGTATTCGCGACACGGCTACGCTGTGATCCGCGCGCTCAGCAGACCGATGAACTCGTCGGCGGCAGCCAGTTGCTTCGCGAGCTTCGCGCGTCGCTCCTCGGCGTCTCTCAGGAACTCCGCGAGCAGTTCGGCAGCGTCGGCACCAACCGGGTCCTCGTCACCGGCGCTTTCGATCGCGCGGAGCAGATCCCCCATCTGCTCGAGCGAGTAGCCCAGCGGCTTCATGCGCCGGATCAGCATCAATCGTTCGAAGTCCTCCTCGGTGTAGAGGCGGAAGCCGCCCTCGGATCGCCCGGAGGGAACCAGCAACCCGATCTCGTCGTAGTGGCGCAGCGTGCGCAACGACAAGTCCGTGCGCTCCGCCAGTGCTCCGATGTGCATCATCCCAACTTCAGGCATCGACGGCCACTTCCTACTCGCTCTTAACTCTCACGTTACGTTAGTGTTGATGGCTGTGAGCCCCACCACTTCAGATGATACGTCCCGCTACCGCCCCGATCCCTCCGTACTGACTGCGTTGAGGACGCCTCGCATCCTGACCCGCGAGGTGCTCGCAGGGCTAGTGGTCGCGCTCGCTTTGATCCCTGAAGCGATCTCGTTCTCGATCATCGCGGGCGTCGATCCCAAGGTCGGCCTGTTCTCCTCGTTCATCATGGCGGTGACGATCGCGCTCGTCGGCGGTCGCCCCGCGATGATCACCGCCGCCACCGGAGCAATCGCGCTCGTTGTGGCCCCCGTGGTGCGCGAGCACGGCATGGACTATTTCATCGCGACCGTGCTGCTCGCGGGCGCCCTCCAGATCATCCTCGCAGCGCTCGGGGTGGCGAAACTCATGCGATTCATCCCGCGCAGCGTGATGATCGGGTTCGTGAACGCCCTGGCGATCCTCATCTTCTCCGCGCAACTGCCTCAATTGATCGGCGTCCCCTGGGCGGTCTACCCGCTCGTCGCGGCAGGCCTGCTGATCATGGTGTTCATGCCGAAGATCACCCAGGTGATCCCGGCGCCGCTGATGTCGATCATCGTCATCACCGCTGTCGTGGTGGTCTTCGCTATCCAAGTGCCCACGGTCGGCGACCAAGGCGAGCTGCCCCGCAGTCTGCCCGAGCTGTTCATCCCGAACGTGCCGCTCACGTGGGAGACGCTGACGATCACCGCCCCCTACGCCCTGGCGATGGCGCTCGTCGGCCTGATGGAGTCGCTGATGACCGCAAAGCTCGTCGACGACGTCACCGACACGCACTCGAACAAGACCCGCGAAAGCTGGGGGCAGGGCATCGCGAACATCGCGTCCGGGTTGTTCGGCGGTATGGGCGGCTGCGCGATGATCGGCCAGACCATGATCAACGTCAAGGCCTCGGGCGCGCGCACCCGCATCTCGACATTCCTGGCGGGAGTCTTCCTGCTGATCCTCATCGTCGCCCTCGGCGACGTGGTCGCGATCATCCCGATGGCAGCACTGGTCGCGGTGATGATCATGGTGGCGGTCGGCACCTTCGATTGGCACTCCATCAGGCCGTCGACCCTCAAACGGATGCCCAAGAGCGAGACCTTCGTAATGGTCGTCACCGTCGCGGTCGTCGTGGCGACGCACAACCTCGCGATCGGCGTCGTCGTGGGCGTGTTCGTGGCCGCTATCATGTTCGTACGTCGCGTCGCCCACCTGGTGAGCGTGGATCGCGAGCTCACCGAACACCGCGGCGTGAAGACCGCGCACTACACCGTCGAAGGACAGCTGCTCTTCGCCTCGAGCAACGACCTGACCACGATGTTCGAGTACGCCGACGACCCCGAGCGCATCGTCATCGACCTCACGAACTCGCACGTCTGGGACGCCTCCACGGTCGCGGCGCTCGATACGATCCAGACAAAGTACGAGCAGCGCGGCAAGAACGTCGAGTTCGTCGGCATGAACCGGTTCACCACCGAGTTCCACTCGCGCCTGTCCGGCGGGCTCGGCGCCGGACAGTAAGGTTGCTTCCGTCTGCGCGTTCCGGATTCCGACGCGAAGCTCCGCGAACGAGCGGCGGACGCGATCGAACTGACTGGCGCAGCCCCGCGAGAGCGCTACGGGGCCCCACCAGTCAGCTCGATAGGTGAGCCCTCTTCCACGAGAGAGGATCCGACAGCGCGTGATGCGAACACTCTGGTGGAGCCGCGGGGAATCGAACCCCGGTCCACTTCGACGATTCCGTGCCTTCTACGAGCGTAGTTCGTGCAGACGTTCTACTCGGCCCCATCCTTTGTCACGAACACCTAGGATGACGGGCCCAGCCTCAGTGAAAGTCCCGGCGCGCCCTGAGACACGACGCACCAGCAAGCCTCCTAGATGACGCCAGGAAACCGGGGCGGAGGCCCACCCGACCTGACGGACTCGGTCTTACTGCTTAGGCAGCGAGAGCGAAGTCGGTGCGCTTAGCGTTGGCACCTATGGTTTGCGAAGGGCGTTTACGAGATAACTCCGCGTCCTCGGCCCGCTTCTCACAGTCTCAAATCGACGTGTCGAAACCGATCGGCCCCGAGCTCGCGCCGGAACGGCGCGCACACCCGAAGGTGCGGTCTGGGGCATTCGCATCACGCGCTGTGGAATTGTCAATCCGGGATCATCCCGGCCTTACAGAATACCACTCTCATGACGTCGCTGTCGAGGGCGAGGCCCTCGGGGGCCTCCTCCCGAGCACAAGCCCCTACGCCCGGACGACGCGCTCGCGCAGTCGGCCCGGCTCAATGCCGAGTGCCCACTCGCAGACATCGGCGACGAAGTGCACATAGGCCTCCGGCTCGAAGTCGCCGATATTGTTCGCATAGGCGCCGAAGCCGTCGACGGCCATGAAGATCCGCACGCACGCCGCGAGCGGATCGGCCACCTCGAACGCCCCCTCCGCCCGCCCCTGCTCGATGAGTGCGACCAGGCGCTCGCGGTCGAGCGCCTCCTGCTCCTCGATCGCCTCGGCGAGCGCGGGAGTGAACCGGGCGAGATGCCGCGCATTGAGCCACAGCCGGGAGAGGTCGACCGACTCGAACTCGACGCGGCGCACGAAGGCGGCGAGCCGGTCGAGAGAGCTTCCCTCCCCCGCTTGCAGCCGCTCTCGCTCCCCGGTGACGGCAGCGAGGAAGGCTGCGATCACCAGATCCTCCGCCGCCGGAAAGTAGTGGCTGATCAGCCCCGGGCGCACCCCGAGCCCGTCGGCGACGGCGCGCAGCGTGATGCGCTCGAGCCCGTCCCCGAGCGCGATCCGCGCGGCCTCGGCGATGATCTCGGCGCGCCGCTCCTCGGGCTGCTTGCGCACCCTCGGCGATCCTCCACTTGACACCATGAGCCACATCCTATTGGATTAGTGACCAATAGAGTCCATTGGCCTCATGACCAATAGCAGCGTCGCTGTCTCATGCCACCCGCGACGATGTTCGGGGCTCCGCCGAGAGGAACTGCCAAGTGACCGCACCCACTCCCGCCGATTCCCATCAGGATTTCGCCGACATCCCCACGCAGCCCGAGACCCGCGGCATCGAACTCGTCTCCGAGAGCGAGCGCCATGGCAGGCCCCGCGACCTCTTCGCCGTGTGGGCCGCAACCATGGTGAGCGTGCTCAACTTCACCATCGGCGCCTCCTTCACCGCGGTGCTCGGGCTCGAGATCTGGCAGGCGGTCCTCGTCGTGCTCGCGGTCACGCTGCTCTGGGTGCTGCCCGGCATCGTCGCCATCAGCGGCCCGGCCGCCGGCACCTCGGGGTCCGTGATCCAGCGCGCGATCTACGGCTTCCGCGGCAACAAGATCGTGATCGCCTTCTACGGCTGGTTCATCTCGGGCGTCTTCCTCGCACTCAACTGGGTCGCCTCGTCGTTCATGGGCGCCGAACTGCTCACCCGAATGGGCGTCGAGGACAAGACGATCGGCCTCGTGGTCGTCACGGTGATCGTCTCCATCGTCACCGTGCTCGTCGCGGTCTACGGCCACGCCCTGATCCTCAAGGCCTACACCGCCCTCACCGCGGTGCTACTGCTCATCTTCCTCGTGGTGACCGGGTTCATCCTGCCCACCGTGGACTGGAACTTCAGCCAGCCCGAGCCGCTGCAGGGCGTCGCCCTCTGGTCGAGCCTGACCATCGCCTTCGCGATCCTCGCCTCAAGCCCGCTCTCCTTCTCCAACAGCGCCGACATGGCGCGCTACCTCCCGCGCGACGCGAAGCGCTCGCACATCATCCTGGCCACGGCGCTCGGCGGCGCGATCCCGTGCGGCTTCTTCACGATCGTCGGCGCGCTCCTCGGCAGCGTCGTCTCCCCCGAGTCGCTCGACCTCGGCATCGAGTACGCGCTGCTCGACATGCTGCCCGCCTGGCTCGGCCCGATCTTCGTAATCGGCGTCATCGTCAACACGGTCGCGCTCAACGGCATGACCACCTACACCGCCAGCATGGCGTTCCAGTCGATCGGCGTGCCGATCCGCCGCATCCCCTCCGCGATCCTCATCGGCGTGCTCGGCACCGCGTTCACCCTCTTCCTGGTGATGTCGACCAACCTGATCGACGCGATCAACCTGATGCTGCAGTTCCTGCTGATCATCTCGGTGCCGACGATGGCGGTCTACGTCGCCGATATCGTGCTGCGCCGCAACCGCTACGACGGCATGGACCTCTTCGACGAGCGCCCCGGCGCGAAGTTCTGGTACCACGGCGGATTCAGCCTCGCCGGCCTCACCTCGGCCGTGGCTGGCGGCGCAGCGACGGCGCTCTTCCTCTCGACCGACGTCTGGACGGGTCCGTTGGGCGTCGCGCTCGGCTACATCGACCTGTCGGTGCCGGTCGGCATCGTCGTCTCGGTCGTGGTCTACACGGTGCTCGCGAAGCGCCGGATCCGCGACCAGATCGGAGAGTGAGCGTGAGCAGCGCGAACACGGCCGCCGCCCACCCGCCTCGGTTCCCCGGCGCGGATCCCGGCCGTCCGAACCTCGACAGTTGGCAGGAGGCGCCCGACAACCGGTGGGCATTCGCCCACCTGGGCGAGCTGCTGCCCACCGCGCCGGTCTCGCGCCGCGCCCCCGCGGCGCCGGCCGAAGCGACGGTGCGCCTCGACTCGCTCACCCCTCAGCTCCCCGATCTGCAGCAGCGGCTGGAGCAGAGCTACACCGATGCCTTCCTGGTGCTGCGCGGCGGCGAGGTGCTCGCCGAGTACTACCGCGCCGGTTTCGCTCCCGACGACCGCCACCTGCTGATGAGCGTCTCGAAATCGCTGTGCGGCACGGTCGTCGGCGCGCTCGTCGATGAGGGGCGCATCGATCCCGCCACGCCAGTCACCGAGTACCTGCCCGAGCTCGAGGGGAGCGTCTACGACGGCCCGTCGGTGCAGCAGGTGCTCGACATGGAGGTCGCGATCGACTACAACGAGAACTACGTCGACCCCGCCTCCGAGGTGCAGACCCACGACCGCTCCGCGGGCTGGCGATCGCGACGCGACGGCGATCCCGCCGACACCTCCGAGTTCCTCACCACGCTGCGCGGCAGCGGTGCCACGGGCGAATTCCAGTACTGCTCGGCCAACACCGACGTGCTCGCGTGGATCATCGAGCGCGTCACGGGCATGCGCTACGTCGAGGCACTCTCCGTCTACCTGTGGGCGAAGCTCGACGCCGACCGTGACGCGACCATCACCGTCGACACGACAGGGTTCGGCTTCGCGAACGGCGGCGTCTCATGCACCGCGCGGGATCTCGCGCGCGTGGGACGCATGATGCTCGACGGCGGATACGCCCCGGGCGGTCGTGTCGTCTCGGAGGCCTGGGTGCGCAGCATCATGGAGGGCGGATCGCGCGAGGCCATGACCTACGAGGGCTTCACCGGCACGTTCCCCGACGGCAGCTACACGCGCCAGTGGTGGTGCACGGGCAACGAGCGCGGCAACGTGAGCGGCATCGGCATCCACGGGCAGAACCTGTGGCTCGATCCGTCGACCGACTCGGTGATCGTCAAGCTTTCTTCATGGCCGGAGCCCGACACGGATCACTGGCACGGCGTGCAGAACGACATCCTGCTCGACGTGAGCCGCGCGCTCGACGCGGTGTGAGGTAATACGCTCAGGGAGGAGATCGACGCTCAGGCGGGTGAATCCGCAGTTTTCACCCGCCTGAGCGTCGATCTCCTACTCAGAGGCTGAACCCGACGGCAGATCCGCGCCCCTACTCCCCCAGCCGGTTGCGACTGCGCATGGCCCGCTCGGCCTCGCGCTTGTCCTGCCGCTCGCGCAGCGTCTGCCGCTTGTCGTACTCCTTCTTGCCCTTCGCGAGGGCGATCTCGACCTTCGCCCGGCCGTTGAGGAAGTAGAGCCGCAGCGGCACGATCGTCATGCCGCCCTCTCGGGTCTTCTGATAGAGCTTGTCGATCTGCTGCCGGTGCAGCAGCAGCTTGCGCTTGCGGCGCGGAGCGTGGTTCGTCCACGAACCGTTGAGGTACTCGGGGATGTAGGCCGCGTCGAGCCAGGCCTCGCCGCGCTCGATGAACACGTAGCCGTCGACCAGTGAGGCTCGCCCCATGCGCAGGGACTTCACCTCGCTGCCCGTGAGCACCATGCCCGCCTCGTAGGTGTCGATGATGAGATACTCGTGCCGCGCCTTCTTGTTCGACGCGATGAGCTTCTCGCCGGTCTCCTTGGGCATGGTCACATTCTCTCTACGGGTCGGTGGATCCGCGCGGAAGCGCGAGGATCCAGCTTACCGCAGTCGTAGGGCGCGCGAGCTACACCCGGAGGTAGCGGGTGATCGCGATCTTGGCTGCGATGGCCGACAGCACGACCCCCACGAGTATGAGCACCGGGGGCACGATCAGCGACTGCTCGACTGTGATGTAGCTCGTGAACGGCACCTCCGTCGCGAGGAAGCCCTGCACGAAGAAGCGCACGATCCCCACCGATGCGGCCCCCGCCAGCACCGCGCCCACGAGCGCTGCGATGATCCCCTCCAATATGAAGGGGGTCTGGATGAATCGGTTCGATGCGCCCACCAGGCGCATGATCCCGATCTCCCGTCTGCGCGAGTACGCCGAGAGCCTGATGGTAGTCGAGATCAGCAGCATCGCCGCCACGAGCATGAGGCCCGCGATCGCGATCGCGGTGTAGCTCGCGACGCCGAGGAACAGGAAGATGCGGTCGAGCAGGCTGCGCTGATCAGACACGCTCTGCACCCCGGGGATGCCCGAGAAGGTCTCGGTGATGATGTCGGATCGCGAGGGGTCCTTCAGCTTGACCCAGAAGGTCTGGTTCAGCTGTTCCGGGCGAGTGATCTCGAGGATCGGATTGCCCTCGAACTGCTTCGCGAACTCCTCGTACGCCTGCTCATGATCGACGAAGAAGTAGTCGTCGATGTACGGCTGGAGCGTGCCCGACTGCAGGGCGTCCTCGACCGCGGAGATCTCGGCCTCGCCGGCATCGGTACCCGCGCACGTCGCGCTCTGGTCGTAGTCCGTGCAGAGATAGATAGCGACCTGGGCGCGGTCGTACCAGAACGTCTTCATCTGCTGGATCTGCAGCTGCATGATGATCGCGGCGCCCACGAAGGTGAGCGACACGAACGTCACGAGGATCACCGAGATGACCACCGACATGTTGCGGCGCAGGCCGTTCCAGACCTCGCCGAGAACCAGTCCCGCCCTCATCGCACCGGCCCCACATCCGTCTCGTCGTCGTCTTTCCTGCTGAGCCCGAGGTGCTCGGCGAGATTCCCGGTCTCAGCCATCCGCACGGGATCCATCGGCCGCCCGGGATCGAGGAAGCCGGGGATGCGACGCGCCTGCGGGCCGCCGGCCCGCACCGTGTCGTCATCGTCGTCGATCTCGGAGTCGTCCTCGCCGAACGGATGGGGCTCCTCGAAGACGGAGGCCTCGTGCGGGGTCTCGGCGCCGAGCAGCTCGTCCAGGGGATCCGCGGAGGCGGATGACGGCTGCTGCGGGGAGCCGGTGTCGGGCGCCAGCGCGCCGGGTGCGGCTGCCTCTGGCGCCTGCATGCCGGGGGGCGGGGTGGGGATCGCCGCTGCCTCGGCGGCCTCCGCATCCGGATCGGGCTCGCCGCCCTCCTCTGGGGCGAGCGCCGCACGCACGACCGCCTCGGTGGTGCGCAGCACCTGCACGCCCTCCTCCGAGAGATCGGCGACGGGGATCGACGCGGTCTCGCCGTAGCCGCCGCCCACCTCGTCACGCACGACGACGCCCTGCGAGAGCTCGACCACGCGCTGCTGCATGATGTCGACGAAGGTCGCCTCGTGCGTCGCCATCACGACGGTCGTTCCCGAGGCGTTGATGGCGCGCAGCAGCTGCATGATGCCGAGGCTGGTGGCCGGGTCGAGGTTGCCGGTGGGCTCGTCGGCGAGCAGGATCGACGGCTTGTTCACGATCGCGCGGGCGATCGCGACGCGCTGCTGCTCGCCGCCCGAGAGCTCGTGCGGGAAGCGCTTGGCCTTGTTCGCCAGCCCGACCATCTCGAGCGTGTCGGGCACGGCCTCCTGGATGAAGCCGCGCGACTTGCCGATCACCTGGAGCGAGAACGCGACGTTGTCGTAGACCGTCTTGTTGGTGAGCAGGCGGAAATCCTGGAACACGGTACCGAGGTTGCGCCTGAAATAGGGAACCTTGCGGGATGAGATCTTGCTGAGGTCCTGCCCCAGCACGTGGATCTTGCCGATGCTCGGCTGATCCTCGCGCAGGATGAGGCGCAGGCAGCTCGATTTGCCGGAACCGGAAGCGCCCACGATGAAGACGAACTCGCCGCGATCGACCCTGAGGTCGATACCGTCGAGCGCGGGCTTCGCGGTACCCCGGTACTTCTTGGTGACGTTCTCGAAGAGGATCATGACGCCTCGACAATACGCCCTCTGCCTGTGGGCCCGACGCAGGCGCGCTGGTGAAGCCTCGTCATTCTGCGCGGAGTCGCAGATTCTCGGCCAGGGATCCTACGCCTTCACGCAGGCTGACGGGAAGGGACGCGGACTGACGGGAAAGCTCAGTCGTTCTTCGAGAGCGAGCGCCAGCGGATGCCCGCGGCGATGAACCCGTCGAGATCCCCGTCAAACACGGCTTCGGGTTGGGAGGACTCGTGGCCCGTGCGCAGATCCTTCACCAGCTGCTGGCCGTAGAGGAAGTAGGAGCGGATCTGGTCGCCCCAACTTGCCGTGACGGATCCCGCCAGCTCCTTCTTCTTGGCGGCTTCCTGCTCCTTCTGCAGCAGCAGCAGGCGGGTCTGCAGCAGGCGCATGGCGGCCGCGCGGTTCTGGATCTGCGACTTCTCGTTCTGCATGGAGATGACGATGCCCGTGGGAATGTGCGTGATGCGCACGGCCGAGTCCGTGGTGTTCACCGACTGACCGCCCGGGCCCGACGAACGGAAGACATCGACGCGGATGTCGTTCTCGGGGATATCGACCTCGGTGGCCTCCTCGAGCAGCGGGATCACCTCGACCCCTGCGAAGCTGGTCTGCCGCTTGTCGGCGGAGCCGAAGGGGCTGATGCGAGCGAGCCGGTGGGTGCCTGCCTCGACCGAGAGCGTGCCGAAGGCGTAGGGTGCGTCGACCTCGAACGTGGCCGACTTGATTCCGGCGCCCTCGGCGTAGGAGGTGTCGAGCACCTTGGTCGAGTAACCGTGCTGCTCGGCCCAGCGCAGATACATGCGCAGCAGGATCTCGGCGAAGTCGGTGGCGTCATCGCCACCGGCGCCCGAGCGGATCGTGACGACGGCCGCGCGCTCGTCGTACTCCCCCGACAGCATGGTCTGCACCTCGAGATCCTGCACGAGCTTCTCGAGCGCGACGAGCTCGTCGGCCGCCTCCTTCGCCGATTCCTCGTCGTCGGCCTCCTGCGCGAGTTCGATCAGCACCTCGAGGTCGTCGAGGCGGCTCTCGACGCCGCGCAGCTTGCGCACCTGCGCCTGCCGGTGCGAGAGGCCGCTGGTGACCTTCTGCGCGGCCGCAGGATCGTCCCACAGATCGGGCGCGGCGGCCTGCTGTTCCAGCTCGCCGATCTCCCGCTCGAGCCGGGGCAGATCGGTGACCGCCGCGATGTCGGCGTAGGTGGCGCGGAGGGCCTTGATGCGAGCGCTGAAGTCAAGATCGAGCATGATCCCCCTAGCCTATCGCCCGCAGCCCGACCCCCGCTCGCGGACCTCCGTGGCCACCCGTCCGAGATACGGATTTCGCACGCGGGATCGCGATCAGGCATGCGAAATCCGTATCTCGGCGCCGAAAGCTCGGCATCCGGCTCGGCATACAGCCCCCGGCACACGGCGTACAGCCCTCGGCACCCGGCACAACCGCTGCTCGACCCGCGCGCCCGTCGGGAGCGTGCCGAGGCCCGCTATTCGACGGGCTCGTGCTCGACCACCTTGTTGTAGCCGGTGACGGGCTGGTTCTCGTCGAAGGATGCGACTTTCTGCCGGAAGCCCTTCGTGATGAAGACCAGGTAGACGAAACCGAGTCCGGTCCAGATGAGACCCCCGAGCAGGGCGTGCCCGTCGAGGTTCACCCAGAGCAGCCCGGTGAGCGCGGTGCCGATGACCGGCATCACGATGTACGTGAAGATGTCCTTCGGGGTGCGCCGGCGGCCCTTGCGGATCGCGAACCAGGCGATCACCGAGAGGTTCACGAAGGTGAAGGCGATGAGCGCACCGTAGTTGATGTAGGCCGCGATCATCTCGAGGGTGAAGGCGATCGCGAGCAGCGAGATCGCACCGGTGAGCACGATGTTGAAGGTCGGGGTGTGCGTCTTCGGGTTGATGTAGCCGAATGCCCGTTTCGGGATCACGTTGTTGCGGCCCATGACGAGCAGCATGCGCGAGACCGAGGCGTGCGACGCGAGACCCGAGGCGAGCGTCGCCGCGAAGCCGGCCGCGGTGAGCACCGCGGCGAGCACCTTGCCGCCGACCAGCTCGCCGATGATCGGGAGGGTCGAGTCCTCCACGAACTGCATGTCGCCGCCGGGGGCGAACTCGTTCCAGTCGGGGAAGCGCTGCTGGGTGAAGTAGCCGGCGACGAGGAAGATCGCGCCGCCGAGCACGACGGTGAGCAGGATCGCCTTCGGCATGATCTTCGGGGTCTTGGCCTCCTCGGCGTACATGGTGACCGCGTCGAAGCCGATGAACGAGAAGCAGACGATCGTGGCGCCCGCCAGCACCGCGCCGAACTCGACGCCGCTGTGGAAGAAGGGCTGCACCGTGACGACGCCGCCGACACCGGCACCGCCGGCGAGCTGCACGATCACCAGGAGCACGAACACTGCCATGACCGCGATCGAGAACACGAGCAGGATCATGTTCACGTTCGAGGTGCCGCGCATCGTCAGGTAGATGATGCCCGTCACGAAGACGACGTAGAGGATCACCCAGACCCATCCCGGCACGGCCGGGAAGAACGCCTCGAGGTAGCTGCGGATGATGAGGCAGTTCACCATCGGGAGGAGCATGTAGTCGATGAGCGCGGTCCACCCCACGAGGAAGCCCACATTCGGGTGCATCGACTCGCGGGCATAGGTGTACGCGGATCCGGCGCTCGGGATCGCACCCGCGATCTTGCCGTAGCTGATCGCAGTGAAGACCATCACGATGAGCGCGACCGCGTAGGCGAGCGGCACGACGTTGTTCGTGTCGCGCGAGACGAGGCCGAAGGTGTCGAAGACCACCGTCGGCGTCATGTACCCGAGGCCGAGGCCGACGATGGCCCAGAGCCCGAGGCTTCGCTTGAGGGTACCGCCGCGCTTGGCCGCCGGCATCAACGTCTTCGTCATATGCTCTCCGAGAGTCGGAGGATCGCCCGGGCGAGTCCGCCCCGCTGCGTCCTGGTCTGCTGCGGGACTTCCCGCCAGCCAAACATCCTGCACCCGATGCGGCCCGCGACGCAAAAGCTCTCGGCCCCCGCCGCAGATTCTGCGGTGGGGGCCGAGCGCTGCGCGAGAGGCGCGGCGGCGAGGGACGCGAGGAGCTACTGCCGCGCCAGCCTCTTCTGCTTGTTGATGTTCACCATCTGCACGATGATCACCAGCAGCAGCGCGCCGATGAACACGATCGATGCGAGCACGTTCGCCTGCGCCGGCACGCCCTTGAGCGCGGAGACGTAGATGAACTTCGGGAAGGTGGTCGCGGTGCCCGAGTTGAAGTTCGTGATGATGAAGTCGTCGAACGACAGCGCGAACGAGAGCAGCGCCGCACCGATGATGCCCGGCATGAGCATGGGCAGCGTGATCCGCCAGAACACCTGCCCCGGCGAGGCGTAGAGATCCCGCCCCGCCTCCTCGATCGCCGGATCGAGACTCGCCACGCGGGCCTTCACCGCCACCACGACGTACGAGATGCAGAACATCGTGTGCGCGAGGATGATCGTGCCGATCCCCTTCTCCACGCCCGCGAGCAGGAACTGCGCGGCGAGACCCGCGCCGAGCACCACCTCGGGCGTGGCCATCGGGGTGAACAGCAGCAGGCTGACCGTCGAACGGCCCTTGAACCTGTAGCGCACCAGCGCGATGGCGATCATCGTGCCGAGCACCGTGGCGATCACGGTCGCGACCACGCCGATGAGGATGCTGTTGCCGAACGCCTGGCAGACCTGCGGAGCGCCGCAGGGGTTCTGCCAGTTGTCGAGCGTGAATCCTCGCCAGATGATGTTGTTGCGGCCAGCATCGTTGAAGGAGAACAGGATGACGTGCAGGATCGGCAGCAGCAGGTAGATGAGCGCGACCGTCGCGACGACCGGCACGAAGGCCTTGCCCAGACTGAAATTCTTCACAGCAGATCCTCCGCCCCGCTCTTGCGCACGTATGTGGCGACGATCGCCAGGATGATGAGCATGAGAATGATCGACAGTGTCGCGGCCATCGGGTAGTTCTGCGTCTGCAGGAAGTTCGACTCGATGACGTTACCGATCATCGTGGTCGACGTGCCGCCCAGGAACTCGCGCGAGGCGACCACGTAGTCGCCCGACATCGGGATGAAGCTCAGCAGCGTGCCCGAGACCACTCCGGGGATCGACAGCGGCAGTGTCACCTTGCGGAAGGTGGTGACCGGCGACGCGTAGAGGTCGGATCCGGCCTCCAGCAACCGCAGGTCGAGCGCCTGCAGCGATGAGAAGATCGGCAGCACCATGAAGGGGATGAAGTTGTAGATCAACCCGAAGATCACCGAGAAGTGCGTTCCGATCCACTCGTTCGGCAGGATCGACTTCCAGGCGAGCGTCCGCAGCAGCAGGCTGATGAAGAACGGCGCGACGACCAGGATCAGCAGCACGCCCTGCAGCAGAGGCCGCGAGCGCACGCGCACGCCGATGAGGTACGCGATCGGATAGCTGATCAGCAGCCCCACGACGGTCGCGATGACCGCGTAGACGAACGAGCGGACCAGGTGCGGCCAGTACTCCTGCAGCGCGACCCAGTAGTTCGAGAACTGCATGGCCGCGACGTACTGCCCGATGCCGCCGCCCTCGTCGGGGGCCTGCAGCGAGGTGAGCGCGAGCTGGATGAAGGGCGCCACGAAGAACAGCAGCATGTACGCGATGCCGGGCGCGAGCAGCAGCAGCGCGACCCACCCCTTCTTGCGGGGCGCCTGTTCGACGGCCTTCGCGGAGGCCGAAAAGGCGGTGAATGCCATAGCTGCCCCCTACTCGCCGAGCGCTGCGTGCGCCGCGATGGCCTGGGTCGAGAGGTCGGCGGTGAGGGCGCCGGTCTCGAGGCGATCATCGGCGAGGCCGAAGGTGTGCTCCACGCGCCAGCTCAGCCACACCTCGTCGCCGAGCGCGGCGGTCGGGCCGGCCTGCAGGTTCTGCTGGAAGACCTGCACCGGGGCCGATCCCGGGAGCTCGACCGTGTACTGCGTGCTGACGCCGATGAAGGAGACATCGGTGACGCGGCCCGGGCCGATCGCGTTGAAGCCTGCGTCGGGCTCGACCGGCGCGGTGCCGAGCGTCATCTTCTCGGGGCGCACGCCCACGGTGATCGATCCGCTCTCCCGCTCGCTGCGCGAGCGCGGCACCGAGATCCGCGTGCCGAGCAGGTCGGTGTGCAGCACCTGGTCCGAGCCGCCGACCACATCGACGGCGAAGAGATTCGACTGGCCGAGGAAGTTCGCGACGAACACGGTGCGGGGCAGCTCGTAGAGCTCCTCCGGGGCGCCCATCTGCTCGATCCGTCCCTTGTTCATCACCGCGACCGTATCGGCCATGGTCATGGCCTCCTCCTGGTCGTGCGTGACGTGGAGGAAGGTGAGACCGACCTCCTGCTGGATCTGCTTGAGCTCCTGCTGCATCTGGCGGCGCAGCTTCAGGTCGAGCGCGCCGAGCGGCTCGTCGAGCAGCAGCAGGGCGGGCCGGTTGACCACGGCGCGGGCGAGCGCCACGCGCTGCTGCTGCCCGCCCGAGAGCTGCGCGGGCTTACGATCGGCGACATGGTCGAGTTCGACGAGGCGCAGGGCCTCGTGCGCCTTCCCGACCGGGTCGGCCGACTTGCGGCGGCGCAGGCCGAACGCGACGTTCTCGAGGATCGTCATGTGCGGGAAGAGCGCGTACGACTGGAAGACCGTGTTGACCTGTCGCTTGTGAGGTTTCAGGCCGCTGACGTCCTTGCCTCCGATGAGGATCTTGCCCTGCGTCGGGTCTTCGAGTCCGGCGACGAGGCGCAGCGTGGTCGTCTTGCCGCAGCCCGAGGGGCCGAGCAGGGCGAAGAAGGATCCCGCGGGGATCTTCAGATCGAGGCTCTCGACGGCCGTGAAGCCGGGGAACCGCTTCTGGATGCCGACGAGTTCGAGGTCCGCGCCGGATGTCGCGAGTGAGTTCTCCGTCATGTCTACAGCCCCAGCACGTTCTGGAAGGCGGTCGAGTAGCGCTTGTCCTCCTCGGCGGTGAGGCTGCGGAAGGGGTGCAGGTGCTCCCAGTCGGCATCGCTCGGGAAGATGAGCGGGTTCTCGGCGTTGTCGGGGTTGATCTTCTGCATCTCTTCCTGCGTGCCCTTCACGGGCGGGATGAACGTGACGTAGTCGGCGACCTCGGCCATCACGACGGGATCGTAGTAGTAGTCGATCATCTGCTCGACCTGCTTCTTCGCCTCGGCGGAGGTGCCGTTGGGGACGGTGAAGGAGTCGGCCGCGATCATGCCGCCCGACTCGGGGATCTCGAGCGTCCACTGGTTGTCGTTCTCGGCGTTCAGCATGACCACGTCACCGGTCCACGCCATCGCGGCGAGGGCATCGCCCGTGATGAGGTCCTGCGTGTAGCTGTTGCCCTTCACATTGCCGATCTGGCCGCTCTGCAGGGCGTCGTCGAGCCACGCGAGCGCCTCGTCGAACTCCTTGTCGCCCCAGTCGCCGTTGGGGTCGTAGCCGAGGCCCGCGAGCACCATGCCGATGGTGTCGCGCATCTCGCTGAGCACGACCACCTTGCCCTTGAGCTCGGGCTTCAGGAAGTCGTCGAGGGTCTTGATCCCGCCCGGCACGGCCTCCGTGTTCCACACCCAGCCCGAGGCGGGCAACTGCCACGGGATCGAGAACTTGCGGCCGGAATCGACGTCGAGCGCGTCCCATTGCGCGTCCACCAGGTTGGCCTCGACGTTCGACAGATTGGCGTAGTCGAACTCCTGCACCTGGCCGGCTTCGATGAGGCGGGCGTTCATCCAATCGGTGAAGGTGACCACGTCGTAGCCGGTGTACTGGTCGAGCTTCAGCTGATCCTTGATCTTGCCGTAGAAGGTGTTGTTGTCGTCGATGTCCTCGACGTAGTCGACGTTGAATCCCGCCTCGTCCATGAAGGCGTCGAGCGAGGGGTAGGACCCGGTCGACTCGTCGTAGTCGAGGTAGTAGGTCCAGTTGCCCCAGACGATGCCGTCTCCCCCGCCACCGCCTCCGCCTCCGGAGCACGCGGAGAGGCCGAGCGCGCCGGCCCCGGCGGCCCCCACCGCGGCGCCGCGGAGCAGCTGCCGACGGTTGAGCTGAGCTCCGCGCAGCATCTGGACGATATTTCGGACGATCGGGTCTTCGGGCTGACGTGCCATGAGCATCTCCCTTGGTTCTCACGGGTGGCACCGGCAACGCGATCGGCCGCACTGCCGGGTGTGAAGATGAGAATGGCACAGAGAGGGAAGCGATGCCAAGCTCGCGGCCCGCGCGCCTCCCATTTCGACATGAAACGGTTACATCGCAGACACGCTGCTGCGGTTTCCGATAGAGATCAGGCACCCATTCCACGCATTCCGAAGCACGAACTCGATCCTCGCCGCCCGGCGACCTCAGCCCCGCACGGGGCGCCGGACGACGTACAATACCGAATGGCGACGCCGATCCCGGTTCAATCGCCACTCAAGGCTGGGATAAGTAGATTCCAATCCCATTTTCTTCGGATTCCTTTGCTTTTTCGGCATTTCACTGCAAGAATCAGTGGCGTGAGCACCAAACGCACCTCGCCCGCACTCGACGCGACGTCGAAGGCGATCATCGAGCAGCTCCAGCGCGATGGCCGTCGTTCGTACGCGGAGATCGGCAAAGCGGTCGGCCTCAGCGAGGCCGCCGTGCGACAGCGCGTGCAGAAGCTCACGGATGCCGGGGTCATGCAGATCGTTGCAGTGACGGACCCGATGCGACTCGGCTTCAGCCGACAAGCAATGCTCGGCATCCGCGTTTCCGGTGACACCAGGGTCGTCGCCGATCGTCTCGCCGAGATGCCGGAGATCAGTTACGTGGTACTCAGCGCTGGCTCCTTCGACATCCTCGCCGAGGTTGTCTGCGAGGACGACGAGGGCCTCATCGAACTGCTCAACGAGAAGATCCGCGGGATCGACGGCGTTGCGGCGACCGAGAGCTTCGTCTACCTCCAACTCACCAAACAGAAATACGACTGGGGAACAAGATAACCATGTCCTACGATCCCACTGCAGCCGTGGATGCCGCCGCGCTCCAGGCTTCGGCCCGCGACCACATGTGGCCGCACTTCACCAACCGCAAGGTGCTCAACGACGGCATCCCCGTCATCACCCGCGCAGAGGGCCACCACATCTACGACGCTGCCGGCAAGCAGTACATCGACGGCCTCGCGGGCCTGTTCGTCGTGAACGCCGGCCACGGCCGCGACCGCATCGTCCAGGCTGCCGCGAAGCAGATGAAGCAGCTCGACTTCATGCCGCTCTGGTCGTACGCGCACCCCGCCGCCGTCGAGCTGTCGGAGCGCCTCGCTTCGTACGCCCCCGGCGACATGAACAAGGTCTTCTTCACCACCGGCGGCGGCGAGGCCGTGGAGTCGGCGTTCAAGCTGGCGAAGCACTTCTGGAAGATCAAGGGCCAGCCGATGAAGCACAAGGTCATCTCGCGCTCGGTCGCCTACCACGGCACCCCCCAGGGCGCGCTGGCCATCACCGGCATCCCCGACATGAAGAAGTTCTACGAGCCACTGACCCCCGGCGGTCACCGCGTGCCGAACACCAACTTCTACCGCGCAGAAGAGATGGGCGCGCCCAGCGACGACGTCGAGGCGTTCGGCCAGTGGGCTGCGAACCGGATCGAGGAGGCCATCCTCTTCGAGGGCCCCGAGACCGTCGCGGCCGTCTTCCTCGAGCCGGTGCAGAACTCGGGCGGCTGCTTCCCGCCTCCCCCCGGATACTTCAAGCGCGTTCGCGAGATCTGCGACCAGTACGACGTGCTGCTCGTCTCGGATGAGGTCATCTGCGCCTACGGCCGCATCGGCGACTTCTTCGCCTCGAAGGCCCTCGGCTACGAGCCCGACATCATCACCTCGGCGAAGGGCATCACCTCGGGCTACGTGCCCCTCGGTGCCATGATCGTCTCGGACAAGGTCTCGGAGCCCTTCAACTCGGTCGAGAACACCTTCTACCACGGCTTCACCTTCGCCGGGCACCCGGCCGCTGCCGCTGCCGCCCTCGAGAACCTCGACATCTTCGAGGAAGAGGACCTCAACGGCCGCGTGCGCGAGAACAGCCCGCTGTTCCGCGCCGAGCTCGAGAAGCTGCTCGACATCGACATCGTCGGTGACGTGCGCGGCGAGGGCTACTTCTTCGGCATCGAGCTCGTCAAGGACAAGGCCACCAAGGAGACCTTCAACGAGGAGGAGTCGGACCGGCTCCTGCGCGACTACCTGTCGCCCGCTCTGTGGGAGGCCGGCCTGTACTGCCGCGCTGACGACCGTGGAGACCCCGTCATCCAGCTCGCTCCCCCGCTGACCATCGGTCCGTCGGAGTTCGCTGAGATCGGCGGCATCCTCCGCAGCGTTCTGAAGGATGCCTCCTCGAAGATCTGATCTCGAGCGATCCCGCTCCCTGAGCCCGTGCTCGTTCCCTGAGCCTATCGAAGGGATCGGGATCGCCTCAGGATCGAGCCCCCTCGGCTGCCCACCGGCTCCCGAGGGGGCTTTCGCGTGCGCGGTTCGCGCCGCACTCACCTTCCCCGGGTAGGAGATCTTGCTCCACGCGGGTTGATCTACCGGGCGGGTTCAGGGGGTCGTGTGAACACCCTGAATTGTGAGGAGCAGGGGTATGGGGAGTCAGCGGCGTACACGGAAA